>JBIIER010000039.1:0-7830 GCA_044237745.1 Pseudobdellovibrionaceae bacterium
TTTTTTCTGCAGTCGCAGCTTTTTGAGTTGGTGTCATATCACTAAAAACACTGAGTGAGGCCATGGAACTTGAAGCCATGTTTTGTATAAACGCACTTTTTTTAGTGTCATCAGAAGCACAAGCCGTGCAAGATTCTACAGCTTTGACCGCACCTTGTGCTACATACTGACTCATATCCGTGAGCTGTTGCACATTCATTCCAGAATTTTTTAATCCATTCATGGCCCCGGTGATCATTTTTTCAGAAGCAGAATTTTTAAGAGTTTCACTTAAAGTAGACGATTGCAAGGCACCGACTGCACCCTGACTGACTTTATCAACAAAAAGGGCTTTATCTGTTGCATTTAAACTAGGTAAATTTTTAATTCCTGTCATAGACCCGTTAGTGATATTTTCTGTCAAACGGGCGACTTCTTCTGGATCAGTCACAGTATTTTGCAAAGCTTTCACTTCTGCCTCAGCTAATTTTTTTGCAAAGTCTGGCATTTTAGAAGAATCCGATTTTGAATTCTCCAATCCACTGATCGAACCTACAGCAATATTCGTAATCGGTAATGCCAATTTATCTAACGGAATTTGTGTGGCACTTAAACCTTTAATCGAACCATCTGCTACTTGAGGAGTTAATAACTCTTTATGAGAATCCGATAAAGCCGATTCTTGAATCCCTTTGACTGCTCCCTTACTCACAGACTCGACTGCTGAAACCACATCATCTGGAACTAAGCCCGCATCATCCAAATGAGCTGTGATTTTTTCTCCAATTTTGCTGGCCGCTGTGCTTAATTCAGATTCTTGCAAACCGACTAAACCTAATTGTTTAACAGAGGCTTCACTGGAGTCTTGAATCATTTTTTTAATTTGCTCTGTATTTAAATCAAGAGTGCGACCATTAAGAACATCTGTTGTGCTTGACATGATTTTTTCTAAGGCCGCAATTTTATCTTGAGTGCTAAACTCAGAATTTGCAAGAGCGAGAACAGCTCCCTGATTGAATAAAGGATGAACAATCATAATGTCTTGGGCATCTTCTGCATTAAACATTCTGATTCCCATTTTTGCAGACATGGTGACATTGGTTCCTTGTATCGCAGATTGCTTGGCCGAACTGGCAACGATTTCAGCCTGAGTGGCAGACATACCCGAGGCCACTAACTTGGCTTGCAACTCTTGAGTCAGGGAATTAATCAGAGCCGAAGAATTTGATCCTCCAGAAGAACTCCCCGAGTTATTCACTGCCAAATTACTGCTCTTATTACAAGCTTGCAAAGTCAATAAACTAAAGAACAAAAATAAAATGATCTGAAAACGTGCCTTATTCATTTTAATTTCTCCATGAGAACTTTAAATTTTAAAAATATCTGCAATGCCTAACATTTAATTTTAACTTGAATTCAGATTTTCCTCTATGGAGAAGGTCGGAAATGGCTTCTATTGAATCACATATCCTCTCAATCAAAAATAAGTCTCAAAATGAAACATTTTAAAATTTAAAAATATAAATGAGATTTTTTAGATGTTAGCCAACTATGACTTGGATATTTTTTTTAAGGGCCGCAAATTTGCGGCGATTGGTTTTTAAAGGGATCATGCAACTCACACGTGTGTGCTTTCCGGGAACCACACCCACGATAAGATTCGAGCTACAAGCATAGAGAATACTTGAACCTATGCCTGCTCCACCCAATGAAGAATCCATATTCATCATTTGCGAAGCCCCAAACTCTTCAATTTTAAGAATGCGATTGAGGAGTTTTTCTGGTTTTAAAGAACCATATTGATCTAAGCAAGAGATCACTAAAGAGTGACCATCATCTCCAAACATCAACTCTGCTGTGCGCGCAAAATCTGAAGCTTTCGCTTCGCGAGGAGCATCAAACATGGCATTCATAAAGAGCTCTTCAAAAATTGCCTGAAGTGATTCTGTTAAAAAATTACTATTTAAGAGTTGGCAATAAATATCCACTTCACACAGAACAGTTCCTTTATCTGCAGTAGAACTAAAGGGAACTCTTTTAAAGCGAGGGACACCTTCAAAAAATAATTTATCTGGTTTTAAAAAATAATCATCGCGGTTTTCAACAAGCTTAGCAGTTCGCTTAAAATCGCGCACATAATCAGGATTTTCTTTATGAACCACAGCACCGCATTGACCTGACATCAAGCTTGTGAGCATGGGAATCGTGTCGCAATGTTCGGCCACACCGATAATTTGTTTTGATTCTTCTGGAATTTGTTTTTGAGTATCAATAGGTGTAGAGTTTGAACCATTTAATTCAATAACAGAGAGCTGAGGATATTGGGATTCCAAATCCTTAATCTCGTTAAAAAAATTTGTGTTCTGGCTCACTAACTTCAAGTCTCAACCCCTGATATTAATTATTATAATATTCTTTTTTAACTATCTTACGAGTTTCTTCATTCGCCTCTGGTAAAATCAGAGGCAATTCAAAAGTAAATGTTGTTCCCTTACCAATTTCAGATGTAATTTTAATTTTTCCACCGAGTTTAGTCACATCTTCCATCACTGCATTTAAACCCACGCCTCGACCAGATATTTCTGATACCACATCTTGAGTCGAAAAACCCAAATCAAAAATGTGCATAATCACTTGCTCATCGTTTTCATTAATATCTTGTTGACCCAGTTCACTGAGTTTTGCACGGATTTTTTGAGGATCAATACCGCCCCCATCATCCATCACTTTTAAAATAATTTTATCGTCTTCGCCTTTGTTTTTGAGAATATGAGCATCCATCGTAATGGTCCCCATTAAATCCTTACTCATCAACATGCGTGTTTCAGCGTCTTCAATCCCATGATCAATCGCATTGTTCACAATATGAACAAAGGAGTTTAAAAAATCTTTATAAGCTTCTGGAAAAACTTTTAAATGGGGATCACAATTTAAAACAAATTGAATCTCTTTATTTTGTTTTTTAGCCGTTGAATAACCCATCGTCTCAAAGGGCAATAAGAGTTCTTCAAAGGAACTTGTAAAAAAGAGATCTACAAAATTATTGACTAAATCAGAACTCCCTTGATCTTTTAAAATGGAACAAAAAGCATCTATTTTAGCAAACGGGATATTTTTAGACTCTGCAACTTTTGAGGTTCTGAGAGTGCCTAAGAGTTCTTTATTAGCTTTATAAAATTCAGTTAAAGCGGACTCGAGCGAATTAGAAATCGAAGCTACAAAATCTTTGGCCGCTGATAAATGCAAATCATCTGTCCAATTCTTTTTAATAGAAGTTTCTAATTGATCACACAATTTAGAAAGCTCCATCATATACATGGCTCCCGCGCACCCTTTAAGAGTGTGCAGAGTTCTCACAATTTCAGATTTAGGGATCACATCGACTTTAACGTCGTAAACATATGATTTAAAATCTTCGATGGCTTTTTTATAGAGATCAATCACCTGCATAAACATTTTTTGATTGGCATAAAACTTTGTGATCATCTCTGCTTTGTACATAAATTTTTCAGCTCTTTGAGCTGAGTCTATTTCTGAAGTAATGTCTGTTAAAATCACAATCACACCCACCAACTCCCCATCTTTATGCATAGGGTTGTACTTAATAGAAATATAAAGGGTGTCGTGAATTAAACGTTGTGGCCCAGTGGCCGCCCACTCATGAAAGTCAAAATTGGGATGGAATAAATAATTATACCAATCCATAAATAAAACTTGTTCTTCATGCGGGATATTAAAAGCTTGGCAAATCGTTTTTTCAAAGGGATCAAGCTTTAAAAACTCGATTGATTTTTTAGAAGAGATTGAGGTGCAACATCCATCTTTATCAAAAACGATAAAGCCCTCATTGAGACTATTAATCATGGCATTCACTGTAGCATTTAAGCGAATCAAAGAATCATTAGCTGAAGATAATTCTTTGGTAGATATCTCCAAACTGCGATTCGACAGTTCAACCATTTTGTCCGACTGCTCATAATTTATATCAACCTGATCTAAAAATGCAGGAAGATTTTTAAGAATCTGTGCGTGGGATTCATTCAAAGAAGGCTCGGCTTCGTTTTCAAAGCCGAGACTTTCTGAAGTGATATCTTCGACACCGATTATTTTTTTAAGCTGTCGTGATAATCTCTTACTTCTCATGGACTTTCCTATTTATTACGCCGCCTCAACAAAACGAGTGATCGTCATTGTTTGATTATGGAGTTTGCAATCAGTAATCACATTTTGTGGGCAAATTTCGCCATAAGAATAGAAACCCGTAATCATATTATTTTTTAAAATAGTTTTTACAGCATCTACTTCTTCATCAACGTCTTGACCCATTACAAGCTTGCGACCTACGCAGCTTACAAGGATAGAGAACTCTTCGTTTTGATGTTTATGATCCATACCCCAAGCTTTTTGAGCCGCTTGCTCTGCTCCGCTCACAAGACCGGCAGTTTTTGTATGCATTAAACGGAGGTAACCATTTTGTGGAATATCACCCGCAAAAGTAAGGCTTCCTGTTTTTTCATCCACTGCTAAAATTGTTCTGATAAGACCTGATTGATCCGTTTCATTTTTTAAAATTGCAAACGGGAATAAAAGACCTGAACCTGGAAGATCTTTAGCATAGTCACCAAGATATTTTTTATAAACTTCAAGAGCTGGTTGACCATCAAGTTCAAACAAAATATTGCTTGCACATTTAGTCACTTTACGTGGAGGACCGAACGGTTCCCAACCTCCCATAGAACCAAAGCTCATTGTAACATCGGCACCATAGAGCCCAACGCCTGCAACGATTTCTGAACTCACGATTTCATTAGATAATACATAAGTTTTTTTGAAAGCTCCACCATCACCAGCAAGACCACCAGTTACCACAACATTTGAAGAAGCTTTTGCACGAATTCCAGAAATCAAAGCACTGCCGTTAATATTAACGCCTTGACCAAGAACAAAAATACCATTGAGGTCTTTATTCACAAGACCCTCAGCAAGTTTTGCACCTGATTGCTCTGAATCTTCGAGTTTAGAAATATGACTGTAAAAAGATTTAAAGTTTGGTTTTTTAAAGTGAATCGCAGTGATGATAAGATTGTTATCATACACTCCATCTTCAGAGATTTCACCGGCAGTTGAGCATCCAATCACATGAGCATTTGGCAAAATGCTTTTGATTTTTTTGCCCAACTCAGGATTTTCAAAGTAACTCACGCCACCAAAGACAGTGACTAATTGTGGGTTGATATCAACAAGACTTTTTAAATCTTGAGCGGAGAAATCTTTTTTACTAATTCTGCATTGTTGTGTTTTCATTTACGGACCTTTCGTTATATGTTGTGGTTGGTAATCTATTATTTACTTTTTTTATTTAATTAATTATTTAAGCGACATCTTTTGCGGCCGGATCTTGAGAGAGCACCTCTACAGAGAACTTGCCAAACTGAGTTTTAAAGAGCACAGAGAGTCCTGGGCTATTTTTATCATGAAAGATGGCGTGATTTTTACCAATGATCACCACCGGTAAACACATTTTGTAATCATAACCTCTGAGGTTTAGATTTTCTTTGACCATTCCATGAATAATATTTGCAAGTTCAGCAATGCCTTCAACAACTCGATTGTCATCCACAGAATTGATTTCTTCTTGATAGATCACTTGAAAAAGTTGAATCGCTGATTCTCTGTTAAAACTAATTGATAGAGTGCCTTCAAAGTTTTTTTGCAAAAACGCGACTGAACCAGAAATCGTAGGAGCATCTGATTTTTCTCCAAGGGCTTCTTTGCGGTCACGCACCGCTTGGATCACTTCTGGTTTGAAGCCTAAAAAACTTTGAAAAGTTGCACGAACGCTGTCTTCCATTATCTCCAGCAGTTCTTTTTCATCACAGTACAATACATCTTTAGTTTTTGTATTTGTCATTGTCTCACCCTTTTCTAAGCAACTTTTGGTTTAAGGCTGATTACTTTCACTATTTTGTTAGACAAAATAGCTGGAGAAAAAGGTTTCATGATGTAGTCGTCTACACCTGAATTTAAAGCTTGTACGATATTTTTATGATCTCTTTCTGCAGAAATCATAATAAAAGAAATTTTAGCATTATCTGGATTTTGTTTGCAGGCCTGAACGACCTCAACCCCACTCATATAGGGCATGTTCCAGTCGATAAAAACAAGATCAAAAGGACTTTGTTTTTCTTGCTCTTGATTGATGAGATCCATGGCCTCTTTGCCGTCAACAGCTTCAACGACATTCTTAAAACCCACTTCAAAGAGGGCTTTTTTGACCAAAGAACGAATCATTACCATGTCATCACATACAAGTATTTTAATATTTTTCATTCAGAATCTCCTGTGCAGGAGACTCTTCGGATTTAATTTTGAAAACTTGATTAAAATTAGAATTTTCTAGGACGAATGTCTTATATTTAGAATTGTTAAATTAATATTTCAGGGTTCTCAAATTGAACTCGACCAAAGTTAAAATAGATTATCGTTTTGATCTGACAATTCTAAAACCTATTGTCTCATTTCTTACATAAGTGGGTTTCCCTCGTCGATCGGTCCGATACATCATGTCCGAAGACCCACTCAAATAATTAAAACCTCTCACAACATGACTCAATCCTAAGAGAGGCCCTTGAGGATCTATGCCCCCTTGAACGTCATCCATATAAAAGTCAGAAACCCACTCATTGATGTTTCCAATAAGATCATAAATTGGTTTGCCATTGATAATATGGGGTTGTTTTTTACCTACAGGTTGTGTGTGCCCAAAAGAGTTATCTTCAAACCAGGCTACATTTTTTAATTCTTCAGCCGTCATGCCGTGAGGTTCGCCTCCAATAACAGATCCTCTTTTTCTAATAACAAATTCCCACTCAGCATCAGTGGGCAAACGATAATGATCACCCAATTGATGTTCCGGAAAGATCAAAGCCAGTTGAGATTGTAAATTTGCATCTTCAATCTGCGACAATTGATTGAGAACTTTAAACCACTCAGTCACATCCTTAAAAGAAACCGAATCCACTGGATATTGCGATCCTTTAGTTAAAGACGGATTCTTAGGAATAGAAGTCTCTCCTATATAAGACTTCAGCTGACTTCTTACTTTTGACATTGTCTGATGATAAACTTTAGCAATAATATTTTTTTTAAGATGAACTTTTTGAAGAAGATATTTATCTCCTAAATCTAAAACTTCAGACCAAATTTGTTGTGTCGTGGGCACCGACATCAATTCAAAAGGTTTGGTGAGCTTGACCAAATAAAGATTTTCTCTTTGACCCATCATAAATTCACCTGGATGAATTTTAACAAAGTCCATTATAGGATTGCCATCAGAGTTTCTTAATTTAATTTTTAAATCACGGCCCTTAGCTTCTGGTCTAATTGTTTCGATATACTCCGCCAAATTATGAGCCCCGAGCAATTTTGCATTTTCAATGTCGGTAAAGCCATATTGATCTCGGTAACTTAAATCCAATTTAGGATCTTGAAGAAGCCAATTCACTATATTTCGTTTATGATTCACAACCGCTTTTAAAAAGAGAGACATATTACTTTGATCTCTCGAGTTGATATCTATTAAATTAACATCTAAATAAAATTTTAAAAAGCTTGGTTTATCTTGATTCAAACAAAAATTAATATCTTGACCTAAACCCTTCATAAAGTTTTTACGTCTTGGATCATTTGTTTTACTCCACTGTTTAACCTCTGAAACAATTTGTTTCATCTCATGATCAGGAATTTTCAAAAGATCTAGTCTAAAAATTCTTCTTTGAATTTCGTATTTATAAAGTAACAATTCAAAAACGGTTCTTTTGCGAATATTAAATGGGATCTCTTTATTTTGAA
>JBIIER010000025.1:0-27125 GCA_044237745.1 Pseudobdellovibrionaceae bacterium
ATTTGAGCGGCCTCTGTGATCGCCGTTTTTTGAATTTCTTTATTTGCTAAAATTTCCTGCAAATAAGAAATCATTTTTTGAGGATCTTGCGGAGACTCAACTTTAATTTTTTGAATCTGACTAAAAATATTTTGGTAATCTTGATCCTCACATTTTTTGGCTAAAACGGACCAAATAAAAGAAGGGCGTAGGAGTCTTAAATCTTCAAATTGTTTTTCGGGATTTGCAGCCGAAGTTAAATTGCCAATATCATCATAAATCTGCAAAATTTGACCAAAATGATTGCCAAATTTTTGAATGGCTTCAAAAACTACTTCGGTTTGAGATTTCATTTCAGATTGAGAGATCTCCTCATGGTTTAAAAGACTTAACGCTCCTAAGGTCATAGCTAATGAAGCTAAAGCGCCTGATTTTAATTCCATGGTTTTTAAAATCACTTCTTGCACTTCTAAGCGGGGAACTTGCGTCAGTGTGACACCAATGTCTAAAGCTTGCCCCGTATGTGCAAAAAACAAAGTTTGTAAACATTCAGCCAGTGCTTTTTGTTGCAGCTCTGGTTTTAAAAGAGAGGAATTTTGAATTTTTATCAAGGGCCAAAAATAAAGCCAATTGCCAGCATTTAAAGCTGTCGGCATTCCATAAATATTATGCAGTGTTTTTTGCCCGCGTCGCATCTGACTTTGATCTTCAATATCATCTACAATGAGTGAACCCGAGTGGAGCAATTCTATGACTTCATCAAAAAGTTGCAAAACTTTTAAGGGAGCCTCTGGCAAATTAGATTTGTGCGGATTCCTAGCATAAAAAATTTCTGCGGCGATTTCGTATCCTAAATAAATCAGTTCAAATCTAAAACCCTTGCGCGGTCGAGATAAAAAATTATTCACTGGGTTCAAAAGAGTCGCCTCATAAAGTGAATTTAAATACTGAGAAGATTCCTCTGAGTGACCTTTTAAAATATCAAACTCTCCCAGTTGGGTAGTTTTTGGAATCATAAAACCACCTCTTTATAATTTTGGGTCAAAGACTTAATGGCTGATTTGACTGGAATAGGAGGTTTGCCGACTAAAATTCTTATGCGGTCTGGCCAATTAGTTCGAGCTGCATAAAAGCGAGAAATAGTTTTGTCGGGGAGTTTATAAAATCTTTGAAAAATGTTTTTACGAATTTCAGGAGCAGCTCCATGAAAGAGCATGCGGTTCAAAATAAAATAAAAAGACTCCGTTTTAAGTCTTTCTTGGTGAAGTTGCTCTAAGGCAGCCGCATATTTTTCGTAATCAGGCTCATTAATTTGCGCCAGTTTTTCTGCCACCAAAGTGCTCCATAAAAAAGAATATCCCGTCACAGGATGAAAAAATCCTGCACGAGTTCCAATTTTAAGAACTTCTTTTGCAGGCTCTTGTCCAGCAACAATTAAAGCCCCTGAATTTAAGAGATTGGCCCGCATAGGAATAGGCAGAACTCCTGATTCCGTTCTGAGGATTTTTTCAACCACCCAATTTTTTTGGCGAGCGTAGGTCAAAACATCTTCGGTTCCATCTTCCAAAAATGCACGATTGCTGTAGCGAGTGTCTTCAATCAGCAAAGTAGATTCAGAATAGGGCAATAAATAGATAAAACGATAACCATCTTTTTGCTCAACAGTGGCGTCCATCAAAATCGGATGAGTTAATCCATGAGGCTCTTGAGTTTTAACTTCAAGGCCCCAAAATTTTTGAAAGCCCCAGCCCTTTTCTTCCATTTCAGCAAAAGAAGAAGACTTATTCACTTGCCGAGCATCAATCACTAACTTGGCATGAAGTGTTTCTGTTTCTTGAGTTTTTAAATTGAGAGTCACTACATGTTGAGAATGAATTTCAATGGCCTTAACACCCCATTCAATCATTCCCCCCACAGAATTTTGCATTTTGGCAAAAAAATCTTGAGAGTTAATGGTGTAGTAGGGTTCATTCATGAGGCGGGTGTAAGAAAACTGCACTTCATAGCGAGGCCATGAGTAAGAGATAAAATCTTTCCAAAGTTCAAAATTTTGCAAATCATGATGATGAAAAGACCATGTTTTATCAGGGCTAAAATGCGGGGCTTGATCAATGATTTTGATATTCCAATGAGGATGATTTTTGCGCAGACAGTGGGCCAGACTTAAACCAGCAAGGCCGGCCCCCACTATAATCAAGTCAAAAGTTTTTAAATTCATCCTCTGAGCCTCGCCAATAAAAAAAGTTCTTTATTTTGAACGCTACAGAGAATGTCATAACTAAAAAATTTGTCAAATAAGTATCTGCCAACTTATTTGAAAATAAATTGGCTCATGTCATCATGTTGGGGTTTTAAACTAAGAATTTTTAAAAGAGCTTAATACTTCAGCTAAAAGCTTCATATGTTCAAGGGGATATCGTCCCACAGAGGTGATCATATATTGTTTAACGGCATCTTTTCTCGCCACACCTTCAAACGTGATGAGGCGATCAACAGCATTGCAACAGCCGCAAATCAAAGCGAGAGGATCAATGTCTTTTTCGCGGAGTTTATTCGGAAACCCGCCTCCATCAATGTACTCTTCGTGCTGAGTGATAATATTAATCACAGTGCGGTCAAAATGTTGTTTATCTTGCACAAGAAGAGCGCCGCGAGCGGGATGTTGTTTGTAATCCATGAGTTCTTCTTTAGTCATGCTAGACATCGGCTTATTAAAAGCCGCTTCAGAACCCACATGCCCGAAGTCATGCAATAAAGAACCAAGAGCGAGAAGGAGAATTTGTTTTTCTTCTCTAATATTGAGTTTATCAGCTAGAGCAACAGCTAAAGTAGAAACCGCAACTCCGTGATGGGCCAAGTTTTGATCCACATTATCAATATTCAGAACTGAGTAAATGGCACCTTTTTGTGAAGTCAAAAAGTTTACAAACTTGCTCATATTTTTTTTAGCAGAAGTATAAACTTCTTCGCTGTCTGCATTTTCAAAAACTTCTTCAGAGGCACTTTGTAAATGTCCCTGTGCAATCTCAGCTTTTGTTTCAATGCTTTTAGGAGAAGTGGGGCTGTAAGCAAGCTCCATATTTTGTTCTAAGTAGGAGCGATACAAAACATCTTGTTCTGGAGCGATATACATTTTCTTGAGTTTTTTAGACTTCAATCGAACAAGGCGATCCCCTTCAAAGGAGTCCCCTTTTCTTACATAAAGAACAAATTTATCATTGATTTTAATGTAGGCATCAAAATTAACTGATTGGTCTCCACGAAGGGTGCTCACTCTTATTGGTACATAATCCATATCTTGTTGCTTTCTACTTTTTTTTCTAGTTAAATTTCTTATATGAAAGAAATTGATATAGAAATTTTAAAAGATTTTCAGTCAGAGTCAAAGATCTTAATCGAAGAAATGCTAGAACTATTAGAAGAAATAGAAGGCGACTACGAGCAGGTCAAAAGACTAGAAGAGTATGGTCTTAAAGTGGATCGCATCATGGGGGGATCTAAAAGTCTAGCTATGATGGCACCTGAAGGTCACTTCATCCATAAAATCGGAGACTATGCAGCGATTTGTAAAGCTGTGGGTTATAAGGCTTCACAAATCAAAAAAAATCCTCAGCTTTTTGATATCTGTGTGGCTCTCCTTTTGGATGGCACCGAGATGTTGCAATCTATGATTGAAAAAGTGGATGGGCCAACTTCTCATGAAGATCTTCAAAAGATGTTTACACAAACATTTTTAGATCGTCTGAGATGGGCGTCTTCTCAATTTGGAGCGGATGTTCGCGCCAGTGTGGCTGTTGATAAGTCGAGTGCAAAGCCTGGGGCTAAACCAGCTGCAGGAGCTGGAGCTAAAGGAATGCCTGCTGAGATGGATCACCTTCTCAATAAATTAATGAAAAAATAGTTTCCTAAAAATCAAAATATTTAAACAAGAAGCTTTAATTTTTTAAAGCTTCTAAAGTCCCTTTAGCGTCCATTGCGCAAGATCTTTTAATTTAGGATCTTCTAAGAATTTTTCAACTTCCTCTTTCAGTTCCTTGATCTTCAGATTGTGAATTACAATCAAGGCATTTTTTTTAAGTCCTTTATGTCCCGCTCTTGAAAGGGCCGAATTTTTAAGAGATCTTTGAATTTGTTTGCCTGAAGTGGTGAGAACCCATCTTAAGTCTTGGATCAGCAATTCTTTTTGATCTGCATTTTGAATTTCAGTTTGCGGAGGTTTGTGAAGATCTCGACCAAAGACCTTTTGATTCCAAGGGCAAACTGTTTGGCAAATATCACAACCAAAAAAAAGATCGCCAAATTTTTCGGCCATTTCAAATGGCGGAGGAGTTGAAGATTCAATGGTCCAGTACGAAATGCATTTTTCAGAATTTAACCAACGGGGTTTTTCTAGCGCCTGAGTCGGGCATGCTTGTATGCAGCGTTGGCAGGTGCCACAAAAGTCAGGCATTTGTTGTGGGTTTTCCGAAACTTCAAGCGAGGAGTAAATCTCTCCTATAAAACACAAACTGCCTTGTTTGGGATGAATTAAACAATTATTTTTACCAATCCAACCCAGGCCAGCTTTGGCGGCAAGATCTCTTTCAAGAACGGGAGAAGAATCAGTATAGGCTTCAAATTTTTCGTCAGGAAATATTTTTTGCAGTTCTAAAATTAAAAAACGAAGCTGGTTTTTAAAAAATAAATGATAATCTTCTCCTTGAGCATAAAAAGCCGTGCGCAGATTTTTAAAGGGGAGTTCAACCGGACTTGGATGAGGTAAATAATTAAGTGTGACCACCAAAGCAGAACGCGCTTGGGGCATTAAAAGTTGTGGATTTTCTTTAAGGGGGAGGTGGTCTTTGAGATAATTCATTTGGCCTTGATAGCCCTCTTTGATCCATTGATCATAGAGTTCAAAGCTGAGGGGCTTTTCGAGTTTTACCCATTCAAACGATTGAAAGCCAGCCTTTAGTACGACTTCTTGCAGTCGTTGTTTTTTGTGATTCAAATCCATAGGTTTTCAATAGCAGGTATTCTTTTAAATAAACAGTCCAAAATAGGGAGATCCCTTAAAACAAGAGTTCATTGAGGACATTTTGTAATGACTTTTAAAAAGTCTCGCGGTTTAATAAGGGGATGAAAACTCTCGTGAATCCCTCTCATTTAGATCTTCTTAAAAAGCATCCTGATGCCCAAGCTCTTTTAAAAGTAAACGAAGTTCTCACAAAAAAGGGTTTTCGAAGTTTGTTAGCTGGTGGGGCTGTTCGAGATTTTCTCCTCGGAAAAGTCCCTAAAGATTTAGATATTGCCACCAATGCCACTCCCGATGAAGTCGAGGCTTTATTTTCAAACACCATCGCCGTTGGCAAAGCCTTTGGAGTCATCCGAGTGCAAATCCTGGGCGGCGAAATCGAAGTCGCTACGTTTAGAAAAGACGGCGAGTATGCAGACGGGAGACACCCACAGGGAGTCACTTTTTCAGAAGAAAAAGAAGACGCTCTTCGCAGAGATTTTACAATCAATGGTCTTTTTTTAGATCTTCAAACGGGCGAAGTGATTGATTATGTGGAGGGGCTTTTAGATCTTCAAAAAAAAGAATTAAAAGCCATAGGGGAGCCAGAAAAAAGATTTATGGAAGATCATTTGCGCATCTTGCGCGGATTTAGATTTTCGGCTCAGCTGGGATTTAAATTAAATGAGGAAACTCTTAAAAAAGCACAAGAATTAAGTCCCTTGTTGGTTAAAGTGAGTTACGAGCGCCTGAGAGATGAATTTCAAAAACTTTTAATGTGTGATCATTTGCAGGAGTTGGATTTTTTGGGATTTCAACAAATCTGTGTTCAGCTTTTTAAAGGGGATTTAATTGACCCAAAAGCCTTCAACAAGCCATCATTTTTTAAAACGATTCAAGAATTGAAACAAAGTCATGATAAGTCGGGCGTAAAAACTCAAAGCCATTCTCACGAAGACCTTTGGGTCTTTTTTATTGCCACATTTTTAAATTTTTACGGCTCAAATTTAATTTCTTCGGGCGGGTTTAAAAACTACTTAAAAACGACCTTTCAAAAATGGCGTTTTTCTCGCCACCAAGAACGCGAAACCTTAGCAAGTTTAGATTTATTTTTTTCTGGCGGGGAGTTTTTAAAAAAACCTTTTTATAAAAAGCTTTATGCGGATCAAGGAAGAATTTTTGATTTATTAAAAATTTTAAAGCCCTCTTTTTGGTCTCAAGATTTAATGCAAGAGGTTTTAACGTTAGAAAACTCTGTAATAGCGTTACATAAGAGTGAGTTGCCTCAACCCCTTGTGAATGGGGATGATTTTAAAGGCCAATTGATGGGCGCGGCGCTCGGAGAATTTTTAGAAGAATTTTATGAGTTGCAATTAAAAGGAATTCTTAAAACACGCGAAGAAGCTATTGAGTTTTTTAAAAAATCACGTTGTTGAATTATAAATTAAGGATAGAGTGATAAAAATGCCAAATACTGCAAGTACTTACAAAAGATTTTTTGCTTTTCATTTAGACGGGTTCTTTGTTTTCTTCTTATGGACTCCAGTTTGGATTCAAATTGTGGGGAGCTTGGTTAAAACCGGTGAAATGCATGTGAGTTGGAAATGGCTTTTGATTTCTTTCGCGCTCCAATTTTTTTATAAAGTGGTGTTTCTTAAATTTGCGGGAGCCACGCTTGGCAAGCTGATCATGGGTTTAAAAGTCATCCCAAAATATGCAGAAGGTCAAGATCTCGGTTGGTCACAATCTTTAATTAGAGTTCTTGCAGATCACTTAGGGTTTTTCTTTAGTTTTGCTACTTATGCGCTTGCTTTTATACGTCACGATCGCACGCATCTTTCGGATTGGTTGGCAGAGACTCGAGTGGTTCAAAAAAATCCGCGCAAAAAAAACACCAAACGAAGATGGCTTTTGGCCATTGGGCTTGTGGTGTATTTTTTAATTTCAGGATTTTATTCTAGTTATTTCTTGATTCAAAATTTAAGCTGGACCACCCAAGGTGTGAGTTTAAATAAAAATTATTTTCATCATTAAAAAGAGCTGTGACAAATTTAAAAAAAGACTTACATTAATGTGAGTTAGATATTCTGTTCGGGAATTAAAAAAGGATTTTTAAATGAACCAGAACTTCGATCCCAGCTCTCCACAAAATCAACAGCATCGAATTCTCAAATTTAAAAAATTCTTTTTTAAAATCATCAGCTATTTAAAGAAAAACCCTTTTATTGCAGCTATTTTATTTATCTTAGTCACCTGGATTGTGATTTCTGAAATTGTTTTTTATAGCGAAGTGAATATTGAAGGTCACAATATCAATTCTCACGTAGATGCCTATTGGTGGGGTTTGGTCACTCTCTTAACGGTGGGTTATGGAGATAAATTTCCAGTTTCGGATATGGGTCGTTTGTTTGCGGGTCTTTTGATGCTTTCTGGGGTAGCCAGCATCGCTGTGGTGACCGCAAAGATTTCATCATTTTTTTTAGAAAGAGCTCTCAGTCAGAGGAGGGGTATTGTGAATTCCGAAGAACTTTTTGGTCATTATATTATTTGCGGATGGAAAGACGAGATGGCAAATCTCCTCATGTATATTTTGGATTCCAATCCAGAATTATCCTCTGCTAAATTGGTTTTGATCAACAATATGGATGAAAAAGAAATCGAAAGTCTTTTAGCAGTTCCACGCCTTAAACATGTTAAGATTATTCGTGGAGATTTTTGGTTAGAAGTGAATCTTAAAAAAGCAGCCCCAGAGCGCGCTACAAAAATTTTAATTTTAGCAGATGCCACTCCGATGTCGAATGGAGAAATTCCTACTATCACAGAAGCTGATGCCAGAACAGTGATGACAGCCATGACCATTAATTCCATCGCCAAAGGAACCGAAGTTGTGGCGGAATTACTTGATGCTGTGATGGATCAGTATCTTCGCTTGGCACAAGTTCATGAGATTATTTACAGCCGTGATACGAGCCGATTGATGTTAGCGATGTCATCAACGGGAACGGGTGTTTCAAATATTTTTCAAGCGCTTTTAAATCCACGTTCAAATATTAATTTAGTCACTCGTCGTATTCCTGATGAGCTTTTTAATTTGCCCTATGCAGATTTTTTAACAGAGTTTACAAAAATTTATCCTCATAAAACTTTATTAGGGATTTTAGAAAACTCTGGCAACAGCCATCAAGCTAAAGAATATGCCATTAAGCGGGCGCAACAAACACCCAATATTGGTCAATTAGTTGAAAACCTCACTGCCGTAAAGGCCTTGCGTTTTAATCAGCCTGTATTTAGTCCTTCAGAGGATTATGTGGTTAAAGAAGGTTCTATGGCGATTGTGATTGAGAGAAAAACCGAAGCTTCAGCGCCCGTGTAATTAATGACCAGAAAAAAGGATCAGGCACATGCAAACAAAAATTGAAATCCTCTCAAAAGTGAATTTGTTCGCAGGAATTAAAGACAATCCCAGCGCCTTAGAAGCTATTTCTGCCATCATGACTGAAAAAGATTATGTCGTGGGAGATAAATTAATTGTTGAAGGTGCCTTAGGAGATGAGTTTTTTATTTTACTCGAGGGGCAAGTGAGCATTTATCGCAAAACTCCAGATGGCGATACTTACAAAGTGCTTATTCTCAAAGGCGAATCTCATCCGGCACTTGGAGAAGGGGGACTTGTAGAAGCAGAACCTCGCAGTGCCACTGTGGTTTGTGATAAACCTTGTAAATGTTTAGTTCTTACGAGAGATGCTTTTGCAAAGTTTTCTGAAGAGCATCCTAAGTGGTCTCTTCCTATTTTTAAAAAAATCTCGTTGATGTTAATGGCTCGACTCAAACAAACTAGCACCGATCTCATGCTTTTGCATAAAGCATTGATGAATGAGATTCGAGGCTCTTAATTGTTTTTTTTAATTAGGTTGAACGGTGATTTCAACGTAAAAGACATCCCCAGTTTTAAGATTAAAAGGGATAATGAGCGTAGCTCCATTGTGGAGTTTTGAAATTTCAAAAGCACCGATGATCACTGATGGAATGGCCATTTCAAAATTGTAACCCAAATTATTGAGAGAAGTTTTGGCAGATCCATAGATCATGTTGGTGAGTTCGCCCACGGCATCTTTTACTTCTGCATTGATTTCTGTATAGGTTTCTCCGAGCATGTTCTCCAGTATTTTGATAATCCCAGCTTTGGGATAACTGATGGTCATGATGCCTTTCATGGGTCCGGCAACCATACCAACCATGCCCGCAATTTCTCCTTTGGCAGAAAACTGCGCTTCAATAGAAGCTTTTCCTGTGGTGACTTCAGTAGAAGCCATTGTCGAGAGCGTTTTAACAACGCCTTCAATGAAAGCGTTAATCAAACGCTTGTCTAAAAGAGGGTTGCTGTTATTGTTTATATTTTCAGCGGCCATACAAACACTCCTCGGCTTGGGAACTCAAAAAAATGCGTTAAAAAAATTAAGCAGCTTTTTGAGCAGCAGAGTGCTTGTTATAGATTTTTTCTAATTTTTCTTTAAGTGTAGCAGCATTAAATGGTTTAACCACATAATCAGAAACACCTGCTTTAGCGGCTTCAACGATATTTTTTTGTTCGCTTTCCGCAGTCACAAGCATAAATGGAATCTTTTTTAAATTCTCATCCGCTTTGCAATTTTTTAAGAGGTCAATTCCAGTCATTACTGGCATATTCCAATCACAAATGACAAATTGAAATGGTTTGTCAGTGGCAGCAGCAGCTTTTAACATCGGGAGAGCTTTCGCACCATCGTCTGCTTCTTCGATTTGAGTGTACCCAAGTTCTGTAAGAACTTTTTTGATGATTTTTCTCATTGTGGCGAAGTCGTCTACAACGATAAATTTTGTGTTTGGTGGAAACATACATTCTCCTTGATGAAATTTAAAAGAAGACGATAAAATTTGATCTTCTGATAAGGTTATCGGTCTAGTTTTAAAAAAGTTAATACCAGTTTATTGATTTTCTCAAAAAAAGTTGTCAGACTTTGAGTCAGGTTGTCGTTATTTTATTTTGAGACAGTTGTTTCAATAAATCGTTAATAGCAACGGAAGGGGAGCAAGGATGCTCAGAGATGTTCTAATACATAAGGGTCTGTCCAATCGTGAGGCAGAGGTGGCGGAACTAGTATCGAAAGGTTTGTCTAACAAGGAAGTTGCAAATCAACTTTTCGTGACAGAAAAGACGGTCAAGTTTCATTTAACAAATATCTATAAAAAGATGAACGTGAAATCGCGCGCTCAGTTGATCGTGTGGTGTCTTCCTCATCTTGGTTTTGTGGAAAGCGAAGCACGTGTTGAAGCTCCTGCTCATGCAGCAGCGGCAGCAGCAATTGCACCAGCTACTCCTACAATTCCTATGGGAAGTACAACGGTAGCAGGAGTGACACCGACAATCATTCCAGGCTCTCGTCCATTAGGTGACTACAATCGCGGAAATGGAAACGGCGATATCGGAATCGGCGGTCTTTAATTGTCTCTACCATAGATCCATTTTTTAAAACAAATGGATCTATGGCTTGAATCCATAGCAATTATGGATTAATTGATGATGAGCGCTTAAGTTCAGATGGAGGATACTTGTCACAACTAGGTCGATTTGTTTCAGATTCAACAGTGACAATGACTCAGCTCGTTTTGCCGACACATACCAATTCACTCGACAGTGTTTTCGGTGGCATCATGATGTCATGGATTGATATTGCTGCGGCAGTCGCTGCGCAAAGACATTCAGCCAGTGATGTGGTGACTGCAAGTATAGATTCACTTAATTTCGTAAAGCCCGTTTATAAAGGTTGGGTGGTCAACCTCAAAGCCAGTGTTAATTTCGTGGGAAAAACTTCCATGGAAGTCGGCGTGCGTGTGGATGCAGAAAATCCACGAACCGGTGAAAAATTTCATACGGCCTCTGCTTATTTAACATTTGTAGCATTAGATCAGTTCGGAAAGCCCAAACAGGCTCCGCCACTCATTTGTCAAACGCCTGAAGACGAGCGTCGATTTAATGATGCCAAACTCAGAAGATCTGAGCGTTTGAAATTCCGGAAGAAATAAAGATTTTCATTAAAATTTCGATAATATTTTTCAATAATTAAGCTCAAAAAAGTCATTTTATTTTTAGCTTCGCTCACCAAAGTTCATTCTCTATTTAAAGAAGCCCTAAATATCTCATTTTTAAAGCTCATTTTTTCATTTTTGATTTTGCCTTTCTGAAATTCTCGGGGGATAGTCGTTTTTTTAGGAAATCTTAAAAAAACAGGATGGTCATTCAATGGGCAAAATAGGTTTAAAACTTCTTGATAAAACATCACCCTTTCGAAAAGTTGCTATGGGAACATGGCGTGTTGCTAAAGATCCATCTGTTTACGGATACATGGAAGTTGACGTCACTCGTTCTTTAGAAATGATCGAAGAATACTCTCGCAAAAAAGGTGTGCGCGTCACTCTCACTCACTTAGTGGGTAAAGCCGTGGCTCATTGTCTCAATCAAAGACCTGAAATCAATGGGATGATTCGAGGAAGTCGTATTTATCTCAGAGACAACGTCACTTTATTTTTTCAAGTAAACATTCCTGGCAAAGGTCCAGATAAAATTAAAGAAGCCACACTCTCTGGCTGTACCGTTGAAAATGCCGAAAATCTTTCGAGCGCAGAGATTGCCGATAAAATTCAAAAAAAAGTAGAACTGATTCGTTCTCATAAAGACCCAGAGTTTTCTAAAAATATGGACATGTTTAAATTCATTCCATGGTTTTTATGTGGATGGTATTTAGATTTGGCTTCTTTTTTAATTTATGGGCTGAACTGGGATCTTAAATTTTTAGGTCTGCCGCGCGACCCTTTTGGATCTGTGATGATCACCAATGTGGGAAGTCTTGGCATTGATGTGGCCTATGCTCCTCTATGTCCTTACACAAGGGTTCCCTTGTTAGTCACTATGGGTGCCGTTAAGAAAAAGCCTTGGGTTGTGGACGATCAGATTCAAATTCGTCAAATTATGTCGGTCACGGTAACTTTTGATCATCGTATGATTGATGGCATTCATGCTGCCAAACTTTCTGAAGAATTTAAAAAATGTTTCGAAAATCCAGAGGATTTTTTATTAAAAGAATAATCTTTTAAGAGAGGTTTTTTTATGAAGTTTAAAAAACAATATTTAGGAATGGCCGTTCTTTTTGCAATCGTCGCCCTAAGCACTTTTTTTTATGAACGAACCTTAAACGCCAATCCCCTCAATACCGAAAATTTAGAAATGAGTTCCTATGAGGGACATCCTGATCAATTAAAATTTCAGGAATTGCTCGCAAATGATCTCTATATGTCCAAAGTAAAACCCATCTTAGACAACCGCTGCGTGGCTTGCCACTCTTGCTACGTTGCTCCATGTCAATTGCAGATGGGTTCCTATGATGGGGTTGAGCGAGGAGCTAAAAAAGATTTTTACTATGATTTAGTTCGTTTAGAAGACGCGCCTCCTTCACGATTATTTATTGATGCCAAAAACACCAATGAATGGAGACATAAGGGATTTTATCCGGTGATTTCTAAAGAGGGTAAACCTCAAGATCGTTTGGATGATTCGATTCTCTTTAGTTTGATTGATCTCAAGCAACAACGAAGTTCACAGTATCAAACTGCTGCGGAACCTCGTTCTGATTATCAAGTTGAAAACTCTCGCACTTGTCCAATCCCGAATCAAAGAGCCGTGAGTAAAATCTTTTCTGGAAATATTTTAGAAACCACGATCAGTGAATACATGAACTCCAAACCTTGGGCTGGGATGCCATTTGGTTTACCTGCATTGAGTTCTGAAGAGCATCAAACTCTTAAAGATTGGATTGCTCAAGGTTCCCCTGGTCCTTCAAAAGATCTTAAATATTTACTGACTCATCCTTCCGCACAAGCTCAAGGAATCATTTTTACCGTTGAGGATTTTTTAAATCGAAGTGAATTTAAACATCAATTAGCGGCTCGCTATATTTATGAACATGTGTTTTTAGCTCATCTCTATTTTGCGCCAAGTGATTTAGTGACTGAAGCACCTGCAGAGTATTACAGACTGGTGCGTTCAAAAACACGTGATGGCGAGATTGATGAAATTGCCACACTTCGTCCTTATGACGATCCTAAAGTTTCAAAATTTTATTATCGATTCCGTCGCATGACAGACACGATTGTGCAAAAATCTCATATCACTTATCGCATCGGTTTAGATCGCCTCGCACGCTGGAATGAACTTTTTATTGATAGTGATTGGGGATTAAAACCCGAAGAAATGACTTTGCCGGATTATGATTTGCCAGAAACGGCCAATCCATTTGTTTCGTTTAAAAAAATTCCTTCTAAAATTAGATATTCCTTTTTGTTAGACGATAACTACTACCACATCATGAACTTTATTTTGGGTCCAGTTTGTCGTGGGAACAGTGCGCTCAATGTGATCAACGATCACTTTTGGGTTTTCTTTATGGATCCTTCCAAAGATCCTATGATTCAAAAAGATTCCCAAACGGGCAGAGATTTTATTGATAAATACGGCCATCTTTTAGTGCCACCGGCAGCCAATGGTGCAATTCCAAATCTTAAAAAATATGTGGTTACAGAAAACAAAGCGATCTTAGAATACAGACGTTTGAAGAGTGAACTCTATGTGGATAAATATCCCCAAGGTTTGAATTTAGATTTTATTTGGGATGGTTCTTATAATTCCAATGTGTTTAGAGTGGGCCAAAAAAATGATGGGACTATTCTCACTATTTATCGCCACTTTGACAGCGCCTCAGTCAATAAGGGGGCATTGGGAGAAATTCCACGCACGATTTGGGTGGTGGATTATGCCATCCTCGAAGACATTTACTATAATTTAGTGGCGGGTTTTAGTGCTTATGGAACCACGATTCATCAAGCCAGCACGCGCTTTCATATGGATTGGTCGAGAATTAATGGCGAAGATCTTTTCTTGAGTTTTCTTCCGCCAGAGAGTCGTCTTAAAGTGCGTGAAGGATGGAACCTTTCACCGATTGAGATCTCTAAATTGATTTCAAAAGTTCCTGTGTTGAATAAAATTTCTGAAAAAATTCATAATAAAGTCAGCGAACCTTATGTGGATGATGTGATTCACGATGCTCCTTACCACTTGAATCGGGATCGAAAAACTCAGATTGCTTTTAAAAATTCTGAGCCCATGGATCAAAAAAATGAATTGGTTCATAAGTTCTTTTCTAAATTAACTCCAATGGCCCGTGGTTTTGTAGATGCCATTGACTCTCAAAAAGAAGAGCTGAATAAAAAAGATTATTCAGTGAGATTGGCTGAAGTGGGAGAAAAGATTGAAAAAGTAAGATTAGAATTTCGTAAAAGAGAAATTCCAAAGGGCGAAAATATAGATCAGGGGCTCTTTGATTTTATTTGGGGTCATGACATCGCAAAACCAATTTATTTAACTGAGACTGAAAAAGCTAAAGCGTCCTTGAGTCTCATTGGTGGAGTGAAGTGGCCTTGGTTGCACACATTGCCAGACCTTTCTTACATCCGTCTTCGTAAAGCAGATGGAACCTATTTGGTTTATTCGATGGTTCTAAACCGGGAACATTTTAATGTGGATTTTGTTTTTAATGAAGACCGCAGACTGGACATTAAAAATAACAGCCTCAATTTTATTCCAGGATTTGTGGGAAGTTTTCCGAATTATATTTTTGATTTTGAGATCTCTCGCTTGCCAGACTTTGTCGATCAAATTTTAAGAATGCAATCGTCCTCAAGTTCGATCGATGCAAATCTGCAGCAAGAAATTTTATTTAAAGGCTTTGGTTTAAGCCGATTCAGTCCTCATTTTTGGGAGGTCTATGACTCTCTGAATGAAGCTTATAGACAATATAATCCCGTCGAAGCGGGCCTTATTGATTTGAATCGTTATCTCAGCCGCTAAGAGATCCTCACTTTTTGTCTCATTCTGGGGTTCACACCCTGGAATGTGTAAAAAAAGTTGACCCTTACTTGATATGGGAATAGTTTTTTCAAAATTTTTTATATATTTGTTTTTGTTTCATTAAATTAAGAATCTTTGACTTATTTCTCCTGATAGATTCAGGGAATTGGGGTTTTATGAAGTTCCTATCATTTGTTGTTTCAATTATTTTGATGTCGGCAGCGATCCTTTATCAAAATATTTCTGTGGCAGAGGCTCCTCCAGCTACCAACCCTGCACTTTTAGAAAAAGTCCAGTCAGAGCCCAATCAATTACTTTCAAGTGTGAAGCAATTAACTTTTGCCGGTAAAAAAACGGGTGAAGGTTACTTCAGTGCTGATGGGCAAAAAATGGTTTTCCAAAGTGATCGTGAGGCGGGCAATCCTTTTTATCAAATTTATTTAATGGATTTAAAATCGGGCCAAACGGATTTGATTTCTACGGGCTCTGGTAAAACCACTTGTGCGTGGATTCATCCTAAAAAACAAAAGATTTTATTTTCATCAACGCATTTAGATCCTGAATTTAAAACTAAAGTACAGGCTGAGTACGAAAGCCAAAAAAGCACCACAAAACAAAAGTACGCATGGAGCTACGACGAAACCTTTGAAATTTTTGTTCAAGATTTTCAAAAATCAGGAGCTAAAGTTTCTAAGCCGGTGCAGTTGACTCATGAATTGGGTTACGACGCAGAAGGGTCTTTTTCTCCAGACGGTCAAAATATTGTTTTTGCCTCTAACCGCACGGGTTTCACAGAAAAACTCAACGAAGAAGAAGCCAAACTTTTTAAACAAGATGCTTCTTATATGATGGAAATCTACACCATGAAGGCCGATGGCTCTCAGGTAAAAAGACTCACCAACTCTCGCGGATATGATGGCGGACCTTTTTATTCAGCAGACGGAAAAAAAATCACCTGGAGAAGATTTAATGCCTCTGGCCAGATCGCTGAAATCTATGTGATGAATGCAGATGGCACTGATCAAAAGGCCATCACTCAATTGACTTCAATGTCTTGGGCGCCGTTCTTTCATCCTTCAGGGGATTACATTATTTTTACAACCAACATTCATGGTTATAGCAATTTTGAACTCTACATTGTGGACGCAAAGGGCGAGCACAAGCCTGTGAGGGTTTCATTTATTGATGGCTTTGATGGATTGCCGGTTTTTTCTCCAGATGGTCAAAAGCTTTCTTGGACTCATAAAAACGAAAAAGGCGAATCACAAATTTATATCGGTGAGTGGAACGACCTCTTAGCGAGAAAGCTCTTGGATCTACCGGCTGCGGGTTTAACACAAATGAAGCCTGAGATTGATGAAGCGGATTTAAAAAAACAGATCGCTTATTTTTCTTCTAATCAATTTAAGGGGAGAAAAGCAGGTTCTGCTGAAGAAGTGAATTACACTCAAGAAGTTGAAAAATATTTTAAACAAATTGGTTTAAAACCTTGGTTAAAAAATGGCACTTATTTTCAAGGATTAGAATTTACAACGGGTCTTATTTTGGGAGAAAAAAACTCGGCCACTCTTTCTCTTAAAAAAGACGATCAAAGTTTAAAAATTGGTGAAGACTATTTGCCACTTTCTCTTTCTAAATCCGGAAAATTCCAACGTACTAATTTGGTGTTTGCGGGTTACGGGATTAAAGCTCCTGCGAGCGAAAAATTCCCAGCTTATGATAGCTATGCTCACTTAGATGTGGCGGGCAAATGGGTTCTTATGTTGAGAGATCTTCCGATGCTGAATAATCCTGAGTACCGCCAGTACTTAAGTCTTTATTCTCGCAGTGTGCATAAACTCACTTTGGCAAAAAACAGAGGAGCTTTAGGAGTGATTTTAATTTCTCCAACAGCTTTGAATTCAATTCAGCAGTTAAAATTTGATGGGGCTTTGGTGGATTCTGAGTTGGCGGCTTTGTCGATTTCAGAAAAAACCGCGCAAAAAATCTTTAAAGCTGAGGGTTGGGATCTTAAAAAGGTTCAAGCTCAATTGGATGAAAATTCTGGCCAAGAATTTTTAACCGAAATGAAAAACGCTCAAATCGAAGCAATGGTGGATTTGAATTATCAAAAAAGCCATGGTCGCAACGTATTAGCTTATCTTCCAGTTAAGGGCGCTCAAAAAACACTTTTAATTGGTGCGCACATTGATCACTTGGGAATGGGTGATACGGGAACCAGTTTAGCAGATAAGCTTCCGGCGATTCATGGGGGAGCGGATGATAATGGTTCGGGGATTGCTGGGATTTTAGAATTGGCTCATTATTTTTCAAAACATCCTGAAAAGCTCAAATACAATCTCGCTTTTGCTCTTTGGACGGGAGAAGAAATTGGTTTGATCGGAAGCAATTACTTTGTAAAAAATTATAAAACAGAAGTGAGTCCTCTGCATGGTAAGGTGGCTTCCTTAAAAGAAGATGTGGTGGCTTACCTGAATATGGATATGATTGGTCGTTTGCGTGACTCATTAATTATTCAAGGTGTGGGTTCTGCAAAGGGATGGAAAGATTTGTTCGAGAAAAACGCATTGCAAACTTCGGTGGCAGTTTCTCTTCAAGAGGACCCTTATCAACCAACGGATTCAATGGCTCTTTATTTGGGAGAGATTCCGAGCATTAACTTTTTTACGGGAGCCCATGCTGAGTATCACACTCCAAAAGATACTTTTGAGTTGATTAACTTTAAGGGATTAAACTCAGTATTGAATTTTATTAAAGACACGGTCGTGACCATCCAAGCTGGTAAAAAGGCTCCTTTGGAATATCAAAAAACTGAAGGCGGCATGAAGAAGATGGAGAATCGTACATTTAGAGTTTATTTGGGAACCATTCCTGATTACTCTCAAGAGGGCGTGAAGGGTGTGAGAATTTCTGGTGTGACTCAGAACGGACCTTCAGAAAAAGCCGGCATCAAGGGCGGCGATGTGATTGTGGAATTGGACAAAATGAAAGTGAACAATTTGTACGATTACGTTTATGTTCTTCAATCAATGAAGCCGCAGGTTAAAACCACGATTAAGGTCTTGCGCAATGGGGACGTCAAAGAGCTAGAAATCACGCCATTGTTAAAAGAGTAGTTTTTTTGGGTAAGTTTTTTAGAGTCACTGCTTGAGGGCCGGGCGCCGGAGATTTTATTTCTTTAAAAAAGCTCAGGCCTTGCGGTGCTCGCCTCGTTGCATTTGCGGAAAGTGAAAACTTTCCGCGCAACTTCGCCTTCCACTGCTCTTTGGCTTCGCTGTTCCATAGCTTCGCTTTGAACTCGTTTTTTAAATAAATAAAATCTCCGACGCCTTCCTTCAAACAGAATGCTAAAAAATTAAAATAATAAACTCTTTTGCAATGTTTTTGGTGTTGCGCTCGATAGGTTTGTTTTTTTTGGTGCGCTCATTAAATTTTGAAATCATTGTGTTTTTAGGAACCTTTATGTGGGTTGAGGGGGCTCGACCTTGAGGGGATTTATTTGTTTCGGTTTGAGATTATGGCCCACTCTGTGGGTCAAAATCTCATTTTTTGACCCACGGAGTGGGCTAAAATATTGACTCTTTAGAGGGAAGCAGTGACAATAAAGAGGTGCTATTTATTTAGAGGGGTGAGTTGATGTTGATTCAGAGGTCCTTACAGGAACAAATTCAATCACATATTTTAGATAAGAGAAAAAGCGTCCTTTTGTTGGGACCACGTCAAACAGGCAAATCCTCTTTGTTAAAACTTTTAAAGCCAGATCTCACCATAAATTTAGCAAGGGAAAAAGAATATCAGGAACATATTAAAGATCCTGGATTGATAGAAAAAATGGTGAAGCCCTTAATTTCAGAAGCCAAAAAGGGTGCGACTCAAAATAAAATTATTTTTATCGATGAGATTCAAAGAATTCCCTCGATAATTAATACGGTGCAGGTTCTGATAGATGACTATAGAAATTTATCATTTCTTATTTCAGGTTCGTCGGCTCGAAAGTTAAAAAAGAGTGAAGTTAATTTATTACCAGGGAGAGTTTTTTCTTTTAATTTATTCCCTTTAAATTATTGGGAGCTGGGTGAAAATTTTGATTTGATGAAGTGTCTTTCACGCGGATCCTTGCCAGAAATTTATCTAGAGGATTATGGTCCAGAGCTCCTTTCTGAGTATATCAGTATTTATTTGCGAGAAGAAATTTTAGCAGAAGCTTTAGTGAGAAATATTTCAAGTTTTAGCCACTATTTAGATTTAGCCGCTCTCTCCTCTTGGAATGAGTTAAATTACTCGCAATTAGCATCTGATTCTGAAATCCCTAAAGAAACCATTAGAAGGTTTATGGATCTTCTGGTGGAAACTCTTTTGATTTACAAAGTGCCCTCCTTTGAAAATAAACAGATTGATCGTAAAATTATTCAGAGAGAAAAGTTCTTATTTTTTGATATAGGTGTGCGTAATGCTTTATTGAATACCATTGAGAATAAAAAATCTCCTATAGAATTAGGGCATTTATTTGAACAATGGATGGTCTTACAGATTATAAGTTATAATTCTTATTATAAAAAGAATTGGAAGTTGAGTTATTATCGCGATGATAAAAAATTAGAAGTGGATCTTATCATTGAAACTCAATCTAAAATCTACGCTTTAGAAATAAAGTGGGGCGAGAAATGGCGAAGTGATTGGATCGAAAATCTCACAACTTTTAGAGATTTTAAACATCATAAAGAGGTAGTTTGTCTTGTGATTTATCGTGGAGATAAGAGTTTAAAGCACGATGAAGTCTGGGGCCTCAATTTTGAAACTTTTTTTAATAAGATGGATAAGTATATAGAGTAGTTTTTTATTCGGTTTTTTTTAGAGTCACTGCTTGAGGGCCGGGCGCCGGAGATTTTATTTTTTTAAAAAATCTCAGACAAGCGGTGCTCGCCTCGCCTCTGGCTCGCCTGCGCTCCGAACTCGTTTTTTAAATAAATAAAATCTCCGGCGCCCTCCTTCAAACAGAAATTTAAAAAAAATAAAAAAACAAACTCTTTTGCAATGTTTTTGTTTGTTCGTAATAGTTAAAAAAAAAAGTTCCCTTAAAATTCTGTAACTTAAAAATAAAAAATAAAAAATCTAAATTTAAAAAATAAAAACAACATTTAAAATTTCCTCCTCCATAAGGGCGGTCATTTTTTTTAGATTTTATTTTTGAGTCATGAATGAGGGAGTGTCAGGGGGGGAGGGAGGGATCTTTTTTTTTCAAAAACGAGTTCGGAGCGCAGGCGAGCCATCGGCGAGGCGAGCACCGTATGTCTGAGCTTTTTGAAAGAAAAAAATCCTCTCCCGTCCGCCCCCTGTGCGCTCCCGTCGTCATTGACCCAATCATCTTAAAATCTACGAATCAAAATGAAGCACTAAATATTCTCATATTTGACACCCTCACCCTTGTTTAAATTTATAGAATGACACTTGTTTTTAAATAAATCTGCCCTAGAATTATGAGAGGGAGATTGCATGCAAAGTAATGATTCAAAGGGTGTTCAAAAATCCATTCCTCGTCGGCAATTTTTAAAATGGGCCTCATTTTTAGCCACTCCCTTTTTTACTTCTTGGAATTTGCTGCAATTTTTATTTCCGTCTAAAGCAAAGGCGGGTGGTTTTATTCCATTTTCGTTTGTTAAAAAAAATAATCTTGGTCCATCGGATATTTTTTATGCAAACACTCAATTGCTTCTCAACGGAGATGGCATTTCGAATGGTCAGCAAAACACGACCTTTGTAGATAGTTCTTCTAATAACGCCACCATCACTCGTTACGGAGATGTAACTCAAGGGAGCTTTTCACCTTTTGGAAATAGTTGGGGTGTTTACTTTGATGGGGCGGGAGATAATTTATCTATTCCCGTCACGAGTTCCAATTTATTAAGCACTGGAGATTTTACGATTGAGTGTTGGTATTATGCCGTCAGTAAAACTCAAGCTTATCCAAGAATTATTGCTAAGGCAAATGGAGCTGGTTGGTCTGCCAATGAGTGGTGCTTAATGGATCGGAGTAATAACTCCTCATCAAATCGGTTTTCTTTTGAAGTTTGCAATCATAATTCTACAGCAAATAACTGTTTATTGAGTACAACTCTAGTTAAAGATTATACTTGGTATCACCTTGCAGTCACTCGCAGTGGAAATACCTTAAGATTATTTATTAATGGAGCCCAAGAATCGACCGTAACGATGTCCGCAAGTTTGGATGGCAACACAGTGGCAGGCAATCTCTACGTAGGTGGCACTCAAGTTGAAACCACGGTAGCTTGTACAAATTCAAATATTTCAAATGTGCGAATTGTTAAAGGCAATGCTTTATACACCACAAATTTTTCTCCGAGCACGTCTCCATTGACAGCTGTCACAGGAACTGTGCTTCTCACTTGTCAGTCCAATCGTTTTGTAGACAATTCGGCATTGAGTTCAGTCATCACTTCTTATGGCGAATCACGCATAGTGAGAGAAAGTCCATACCCAGAAATGTACAATAAGACTAACCACGGTGGATCCGCTACGTTTGATGGCAATGGAGATTATTTAACCGCTTCTGCAGCTATAAATTACTCTCTGGGCACAGGAGATTTTACGGTTGAAGCTTGGGTTTATTTAAATGGCTACAATACCACAAGCTATCAATGGGCATGTTTTGTGAGCACTCGCCAGCCTCAGGCGGGATTGGCTGGGTCATGGGGTTTGTTTATTCGTGGCACCTCTGGCAATGTGGGCAGAATTGGTTTTGGAGAAATTACTGTTTCACCTCTGATCACAATTAATTCAGCAAGTTTGTTGCCACTCTATTCATGGCACCATATTGCGGTGACCAGAAGCTCTTCATCTTTAAAAATATTTATTAATGGAGTTTTAGAATCTACAATCACCGATGCCACAAATTATAATTCCACAACATATCCGTTAACCATTGCGACGGCCTATGATCCGGGAGCAACCGGTGATATCAATGGTTATATTTCAAATTTGCGAGTGGTAAAGGGTACAGCTCTTTACTCTTCTAATTTTACAGTGCCCACATCTCCATTGGCGGCGGTGACGAATACGCTGTTCTTAATGAAATGCGAAAACGCAGGAGTTTATGATTTAACAGCAAAAAATAATATTTATACAGTTGATAATGCGCAGATCAGCACAGCCAATAAAAAATATGGAACAGGATCTATGTATTTTGATGGCACTAACGACATGCTATCTATACCCTATAGTCAGCTCAATAATTTAGGCACAGGTGATTTTACTTTAGAGTGCTGGTTCAAGGCGACTTCTGTTCCTGTTTTACACCAAGCTTTGATCTCATCTTATGCCAATAATTCAGTGGGATCTTGGGCCATTAAATTGAGAAACACAAGTACGGATGTTTTGGGATTTGCTTACTTTGATTCCACCTGGAGAGATGTCAATACATCGATAAGTGTCATGAGTGATCTAGCTTGGCATCATGTAGCGGTCGTTCGCAGCAGTTCTACTTTAACTATTTATGTTGATGGAGTGAATAAAGGATCTTTTGCTTGTTCAGCAGCCTTGACGGGCGGTGGGAATCCTCTCACGATTGCATATATAGGCAATGATAACACCTACACACCTTGCTATGTGGATGATGTTCGCATCACTAAAGGAATAGCACGGTACACAGCTAATTTTACACCACCAGCTTTGACATTGCCGATAAGAGGTTGATGAAGATGGAATCAAATATCAAATCAAAAAAAAGAATTCCTCGTCGGCAATTTTTAAAATGGGCCTCATTTTTAGCCACTCCCTTTTTTACTTCTTGGAATTTGCTGCAATTTTTATTTCCGTCTAAAGCAAAGGCGGGTGGATTTATTCCATTTTCGTTTGTTAAAAAAACTCCTGTGTCAGCGGATCCTTATTTACCCTATGTGAGTCTCCTCTTAAACGGTGAGGGCTCATCAAGTGGACAACAAAATAATAATTTTATCGATAGCTCATCGACCAATGCCACGATCACACGCAATGGGGATGTCACGCCGGGGAGTTTTACACCTTTTGGTAAATCTTGGTCTTATTATTTTGATGGCTCTGGAGATTATTTATCAATACCTGCAACAAGTGGCTTTGATTTTTCTGGGGGAGCTTTTACTTTAGAATTTTGGGTTTTTCTAAACACTCGCACTGGCGAATGGGTGAGAACTCTCATGTTTGGCACTAATAATTACTCCAATGCGTTTAGTTTGCAGATCTCTGCCACCGGAACAGTCAATGCAGGAAGACCACTGATGGGGAGTACGGGAGTTGATTCAACATCTACAATTCCAGTTGGTATTTGGACTCATGTGGCCTTTGTTCATAATGGTACAACGGGTGCTATTTATTTAAATGGTGTCAAAAGTTCTTCTGATGTGGCCGTCACTTTGCCTACAGCGGGTTCCATTGGTTTAACAGTGGGATTTGATACAACAACTCAAGCTGGCTGGGGAGTTACGGGATTTCTCAATGGTTATATCAGCAGCCTGCGAGTTATAAAAGGTGTAGCAAAATACACCTCTAATTTTACTCCTTCTAAATTACCATTAACAGTCGACACCGGCACCTCTTTATTGACCTGCCAATCCAATCGTTTTGTGGATCTCTCCTCTAATAACTTAACAATCTCTCCCGTGGGCGATGTTAAAGTGGTTAAGGAGAGCCCCTTTTCTGAAGCTTACGATAAAACCATTCATGGAGGTTCAATTTATTTTGATGGCAGTGGAGATTATTTAACTCTTCCTGCAAACTCATGGAATTTTAATTCGAGCAATTTTACAGTTGAGGCTTGGGTTTATCCTCAGTCTACGGCGGCTAGTTTTCAAATTATTGGAGGACATAACTATGGAACAGATTGTTCTTGGGCAGTCTTCTTTTGTTCTACAAATATGGCAATTGGTTGGAACACCCATGCAAGTGGAACCATAAACTGCACAATCCCTCTGAACTCTTGGAATCATCTGGCCTTTGTGCGCGACAACACAACCATAAGATTTTTTGTAAATGGTGTGCAAGTGGGTACAAGCGCTATTTCTGGAGGCATTACAACTGATTCTCGTGTTATTTCTATGGGCTCTGACTTTGATGGTAACGGAAGTGTTTACACCGGCTACTATTCAAATATTAGAGTCGTTAACGGCACAGCCCTTTACACGGCTAACTTCACTGTTCCAACGGCACCCCTGACGGCAGTTAGTGGAACCGCATTTTTAATGAAGAATGAAAACTCAGCCATTGTGGATTTGTCAGCAAAAAATAATTTAGTCACTTTGGGAAATGCTCAAATTGGTGTTTCACAAATCAAGTATGGCAGTGGTTCAATGTATTTTGATGGCACTGGAGATTATTTATCAATCCCTGCCAACACACCAGGATTTGCACTAGGCACCACAGATTTTACGGTGGAGTGTTGGGTTTATCATATAAGCAGAAATCCAACCTGGGGCTCTCATATAATTGGACCACATAGTTATGGAGTTGCCGCGGATTGGTTATTCAGTATTGCGACTTCTGGTTTGTTGTATTTTCAGATTGGTAGCCAAACAACGTATTCCTTAACTTCCACCTCAACGATACCTATTAATACATGGACTCATGTTGCTTTAGTGAGATCCAGTGGCACTGTCACAATGTATATTAATGGAACGAGTGTTGGATCAGCATCGTTAAATGTGGCTGTCATTGATTCCACCTATCCACTCACAATAGGAGCAGCATGTAACAGTGGGGCCACATTCACAGGTTATATCGATGATCTTCGAGTGACTAAAGGAATTGCTCGCTACACTGCAAATTTCACTCCTCCAGCCTCTGCTTTGTCATCAAAAGCCTAAGGTTATAAAAATAATTTTTTTTAAATTGGGTTATTTTGATTAATGCCAATTATAGTGGCGTCATAGGTTCCAGATTCGATGCTGGTATACCTTAAAGTCCAACCCACTGTAGGATCTGTGGTAGAATAAATTTCTGTTTTATAAGTTGAATCACAGCCCGACATAAACCAAGTTCCATTTATATAACCTGGACTTCCATTGTATTTTGTATAGGAGGGGATCGAGACGCCCCAATTTGTGAATGTATAACCATCAGTTGAACGAGCTAAACATTTTGAGTTTTGTGCATAAAAGTAAGGGCTCCTATAAAAAGTGCCGAATTCAGATCCATAAACATCACCAATACTCGCACCAGTTAAAACTCCCGTATATGTCCACGTGGTTCCATTAGTAGATTTGTAATATTTAACACCAGTTGCACCATCAGGAGAGAGCCACGCATGGTGTGAACCATTCATATAGCAACTAAAGCCAGAAAAACTTCCTGCACTTGTTGTTGGTAATCCCGTCGTTGCGGTGTTACTCCATGTCAGTCCATCATCAGTTGAAATATAATGATTTTGAGTTCTTGGTGTTGGGTTTGTATCTACAAAGCTAAAAAACCAAACACCGTTTCCATAATGCAATCCCGAGCTAAATCCTCGATAATTCACTGGCGTGCAAACGGTCGAAAATGTAATTCCACCATCTGTGGATCTAATTAATGTATATCCCGAACTTATCTTAATAATCGTTCCGGTGTTGGGTGCTCTAAATACTCGTTGAGTGGAATACCCGGCACTTTTATTAACTGCTGATAAATCATCAGAAAAAACTCTATCTCCGGCATCATTTGGAACTAAAAAAGCGTTGCCACAAGAAATACCACCGAATGATTGTTGAGGAACACTTCCGTAAACATGGGACCAGGTCATTCCTCCATCAGTAGTTTTTATAACTCCACCTTGATTAAACACTGCTATCCCGAAATTGGTAGAACCCGGGGTAATTGCGGTTCCGGGTACTACTTTAAAGACAGCAGGTTTTTTTTTAAAGAACGCAAACGGAATGATTGCTTGGGCTTTAGAAATAAAAAAGTTTTGAGTTAATTGAAACAAAGTAATGAGAGCTGATAACTTTAAAAAATCTCTTCTCGATTTTAAATTTGATGTGTATTTAATTTGATCCCTAATATTTTTCATCAAACATTGTACCTCAAAAAAATTATTATTTTAATTGAATAATAGGATACGAGAATTCAAAAAAATAACAATTCCCAAAAAATTAAATTAACATTTAAAATTTCCTCCTCCATAAGTGCGAGCACTCATTCCAATCACAGAAGAAATATTGCTAAATTGAAATGTACTGTAAGTGCCCCATTGTCCAATAAATTGATCATACGTATGCCAAGTCGTAACATACATCCAAAACTCCAAAGTAAAATTAATACTTATTCCAAAACTAAATAACTGTGCTGGCACTATTAAGTAATTATTCGAGACATCAGTAAACTGCACAGGGTAAAGGCATTCTAATGAAAATCAATATTTGAATTTTTGGGATCTTTTTATTCAGTGAGTGCTGCCTCTTGACACTTCCATCCTTAGTACTCGCATTCCACACAAGAAGTAAAAGTTCAAATTGATACAATAAGATTGAATAGGACTCTTATAGTTTTTCCCCTTGAATTTAACAGAGAAGTTCTTAATCATATTTAAGAGATATGTAGGAGATTTTATGCCATTTATTTCAAATCGCGGGATTGCTTCAGGAAGCGGATTTGGTCTTTTGACTTCAAGCGGACCAAGGTGGTCGCCATTTCCTATTACGGTAGCTCCCTCAGGGGCAAAGATCATTCGTGGTGGATATGGTCTCCTTTGGGTTACACCTGGATCCTACTCATATTCATTCTATGGCCACAACACTAATAACATCGTTCATATCCTTGTAGTGGGTGCCGGTGGCAGCGGCGCGACTCATGGAGGAGGCGGTGGCGGCGGCGGATTGGCATATTCCACATTTACTACAGCTCAATTGCCATTTGGAACGTCTCTGAATTTATTTATCGGCAATGGACCCGGTGGCACAAGTGGCTCTGACAATGTTTCAGGATCAGCTGGACAGCACAGTTCACTCGCTTTTGGAAATAATCTCACGACCATGTATGGCTATGGAGGTTCTGGCGGAACTAATTACGGAAGTGGTGGTGCCGGTGGTGCTGGTGGTACATCCTCTGGAGGAAACTACGGAAATTACTCTGGTGGACAAGGTGGTGGTGGAAGTGGAACGGGAAATGCAACTTCAAGTTCTAAATTTTCCACTGGAGGAAAAGGCGGGCAAGGAAACTGGCCAGGAGGAGGAGGCGGGGCTGGCTGGTGCGGTG
>JBIIER010000007.1:0-141827 GCA_044237745.1 Pseudobdellovibrionaceae bacterium
GTCGGCGGTTCAATTCCGTCCCAAGCCACCATTTTTAAAATGGCAAAGCACTTTTAAAATAAAACCTAAGATTTTATTCCAGACATTCTAATTAAACTTCCGATAATTTCTTTTAGATCACTCGACTTTTCAGACAATAATTTTGCAGAACTATTCAGTTCATTTGCCAAATGAGCGTTCTGATTAGTGACAACATCAAAACTCCCGATAGCTTTTGTTATTTCCATAACCCCTTTTGTTTGTTCTTCAGAAGCAATAACAACCTCATTGATCAGAGAAGTAATTTTGTCACTGTTTTTTAAAATATCCTTATTGCTGTTTTGGCAGAGGCTTACCTTTTGGCTCACAGAGGAAATATTTGAAGTGGCCACATCGACAACCTTTTTAATTTCAAAGTCAGCTTCCACAGTTAACTCTCTGACTTTTTTTAAGCTGCCCTCAAGAAGCTCGGTAATTTCTTGAGCGGCTTGTCCACTCATTTTAGCAAGATTTCCAACTTCATCTGCAACTACGGAAAAACCTTTTCCTTGTTCACCAGCTCGCGCAGCCTCTACGGAAGCATTGAAAGAAAGAAGTTTAGTTTGAAAAACAATATCATTAATAACCTTAGTTTTATCTTCAATGCTCTTTATGATTCCAATGATAGATTCAAAGTTTTTTGAATTCAGATTTGATCGAGCGATAATTTGATCATTACCTATTTTGAGATTCAGAATAGCTATATCTAATTCATCCATTAAACCAGTTGCATGGTTAACTGTATTCACTGTCTCTACAGTTGCTTGCATAGAGACTTTTACGTTGTCGTTATTTTTTTGAGTCATTTGAGAGATTTCTTCTGTGGTCGCAGAAATCTCTTGAACAGAAGAAGCTTGTTCCGTGACTGCAGTAGAAAGCTTGCTACTAATTTCCATACTATGTAAGGAAGTGCTTTCAACATCTTCGGAGCTTGAGCTTAGTTTTAAAACAAGAGAGTTCAAATCTAATTTGATTGATTTTGTAATAAAATACGAAATCGCCAAAGCCATCAGAACAGCTAGAACTCCAGCGCTCATTGTCTTGGTTCGACTCGATTTAATATTTGAAATTCTACTTCCAAGCATTTCAGAGAGTGCATCAATAGCTTTAGATTCAAAGGAATCTAAATGAATCGAGAGAGTTTTATAAGAACGATCAAGATCTTCTTTTATAACTTTTTCGCCACTATTGAATTTATCTAGAAGAGTTAAATAATTTTTTAAAGAAGTATCAAGTTTTTGAAAATTTAATTTTACTTCATTTTGAAGATTGGGATTTTCTTCATTAAAATTTTTATCTTCTTTAAGAGAAATATCCATATCGACAGTTAATCTCGATGAATCTACATTTTTTAAAATTTCAACTAAACTATTGAGCTTCATGATTTCTTTGAGGCTTAAATTAGAAATGTGTGAGCTATTCTCATTCAAAAAATGATTCAACTCGTTTAAGCGATTCATCAATTGAGGAACAGCATAAATTGTGGTGTCCATAAGGTAATACGTATCAAGGTCAGGATCGAGAATTAAATGTGAACTATCACCTACGTAGGATACAAGGTCATTGAGAGTGCTTGCCATTGCTGTAGTATCTAATTTTTCACTTTTCAAAGTGGCTTGAAAAGTTTCTTTTTGAAGACTCTCCTTGCCTTTGTTCTTCAAAGCTTTAATATCAAAATTTAGAAATTCGTCATACTCACTTCTTTTTTCTAAAAGATCACTGATCTGCTTGCTCGCAGCTTCATTCGAGAGATTATGATCAATAGTTTTTTGTAAAAGCGAAATAGCTTGTTTGTTGATATCAGCACCCGCTAATTCTTTTTCGGCAAATATAATGTCTTTAGAAAATCCGCCAAACATTAAATAGAGAAGAACAAGTATTGGCAATAGATAGAAAGCGTTGTTAATAAAAATTTTTTCGGGCAATGTGAAATTAAAACTCATATTCAATTTACCTTTTTTTATAAAAACATTTTTCTTATCTTAAATTATAGACACGTCTTTATTCTAACCTCAATAGTGTATGTTTTTTGAAACTGAATATATTATTTAAATAAGGCTTAGGCAAAGGTCCAAGCTCAAAACATCTAATTGACCTTTGTCTGAATTCTCTAAAAAAGAAATCCACTTATATATAATTTTGCTATCTTTATTTTAGAACAAGGAACAGATTGATTTCAGTATCAATTTTTAATCAAGGAGTGAGATATGAAAGTTTTTGAAAACATCCTTCAAACAGTTGGCAGAACTCCGATTATTAAATTTAATCGTATGGGCAAAAACTTACTGGGTGAGCTTTTTTTAAAGTTAGAATTTTTTAATCCCCTTTCTTCAGTTAAAGATCGTATCGGTACCTATATGATTGAAATGGCAGAAAAAGAAGGCCTCCTTAATAAAGGTCAAAAAATCATTGAACCAACAAGCGGTAATACTGGGATAGCATTAGCTTTTACTTGTGCAGCAAAAGGTTACCCACTCACGCTTGTGATGCCTGAAACAATGTCTATGGAAAGAAGAACATTGCTCCTCATGTTGGGAGCAGAGCTCATTCTAACACCTGCCGCTCTCGGAATGAAAGGTGCTATTGCTAAGTCCTTAGAAATCATCTCTCAAGATTCTTCATATTATATGCCTCGCCAATTTGAGAATAAATTTAATCCTGAAATTCATCGTCAAACAACTGCTCAAGAAATATGGGACGATATGGATGGAAAAATCGACATTTTTGTGAGTGGTGTAGGAACTGGTGGAACAATTACTGGTGTGGGTGAAGTCTTAAAATCAAAAAATCCAAATATTCAAATTGTTGCAGTAGAACCAGAAGAATCACCTGTTTTGTCAGGTGGAAACCCTGGGCCACATAAAATTCAAGGTATTGGTGCTGGATTTATTCCACAAATTGTGAATCAAAAAATTATTAACTCAGTACAAAAGGTGAGTAGTGAAGAAGCTGTAAAAATGGCTAAAGAAGTGATTAAAACTGAAGGGATTCCAGTTGGAATCAGCAGTGGTGCCGCGATTGTTGCGGGTATGCGTTTAGCAGCATTGCCAGAAAACAAAGGCAAAAAAATAGTCTGCGTGATTCCAAGCTCTACTGAAAGATACCTTTCTACAGTTTTGGCTGAGGAAGAAAGAAATAAAGCTTCTAAGCTCACCGTAGCAGAAGTGAGTCCAGATTTTTTAACTAAAGTTCCAAAGCAATAAAGCTGATCATGCGCCCTGATTTATCTTTATCACGTCGATAAGAGTCTAATTCAGGGTGAGTGAATGTATCTAAATCTAATGAGTTAATATTTTGTTCTTGTAAGCCGTGAGACTTCAGTTGTTGTCTCACTATTTTATTTAAATCCACAAAAAACTTATCGGCTGCATTTTTGGAGTTTACGTAAAACTGATGAGTGTCTTGGCAAGTTTTATTATTGGGTAAAGACTTTAAAAGTTCGTCCCTAACATCTAAGCTCACTTCAAAACTTTGTAATTGTATATGAGGACCAATAAAACAAGCAATTTGCTCCACTGGCGATCCAGATTGAATCAACTGAGCTAAGCATTTGGTGGCTAAATTGAGTGCGACACCCCTCCAGCCTGAATGAATAGCGGCCACTCTTTTTGTAATTGGGCACCAAAACATAATTGGTAAACAATCGGCCGTGCGAATACAAAGTGCGAGATTAGGAGAGTCCGTCCAATGTGCATCGGCAACTTCGAGCTGATCAATTTTAAAATTCAATTCGGCAGAGGGTTCGCTTTTAATAATTTTATCTCCATGAACCTGATGGAGAACTTTTATTTTCAGTTTATTAAAATAGGGGAGTTGTTTAAATTGTTCGACTGAGATTTTTTTACTATAAAAAACGTGAACTGCACCAGTTTGAAATGGAACTTTACTGTAAAAACCCAGAGGGCCATTTTCAAATTTTAAATCTTTGATTGAGATCACTTAGACTCCTCAATAAACCCAATTTCTTGAATTAATGTTTTCATATCATCTGACCATGGAGTAGAAAAAAACATCCATTCTTGTGAACGAGGATGAAAAAATCCTAATTCTTTGGCATGGAGAGCAAAGCGATCTAAGGCTTCTATGTTTTTTCTGAGGGTCTGATTTTTGATCGAAGTATTTCTTTTATTGGCACCATAAACAGAATCACCAATAATTGGGTGACCCAATTCGCTTAAGTGAACACGAATTTGATGAGTTCTTCCTGTTTCTAGTTTAAGTTGCACAAAAGAAAATTCTTTAGCGTTTTGAAGAACCTTGTAGTTTGTAATGGCCCACTTTCCAACTTCATCGTCTTTATCTGTCAGTTCTTTTTGGTGCAGTGGTTTTTTATTTTGATTAAGGACGCTGGCATATTTTTTACGATCCGTCGGATGTCTTGCTAAAAAGGATTCAATAACTCCGGATTCGTTTTTAAATTTTCCAAAAACAATGGCTTCGTAAATACGATGAGTTTTGCGAACTCTAAATTGTTGCGCAAGATTTTCATGAGCAAAATCGTTTTTAGCGACAACCAAGAGGCCAGAAGTTTCTTTATCCAAACGGTGAACAATGCCAGGTCGCTCTTCGCCAAACTTCATCGATAAATTTTTTGTATGTGCAAGAAGGGCATTCACAAGCGTATCCTGAGCGTGTCCAGCGGCAGGGTGAACAACAAGCCCTGAGGGTTTGTGAATTACAATGAGTTCGTCGTCTTCAAAAATAATATCTAATTTTAAATCGAGTGGTTGCAATTCTGAGGGCGTGGGTGCTGGCCATATAATTTTAATGACATCTTGATTTCTCAGGATGTAACTTGATTTTATGGATTTCTCATTAACAAGAATATGATTTTTTTCTATCAATGAAGCCACACGAGATCGAGTTCCAAGTTCTGGTAATTGCGTGAGAGCTTTATCAATTCTCTCACCTACCCAAGAGAGGTCAATTTCAATCAGGGATATTTTTGAAGAAGGAGATTCGTCATCTTTTGATAGAGTAGAGATGTCAGATTTAAATTTGCTATTTTTGTCTGTCATGCTCTACTTATCTTTTTTTTTGAAAGGTCTGTCACGGACTAAATTGCGTTTTACATTGATTTAAGAATTAAGCTGATTTCTCAAAATGTTTTTTAAACATTTTCATGTAGGAATCAGCAACTACTTTATCGTTAAGACCTAAAGTTTTTGCAATTTGCACAACATAACCTCTTACAAAAACAAGAGCTGGAAGATTCGTATAATCTTCAGATTCAATGGCTTGAATATAAAAAGGCATTACTTTGGTGATCTCGCTAATTTTTTCAATTGTGAGTTCTTTGTACTCACGAATTTTTTTAATTTGCGAACCAGTCCATTCTGTTGTGTTGGCAATTTCTTCTTCAATGAGCTTATTTTTTTTAGAGCCAGCTTTGACAGGAGGAACCATCGGCTTATGATCAGAACTGCTTTGTTTGCTTGCCAAAAGAAGTGAGGCGTAACGAAGTTCTTCTTTATTTTTGGAGCTACTTCCAAGCAGTCTTTCGTCATAAAGACTACGAATAGTTTTGTTGCCAATAACAGCATAAGCTTCTTCTACTAAATTACACCACTCTCTTGCTTCAGCTTCTGAGAAAATAGTATAGAGTGCAGGATTAGTAGTAGAGTAAGTAATTTTAGCGCGCTCGTAGGCAGTAGTGACTTCGTGTTGAGGCGCACCTGGATTTACTTCTAGGACTTCATAATAATTGTATCTTGAACTTAAACTCATATCCATGAATTATAATTCTCTTTACACTGTTAGACTGCCACCATCATTGAAGACATCTTGACTAAATGTTTACATATCGTTGTAAATTGTCCAGTCAAAGGTGTAAATGGTTGTGCAATCAGGACCGGTTCTTTAGTCCTAGAAGCCTGCCAAACAGCATTGTCATAATTAATTGCACTCAGATATTCGATATTTAGATCAAAGTATTTATTCGCCACACTTCTAATAGAATAACCAAGATCTTGGTCGAGATGGCTTCTGCTAGAGTTAATTATTAAATTTGGGGGATTAGAATTTATTTTATTAAAAATAGAAATATCTATTCCAGGAAATTTTTCTAAATAAGTTTTAAAAGAAGCTGTGTGAAAAATTTCTTCTGTTCTTTGTTTTCTCAGTAGCTCTATGAGTTGTTGATAATCTTCAGGAGTTGATCCTGCTTTTAAAACATGACAAATAAAATTCTCAATCAAGCGATAAGTTTTTTCGATACTGCAGGGCTCAGTGTTTGAAACAATAATTCTTTGATCGGCAGTTCTTAAAAATTCTAGATTACTCATGTGGCCACCAGAAGAAGTATCTAAAATAATAATATCTGTTTTAAGAGATTTTAATGCTTTCATAAAAATCATGCTTTGATCAAGTGAGACATCAAGTGGATTCCATGACTCCCACACACCTTGAATGAGTGACAATCTTGGAAGAGCTGTTTCTTCTGTAATTTCTTGAAGATTTTTTTTGCCTTCAAAAAAATATCTGATGTTCATTGGTGAAGGATTTTTTCCTAAAAATGTATGAAGATTGGCTCCACCAAAATCAGCATCTACAAGAGTCACTTTTTTTCCGAGGCGAGAAAGTGTGATTCCTAAGCTTGAAGCAATAAAGGTTTTTCCAACTCCACCTTTTCCAGAAGCGATCACCCAAATTTGGGGTTGTGGAGAATTTTTGCTATGAGAATTTTTTCCTTTAGATAAGTTTTTGAGTTGAACAATTTCATTCATCTTTTATTTTTCCTCTCCAAGTTTTCTTCTGCTTCTGATGCGCGAATATAAAGTGGAGAATAATCTCTCCAATTCAATTGAGAGTTTTTTTGTAAAAACTCTTTCGCACCCATATTAGAAAGTGTACTTGCGAGAGGAAAATCAGATAAGTCCAAGTCGCGGTAAAAAAAATGACTCAGCTTAGGGCTAAAATAAGGTTGAAAGGTCGAGTATCCATCACCCACCACCAGGGTGGGTTGTGTGATAAATGATTCTAATTCATCAAGATTGCAGACACTCGGTTCTTTGACGGTCTTGAGTGTGTTTTCACTAAAATCATACAATCCATAATAAACTAAATTTTTGTAAGCATTTAAAATTGAAAGAATCGGACCTTGGTGAGTGGGTACAGCTTGTAAAGCTAAAACTCTTAATGAGTCTATGGTGAGCAGGGGTTTATTAAGAGCATAAGATAGTGTCTTTGCTAAATTAGCTGCAACGCGGATGCCTGTGAAGCTTCCAGGGCCATTGCCCACAACAATAAGATCAATTTGATTTAAAGATATATTTAAATTTTTTAAACCCTCTTCTAAAGCGGGGTTAAGGAATTCACTATGTGATCGTTGGCGTGGAGAAGCTTTTTCATAAGCAACTTTGCCATCAATATTGATGGCAACACTTGCTAGTGATGTGCTGGATTCTAAGCCTAAAATAATCATAAAAATACCTCAACTCAACATTGAGGTTCATAGCACAAAAATCAGATAACTTGGTAGTTCCTAATTCTAAAGGGAGTTAAAGATCCTCGAAAAGTCATTAAATAGCGCAAAGACCATGAGACTCATTAACAAAATTAGGCCTATTTGCTGAGCAATCTCCATTTTTCTCATACTGACTGGGCTGCCTCTTAATGCCTCTACTGAGTAGAACAAAAGGTGGCCTCCATCAAGAACTGGGATTGGGAGAAGATTTAAAACAAATAAGTTAATAGAAATAACAGCCATAATTTGTAAAAATTGAGAAATTCCCAATTTAAAGGACTCACTGGCAATTTGACCAATCGAAAGAACTCCACCAATACTTTTTGGTGAGATCTTATTTTGTAAGAGTTTTAAGAAAGAAATAACCGTCATGACACTCACATCAACGGTTTTTTTAAAGCCTTTAGTGATTGCAAAAATAGGGTCTGATGTTTTTATAAAAACAGTTTGAGGAAACGTCTGTTGCATCATTGGAACGATACCCACTGTGTAACGAGTTTCTTCAGTTCCCAATGGTGAAGTTTGAGTCGTCATTTTTGGGAGGACTTCAAAAGTTTTATTTTCAGTTCCACGTTGAATTTGAATTTTTAAGGGATTGGAGCCAGAATAAGATTTAATAGTATTTAAAATATCTTCCCAAGATTTTGGTGCCTTATCATCAATTCCAACAATTTTATCGCCCTCAGCGATTCCAGCTAAAAATGCTGGAGTGCCTTCGATTGATTTACTGATATAGGTTTCAGATAAATCAAATCCTAGAGTTTCTAGAGAATTCTCACCAAGGTTTATTCCAGCAAGTGGAATTGAAATTTCTTGAGGAGTTGTTTTTTTGCCATCAGCAGAAATTCGCAAAATTGAAAAATTCAAATTTTGAGGATTTGTTTTTAATTGCTGAAGAGCCACTTCTTTAAATGATCTTAAGTAACGGGCATCTTGTTCATTAATTTTGAGAATGGTATCGCCAGTTTTGAAACCAGATTTTTCAGCAGGAGAATTTGTGAGAATACCCACTACGGTTGCTTTTGAAAGAGGTTCTAAACCAGAAATTTCTCCAGCATAATCATCCATCGATAAGATATTAGGATTAGGTTTTAAATTAGGTGTAGCTGTGATTTTTTCTGTTGTTGAGGGGGTGCTACCTATAGCTTCTCTTTGAACTTCAAATGAAGTGACTTTATTAGCTGTGAGATTCAATTGTTTTTGAAAGTCTTCAAAAGTATTGATGCTAACATCATTCACTTTTAAAATTTTGTCACCAGATCTAAAGCCGGCTTTGTAAGCCACAGACTCTTCGCTGATGTCTCCCGCAAAAGGACCACGAACCTCTTCGCCAATTAATGAAATTGCAAAAAACAGAAGAATTGCAAAAAAGAAATTCATCATTGGTCCAGCAAGGACAACACCGATTCTTTGAAACACAGGTTTGTGAGTGAATGAAAATTTCTTTTCTTCATCAGAAATTTGCGCGCTGATATCATCACCAAACATTTTAACATATCCACCAAGTGGAATGATAGAAATGCAATAGACAGTATCTCCTCTTTTGAATTGCAGTATTTTTTTTCCGAATCCCAAGCTGAATACTTCAACTCGCACTCCAAAATATTTAGCGACTAAAAAATGTCCAAGTTCATGAACAAAAATTAAAACGCTGAGTAGAAGTATAAAAGGAATGATCGCAGAGACGCCTTGATGTATTAAATTATATATTAAATCCATAACCAAGATCATAGAGCCTCTCCTTTGAGAGATCTACAAAATTGAAAAGAAAAATTAATTTTTATTTAAAAGCTCCTAAATTCCAGCCTTCTGGCTGTAATTGGACTGCGTCAGAATGAGGTTTAGACACTAACTGAAAAATTTATCTAGCAAGCTTGCGCCAATAAGTAGAATGGGGCTTGCAAAAAGCACCCCATCGAGCCGATCCAAAATACCACCATGGCCAGGCATGATTGAGCCTGAGTCTTTAACATTAGCGACTCTTTTTAGAAGGGATTCAAATAGGTCCCCTAACTGAGCAATAGCGCCAACAATGATACCTAATAAGATAACAGACCAAATTGGCGCATAAGGAACAAACCACAGCGTAAGTACAGCTGCGCTCGTTGAGCCAACTAAACCACCAAAAGAACCCTCATAGGATTTTTTAGGAGAAATTTTTGGCATTATTTTATGTTTACCCCAAATGGATCCAAAAAAGTAAGCAAAGGTGTCTCCTGCAAACACAATAGCTAAGAGTGAAATAAACCAGTTAAGACCATTTGGGAGCAAGAGAAGTCTATAAACAGATGCTGGAAGAAGGCCAATATAAAAAAAGCCTAAAAGCCCTTTGGCTTGATAGAGAGCAATGGCGTTTAAATCTTCAAATTTGTGCTGATAAATGAGAGCGGTGATACAAAATAAAATTGAACAGGCCGCAAATGATGTGGTTCCTAATTCAGGATAGAGGCATGAAATTACAAAAACAATAATTGAAAATAAATAGAAAGCAAATTTAACAGACTTAGAAGTTTCATCAAAAAATAAAATTCTTAAAAGTTCACGGCTTCCTACAAGGACAGTGAGTAAACAGATAAATTTGAGTCCATTGATTTTGAAAAAATAAAAAAGAAGACCCAGTCCGATGATGGCAAGAATCGCCGAGATTACCCGAGTGGTTAAACTATTCATAGTTTTTAACATAATTTTTCCTTCAATGAATGTACAATCAATTAAATTAATTTAATTATAGTGCCCCAAATCGACGTTGTCGACTTTGAAAAACTTTAACGGCATCATTCATGTCGGACTCAGTAAAATCGGGCCAAAGTTTATTCGAAAAATAAAACTCACTATAGGCAACTTGCCATAGCAAAAAGTTTGACAGCCTTTGCTCCCCACTGGTTCGAATAATCAAATCAGGGTCAGGAGTTCCAGTCGTTTGTAAATGATGAGAGATGAGTTTTTCATCAATATCATCTAGTGAGATTTCATTTTTTTGGACTTTTTGAGCAATTTTTTTAACAGTTTCAGTGATCTCAGCTCTTGAACCATAGGAAATTGCAAAAACAAGATTGAGGCCAGTGTTTTTTGCAGTTCTATCTTGTGCATAGCGAATTGCGTTCATCACATCTTCAGGAATTTTTTGAGTGTTCCCAATGATAGAAAATCTAATATTTTTTTTAACTAAATTCTCAGTTTCTTTTTTGAGATATCTACGAAGCAGATTCATTAAAAATCCAACTTCATCTGCAGGCCGTAGCCAGTTTTCTGTACTGAAAGCATAGAGAGTGAGGTTTTTTAAACCAGAATCAGCACAGTGAGTGATGATTTTTTTAGCGACACGAGTTCCTTTAACGTGACCAAGAATTCTTAAGCGTGATTTAAGTTGAGCCCAACGACCATTCCCATCCATAATGATGGCAATGTGATGAGGCCATTTATTTGCTTCTAAATCCTGTACCACAATTAATCCTTACCCAGTTCCTTCATCTCCAATTTTTAAAATTTGAAGAGTTAAATCTCGCATCAAAAAAGTCCTAAATAAATAGACTTTATTTAGGACTTCTCGAACAATTAGATCGTCATGATGCTCTTTTCTTTTTCATCAGCAACAGTGTCGATTTTTTTCATAAAATCATCTGTCATCTTTTGAACATCATCATTTAGTTTTTTACCTTCGTCTTCACTGACAGCTTTATTTTTAAGCGCAGTCTTAACTTCTTCGTTTGCATCTCTACGAGACATTCTTACTGCAACGCGAGCTTCTTCAACAATCTTCTTAGTTTGTTTAACAAGCTCTTTTCTGCGTTCTTCAGTCAGTTCAGGAACTTTTAAACGAATCACTTTTCCGTCATTCATTGGAGTCATACCAATGTCTGATTTTACGATAGATGATTCAATTTCCTTCAAGAGAGAAGCTTCCCAAGGCGCAATCAAAAAGCTTCTTGCGTCTGGGCAAGAAATAGCTGCTACTTGAGAAAGAGGAGAAAGAGATCCGTAGTAATTCACTTTAATAGAATCAAGCATTGAAACTTGAGCTCTACCAGTACGAATTTTTTTTAATTCGTTTTGAAGTGCAACTAAGGATTTATCCATTTTTTCTTGAGTCGTTTGTTTCAAGTTGCTTAACATTGTCGTCTCCTAGTTTTTAGTGAACAATCGTTCCGATAGGTTCACCTTTGCAAGCTTTTAAAATATTTCCAGGTTTACTTAAATCAAAAGTAATAATTGGAAGATTATTATCCATACAAAGACTTACAGCTGTAGAATCCATGACTTTAAGACCACGATTTAAAACATCTATGTAAGTGATCTTTTCAAATTTCACAGCATCGCTGTGTTTTTTAGGATCTTTATCATAAATGCCATCAACTTTAGTGGCTTTCATAATCACTTGAGCATTGATTTCCATAGCTCTCAACGCAGCAGCAGTGTCGGTCGTAAAATAAGGATTTCCTGTTCCGGCACCAAAAATCACCACGCGGTGTTTTTCTAAGTGTCTCATGGCTCTTCTGCGAATATAGGGTTCAGCAATTTCTGCCATACCAATAGCTGTTTGAACTCTGGTTGGAACATTCTCTTTTTCTAAAGCATCTTGAAGTGCAAGGGCATTAATCACAGTAGCTAACATACCCATATAGTCAGAACTTGCTCTGTCCATGCCTTCAGCCGAAGCAGCAACACCTCTAAAGATGTTGCCCCCGCCGATCACGATGCCTATTTGAATTTTATGTTTATAGGCTTCAGCTACGTCCTGAGCAATTTGCTTAATAATATGAGTGTTGATACCGTGACCTTGTTGGCCAGCAAGTGCTTCTCCACTTAATTTAAGCAAAATGCGGTTGTATGTAACTGGGGTTTGTTCGGTTGATGTTTGCAAACTAATGTCCTTTTACTTGAGCGGCAACTTCAGCTGCAAAATCAGTCGATTTTTTCTCAATACCTTCGCCTAAGTTGAAACGTACGAATTGTTTAATAGAAACTTCAGAACCAGCTTTAGTTGCAACTTCTTTGATATAATCTTTAACTTTAATATCTGGATTTTTAACAAAAGCTTGATCTAGCAAACAGCTCTCAGCCAAAAATTTGTTGATTTGACCTTCGATAATTTTATCAAGCATTTCTGCTTTTTTACCTTGCTCAAGAGCTTTAGCTTTTAAAACTTCTTTTTCTTTAGCAACGACTTCAGCTGGAACTTCATCACGAGAAAGTGCCAAAGGATTCATAGCAGCTACGTGCAAGCAAATGTCGTTAGCAAGAGTTTTAATAAGGTCATTGTTAGCAGTCGTATTCAACTCAACAAGTACGCCGATTTTGCCATCGCCGTGGATGTAAGTATGAGCAAAACCTTTAGTGTCAACACGTTGAAAACGGCGGATCACAAGGTTTTCACCAATCTTAGCAATAATTTCTTTAAGAGCTTCGTCTAATTTAAGACCCGCTTTTGAAGACATTGACAAAAGAGTTTCTACAGATGCAGGAGCTGCATTGCCAGAAGCAACGATTTCAGCGATTTCAGCAACGAAAGCTCTGAAATTATCGTTTTTAGCTACGAAGTCAGTTTCTGAGTTCACTTCAACTAGAACAGCTGTTTTGTTGCTGTTAGCAACAAGAGCTGCAACAACACCTTCAGCAGCAACTCTATCAGCTTTTTTAGCTGCAGATGCTAAACCTTTTTTACGAAGCCAATCGATAGCTTGTTCAAAGTCGCCTTGAGTTTCTTGAAGGGCTTTTTTACAGTCCATCATTCCAGCGTTAGTTTTTTCTCTTAATTCTTTAACTAGATTTGCAGAAATAGACATTCGAATTCTCCTTAATGATTTAATTTTAAGATATCATCGACACCTTAGAGATGAAGCCTTTAAAGACTTATCTTTTATATGGATTGTTAAGGCGTCTTTGCTACATTCACCCATGAAAGCATTCTTTACTTTTAAAAGCGAATTTAATTTTTGAGATATTGGGACTTGAAATGCACTTAGTATTCACTAAGAGCAGAGAACAAAAAAAAGTCCAAGAAAGTAATTCTTGGACTTTTTTGATCCTGATTAATTCTCAGGAGTTTCTTCAGTTGTTTCGTTTTCAAGTTCAGCTTGAATTTCAACAAGCTCAGCTGTTCCAGCTGCAACAAGTTTTCTTGCTTTAGTTGCTTTAACAACTGCAGGTCCATCAGCTTTTTTAGGAGCTTCAGCTTGCGCTGTACGAGTTGTTTTCTTACGTTTATCTTCTTTAGGAGTTTCTTTAGCGACAACAGCATCTTTATTATCAGAAGCTTTGTCAGTTTGAGTGCGAAGTTTTGATTCGTACTCTTTTGCACCTTCTAAGTAAGATTCAGCGATAAGATTTGTGAATAATTTAATTGAACGAATAGCATCATCGTTTCCTGGGATTGGGAAATCAACCATATCAGGATCAGAGTTAGAATCAGCAATTGCGATTACTGGAATTTTTAAAGTTTTAGCTTCAGCAACAGCAATGTGTTCTTTAGGAAGATCAACTACGAACATAGCCGCAGGAGCTTCTTTCATATCACGGATACCATTGAGGTACTCAGTCAAACGATCGTATTCTTTTTCAATACGAGCACGTTCTTTTTTAGAGAAGAAATTAAGTTCGCCTTTTTCTTTCATTTGATCAATTTTTTTCAAACGATCGATAGAGCTTTTGATTGTAGAGAAATTAGTAAGCATTCCACCCAACCAACGTTTAGTCACATAGTATTGACCACATTTTTGAGCAGCTTCAATAACAGGCTCGATAGCTTGTTTTTTAGTTCCTACGAAAATAACTTTTCCGCCGTCAGCAGCGATTTGTTTAATGAAATCAGCAGCTTTTTGTGCGCGAACAACTGTTTTTTGTAGATCTAGGATATGAATACCGCCACGTGATGTGTATACGTAAGGTTTCATTTTTGGGTTCCAACGTTGCGTTTGGTGTCCGAAGTGAACGCCAGCATCTAGCATTTCTTTCATGGTAACTTGAGCCATGTATATTCTCCCTTGGTTAATCCACCTTCCTGACAGGGACCCACTTTTTTTGTGGGTATTGAACTATTCACTCTACTTTAATTTTGTCATGAATTTCATGACTCAATTGTTTCAAATGAAAGCACCTTGGGTTGTCGAGGAAGTGTGTCATTTTAACTAACTGTTTATATTAAGCGCCGAAAATCGACGCTCGATTGAACGTGCTACCATAAGGATTGCTTAAAGGGCAATCAAAAGTTCATATATAGATAAGAGTTCTTAAAAAAGAGCTTTAAAAACCCCTTTAAAAAAGGGGTTTTTATTAAATTGAGCCTTCTTCTTTGATTTCTATAGGATTGATATTATTAGTTTTTGAGTAAAATCCTAATGTTGTGCAAATTGATTTTGCCTGATTAAGTGCGCCCAAAAGATTTCTGTTGGAATTAATGTGTGAAGATCCAATCCAAAGATTTTTTGCCCCAGGCACACTTTGGTTGGAATTTAACTTAATTTCAATATTAGCCGCAGAAGAAGGAGTGACCACAATTCTTTCAAGCTTAATGCTTTCAAAAGCATTTGGATAAGCTCTTTTGAGTTGTTTTTTAATTTTCTTAAGTGCTGTTGCAATAATTTCATCCTCTTCAGAATCTTGCTCATCTACAAAGGTGAGCCACTGAGATGTTTGAAGTAATTGGGTTTCTTGAGTGGAGCTTGTTAAAATTGTACTCTGTTCAGCAACCTCTTCAGAGTTTTCCTGTTCTTCTTCTATAACTTCATCTTCTGATTCTGCAGAAGATTCTGTGGCATTAAACTTTAATGCTGTTTCGTTTGAAGTGATATGAATAGGTGGATGAAAAAGCCCTACGCACGGACCGATTTCATCTTGAGTGGTTCCATTTAAAACGTGAATGGCAGAGGATTCAGAAATCTGACTTCCGTGAGTCAGATCCACCCCAACTCCTGTCCAATATAAATTTTTAGAGATTTTTTTCTTGGCTTGAGTGCTGAGTACACCCTCAGGAAGAAGAGGGCTGAGGCCTTGCATATCTCCGCAATAAATAAAATGGGCCCCGTTAATAACTTTTGAGCCATTGACCATCACATGTGTGATTTCATGTTTATCGTTCATAAAAAATTTAGTCACATATGATTTTGGCAAAAAAGAACCTTTATAAGATTCAACAAGTAATTGTGGCCAAGCATAAGGTTGCACACTTAATTCAATTCTTTCGGAAGTTAAAAAGTAAGCGAGTTCATCATAAAATTCTGGAGGATTAGCCCCAAACCCTACAAACTGTTTAAAGTTTCCAGAATCATAAGTAATAGGTGGAATTTCATTTTTTTGAGCTGACACAGAAACACCAATGGTTTCTTCTAAAAAACTTAAAGCTTCTTCGGCCTCAGCATTGGCAGGGATCCAACGAAGACCATTATTTTGTGGGCCAGTTGGGCTCGCAACGGGTCTATTCACTCCGCCCCAAGTGTCGGCACCATCAAGAAGTAAAACATTTTGATTTTTTTGAGAAATTTTATTGGCAATTAAAAGACCTGAAAGACCAGCACCCACAATGATGAAATCGTAAACATGGTTTGCTGGGTATTTTTTATTTTCAATAATCATCAAAAATCCATCCGTTCTGAGTTTTGCTCTATTAACCAAAAAATTGCAAATTTAGAAAGCCACTCTGCAACTTAAGAGCGCTGATCTTTTGATAGAACTATAATTGGATTTTTTCAAATTCAGAAAAAGAGTTTCTGAATATATGCGCTGTGTATAATTTTTTCTAAATTAAGGCTCTGACTCTTTTTGAACCTTTTTGATAAAGGTTCTTAATAGATAGCGGACTGGTGGCTTTAATGATGGGTAGCGATCTAATGCATTCGCAATAGTCGGAGAAATCACATAATAGGATTTTATAAAAAATTTCCCGTAAAACTTATTTGAAATCACATCATCACGATATTTTTGCAGAAAAAATATTTCCTCTGCATAAGGTGAATCAAAAGCAGCCGTGGCAATAAAACATCTCGATTTACTATCACTAGCTTGTTCAATAAATAATTTTATGGGGCCTGGGTTCTTTGCAATTCTTGAGAACTCATCGGCTTTTTTAAAAATACTCGGAAAGATTGGCGTGTATCTTAAAAAGAGAGCAAGTTGTCTGGCTGCATTTTCTTGTCTGTTGATATATTTAGAATTGATATCATAGATTCTCAATAAGTCCCAATAAACACCAGCAACGATGGTGAGCTCATTACTTCTTGAAGCATCTTTAAAGCATTCAGGTTTTAAGGCTCCTGGTTCTGCTTCAAAAACAATTTCTAAAATGCGAATGTATTTTTCATAGTTGGCTGCAGCTTCAGAAAACTCTCTTGTGATCATGGCTTGTCGAGCTTTTTTTATAACATTCACTCGGCCTTTCCACATTTCTAATCGCTGACCTTCTTTGGCTTTTTCTTTAGGAACTACGCCGCTGGTTCTTGCCACGGCATTTCTCAGTTGTGAAGTGCAATTCACGCAAATAACACTAGGAACAGCTTCATTACGAGCTTTTAAATATTCGCTCGTAGCAGGTTCCACAGTATAAAGTTCATCACTGATTTTTCCACAGCGTGGGCATGGTAATGCATTCATAATTCTAGTTTCTTAAAGAAGATTCATCGGGTCAACATCGAGTGTGATTTTTATTCCTGAAGGTAGGGTTTTCTCGACTGTCAAAAGCTGCTTAAAAAACAAATTCAGGAGTCTTGAAGTGGGTCCTTTTAAAATAAGATGATATCTAAATTGTCCTCTGAGCTTAGCTAAGGGAGCTTCGGCTGGACCTAAGATTTCTAAGTCAGAATAAATTTGATATTTAGATTTAAGTTGTTTAGCGGCACTCGACAAAAGTCGACAAGACTCTTGCACTCGATCTAATCGCGACCCTTGAATTCGAATAGAAGTCATTTTTCCAAACGGAGGGTAAAGTAAAATTTCGCGCATCTGCAATTCTTTTTCAGCAAAGCCCTCAAAATCTGCTGTTAATGCAAACTCTAAACTCATATGTTCTGTATTGTAAGTTTGAATAAATACTTTTCCGGGATCTTCACCTGGAGCTAAATGCCTACCGGCTCGTCCGCTCACTTGTGTGATGAGCTGAAAAGCTTTTTCAGTGGCTCTAAAATCGGGCAAATTAAAACCAATATCAGCTAAGACTAATCCCACCGTTTTAAGTTTTGGAAAATCAAGACCCTTCGCAATCATTTGTGTGCCAATCAAAATATCGATTTGGCCAGACTCCATATTTTGAATGAGGTTTTCTAAATCTTCTCTATTTTGGATTTCATCTCGATCTGCACGCGCAATTTGAGCATTTGGAAATAATTTTTTGAGATCTTCTTCAATTTGTTCGGTGCCCAAACCCATGGGTTTTAATTCACCTTCTTTGCAGTCAGAGCATTTAATTTTATAATGTTCATGATAATCACAATAATGACAAACAAGGTGTGAGTGAGCATGTAAGGTAAGGGCAATATCGCAATTAGGACACTCCTTAGTGTGACCACAAGATTCGCAAAAAACCAGAGGAGACATGCCTCTGCGATTTAAAAATAAGGCCGACTGCATTTGATTTTCATAAGTCGCAACTAAGGCTTCGTACAATTCATTCGAGAGCCAAATGGGTTTTTCAGCATATTTAAAAGTATCGAGTTCTTCTGCTTTTGAGGCTTTTAAATCAATCACCTTAACCGTTGGTAATTGGATGTCGTTCACCCGATGTTTCATTTGGTGAAGGTGATACTTTTTGTCTAAAACGTTTTTCCATGTTTCAAGACTCGGAGTCGCTGAACCCAGAATGACTGGGCATTGACTAAAAAAACCACGCATCACAGCCGCATCACGTGCATTGTATTTGAGTTTTTCATCTTGCTTAAAAGAGGTTTCATGTTCCTCATCGACAATGATCATTCCAAGTTTGGGAATGGGGCAAAACAGAGCAGATCTAGCTCCCACGAGGATAGATTTTTTTTCATCCACCATTTCCCACCATTGATTGGTTTTTTCTCTTTCGGTGAGTTGAGAGTGCATGACGGCGACTTTTTCGCCAAATCTTTTTGCAAAGCGATCCACTAACTGAGGCGTCAGGGAGATCTCAGGAACTAACACCAATCCTTGTTGCCCTTTTGCCAATAAATCTTCGAGCAATCGCAAATAGACCTCAGTTTTTCCTGAACCTGTCACGCCATGAAGCAGATGAGTGCTATATCCATTATGAGCTTGAATATTTTTATAACAGCTTTCTTGCTCAGCAGTGAGAGAGGGTTTTGCAAAGTCTTCAATATTATAGCTCTTGGTGAGAGGTTTTTTTGTAGATTTGCGTTTAGAGAATTTTTCTAAAGGAGGATGAGCAAGAGATAAGACTCGGCCAAGCGGATAATGATAGTAATCTGCTAACCACAAAATCCATTTTAAAAAAATACTGGGTAAAATCGTCTGTTCTTTTTTAACAGAGATAATTTCTTTGATCTTAAACTGAGATGAGGCTTCGGAATTAGGAGTTTGTTCGGCTTTACCTACAACGATGCCTTCAACGGTTCTTTTACCAAGGGGCACGACAACGGTAGCCCCAATTTGTAGGTCTTCGATTAAATCAAGAGGACATTTGTACGTTAAGGGTTCAAAAAGGGGAGCATCCACAGCGATTTGAAACAGCTGTGAATCAGGAGCTCCGCACGTTTGAACTTTTGAATTCACCTAAACCTCTTATAAAAGTCATTGATAAGGTTTTTCACATCAGGATCTAAAATATTGTTCACAGAAGAATCAATAAAAGTTTGAGGAGAAAAAGCACTGGCCACATTGCCAATGTTCTCACTTTTAATATTTACCACGTTGATTAAGCAACTGATATTATTCCATTTAACCAATCTTGTTTTTGGGTAAATAAAATTTTTAGGAAAAATAGTAAAGTTATCACTCATCACTTCTGATTGCTCAGCAAACTTGATTTTTCTAATGACAAATTGATCCTGTTCAATCCAAACCCCAGGATTAAATTTTTCAGAGTTTGTTTCAGAAGGGTCACCAAAAGCATAAGCAATCACGCCACCCACTCGAGAAAGTCTGGCTTCTTTGTTGCTCAAAGGGAGTTCGTTCTTTTTTAAAATCTTTTTTTCTAGAGCACTAGAGCTGAGAACTTTTAGATTGAGTAAGGATTCAAAAATAGAAGTGATGTTTCTAAAATGAAGAAATTTTTCGATAAACTCGGGAGAGTTTTTTTGACTGACTTTGTTTTGATTCAAAATAGTAGTTTTGTTGCCTTGATTGTAAACGGCGCCATATTTAAAAGTTGTTTTTAATTCACCCATACCAGAGGCAGAGACTTTCAGCATTTTATCATTGGCAATGGTCCAAGTTTCTTTTGTGGAAAACTCTTTGGATCCCTGTGTACAATGAACCTCTTGCTCCATTTTATAAATTCCAGAACCACTGTTTTCTACAGTTTTTTGTAAAATCATATTTGAAGACGGAATAAAGGCCCAACTTTGCGTTTGAGAAAATAAAACTGAAATTAAAATTAAAAAAGAAAAAATTGGCTTCATTTTTACAAAGTCCTTGTCAGTTGCTTGAGATATTCTTTGAATAAACCATTAAATTCAGGATTTTTCAAACCAAGTTCAATATTGGCCATTAGATAACCCAGCTTATCTCCAGCATCATATCTCTTACACGAAAAAGTAGAGGCCATCATTCCTTCTTTTTGTGCATGTAAGTTCATAGAATCCGTGAGTTGGATTTCTCCGTTCACTGAGGGCTTGGCGTTTTCAAGGTAATCAAAAATTTTACTTGAGAGAACATATCTCCCAGGAAGAGCCCAATTACTAGGAGCCAGCTCCTTTGTCGGTTTTTCAATTAAGGAGGAAACATGAAAATGTTCCGTTTGATTCACAGTTTTTAAGTGCTTAACATTTGCAATCCCGTACTTATGCACTTCTTGATCTGTAACCTTCATAATGGCTATTGACGAGAGTTCATACTCATAAAACATTTCAGTGAGTTGAGTTGTCACTGTTTTATGTTGAGCATCCTCTTCAATCATAATTTCATCACCGAGTAATAATGCAAAAGGATTGTCGCCAATCACTGATTTTCCGCAAAGCACAGCATGACCTAGACCAAGAGCCTGTTTTTGACGAATGCTAATGATGTTGGCTCGATCACGCACTTTTTGCACGCGTTCCAAAAGATGAATTTGATTTGATTTAACGAGTTTGTCTTCAAGCTCATATGAGGTATCAAAAAAATCTTCAATAGCAGTTTTACCTCGACCTTGGATGAGGAGAATGTCTTCGATACCAGCGGCAATGGCTTCTTCAACCACATACAAAATGATAGGGGCATCCACTATAGTCAGCATTTCTTTTGGAACTGTTTTTGTTGCTGGCAAAAATCGCGTTCCCAATCCAGCAGCGGGAATGATGGCTTTACTTATTTTTTTCATAATTGATTGTTCCCAAAAATTTTATTTCTAATCAAGATTTATCCACACTAACCCGATTATTGTGAATTAGAAAGTAGTCTCATATTGATACAAAATTTTTATGATGAGCGATCAAAATTTGTCAGCGATGATTTGGTGTAGTTTAATTGGTAATGATTGCTTGGATTTGAGACGACTTTATGTGTTAAGATTGAGACATTGATTGAGTGATTTTGTTCTAGGGGTCTTAATATATTTAAGGAAGTCTTTAATTTCGGTTTTGAGAGGGGGAAAGAGTGTCAAAAAGTTGGTGGAATCACTATAAAATATATTTTATTTCGCTAATCTTTTCATCTTCAATCATTCTTCTTTTTTTTCAAAATTGTGCTGATAACGGTGCTGACTCGGGTGATAGCACGAATCTAAATTCAGAAACAGATCCTAAAATACTCAACGCACCCTTTGCCTATGAGGTTCGACCTAATCAGATTACCTATATGTCTTGCACAGACAAAGTGGGTAGTTCTCAAGTTAATATTGGTAATCAAGAGGCCTTCTTTGTTTTTAAAGCTGGCTCCTATGACAACACACCATTTTTTAATTATCCAGCCACAAACATTGATACTATCAATTCAGGAGTTCGATTAAATGATACTTTTATGGCTTATATGAATAATAAATTTAAGCCACCCTATGGCTCTCAAGATATGACCTCAGCTTCTCCTGATCAAATAAAACAAGTTTTACAATTGTCTCCCAATAATAAAGGAGCTCAAGTTCAAATGGCCCTCAGACTAATTGGGTTTCCTGAAACACCAGCAGATTTGAACATTTTAACTTTTGATGGTAAAAATACTAAATTGGATAATGACTTTGTTAATTTTGCGATGCCATTGTCAGATGATTCTATGCTTTTGCATCTTACTCAGGGTAGGAATAAGCAGTGGATGAGGTATTTTCCGGCGAATGATATGAAAAAAAACTTTGAAGGAATGTTATATTTTAAGCCTTCAGGATCCACTGGATATTCCGAAAATCATGCTAAAGAAATTCGCGAATCCATGCTTAGAAAATATCTCCTCACATTTACATTCACTTTGGATCCCAATACCTCTGACACCAGTAAAAACCAACCTGCCTATAAAGCCAGGTCTCTTGATGGCGAGGGTAATAAACTTTATGGGGCTGGATATAAAGTCCAATTTACTCAAGGAACTAATAATATCCTATCAGCTGTGGGGGGCTTAAATTCAAAAGCTCCTTTAAGGGCTCTTGCGAGTATCCAAGAAGTGGATTTGCTGAATCCAACAAGTTCAGTAGCAAACTCCAATTGGATTTGTCCGGAGAAATTGAGATTAGTCATTGTTAGTCCATCTGATGAAATGAATAAATGTCCTCCTATGACTTATGAGCAGGTGAGCAAATCTCCAACGGATTTATCAATCATTTATAGAGATCTTAAACCTCATTTATGGAGAGTGAATACATCTCTTAGGTGTGCAGTTCCTAAAGTAGGAACTTGCTATCCTGAGAGTGGTGTTGAATACAGTCAGGGTGCTGAATGCTATGATGGCCTTAATACAAATCCAGGAGGCAACTGTGCTCATTATGTCAGTATTTGTTTAAGAGGTAGTAGCTATTGATTTGTTGAATGGAGTTCCCTACCATTAAAGAATGAAAAAAATATTTGTTCTTCTTTTGTTCATTTTGGGGCTCTTAGAATTTTCTCTACAATCTTTTGCAAGCACTTTCAATGGGAGAGGTTCGATATCAGCGTCAACAGGGGGTGCAGGTATTGCCACCATTGAAGCCGGAGATTCAACCATCCTAAACCCAGCTTCTGTGGCTCATTTAAAAGGCTATCATTTTACCTCAGCCCTCGATACTTGGGAAACCTCTAGCGCAGAAGATCGTATGATGCAGTTGAGTTTAACCGATAACGGCTTGGATTCTATGTTTCCAGCCTCTCTTTTTTATATTCAAGGCTCTCATCAAGCACGCACATTAAGCCCTACTGGTGAAGTCATTAAGGGTGAAGAGATCTTTACAAAAACTTTTCAATTATCTTTGGCAAACATAGTTTATCATCAGTTTTCAGTAGGGGTGTCGGTTGTGCATAATTTAATGCAGTACCCAGACAAGCTCTACGTTTATAATGATGCCAATCTGGGCTTTCTCTATAACCCAACAAGCAATATGGGCTTGGGTTTGGTGGTTTACAATTTATTGGGAACACCAACCTCTTGGCCCTCTGAGTGGGCGCAAAAAAGATACCTCTCATTGGGTATGAATTATATTTATGAACAATTTATGCGGGTCCGTTTTGACGTGCAAACCGAAGAGCATTTTAAAACTCAGAATTTAACTTATATGGGGGGCTTAGAATCGTACTTAAGTAGTTGGTTTATCTTAAGATTAGGTTCACAACGCAGTGACTCTTTAAGAAGAAACCTCATCTCGGGTGGAGCTGGATTCAACGGTCCTCGATTTCAAATTAATTACGCTTATCAAATGAGCCCACAAGATGATTCTTTAGGCAGACATACGGTTGACATGATTATTCCATTTTGATAGCAATGACCGTTCGCGAAACCAAATTTGGAGGCAATATGGCATCAAAAACTAAAAAACTCGAGTTTATTAGAAGCCGCAAGAAAACTAAAAAAGGACAAGAGCGCAAAGCTGCTCTTAGAAACAAAGGAACTACAAAAAGCGAAGCTGAGCTTTTTGGTGATAAGTAATTTGATTAATTCTCAATTCATTTTTGAGATTTAAAGATAGCAAATAAATATGAAATTCTTTTTTTGAAAAGCTCGAAAGTAAAATTTCGAGCTTTTCTTATTTGGGGCTCTTTTATTTTCTAAAGAGTTCTTCTTAACAATGGACCTGTGTAATCGGCTAAGCCTTTAAGGCTCCATACTATGGGAATCTCTACCCAGCCCTCTTGACCTGGAACAAATCTCCAATTTTGAACAGCCGCATAGGCTTTGAGATCTAAAGATTTATGATTGGAACTCTTTTTTAAATTGAGTTTCTGAATTGAACCATCAGCACCTATATAGGCTAAAAAGCTCACTGTTCCTTCGCGTTTATTAAAACGGTCGTCATCACTGTATTTTGGTTTTACATTTCCAGTCACTTGAGTCAGTTGAGAAAGCTGTCTTGGAGCTCCTTTAGAGTTGCCACTAGGAAGCCCTTGCGGAGAGCCTTGTTTGCCAGCAACTCCTGAGCGCGCAGACCCACTCGAAGTATCACTCGCAGCCAAACCACCGCTTGAACCAAGGGTGCTTTTACTTTTATCATCATCACCAAATCCAGCAAAACTACTTTCTGTGGTTGCAATGTGTGCAGCACCATAACCTTCTTTTAAAAGAGCTTGTTTTTTTGAGTCAGCATCTTTCTTTTTTTCTAAAAGATTTTGTTGCATGCTTTGGAGTTGGCTTTCAGTCTCTTCAGCAAACTTAGCATTTTCTGCCTGAACATTTGTGAACTCTTTGTCGAGAACATCTTTTTGAAATTTTTGAGCGGTTTCTTTTTTGATATTTTTGAAATCATTTAAGAGCTCTTTATCGTTGAGACTCGTTTTTTTAAATTTAACTTTTGAAACATCAAGATCTGGATTTTCGATATCATCCAAAGAGGCCTTAAGAGCCACTACTTTTTTAACAACAAAAGAATCTTTTTGAAAGAGGGGTTTAATTTGCGAAACTTTTGGTTGTCGTAATTTTGGAATGGGCACAGCCACTGAATGAATATCATTAGCTCGTGCTATATTGGGTTTGATTTTAACAACAGGAGAAGCTTTTTTGGTTTTAAAAGCCTCTTTGCCTGAGATCATTTTAGGAGAAGCCTTAGCCGCTGCACCGGCCTTGGTAATGAGAGCGTCTCCTTTACTGATAATTTCAATGGTGATGGGATCAGGAATTTTTTCAACTTTTTGAGCGGCAATTAATCCAGCTAAGAAAATTAAAAAAACATGAAGACCCGCAGAAATAGAAATAAATCTAAAGGATGAGTTTTCGGTTTGAGGAATATAAAAATTATCGACTTGAGTATTCATAAATGTCACCTCACTGAGTACTTATACAAAAAGCAAGCCAGCATAAAAAATTCTATGAGTTTTAAATTACAAAAGCATTTTTTATAAATTTGTCACTGAAAACAGAAATAAAAAGTCTGTATGTGGGTTAGATTTGATTTCATTTTTTATAAAAGCATTGACGCACAAGTAAATATAAGTCGAGATTTTAATATGAATAAATATTTCAAAAAAATAAATCCTAAAAGCTGCATTTGTTTCATTATGATTTGTGTAATTTACATATGCATTCCTGCAAGAGGAGCTGAAGAAAATACTGCGGATAAGCAAATTGAAAATCAAAAAGACATGAAATTATTTTCGCTTTCAAAATCCGTTAAAGCTTTTCTCTTTCATGTTGACTCAGAAGGCTCGTCACAAAAATGGAACAATTCTGTTGATGAAGACCATGAGCGCATTCGAATGCAGCTCTATGAAAAAGATTTAGTCTACGCAAAAGAGATCAAAGATCCTAGTGGCAAAAAATATTTAATGATTCCTTATGCAGATTCTAAAGCTAAAAAAGAAAATCACTTTTTTATTTTACCTGCAGAAATGTCAGGTCAAATAAAGCCAAGCTATGAGCCCGTATTACCTGGTGAAAAAAGAATGGGTGCTTTGTTTTCAAACCAAGAAGACTCTTATGTTTATTTAGATAAGCCAGGCAATGATGTTTATCCCCTCACTAAGACACCAGACTTTAAAAACACTCAACAATGTATCAAAGGAGTTGAAGGGGACAATCGATGCACGGGTTGGCCCAGCTCACAAGAAAAACTCAAAGTTTTAAAAACTCAAGTAGTGAGTTCCATTGATCCATTCACTCAACAAAAAAAACTCAATTTAAAATATTTAGTAGAAACACAATACACTCGCCCCGTTTGCGATTATAAAGGCGCAGAGGCTGACAAACAGATGGATCCCATGAAGTGCCCTTTGAGTAAATTTAAGGTTCAAGGGTGGATACCAGCAGAAAATGTGATTGATTTTAAAAGAGATCAAACGGCACAAGAAGATATTGTGGCATTTAATGCAGCTCAAATGGTTAAACTCAATAATAAATTAGAGGCCACTCAAAAAAAATGCGATTTAGGACAAAATAAAAGTTCCAAAAACATTCAAGATCAAATGCCCATCTTAAAAGCAGCACAAAAGCCCTCTATTAAATTTGAAGAATTTGGCAAATGCTTGGGAGGCAATTACCCGCAAGACATTCGAACCACTTATGCAAAAATCAATAGCATGCATTTTGATCCTCCTGATACCAATTCAGTAGCAAAAAATAATGCCAGCGCCAACCCTGAGGAGAATTTAGAAACTCTCAAAGCGCGAGAAATTAAAAAAGGGCTTAATAATTTATGGACTTCAAATTATCAACAAAATGGGGACACCCCTTTTGATCAATTTGTGAGAAAACATTGGGAACAAAAAATTGATGCTAAAAAAAGTAATTCAGAAGAGATCGAAAAAAAAATGGCTGTTGATGCTCTTGCGAGATCTCTTTATGGAGAAATGAGAGGAAGTCCAAAGGATTCTTCTTCTTACTTAAAAACCACAGCCAGAGTGATTCTCAATCGCGCAGCCTTGCTCAAAAAAGAAGGAGCAGGAATCAGAAATTTTATTTCTGAAAAATCCATTCAGCAAGTGGGTGATCTTAAAACTCAAAGTGTTTTTAAAATTTTACCCCATGTGATTTCATCGCCCAAACAAATTTCTTCATGGAATGTGGATGATCCTAATTTAATTGTTAATTTGTGTCCGAATCCTAAATCTGAAGAAGAAAAAATTGCCTGGAAAATGGCCGTTGATGTGGCTTCAGAAGCAGTTTATAAGACGAATAAATTTTTAGATGAAACAAAGTGTATACCTTATTTGTACTACACTTCTAATTTGGTTCCAAGTTGGGCAGACACCATTAAATCAGTAGATCCAGAGCCCCTTGCACAAAAAGAATGCCTCTCTATGTCCCTTAATAAAAGATATCTCATGCTTTGGAATGAAGGACCACTCACTGAAAAAATTAAAAATGAAGTGAACCCTGATCAAAAATATTTTTCTTACTTTTTAAAAAATAAAAAAACTAAAGTGGCACAAAGCCAATTTAGTTTGTAGTTTTTCCTGAAGGGAGTGTGATCAACCCAGGGGGCACTTCACCTCGAGCGATAGCTTGTGAAAGTCTAAAGTGATCTGCATTGCCAACAATTGAAGACGCTTTTTGAAAACTCAATGGTTCAGGAAATGGGATTTTCTCAAATTTAGTTTCAACAATGCGTTCATAACTTTCTTCGAGTTGCAATCTTGTTAAACCGCCATTTTTAACTGCGTTTTCTATGGCTTCAAGAGCTATGCGTGGAGATTCTGGTTCATTGCAATATAACAGGATGTCTGCTCCAGCTTGTAAAGCTCGCACGGGAATCACATCTTTAGGATAGTGTTTCACCATGGCTTTCATGTCGAGATCATCTGTGATTATGAGTCCTCTGTATCTTAGTTCATCACGCATTAATTGCTTCAAAAAAATTTCTGATAAAGTGGCAGGCCACTGAGGATCAATATTCGGAAATTTAATATGAGCACTCATCACCATTTCTACTCGTGAGCGAAAAGCTTTTTTAAAGGGCTCAAGTTCAATGCTTGTGAGGCGTTCACGGTCCATGGTTTCAACCGGAAGATCTTCATGGCTATCAATGAGTGTGTTTCCGTGACCAGGAAAATGTTTTACACAAGAAACCACTTCTGACTTCATAAAACCACGAATGATAGCAGACCCTAATTTAGCAACCACTTCTGGATCTGAACTCAGAGATCTGTCACCAATGACCTTGTTTTCGGGGTTGGTGAGAATATCTATGCAAGGAGCAAAATCTAAATTAATGCCCACCGCTTTGAGTTCGAGTCCCATTGAATAAGAAAAATTAAAGGCCACTGTTGGAGAATCAAGATCTCCAATTTTTTTGAGCGGCGGCCACTGCGTGAATGGAGTTTTTAAGCGGGCCACTCGGCCGCCTTCCATATCAATCCCAATAAAGAGAGGTGATTTAGAAGCCATTTCTTTGCGGAGGGCTTGAATCTCTGAACAAAGACTCATGATTTGCTCTATATTGGCAACGTTTCTAGAGAATAAACAAATGCCGCCAATATTATTTTGGACTATAAATTTCTTTTCATCCTCGGTGAGTTTTAATCCTGAAATCCCAATGATTAAATGCTGACCAATGAGTTGATTCAGAGAAATATTTTTTGAAGATGTTTGATAAGATTGTTGATGCATGAATCACCTCCTGATTATTTTGTTTTATACTGCAGATTTTCAGTGCGAGGGTTTTTTGGATTTAAATTTTTACCTTTAAAGTCCTTAACTGGTGAAATAGTCGGATTGTCTGCAAAATATTTTTTTGAAACTGAATTATGCAAACCTTCTGGAATATTATTGAAAAGTTCTTTAATGATTTTTTTATTAAAGATCATTCCATTGGTGGCCATTTCTGGTTTAGCAACGAGTTCTGTAGAGATTCCAAATTCAGGAGATTCTGTGCTATAGACTTCTCCCTGTTCATTGCAAAAGCTTACAAATTTAACACTTTTAAATTCATTGAGAATTTTAAAGGCACTAAATCCTGTTGAGAGTTTTTCCATGGGTTTTACAAAAGCAGAACCTGTAAAAACATCGGCTTCTTCTTCAGCAATGGCTTGGTAATCATATTTTTGATCTGATTTAAGTCCTTCTTGGTTTCTGAGCATAAGATAAACTAAAAAAGTGCTTAAAAAAGCTCCCTTAGGGAGAGGTTTTGATATTTTATCTGTTTTGCCATTTTGAGTGATTTTAAAATTCATCATGTTATTTTTAAATTCAGCATCAACCGTTTTAGCATTCATCAGAGTTTCGGTTCCGATATTTTTTTTGCCAATTTTTACTTTAGCCGGAGCGGCTTTTGAGGCCTCTGCTGGTTGGCCGGTTAAAGAAGTGTATTGATATGAAATCGGCACCAAATCAGTTGTGGATAAAGCTTTAAGGCTTTCAGTGATGTTGCCACCTTGCTCATTTGTTTTTAAAAAATAAGTGGATGAGAACTGATTTTTTTTATTATCAAATTCGTATTTCAAAATTAAATATCCCACATGATTGCCATTGGAAATCACTTTAGAATAACCCTCAAATAAAACATCAGCGTGAGCCAAATTTGAAAATAAAAATACAGAAAGGATTAAAGAAAAAATAAAAGGCTTTATTCTTTTAAAATTTAAAAATGACAAGACCATAGTAGAGTTCCTTTCGCTTTATTAGAGTCTCAGTCTGGGTTTTTGCTTCGTCAATTGTTTTATAGGCTTACAATTCGAGACTCGAATTTAGTCTAGTTGATTTGAGAGGTCGAGTTGTGATCTGCTGAGTTGTTTTAGTGTCTTAAACTAGAGACAATGAGACTTGAATCTATGAATGGCAACCAGAGGATCTTCAGCTTTGAAAAACAAAGAGATTTTAAAATTTAATTTTAATTTGATTCTCGCTTTATTGCGCAACAAAAAAGGTTCTGAAAAGGGTCAGGTGGCACTCTTTGTTGCCCTTGTGTTTCAAGTTCTCTTTGTGTTTTTTGCGATGGTGATCAATGTAGGGCTCTTAGTTCATCACAAAATAAATTTGCAAAACTCCGTGGATTTGGCGGCTTACTATGCGGCCACCAAACAAGCTGAAAATCTTAATATGATCGCTCACATGAATTATCAAATTCGTCAGAGTTGGAAGTTGCTTTCGTTTAGATACCGTCAAATGGGAACGGCTGCTTATCCCAATAATCCCTATAAATCTTCGCTTCCATTAAATCCAAATCTGCCTGATGTGCCAACAGAAAATCCAAATCCTGCATTTTGTATTACCTATAAGCCGTTTGAGGAAATTCCAATTAATCAAAATTCTTGTAAGGCCGATGACGGATTAAGCATTCCAAAACTTCAGGTGCCCACTATTATTGCCGCCTTTAACGGATTGAACGCCGGGCTTACAGCTTTTACACAAACGGCAAATCTCAAGGCGAAGGCTGATTGTCAAAATATTGGAACATATAACTGGTTGATGTTAGCTCGATTTATTTCGGCCTATAAATACGATGTGGCCAATCGTAAGGGTTGGATTTTTACCATTGCAAATAACATGAGTAAAAAGAAAAGTGATTTTTTAGATATTGAGGGCGCCTCTGTAGAAGAAGGAACTCGACAAACTTTATCTAGAAACCTCACTTCAGCCAATCGAAGTAAATTCTCAATGGAACTTTATAATTCTTTGGCCGATGAAAATTGTGGATTCAGTGCAGATAATTTACCCCCTAAATGGCTTTCAGATATTAAAATAGCACCCGCATATAATTATTTAGATTCTGAATGTGCTGGAGCCTCTTTAAAATTTATTCAAGCAATCATTCAACCAGGAAGCAAGCCTGCCAATTTGAATCAGGTAGATCCAAGACTCATTGCAAGAGTCAATTATCTCTCCACAATTATTGATAATGAAGTGGAAGGACTTATGCACTCTTCTTTAGGTGTAGAAAAAAATCCTTGGTGTCTTTCTTATGTAGGGGTCAAAGCTCAAGCACAGCCAGACATTCCATTTTCTCCATTTGGTTCTATTACAATTTCGAGTCAAGCTTTTGCAAAACCCTTTGGCGGAAAAATCGGTCCCTGGTATTCACAAACTTGGACTAGAAATAGTAAAAACTCTGACCCCAACTATCAAGCAAGGATCGATAAAAATTGGCCCATCCGCACAGAGACCGGGTTTGAAATGCCGACACCTTCTTTGAATGAGTCCTCACTCTTTCCAAATTACTCGCGTTATATGGGAGATGCTTCAGGAGCCATTTCAAAAGCCTTTAAAGGCCAAGCGGCACGCGCGATTTTAACGGGTGGAATTGATCTTGATCCCACCTTAAGCTTAAAGTTTAGTTTTTGGGAGCACTTAGATGAACTCTTCAAAGGAATTGTTCCCTCGTTAGATATCTTAGCTTGGGATAATTATCTTTTGATTCATCCACGTATTAGAGATGTTGAAATTGCAGCTATTGCCCCGGATCAGTTTGATTTAACTTACTACTCTGTGGATCCAGATTTTTATGAAAATTATCTTACAAGATTTAATGCATCTGCATTCTCTCCTCCCTCTGGGCCCGGATGGGAAGCTATGACTAAAACTCCTCGTGGTGATTTGGGGTCTCGTGCCGATGATCCTCTTATGAAAAACTTTAGTGTGCGAGATCAAATTGAAGTTTTAAAAACAAAAGCCATTTTTGAATTGCAGCCACCGAACGGAAATTTTTATCAAGTTATAGATTGGAAGCACCTTTTGAATTCCTATGTGCAAATCAAAAATGGAAACTATACGGATTTTGCCGACAATAAATTTGGAAAGTGCAGTCAACCATGGGAAGAATCACCATTTAAACAAGCTGTCCCTGGGAGTTGTGCCGGCGCCGGTGGACGAGTGGGTTATTCTGTTAAAATACTTTCAAAAAAAGTTGTGGATTCAGGTGGAAATGAAGAATTAAAGCAGCTCTCTCTAGGTGGGGAGGGTATCGGTGAAGGCGCTATTATTAATCCCCTCCCAAAAGACTTTTAAGAAATCTCAAAATGAGACAATTTTAAAGAAGATAATTTTTATTTTGTTTATGAGTCTAGCTAATTTACTTAAATTTGATCATAATTAATTAAGAGGCTGATGCGGCTTTATGGGGGTAAAAATGTTTTTAAATAAACAAAAAATTTGTTTACTCTTTGTAGCTATATTATTGGCTGTTAATTCTGTCATGGCTGAATCTGATTCTTTTAATCAGACTTTAACTCCCCAGCCTCTAGACTCAATTCACAATCAAGCTGCAGATTCGTCTAAAAAACAAGACACCGGAAAAGTTATTAATATGGCTGTAGGTGGCGCAATGACGGCTGGTGCAGCTGCAGCTGCGGCTGCTCAAAATTATGGGCTCGCGGGTATTTTAGGATTAATGGGGGCTCAATCGATAGCTCAAGCATTTAATGATGGGGGAGCTTCTGGTTTTAATGCAGGCATTGCTGCCAAAACGGCTGCTTTTAATAATAACAATGGCAATCCATTAGAAACTCAGACAACTGATAAATCACTTAATGATCTTATGGACCAACAAAAATCTTTAATTACTAAATTAGCAGCTAATGGATTCAAGTTAGATCCTAAAAAATTAACACTGACCACACCTAAAGGCACTGTGATTAAAGCAAAAGATACGGCTAATTCTCAAGCAATGATGGCCGCAGGAGTTCCAGCTTCAGTTGCTACAACGAGCATAGCTAAGGTCAATCAAGCCATTAAAGAGGCTCAAGATAAAATGGCAAAAGAGGGTAAGCCAAATGGTGATGGGGGCCTAGATGAGGGTGGCGGTGCAGGCGGTGGCGGAGCCACTCAGGTTGTCATTTCAGATGGCGGCGCAGGCAATGCAGGAGCTGGTGGGGCGGGCGCTTCAAAATTGGGAGGTGATAAACCAGCAGATTCATCAGTTGCAGGAATGACTAAAGATTTTAATGGAGAAAAAATTGGTGTTGCAGGCGATGATATCTTTCAGATGATGCACCGATCTTATTTAAAAAACGAAAAAGCAGGATCCTTTTACTAAAGAACTAAATCGTTTTCTACTAATGGAACATTTTCAAGAGTTGAGTAGCACACACTGTTTTTAATTATTTGTTGAGATGACCCTTGAACAAAATTTTCACCCAATACAGCAAAGCCTTCAATGTTTGATAATGAATTATTTGATGCACTCCAGACTCTATTGCTCAAGCTCGGTGTGTTGGACGTGCTGAATTTAAATTTGCTCTTAGCAAAGATTCTATTTAAGTCATTAATTTTTTGAGAGATCACACTTTGTGGGTGAGATTGAAGGTGAGCTAGCAAATCATCTGTACACTGTAAATAATCTTTTAAATTTCCAGTTTCTCTCCAAAAACAATCAATAGGAAACACTCCTACTTTAGATTCACTCACTTGATTTGCACCTGACAAGAGCGAAGTGAGGCCATCATAAAGAATATTTGAGGCTTTGTTCTCGGGTAAATATTTAAAAACTTCAGGTGAAAGTAAACAAACTCCAATGTAATGCCAACCCTTTGAGTTTTCAAATGCAGTTTTACCAAAACCTTTTACTTGATGAGAATTTTTTGATGTCCACACTCCCCCAAACTTGGTTCCTACATCAGGATGCTCAGTAACGAGTAATGTAGCTGCATTGCCGGATTCAAGATGATATTTTTTAAATTCAGTAATTTTATGGGATAAGGGAATGATGATCTCATCTCCGTTCATCATTAAAAAAGTTTTTTCATTTTTGAGATGAGGTTCCAGTTTTTTAAGTCCTCCACCACTGCCTAAAATTTCTGGAGAAGATCTTTCGTTTGAAAATGTAATTTTCTCTTTAAAGTTATTCTGCAAAAAAATATTTTCAATGGTTTCTGGCAAATGATAAGTGTTGATTAAAATCTCAGAGAGAGTGTCTTCATGAGCAATGCTTCGTGCAAGATCAAGTCCCCAATAAGCCATAGGAATGCCTAGCATTGGAATGGCAGGCTTTGCTTTTTGCAAAGTGTGTGGTCTAAATCGGGTGCCTTCTCCAGCACAAAGTAAAAATAATTTCATATAACTTCAAATTTTCTTTCTAAGGCGCCAGAGTCAATAATGATGTCAGAGAGCAATTTGTATTTAGGAAACTCTCCAATCGATTTTAAAACACGCTTCAGAGTTTTAGGCAGATATTTTAAATAGCGCGTGTCTTGTCTCATCATGTAAAAACTTGCAAAGCTTCCGCAGGCTTTAAAGCTTCTTTGAATCGTTTGTAGTTCATAAATATGATTAAAATGATCGACTGAAAATGAAGATTTGTTTAGGTAGGGAGTGGTTTGCTCTAAGTAGTAATTTATAAGAGTTTGTGCAGATTGATCTGAAAGTTGCACATAAGAGTCTCTAATTAAACTCGCTAAATCATATTGAATAGGACCTAAACGTGCATCTTGAAAATCAATCACGCGAATTTCATTAAATTTAATCATCAGGTTTCGAGAATGATAATCGCGATGAGCTATGTACTTAGGTTCGCGATCTAAAGTCTGACAAATATCTAAAAAGAGAGCTTTGAGGCTTTGCTCCACTTCGCTCTCGAGATTCACTTTGCAAATACCTTTGAGAAGGTGTTCGTAAGCGTAGTTCATTTCCCACATAAATTTATCAGTATCAAATTGTATATCAAAAGCTGTGCAGGGGGCTTTGTTGATCGTTGAGGTAAACTGAATTTTAATGAGTTCATCAAGAGCCATTTTATAAAAATCAAGGCTGGTGTCTTGGTTTTGGTTTTCCCAAAACTTTCTTTCAAGAGTGAGATCCCCAAGGTCTTCAAGCAACAAAAGGCCTTCTTGTGGAGACATCGCCACAACGTTAGGAACATGTACACCATTATTTTTAAAATGATTGAGAACGCTGAGAAAAGGATATTTAGAAGGATCAAAAGGTTCCCACTGCATAAGCACCCAACTGCTTTGCTCTTTAACAACGCGATAATATCTTCTATTAGAAGCATCGCCAGCAAGGGAATAGACTCTGAATGAAGAATCTGAAAAGAACTTAGTTAAAAACGGAAGAAAAAACTCGTCAATACCACCCATGGAAGACCCCTTCATTCAATCAATTGAACTACTCAAAGTCTGACAAAAGATAGAATTTAAATCAATCAATAAAATTTTCTCTGAAGGCCTTGCTTAATAAAGTTTTTAAATAATGCTCATTTAAACACTCATAATTGAGATCAATTTTTGAGTTTTTAAGATCTTCAATTAAGCTCTCAGATCCTGGCTCACCATTAACTGAATTGATAAGGATCAGCGGGTTTTCATGAGAGCGTGGAACTTTAAGGTATTCAGAGACTATCTCAAGTTGTTCGGGAGAAATTTGTGCAAGATCGTCCACCACTAAAGTAACAGCTCCAAGACTTTCTAAATCATAAACTGAATGAAGACTTAAATCTTTGAGTTTTAAGAGAGCCCAACGATCACTCACATCATGAATTTGAGAAACAAATTTTTGAAACAAAAAAGCATCGTTAGTATTTGAATAAATAAATCCAGTTGAAAACTCATAATTTTGCACCACATTGGTTTGAGGGGCATCACTTAAATAAAAATCATAACAAATGGGATCGAGAGTTTGATGGATCAACTGAGCAAGGTTGCCAGTGTCTTCTAAGGAGAGATCCGTGGAGTTAGTGACTTGCGCCGATGTCAGATAAGTATTATTCACAATGATTGGAAATATTAAATTTTGATCCTTCGAAAAATAAAATGATGAAATATTTTTAATTTCTAAATCGTTTTCTTGATGCCGTTCAATCTGCGTCAGCTCGTTGAAATCAACATTAACTTTTTCTAAATCAACGACGGGTAGAAACTTGATCTCCTTGCCATATTTTTGGAAAAGGATTGTTTTCAATTCATGTACTGCCGCGTTGTTTTGAATCAAGTGAATCATTTAAATTCCTTTTTTTGTCAGTTTCCAAACGTTCCAAAGGCAAGTTCTGTGCCTAGCAAATTTTGAAAATAATATCTGCCAAAATTAAAATCGAAATGAGTGCCAAAAATAAGTATTAAATAAAAAAATTAAGGATATAGAATTTTTGAAAATGCTTTCAAGAATTAAAAATGAAAAAAGGTTTTTCTTAATTATTGTATAAGAAAAACCTTATTAATCTGATCAACTAAGAATTAATTGCAGATCATTTTGTCTGCAAAAAAATTAACGCACTATCTTCCTCTTATCGAGAGCGTATTTTTCAACCTTCATAATTAAACCAGCGCGACTAATTCCCAACTCTTTTGCAAGTTTTGATTTATTCCAACCAGTTCTTCTGAGGCCTTCACGAATCATATCTCTTTCCAATTCTTCTAAAGCATCTTTAAGTTTTCCTTGAAGACGTGAACCTTGAGTTTTTGTTTTTTCTCCAAGATCCATAATTTTTGGACTGAGTGATTCAGGATTAATTTTGGTATCTTCTCCACCAAGTACAACGAGGCGTTCCATTTCATTTTGTAATTCTCTCACATTACCTGGCCATGGATAATCATAAAGTTTTTCCAAAGCTCTTTTTGTAAGACTTTTTCTGGCAACATGATTTGTTTCAGAAGCCTTATTTAAAAAGTATTCTGCAAGAAGAGGAATGTCTTCTTTGCGCTCTCTGAGAGAAGGCACTCTTAAATTAATAACATTTAAACGGTAATATAAGTCTTCACGGAAGGTTCCTTGTTCAACCATTTCACGAAGATTTTTATTTGTTGCTGCAATAATTCTCACATCTACTTTGCGAGTTTCAATTCCACCCACTGGAGTGAATGTGCCCTCTTGTAAAACTCTGAGGAGTTTTACTTGCATTTGTGGTGAAGTATCACCGATCTCATCTAAAAAGAAAGTTCCTTTATCAGCCATTTCAAAAAGACCTTTTTTATCTTTCAGGGCGCCTGTAAATGAACCTTTAATATGTCCAAAAAGTTCTGACTCTAAAAGATTGTCATTAAATGCAGAGCAGTTTTGGATCACAAAAGCTTTATCTTTACGAAGTGAATTGTAGTGAATTGATTTTGCGATCAATTCTTTTCCTGTTCCGTTATCACCTTGAATAAGAACTGTAGAATCTGCACCTTTAATTTTATCCAACAAAGCATAAAGACTTTGCATAGATTTTGATTTTCCAATCATGTTATCATATTTATATCGGCTTCCGAGTTCTTTATTAAGTTCGATAATTCTGTTTTCACGAGAAGAAATTTCTAAATGAAGAGTGACAACTTCTTTAGCCACTAAATCAACGATGTCACAAAAGTGTTCTCTTTCTTGAGTGTCTAAATTTTTAATTTTCACAATTGATTTTTCAATCAGCTCAGAGTTGGCACCAAATGCAGCTAATCGTTCTTTGATTTCTGTCATTCTTTGAGAGAGACTTTGTCCTTGTTCATTATCTTTGAGGAATCCAATGGCAACCACTGTTCCTACAAAATCGTTTTCAATGGCAATAGGAAATACTCCCATGTCAAAGCCAACGCTGTTCCATTTTCTGATACTATAGTGATTGTCAGAACGTCTGAGGTCTTCAATAGATTTTGTCACCTCAGATGCGAGACTCTCTCTGCAGCTTTCTTTAGACATCAAAAATGCTGTACCTGGATTTGAAAAGGGTAGTTTGTTTCCGTCAAGGCCCTTGAGCATTCCTTGTTCATCAGTGAAGACAATATCAATATTCCACCAAGAATTTAAAACTTCTCTTAATTTTTTGATTACGTGTATGTGATCAAACTCTTCCCAATTAATCATATAGTCTCCTTAGTATCAGTATCGTCAAAACTTTGTACAACTTGAGTCTTTTTTAAAAATTACTTACCGAACCAATTTTTCTCGTGTCATCATCATCAAATGGAATGATGTCTTCAGGTTTTAATTTCTCACCTTGAGTCACTTTTTGAAGGGGTTCGACTTTTTTAGATACGCCAAATCGCTGACGAGGGGTTTCAATCTCTTGTTCCATTTCAATTTGAGATTCTGCTTTTTTATCGGGTTTTTTGATAAAATCTTTTTTGACTGTCTTTTTTAACATTGAAGGTTCTTCAGTTTTTTTAAGTGTAAACTTTTTGTTTTCAACAGCTGCTTTTTTACTGTAGGTGACTACAGTTTGAGTGTTGAAGTTGTTTTGAGTTTTTTCTCCTTCAACGGCCTCCATAAGCACGAGAGCATATGAATCCATTTCTGAGCTTTGAGAAAGAATATTTTCGATAGTTAATTGTAAGCCTCCTGAAGATGTTGAGGCTTGAAGAGTGTGTTTATGAAGTTCATTCATGGATTTATGAATTTCTTGAATCCCACTTGATTGTTCGGAACTCGCCGTTGAAATTTCGGTATTAATATCAGTGACTTTTTTCACTGAAGTTAGGATTTCTTTAAGAGATTCTCCACTGGATTGAGCGAGCTTTGCCCCTCTTTCGATTTTAATGACAGAATCTTTTATAAGATGAGTGATGTCTTTAGCAGCGAGGGCACTTCTTTGCGCGAGTGAGCGCACAGCTTCGGCAACAACAGAAAATCCTTTACCTTGATCTCCAGCTCGAGCTGCTTCTACTGCAGCATTGAGGGCAAGCAGATTTGTTTGAAAAGCAATATCATCAATCACGTTGATAATCTCTTCGATCTTTTTAGAGCTCGCCGAGATTTCTCCCATAGCTTTTGTAAGGCCCAACATTTCTGACTCACCTTTTTCAGCTGATTGTGTGGTGGCACTTGAAAGAGCGGCTGCTTCTTTTGCATGGTCCACATTAAGTTTGACCATTTCAGAAAGGCTTTCAAGTTTATGAACTGAGGAATCAACTAATTCTGCACAAGAATGTGCGGAATTTAAAAGATGTGACGAGTTTGATTTAAAATCTAAACTGGAGCCTTGGATCTCCGTGGAACAATTTTTAAGATGAGTTGATATAGAAGTCATTTTTTTAGAAGTATTATAGGCTAAATAAAAACTAGAAACTAAAGTAAGGCATGAGCCAATGAGTCCCCAAAGAATAGTTAATTCAAGTGTTCTTGTGAGGGCATTCATTAATTCCCCACTCACTTGGTTTTGATGCATTAAATTTTGTAGTATTAGATAAGGAGTTGTAGCGGCGCATATTAAAAAAGTTAGTGGCACTAAGGCTGCCAATATAATGTGCGTTTTTATTCCTGAAAAAAGTCTAAACATAAGACCTCACTTCTATTGATTCATCAATTCAATAAAAGTGATCGGTCTTTTTGCTAAAAAAATAAGTCCAGTTGAAGTTTAAATTAAGACTTTTTGACGTATTGATTTAAATATTGCCCAGTGAGGCTTAATTTGTTTTTCATAATTTCTTCAGGCGTTCCTTGGGCCACAATGTCTCCTCCGCGATGACCAGCATCAGGACCTAAGTCAATCACGTAATCAGAGCCCTTAATAACGTCAAGGTTGTGTTCTACCACAATCACACTGCCTCCAGCCTCAATCAATTTATTGAGAACTGTCATAAGCAACTCTATTTCTTTAAAATGCAAACCCGTAGTAGGTTCATCAAGAATATAAAGTGTCGACTTATGCTGAATAGTTGAGAGTTCTTTAGCGATTTTTAAACGTTGAGATTCTCCCCCACTTAATGAGTTTGCAGGTTGGCCGAGTTGTAAATAATCAAGTCCCACTTCTTTCAGTAAACTTAAACTTTTGCGAATGGGTGGATGGGCTACAAAAAAAGTCATAGCCTCTGAAACAGTCATTTTTAAAATTTCAGCAACATTTTTACCCTGATAAGTGATTTCTAAAATTTCTGATCTGTATTTTTTGGTGTCGCAAACATCACAAGGAATAATCACATTATCCATAAACATCATATCGATCTCTTCAAATCCCGTACCTTTACAAGCAGGGCATCTTCCGCCATCAACATTTAAACTAAATGTTCCAGGAGTGTACCCACGGGCTTTGGCTTCTGTCGTATTTGCCATAAGAGTTCTGATCGCATCAAATGCTTTTAAATAAGTGATCGGAGAACTTCGCGCCGATTTACCAATGGCTGATTGATCAATCATGACCACGCTTTTAATGTGTTCTAAACCTTCAATTGATTTAAATTTATTAGGTTTCAAAGTTTCATCTAATTCTAAATGCTCAGCAATTGCAGGATAAAGGGTTTTAGAAATCAAAGTTGATTTTCCAGAACCGCTCACTCCAGTCACTGCAATCAGTCGATTTAACGGAAAGTCCACATCAATATTCTTAAGATTGTTACCACTGGCGCCTTTAATAGAAATTTTAAATTTATAGGCTTGAGTGTCTACGGGTCTAACTTTATGAGCAGGTTTTTTTGAATGATCCATATTTAAAAAACCTGCAGTATTTGAATCTTTAAAATTTAAAAAATCATGAGTGGTTCCAGAAAAAACAACTTCACCACCAAGATACCCAGAGCCAGGACCCATTTCGATGATATGTTCGCTATTTTTAATCACGTCGTGATCATGCTCTACAATCACCACGGTATTTCCGAGGGCTTGAAGATCTTTTAAAACAGAAACAAGTCGATCATTATCTCGAGGATGCAATCCAACAGTTGGTTCATCTAAAACATAAAGAGTTTGAGAGAGTCCCATTCCTAACTGTTTAGCCAATAAAAGTCTTTGGTACTCTCCACCAGATAAAGTGCGAGTTTCTCGAGAGAGTGTGAGGTAATTCACGCCCACTCTCATTAAAAACGAAAGGCGAGATTTAATTTGTTTATAAATTTCATTAGCCAATTCTTTTTGATGAGCAGAGATTTTGAGCTCTTGAAATTTTTTTTCTAATTCTTCAATTGTCATTTCTGAAAAATTTTGAATATTTAATCCTTGAATAAATACGTTCAGAGCCTCAGGTCTGAGTCTTCCGCCTTTGCAATCTGGGCAAAGAAAGGGACTGCGATAACGTGCAATAAAGACTCTGACATGCATTTTATATTTAATTTGTTCGAGATACTCAAAAAGACCTTTAACACCAAAAAAATCTTTATTGCCAGACCATACTTTTTTCTTAGCAGCTTCAGGGAGTTCATTCCATGGAGTTTTAAGGTCGATTTTTTCTTTTTTGCAAAATGAAATTAAAACTTTTTTGTCGTGTTCAGCACTGGGCATAGAAAATGGATGAATGGCATTTTGTTCAATAGATAAGTGCGGAAAAGGAACTACTTTTTTTTCATCAACTTCTAAAATATTTCCAAAGCCTTTGCAGGTAGGACAGGCTCCCGTAGGAGAATTAAAACTAAAAAGTTTTGAATTCACTGCCGGAGGAATATAATCACAAATGGGACAAGAAAAATTCTCATTAAATTTGAGCAAGAGGCCGCTTGTTGTGAGAACTTGGCAATGTCGAATGCCTTCATGCAGGCTAAATTTAAGACTCGCATCATAAGCTTGTGTGAGAGAATCCACCAAACGACTTCGATCCTCTTTGTTAAAAGAAGATCGATCAATCACTAAATAAAATGTATTTTTTGGGAGACCTTTTTTAAGAGTCTCTGCAGTATTTAAATCTATTATTTCTCCGAAGGAAGTTTTAATGACCGGAGAATTTTTTTCAGATTCAAAAGTGGCTTTTTTAGGTGGAATGTAAATTCTTAAGAAACCCTCTTTAATAAAGAGGGCGTGAAGCTTTTTGCTTTCTAAGAGTCGAGAATTTTCATTGATTTCAACAAGAATATAACCGCGCTCATTTTCAAAATATTCTAAAACTCTATCTGCAGCTTCTGTGACAGATTCTTTGGTGGTTGGAATATGATGAGTCGGGCAATAAGTGACACCGATTTTTTCAAATAAGAGTCGAAAATAATCGATGAGTTCCGTAGCGGTTCCAACTGTGGAACGACTACTTTTGACGTTATTTTTTTGCTCAATAGAAATAGCCGGCGGAATATTTTCAGTGCCTTCAATATCAGGTTTAGGCGCCTTATTAAGAAATTGTCGAGCATAGCTCGACATGCTTTCAATAAAGCGTCTTTGTCCTTCTGCAAAGAGAGTTTCAAAAGCAAGTGAGCTTTTTCCTGAACCACTGGGGCCGCAAACAACTGTGTAAGAACCAAGGGGTATTTTAACTTCAACATTTTTTAAATTATTTTGGCGAACACCCCAAAGGTGGATATTTTTCATTCTGAGAGATCCTGTTTATAAAAATCAGTATTTTGTTCATTTTGAGTGCTAGTGCTTTTTGGTTCGGTTCCTTCAACAAAGGCCTGTCTGAGAACTAATTTTGATTTAGGAGAAGCTAAATTGCCAGTTTCTCCATCAATATTTGCAAATACAATTCCTGGTGGAACTTGAAAAGATTGAATAGGTAAATTTTGATGGGCCACTTTCATGTATTCAACCCAAATTGGAAGAGCTGATTTACCTCCAACTTCCCCAGCGCCAAGAGTTTTTTCGCTGTCAAAACCTACCCAAACGCCTGTTGCAATTTGAGGAGTGTAACCAATAAACCATGCATCGAAATATCCATTAGTAGTTCCAGTTTTACCAGCGACATCTCTACCTAAGGCACGAGCACGCCCTCCAGTTCCATTGCGATCTTCTACCACGGCTTTAAGTAATGTTGTCATCACATAGGCAGTAGTGGGTTTAATCAATTGGGTAGGATCATCAAAGAAAAAGTTTTTATCCGGTTTTTTATTATCATCAATAAAAGTATTTTTTGAAACACTATCGAGATAAGTTTTTTTACGATCTTCAAATTTTTTATTGAGATCTTCCATTTCTTTTTGAAAACGCAAATCTAAAGAAAGTGGGCCAAGGATCTCTTTGCCAGTTCGATCTTTAACATTATGGATAATGACAGGCTCCATTTTTTTACCAAGTCTTCCAAAGGTGCTAAACGCTTTTGTCATTTCATAAAGGGTAATTCCGCTTGAACCTAAGGCAAGAGTGAAATCCATATTGAGGGGGCTGAAAAGACCTAATCTCCGAGCATAATCAGAGGCCCAACTCACCCCGACATCTTCAACAATTTTAACTGTTGGAACATTGAGAGATTTTACTAAAGCATTTCTAAAAATAATATCTCCGCCAAAGGTTTTTGAATGGTTTGTTGGTTTCCAAGTTTTAACTTCTTCAACACTTTCTTGGCCTTCTTTTTCAACAGTATCCACTTCATTATACACAATGGGTGAATCCATGATTGGAGTTGAAGGAGTGTAGCCTTTATCAAGTGCTGAAGCGTAAACAATGGCCTTAAAAGCGGATCCCGTTTGACGGGCAGCTTGAAGGGCTCTGTTGAATTCAGATTTTGCGTAATTATATCCCCCCACCATAGCTAGGACATCCTGATTCTCTTGATCAAGTGAAAGCAAAGAGCCCTCTACAAGAGGTTCTTGATCTAATTCAAATTCTGCATATTCTTCGGGTTTAGGGAGGCCCTCTAAATTCTTTTTTAATTTCTGAGCAGAGATCTTTAATTTTTCTAAACGAGGCGAAATAAATTTTTCATTTTTTACATTTACTAAAATAATATCACCCTGTTTTAAAATTTCAGAGGGAACTTTTAGAGAGGGACCTTTTTTAGTCCACGCTAAAGTTTCTAAATCGATGAGGCCTTCTATTTCTCCTAAACGAACTGTGACAAGCCCTAAAGTATCATCTACTTTTGTGACTATGGCTTCGCTATTGAGACCCACTTTAAGGTATTGAGGCAGCTTTCCTGTGTAGGGTTTATTTAATTCAAGTGGACCCCAGTCTTCAAATTTTCCTGAAGGAGACATAATTCTTTCAGGTGTGATTTCAGCTAAATGTTTATTTCTTGTTTTTAAAAGAAACTCGCCAATTTCTTTGGGATCTTTCATATTCTGTTTAGTACCACGAAAGCCTTGTCTCTTATCGAGCGCTTTCAGACCTTGTAAAATAGACTCTTGCGCAGATAGCTGTTTAGTAAGATCAAGAGAAGAATATATTTTGAGGCCTTTATCTAACACGGCCTCTTCACCGATTTTATCAATTAAAAGTAATCGAATGGTTTCTAAAAAATAGGGAGCATAGGTTTGAAATTTTTCTCTAAAGTAAATCTTCACAGGAGTTTGCATGGCTTCTTGTGCACGCTCTTGAGTGATATACCCAACTTCAGCCATACGTTTTAAAACGTATATTTGTCGTTCTTTTGCTCGTTGTGGATTGATAATGGGAGAGTATCTAGAGGGAGCTTGCGGTAATCCCGCTAAAATAGCCATTTCTGGTAAAGTGAGTTCTTGAACTGTTTTTCTGAAATAAGTTTCAGAAGCAACAGCAATTCCGTAGGAACTTTGTCCAAAAAAGATCTGATTTAAATACAGATATAAAATATCTTCTTTGCTGAGATGGGATTCCATTCTATGAGCTAGAAGAGCTTCTTTGATTTTACGATTGAGAGTTTTTTCTGAATCTTTAAGAAGTAAAGTTTTCGCAACCTGCTGAGTAATAGTGGAACCACCTTGAACTGTTTTACCAGCTTTCATATTGGCAATAAATGCGCGCACAATAGCTAAAAAATTAATACCTTGATGTTTAAAAAATTGATCATCTTCAGCCGCGAGGAAAGCTGATACTAAATCTTTTGGAATTTGATTGTAGGGAGTGAGAATTCTACGCTCTCTAGAAAACTCACCAATTTTTTTTCCGTTGCGGTCGAAAACCTGACTGACTAATCGTGGTTCAAAATCATTGACTGTTATAAGTTGAGGAAGTGAAGACTCCACATGTTTAATCACAAAAAAGAGGCCAACGACCCCACTGATTGCAAAAACAAAAATTAAAAGTAGTAATTTTTTAAGCACCGAAACCCCACTCTCTTAACGGCTTTTATTAGGAACGCTTTCATTCCTTCATCAAGCAATAATATAACCAGTCAAGAGAGTTGGTCTACAATAATTTAAGAGCTACTTAACGCCCCCACCTTCTTTGGCATTTACTTTGAGTCGTGAATCATCTTCATCTTCAGGAGCTGAGCCTTCTAAATTTATTTTACAATAATTATAGGTAGATCTTTTGTTAGACCCCTCACTTGATTGTGGACAACAGGTTTCATTGTTTTTCCATTGATTCAAAATATCAGAATTTGTGTCCCAAACAGCTTTGGCATCATCTACAGAGCTTTTAATGGCTGGATTTGGGCCTGTACCCATTCGTAATAATTCATTGTTTGAGCTGGTAATATGCTGTTGAGCAGCCAATAATGAAGCTTCGCCAGCTTGCTTTTTTTGAAAAAATTCCTGCTGAGCATTTATTAACTCCTGCTGGAGTAAGTAAATATTATTATTGTAATCATTCTCTAGATTTTGCTTTTCTTCTTCTGAATGCGTCACTTCGGTTCTTTTTGCTACATCTAAACTTGCAATTTGAGAACGAATTTGTGACATACGATCATCTGAATCACGAATTTGTTTATCAATAGATTGAATGGCTTCTTGTGCTTCATCAATAATGGCTTTTCGCATAGCCATTTTTTCTTGAACACAAGCATCATATCTTAAAACAGTGTCATTTCTTTTAATGCGACTTCCGGCTTGAAGAGATTTCATGGAGCCAGCTTGAGTGGCGCCGAGTTTAGCTTTAAAATCTCTTGAGGCAGCTGCGCACTCGGATTGAACCATCGCATCTGAGAGAGCGATGAGTTTAGTGGCTTTTGTCCTTAGGCTGCTATTTTTTGCAAGTTCTAATCTAATAACAGTGGATTCTTCTGTTTTTAATTGCTCTAATGTTTTATTAAGATTGTCTGCCATTTCCGCAAATTTTTTACGTTGTTCTCTTTCAAGATCGATTCTTTTTTCTTTAATATTTTTTTGCAATTCTGCAATTTTTGCTTGAATACTTAAGAGATTTCTTTTTGAGTCAGCTTCTGTATTGGCGAGATCTTTTTTTATTCTATCTAAATCTCTTTCTGAATCCTTTAGGGAATCTTTAATATCTTTTTGTCTTTCAAAAAAATCTTTTCCACTCATTTTTGGGCATTCTTTTTCCATTCCATCAAAGGGGCTTGTTGCAATTCCAAAAGCGCCCGCCATATCTTTGAGGGAGTTAAAATCCTCAGCTCCTGTTTTGCTGTCACATTTGTCAACTTTCATCCAGCAGTCATAAATATTTCCTCTGGATCCAATTTCAGAACAGGCCTTAGTGATTTTTTCGTAGGCTTCTTTAGCTTCTTTTTCGCCGGCTTTACAATCTTGTTTAGTGGGGTTTGTGTAGCCCATAGATTCGTCTAAGCAAATGGGAATTTGTGTAGGATCATTTGGGTATTTTGCCTGACAAGCTTTTAAATGCTCTTGTTCTCGGATATTCACTGTGGGCTGAATAGTGGGTTGAACATAAGTTGGTGATTGAGCAGGTTGATCGTTACTAGCAGAGCTTGTTCTTGCTTTATCATTAGTTTTACTTCCAAATTGAGCACCACTTACAGGTTTGTTTGTGATTTTCTTTTTAGCACCTAAGGCTTGAGTGGGACTATAAATTTGTAAGGTGAAAAGAAAAATGCAGACACATGTAAAATAATTTTTCGTTTTTAAATGGCTCATTTGGCAACCCCTTATAAATATATAATTACAGCAATTAGAGTGCCTGAAATTGTCTCCGAAGAAAAATAAATAAATGAACTAGAATAAAGTCTAGTTTGATTGAATCCTCATCAGAACTGTCTCATACTGAGACAGTTATAAAAAAGGAGAATGATTCACATGCTCAAAGGACTGAATTCAGATATTAATGTGAAAGGCAAAATGTACCACATTCAAACCGAAGACTGGGGGAGTGTGAATCCTTTTTTAGTGAGTCGAATTTTTTATAATGGTGCTGTTTTAAAAAGTTTTAAAACGAGTTATGAAAAAATTTTTAATCAAAAAGCTTCATTCGACAAAAGGCCAATTTATGATGAAGAAACTCTTGAAAGGGCCTTAAACAAGCAGCATTTTCAAATTCTGGACCTGCTAGTTTCTGGTAATTTGCTCTAATTCGAGTTTCAATATGAGAATGATTAATTTTTCTCATGTTTATAAAACATATCCCAATGACACCCATGCCTTAAAAAATATTTCTGTTGAAATAGATAAAGGCGAATTTATATTTCTTACGGGTCCTAGCGGAGCAGGGAAAACTACTTTTTTTAAACTACTTGCAGCTTTAGATAAGCCTTCTTCTGGTGAAATAATCATTGATGGCTTCAACTTAGAAAAGCTTTCTAATCAACAAATACCTTTGTTTAGAAGAAAAATTGGAGTGGTATTTCAAGATTTTAAATTGCTGAACGATCGTACAATTTTAGATAATGTTTCAATTCCACTTTTTATTAAAGGAGGAGAAACGGCGATCAATATAAAACGGAGAGTTTTGGATATTCTTTCTGAAGTAGGACTCTATCACAAAGCAGATGAATTTCCGGAAACTTTATCTGGCGGAGAAAAACAAAGAGTTGCTATAGCCAGAGCACTTGTTCATAGACCCGGAATTCTGATAGCCGATGAGCCTACAGGTAATTTAGATCCAGCTCTTTCAGAAGAAATCATGGATTTATTTCAGAGAGCTTCTGCTCAAGGCACGACTGTTGTAATAGCTACTCATGATCACGAATTAGTTTACAGAAGAAATAAAAGAACATTTCAAATTAAAAATGGAATGATTCGTGAGGGGTTTTTATGAAATCCTCAATTCTTCAATATTTAAACTCTTGGAAAGCTCATAAAACATTGCAGCTTTCATCTCTCATTGTTTTAATTGCTAATTTTATTTTTATTTCCGGAGTTATTTCTCTCACCGAAAATTTTAATAAAGTTCTGACTCTTTGGGGAGATAAAGTGACATTAGGGGTTTATCTTAAAGATCATTTAGAACCCCAAAAAATTGAAAGCCTTTCTCAATCGATTCAGCAAATCAAAGAAGTGGGAAACCTTCACTTTATCAGTGCGGAAGAAGCCTTTCATGATTTTCAAGATCAAATGAAAACATATGCGCCGCAAATTCTCAAAGAATCAGATGTAGCAAATTTTTTACCTTCTTCATTTGAAGTTTCATTGGCCAGCAATATTAAGTTAGAAAATCACCTTCAAGTTCTTCAACAAATTTCTAGTAAAATTCAATCCCTCGATGGAGTTGATGAGGTGACTTATGGGCAAACTTGGGTGAATAAATTTAATAAATTTATAATCACTTTTCAAAAAATTGCGCAGGCGCTCCTTTTAATTTTATTTTCTGCAGTATTTTATATTATTTCCTCTTCACTGAAATCCTCAATTTATCAACGTTCAGACGAAATTGAATTAATGGAATTACTGGGCGCCTCTTCTATGATGATTAGAAAACCCTTTATATTAGAGGGAATATTTCATGGATTGATTGCCTCTCTCTTTGCTGTTGTTATTTATTTTGGAATCTTCACTTATTTTACTACTTACTTGCAATCTCATCTCGCATTTATGCAATTGGCTGGGAATCTCACATTTTTAAGTGATAGATCGCTCATTTTAATTCTAATTTCAGGTCCTTTAGCAGGAGGATTAGCTGCCTATTTAAGTTTAAGAAAACTCAACTCAGGTTGGCTTGCTAGCGAGGGTTCGTAAAACTTATGAAACAATCGCTTCTCTTATTTATTTTTCTGATAAGCATAATTTCTCAAGCTGAACCAATCAGTTTGGTTAAAGATTTTAAGCAAACAAAAGATCAATATTTGAGTCAGGAAGAGAATCAAAGAAAAATCGTTTCTGCTCTTTATACGATTAATAAAAAAATTAAAAGAATGCTGAAAGAAAAAACTCTCATTCTTGAAGAACAAGCAATTATTTCATCACAAATTGAAACTCTTAAAACACAAATTCAAGAGAATGAAAATAAAAAGAATGAACAAAAAATAGTTCTCAAAGATCGTTTCAAAGCTCTTTATAAGATGGGCGGTTCTGGTTTTTTGAAAGTTTTATTTGAATCAAAAAGTTCCTTTGAATTAGAAAAAAATCTCAAAGTGTTAACTAAAATCGCCAATAGAGATTTAATTTTAATCAGAGAGTATTCAGAGTTTTTAAAAATAATGGAAGAGAAAATTGCCAATCTGCAAGTAAGACTTTCCCAACTTGAAAAAAATGAACAAAAATTAAAAATCAAAGAATCTCAACTCCTGGGTCAAAATGAATCTAAAGAAAAAATATTAAAACTCGTTAAGTCGACGACAGAAAGTAATCTTTTAAAGCTTAAAAATCTAAGATCAGAATCGGGTGAATTAGACGCCCTATTTAAACCCTCATTTTTTGAACAAAAAGGATTTTTACCCATTCCTGTAAATGGTAAATTACTTAAAGACTTTGGGGTGCAGTTACTCACTCAAGAAAGCAAACGGTTTAATTTTATTCATAAGGGGCTTTTTTATGGGGCTCCGCTTGGACAACCTATTAGCTCAGTATTTACGGGCAAAGTAGCATTTGTAGGGAGTCTTCCTGGTTTTGGTAACACTGTGATTGTTGATCATGGGGATCATTATTATTCTATTTATGGAAATCAAAAAAAATCAATTGTCAGTGAAGGCCAAGAAGTTTTGCAAAATCAACTTATTGGTTATGTAGGCAATCAAATGAATTCATCAGGTTTATATTTTGAAATTAGACATTTTTCCGAACCCTCCAATCCGAGGCAATGGTTGAAAGGAAGTTTTTTATGAAAAAGATTTATACTATTTTTATTATTTGTGGAGTTTTAGCCTTGGGAATTGCCACAACAATTTCTTTAAAAGCTCTTCCGAGCTATGCTGAAGATCGCTATGCAGAATTTCAAAATTTTGCAAAAGTATTAAATCTTATTCAAAAATACTATGTTGAAGAAGTTGATACAAAAAAACTTGTTTATGGTGCGATTAAGGGAATGTTGCGAGAATTAGATCCTCATACTAATTTTTTACCACCAGAAATTTTTAAAGAATTTGAAACTGAAACAAGCGGTGAGTTTGGTGGAATTGGTATTGAGATTTCAGTTCAAGAAGGGGTCTTAACAATTATTTCTCCTATCGAAGACACTCCAGCCTGGAAAGCTGGAATTCAAGCTGGAGATAAAATTATTGCCATAGATGGAACAAGCACAAAGGGTTTAAGCTTAGCCGAATCTTCGCAACTTATGAAAGGTAAATCTGGAGAAGCCATCACGCTGACGATCGTAAGAGAAGATAAAGATGAGCCAATTAATTATAAAATTGTTAGAGGAAATGTTAAAATTAGAAGCGTTAAGTACACAGACTTAAGCGAGGGTTTTGCATATATCAGAATCACTAATTTTATTGAAAACACATCTAAAGATTTAGAAAAATTTTTAGAAGAACATGCTCAGAAAAGGAGTTCTAATAATCAAATCAAAGGTCTGATTCTGGATTTAAGAAGAAACCCAGGTGGGTTATTAGATCAAGCGATCAAAGTCAGTGATTTATTTTTAAGTAGTGGAACTATTGTAAGTACTATTGGCAGAAATAAAGATGATAAAGATATGAATGTGGCGACTAAAAAAGATACTGATTATGTTGGATTCCCGTTAATTATATTAATGAACGAATATTCGGCAAGTGCCAGTGAAATTGTTGCGGGAGCCTTACGAGATAATAAAAGAGCCCTTATCATGGGAGAGAAATCATTTGGAAAAGGTTCTGTTCAATCAGTAATTAAATTAGGTGATGGTTCAGGACTAAAGCTGACCGTAGCTCGTTATTACACACCTAGTGGAGTTTCTATTCAAGCTGAGGGTATTACGCCTGATGTGGAGTTGCAGGATGTAGATAGCGAAGCTTTTGATAAAGCACTCGTTAAAACTCAAGGCATGCGCGAAAAAGATATGGTTGGGCACCTAAAAGGGGATCGTGAAAGCAAAGATAAAAACAGTGCTAAAAAAGGTGCTTTGCTTGAAAAGAAAGATCCAAGTGCATGGTGGAAAGATGCCAAAAAACTAGAGGAGAAAACTCCTAAAGAAAAACTATTAAGTACAGATTATCAAGTTCTACAGGCGTTTAATTACATTAAGGCATGGTCTGCAATTAGAGATCTTGGAGATGGAAAGGGCGACATAAAAGCCGCCCTTAAAAAAACAAATGAGACTGTTAACCAATAAAAACTAAAGAGGAGCGAGCTCTTCTTTAGCAACTTCACTGATTTTTGCTTTATCAGTGATCAGTTTTAGAACTTTCTCTTCAGTAATTTGGTAAGCTAAACGGTTGTGTTGTTCTTCACGACCGTAGAACTCAGTCAATCTTTGGAAATCAATTCCAGTTTGAACAGCATACTCATTTAAACGTTTATCGATATCTTCTTTAGAAGCTTTTAAATCATGTTTGTTAGCGATTTCTTCAACTAAGAAATTAGCTTGAATGATTTCAGCAGCAGTATTGCTAAAATCTTGATCCCATTTTTGAATGTACATTTCGAATTCTTCAGGGCTCACTCTTTGCTCAGACATTTTGTTTTTAAAATTCTCAATAAGAGCTTTCTTTTGATCAGCCATTAAAGATTCAGGCACATCAACTGGGTTTGCTTTTACTAATGCTTTTAAAACATGGTTTTTAAATTCGTTGTCGATACGTTTTTTATCGCTCTCTTCGAGGTCTTCACGAATTGTTTTTTTGAGGGCTTCTACATCACCAGGACCACCCAAAGATTTTAAGAGTTCTTCGTTAAGCTCAGGAAGAACTTTAACTTTAATTTCATGCAGTTTAACTACGAATTGAACCGCTTTACCAGCAAGGTTTTCAGGGTTGTAGTCTTCAGGGAATTTTAAAGAAAGTGTGCGAGTCTCTCCCACTTTCATTCCGATCAAGCCTTCTTCAAAACCATCGATAAAGCTTTTTGAACCGATTTCTAAACGGTAGCCATTGCCTTGTCCGCCTTCAAGAGGAGCGCCATCAATAGAACCATCAAAATCAATCACTGCAAGATCACCTTTTTGAACAGGACGATCTTCTTTAAGATCTACGATCTCAGCTCTGCTTGAACGAATGTTCTCTAATACTTTATCAACTTTTGAATCATCAAAAGTATACTTTTCTTTTTTAAGTTCTAAGCCTTCGTATTGTTTAAGAACAACTTCTGGGCGAACTTCGAAAACTGCTGAGAATGAAAAGTTTTTGTTAAGTTCTGGAACATCAAAATCAAATTGTGGCCAGTTGATAGGAGTTACTTTGTGTTCGTTAATTGCCAAAAAGTAGTGTTGTTGAATAAGTTTTTCAGCAACATCTTGGTTAGCTTTATCTTTATAGATTTTTTTAATCGTATCGATCGGAGCTTTGCCTTTTCTAAAACCTTTTAATTCAGCATCTTTTTGAATGCTTTTAAAAAGTTTTTCAAAAGCTGAAGAAACGATTTCTGCAGGTACTTCAATGTTAATTTTTCTTTGTAGGTTATTAACCTTCTCAATGGAACTTTTCATGATAACTCCTCGACGATAAGTAAATCTAACGCTTGTGGGCAAAAAACTAGAGAATCTTATGAGATGGACAGGATAAAGGCAATGAAATATTGGGTGCTTGCCTCTTTTTAGGTGAAGGGGTACGGTAAATCATGAATAAAATTACATTTGTTACAGGCAAAGGGGGCGTTGGGAAATCTGCATTAGCAGCTTCTTTGGCTCTCTCAAAAGCTCAAAAAGGTCTGAAGGTTTTACTTGTCGAACTCGGTGATCAGAGTTTTTATAAAGATTTTTTTAATTTACCAAAGGTTGAATATAAACCTACAAAATTACAAGAAAACCTTGATATCAGCTTATGGTCAGGCCCTGCTTGTCTGGAGGAATACGCAAAATATCTTCTAAAAATCGAGAGACTTTACCAACTTTTTTTTGAAAACCCCGTGATGAGAACTTTCATCAATATTGCCCCAGCTCTGCCAGAGTTGGCCATTGTCGGAAAAATCACGAGCGGCCATCGTAAAGTAGGCCCGCCGCTGACTTACGACGAAATTATCATTGATACCTATGCAACGGGGCATTTTTTGGCTCTTTTAAGAGCTCCCAAAGGGATGGCTGAAGTTGTAAAATTTGGCCCTATGGGAGAACAAACACGTTCCATTCAAAAAGTCCTTTTTGATCCAGAAATAACGAGCATTGAAATTGTCACATTACCTGAGGGGTTGCCCACCACTGAATCATTAGAATTGGCACATAAACTTGAGTCTGAATTTAATTTTAAACCCCGAATCTGGGTGAATAAATGTTTGACGACGGGGCTTTCTGCACAAGATTTTAAAGTGTCCTCAACAAGTGAGTCCCCAGCTATTAGCAAAATGGCAGAATTCCTTCAAAAAAAATCAGTCAAAGAGAATCATGCCAGAGAAAGCTTTAGTGGTTTTAAAACTTTTGAGCTTCCTCTCGTTGAAGATGTTCAAGCATGGAAATTGATTGAAGAGCTATCAGCTAATTGCGCTCACATTAGTAAGTCGGAGGGTTAAATATGAAACATCTTCTTAACTCTAAAGTCATTGTCTGTGTGGGAAGTGGGGGCGTTGGTAAAACAACTCTTTCTTCAGCTTTAGGCTGGTGGGCAGCAGCTCATGGAAAAAGAGTTTTAGTTCTGACTGTAGATCCCGCAAAAAGATTAGCCTCTACTATGGGAATTGAACCAGGGGGAGAATCTGTTGAAATAAAAGATCCCGAAATTAAGGGATCATTATCTGCACAAATTATTGATTCTAAAAAAACATTTGATGATTTTGTCAAAAAAGCCTCTGAAAAATCAGGCGCTGCTAAAAAACTTTTGGACAATAAGCTTTATCAACAGCTGTCCACAACTCTTTCAGGGTCCCAAGAATTTACAGCTCTTGAAAAGCTTTACGTTGCTTACGAAAGTCAGAATTATGATTTAATCGTTTTGGACACTCCTCCTACAAAACATGCGATAGATTTTTTAAATGCACCTCAAAAAATTGCCGCACTTTTTAATGAGAGTATAGCTAAATGGTTTAGAAACCATAATGCTTCAAGTGGTTTTTTAAAGGATTTGTTTCAAACGGGAACAAAGCAAGTTTTTAAGCTTTTAGAAAGCTTAACGGGATCAGAGTTTATCCGAGAACTCGCAGATTTTTTTAATTCATTTGAAGGTTGGAGTGAACGATTAGAAAAAAGAACTACGGAAGTTCATAGATTATTAGTCAGACCAGAAACCTCATTTGTTTTAGTCACAAGTTTAGATGAAGCAAAAATGAAAGAAGCAGATTATTTTGCCCGAGAAATCCGCAAAGGTGGATATAACTTAAAATCCCTTTTTGTAAATAGAGCCGTGACTGAGGCTGATTTAATTTTAAATGTAAAATATAAAGAATCAGATTTAAATGAGAGCGAGAAAAAAGTATTAAAAGCCTATTCAACTTGGGTTCATTATTGTCAAAATAGAGTTAAAAGTTTTAATTTTTTAAAGAAAAGCTTATTATCTGATTATGAAGTGATTCAAGTTCCTGAGTTTGAAGAAAATATTTCTGATCGAGAAGGAGTAAAAATATTGGCTAAACTATTGGAGACTTTGTAATGAAAAAAAACGGATTTTGTTTTTATTTAATCTCTCTTTTTGTGATCATTGGTTGTTCACATCAATCTCACAAATCTGAACAACCCCTGAATCAGCAGCTAGACTCTTCAAATGGTGTTGATGATAATCAAGAAAAACATGAACTCACTCCTGCTGAAATTCAAAAAAATCAAGAAACTAAAGAGCTCAAAGCTTTAAATTTAATTCTCAATAGTGGCCAATTAGAAAAAGCTTTAGAAGGTTATAAAGATTTTCAAAAAAAATATCCTCGTTCTGAGCTCTTTTACACCGCTTCATTTGGGATTGCTCAGACTAAAGAATTTTTAGGTCTTTGGGATGAAGCTATTCAAGACTACCGTGATCTGGTTCAATTAATGTCTTCACAAAAGCCAGATCTTGCGGCTCTTGCGCTTTATAGACTTTCTTTTTGTTATGAAGCTCAAGGAAAAGATGAGAGGGTGATTGCCACTCTTTTAGATGCCAGAAGTCAGGCTGTAAATCTTGATGAGAGCATTGCTCAAGCTGCTATTCCGGCAAGATTGGCAGCTGCTTATAATAGATCTTTGCGAGAAGATGATGCTGTTATTGAACTTAATAAGGCTCAAAAAGGTTTAGATGAACTCATCAGAAAAAAAAGAGCTCAAATTGATAAAAAGTGGTTAGCTGAAACCTATTTAGAAATGGGAACTTATTCTACCAATCAGCTTTCAAATGAAAACTTTTTTAGAATTTCGCAAACGCTTCGAGTGGTTCAAGGTTTTTTAATTCGAACGATGGAACTAGATCTCCAGCCTTATTCTCAAAAAGCCTCTATCTTGTTAAAAGACAATTATAAAGATCTCTGGAATGCAGTGCTGACAGATCCATTAAATACTCAAATTGAGCGCATGGTAGCTGATCATGAAAAACAAAAAAACCAAAGAGTTCTGACTGTTGAAATTTTAAAAATGATTGCGGAACTTCAACAAAAGAAAGCTTTAGAAGAAGTGCCGATTAATGAATCGATGATTAATTTTTACTCTTATATTTCAGAGCTAGAACAAAAGGGTTTACACTTTTTAATGTCAACAGCTGAAGTGAGTAAATCAACTCATGAGACGACGTTTAAAATTTTCATGCAAAATCCTAAAAAAAAAGAAAAGGAAATTTCTGACCCAAATCTTTAATTGGGGATCGGAATTTAAGGATCTAAAATGGCACAAAAAACATTGCATAAACAGTTTATTAAAAAACAAAAAGAAATCACAGATTGGTTTTGTCAAAAAGCCAAACTTTTAAATTATCCTATTTATTCTTCCTATGATATTCGCGATGCTGGCTATAAAGTGAGTAATGTTGATGCTAATATTTTTCCTGCGGGCTTTAATAATATTTGTCATGTCGACAAAGAAAACGCAGGCTCATTATTTAAAAAATATTTAGAAAATCATTACGAAGCTTCTATTAAAAAAATTCTTTTAGTGACAGAAGAGCATACGCAAAATCCCTATTACTGGGAAAATGTTTATACCATTAAATCATTACTAGAAGATGCTGGTTGCGAAGTACTTGTCGGTTTGCCAAAAATGTTTTTAGAGCCTTTAGAAGTGATGAGTTCCACTGGACACAAGATTCAAGTGCACTCAGCGGACCTCATGGGAATGACCATTAAAAACTTTTCGCCAGACTTAATTATTAGTAATAATGATTTTTCTGAAGCCTATATTGAATGGGCCAAACAGCTTCAATTGCCTATGAATCCACCCCGTGAATTGGGTTGGTATCAGCGAAAAAAAAGCAACTATTTTAAGTTTTATAATCAATTGGTCGAAGAGTTTGCAAATCTTGTGGGTTTTGATCCCTTTTTACTCAATGTTCGCACTGAAGTATTTAATGATTTTGATATTACTAGTGATGAAAGTCGAAATGCTCTAGCAAGTAGAGTGGATGCTATGATCAGTCAGTTAAAAGCTGACTATGAAGCTCGTGGCATTCAACAGCAGCCTTTTGTTTTTGTAAAAAACAATTCAGGCACTTACGGTTTAGCTGTCATTCGCGTTGGCTCGGGCGAGGAGGTTAAATCTTGGAATTACAAATCTAAGAAAAAAATGAAGGCAGCTAAGGGTGGTCGCGACGTTGAAGAAGTGATCATTCAAGAGGGAATCCCTTCGGTTGTTCATTCAGATGGAGCTTCTGCAGAACCAGTAATATATATGGTTGGCTGTGAACTTGCGGGTGGTTTTTTACGGACACATCAAGAAAAAAGTTCTGAAGAAAGTTTAAATAGCCCCGGCGCAGTTTATAAAAGACTTTGTATCTCAGATTTAGGATTGAGTGTGCAAGGTTGTCCTCAGGAGAATGTTTACGGTTGGTCAGCTAAGTTGGGTTTATTAGCAATTGCGATGGAAGCTCAAGAAATGAAAGTAGAATTCAAAAACTTTATCCATAAACGTCCTTGTTAAAATTAAATTGCGAATATCAATCCGAGTGACCTCGTCCTCGGTCTAGTTTTTGCGTTTAATTAGATTCATTGATTCAATAATTTGGATAGAATGGGCTATTGATTAGTTAACCGAATGATTAATTGGTTCAATGAGATAGTGAGGAATGATTATGAATTCATTAAAGTATAGCATATTAGTTGTTTCATTGAGCTTAATCATAGGTATATTTGTTTCTTTTAATTCTTGGGATGGAACCACCTTTATAGACACAGCTAAAATGGATATGAAGGGCATGAGAGATCCTGCAGGAATGGAAAGAAAACATCACTTTACATCATTAGATGGTCCTCCAGCAGAATTTAATTCTAAATCAAGAATGATTAAATTTTTAAATTTCTTAAATTCCAATACAGATTCACAAGGTGAGCAAATTGGTATTCAGTTAGGTAATTTTGCCGTGACAAGTGAGAATGGCCAAAAAGATTTTGTCTGTCAAAAGTACGATCGAGTGATTTTGCAATTTGAAGCTGATGGATTTGCTATGAGTGGAGAAAGACCTCGCTTAGAAGTCGAAGGCCATTGTGAAATAGAAGAAGACGTTAATCACTTGGTCACTTTGTGGATTCCATTTGCAAAAATCATTAGCGAAGTTCCTGCTGATGGAGAATTAGATATTAAAGATCCTCGTCCTGTAGTTTTAAAATTTTCAAATATTGGAGACGAGTGGCCACAAAATTGGACTTTGATGAATGTAAAAATTCAGGATGTGAAGGAACAAAATTCTGAGATTTCAATGGAATCGATTGAAATTAGAGAGGTCTTAGGAAGACCTCTCCAAATGAATTGGATTAGTAATTCTGATAAAAACTAAGCAAATGTTTTAGCAAGTTCAATAAATGTACGAATCATTACGCCTGAAGCTCCTTTTTTAGGATTGTACTTCACGCGACCACCCGTGTGCCATCCCGTACCGGCAATATCAAAGTGAGCCCATGGAATATCAGATCCTACAAATTGCTCTAGGAAGGCAGCTGCAGTAGCGCTTCCAGCACCTTTTCCAGAAGACATATTTGATAAGTCAGCAAAAGTGCCTTTCATATCAGTCACGTGGTGATCACAAAGAGGCATGTTCCAAACTAATTCACCGGAATGTTCAGCAGCAGTTTCTACTTTTTTCTTTAAATCTTTTGAGCGTGTGAAATAACCAGTGTGGATATTTCCAAGGGCCATAACCATTGCACCCGTGAGTGTTGCAGCGTCTAAGATCACTTGTGGTTTCAATTCAGTCGCATAACAAAGAGCATCTGCTAAAATGAGTCGGCCTTCTGCATCAGTGTTGTTGATTTCAAAAGTTTTTCCGTTTCTAGCTGTGTGAATATCACCAGGTTTAGTTGCTGATGGGCCAGGCATATTTTCTGTTGATGCTATTAATGCTGTGACATTGATTTTCAATTTCAATTTTGCAATGGCAAGGATAGTTCCAATAACATTGGCGCCACCACACATATCGTATTTCATTTCTTCCATACCAGCAGATGGTTTAATGCTAATTCCACCGCAATCAAAAGTGAGGCCTTTGCCAACAAAAACCACTGGTTTTTTAGAAGCAGCACCACCTTTGTATTCTAAAATAATAAAACGAGGTTCTTCAGATGAGCCCATTGAAACGCCCAATAAACCGCCCATTTTTTCTTTTTTAATGCGCGCTTTATCCCAAACTGTGGCTTTAATTCCAGTTCCTTTTGAAGCTTCAACAGCTGTTTCAGCAAGGATTGCTGGAGTCATTAGGTTGCCTGGCATATCACCAAGTCTTCTTGCAAAATTTACTGACTCAGCAATGATGTGAGCATCAGTACAAGCTTTTTGGATTTCTTTAGATTTAGCCGCTTTAGTGAGGATATGAAGAGTGAACTCTTTTTCATCGGGAATAGTTTCTTTATCATCTTTAGCTTTGCTTTTTAATTCATCAAAATTATAAGTAGATAAAAGAGTTCCTTCTACGAGAGCTTGAAAGTATTCAGCAGATTTTTTGCCAGTAGCCAAATCATCAAAATGGATAAATGCATCTTTAAGTTGATGTCCTTTGAGGAAATCATGAACAGTTGATCCCACTTCTCTCAGAGTTTCTGAAGTCATTTGAGCGTCATCACCTAAACCAACAAAAAGTAAGTTTTTGAAGCCACCAACTTGAGCGTCTCGAAACAAGATGCATTCATGAGCTTTACCAGTGATGACTTTTTCTGATACAGATGATTCATACTTTTTGAGCAAATCTTTATGGGAGCTTTTAATTTGAGTTTTAGATTTTGTTTTTGACTGAGACGTAAATATGACTAAAGTCGTACTCTTAGAATCTGTCGTCAGAGAAGATAGAATTTCAATTTTCATAAAAACCTCGTTGATTTGGGTGTTTGTCTAGCATGTATTAACTCATGTCTTTATATTTAACTCAAGGCAACAAATTATTTCTAGTTAAGGTTTATGGAATTATGCCGATAGAACAATTGAACTATAGATTCTTAATTTAACAAGTTATTGGATAGTCATTTTAATATAGAAATGAAAAAAATACAGAGGAGAATACTGTGCCACTTATACCTTATGTCATCGAACAGTCATCTAGAGGTGAAAGAAGTTATGACATTTACTCTCGCTTATTAAAGGATCGCATCATCATTTTAGGGTCACAGGTAAATGATGAAATTGCCAATAGCATTATTGCTCAATTGCTTTTTTTAGAAGTTGATAACCCAGAAAAAGATATTCATTTATACATCAATTCACCTGGTGGAAGTGTGACTTCTGGCTTGGCTATTTATGATGTCATGCAGTTTGTTAAATGTGATGTGGCAACTTATTGCTTGGGAATGGCAGCAAGTATGGGTTCTCTTCTATTATCTGCAGGAACCACTGGAAAAAGATATTGCATGCCTAATGCAAGAGTCATGATTCACCAACCTCTGATTTCTGGAGGATTGAGTGGTCAAGCCAGTGATATTGAAATTCAAGCTAAGGAATTAGTGAGAACTAAGAATAAATTAACCGATATTTATGTAAAACATACAGGTGTAAATTTTGACACTCTCACAAAAGCTATGGATCGTGATAACTTCATGAGCGCTCAAGAAGCCAAAGACTTCGGATTGATTGATAGCGTGATTGAGTTTAGAAAAAATTTAAATAAGAAATAAAAGAAATTAAATAAAGGACCAAAAAATGAGCGGCAAAGATTCAGGATCTCTTCGATGTAGTTTTTGTGGTAAGGGACAGAAAGAAGTTAAAAAGTTAATTGCTGGCCCTGGCGTATATATCTGTGATGAATGTATCGAGCTCTGTAATGATATTATTGATGAGGAAAAGGAGCGTGAAGTTTCCATAAAAGGCAGCTTTAAAGTTCCACGCCCTATCGATATTAAAAATTTCTTAGATGATTATGTTATTGGTCAGTTAAAGGCTAAAAAAGCCCTTTCTGTTGCTGTGCACAATCATTATAAAAGAGTGAACTCTTCTTTAAATAAGAAAAAAGACGATGTTGAACTTCAAAAGTCGAACATTTTATTAATTGGTCCAACGGGTTCAGGTAAAACATTATTGGCGCAAACTATTGCGCGAATTTTGAATGTTCCATTTGCTATGGCAGATGCAACAACTTTAACTGAAGCTGGTTATGTGGGTGAAGACGTAGAAAACGTTGTTCTCAACCTCTTACAATCTGCTGATTATGATGTAGAAAAAGCTCAAAGAGGGGTTATTTACGTCGATGAAATCGATAAGATTTCTAGAAAATCGGAAAACCCATCTATTACTAGAGATGTGAGTGGAGAAGGCGTTCAACAAGCGCTTCTTAAAATTCTTGAAGGAACCGTTGCTAATTTACCACCAAAAGGTGGAAGAAAGCACCCTCAACAAGAATTTATTCAAGTAGACACTTCTAATATTCTTTTTATTGTTGGCGGAGCCTTTGTTGGTTTGGATAAAATCATCGAACAACGTACAACAAATAAAACAATGGGGATTGCTGCAGACATTAAAACTGAGTCTGAACGTGCTTTAGACGAAAACATTCTGCAAAAAATTGAACCAGATGATCTGACTAAATTTGGGTTAATTCCAGAGTTTATCGGAAGACTTCCAGTGATTGCCGTTTTAGATCCATTGGATGAAAAGGCTTTAATTGATATTTTAGTTCAACCTAAAAATGCCATCACTAAGCAATTTATTAAATTATTTGCTTACGAAGGTGTGGAGTTAAAGTTCACAGATAAAGCTTTAACCGCAATTGCACAGCAAGCTATTAGACGAAAGACTGGTGCCCGAGGTCTTAGAGGGGTGCTAGAAGCCGCGATGTTAGATATTATGTTTGAAATTCCTTCCAAGGGGAACGTCAAAGAATGTATAATTGACGATAAGGTGATTGACGAAGGCGCACCACCTAAATTGGTTTTCAAAACAGAAGAAGAAATGATGGCGGCTGCTGTAGTCAAAAAGGAAGATGGCTCAGCTGAAAGTGCATAGTTAGTTTAAAATTATTAATTTAATTCAGATAATTTTAAGTCAGACATTGCAATATTCATAGGACTGCTCAAAATAAGAGTAGCTTCTATGAATACGCTCATCTCAAGGAGGGGAACAATGTCACAGGGACTTAAAAACAATAACACACTGCCACTATTGCCACTGCGGGATTTAATTATATTCCCGCATATGATGATCCCCCTTTTTGTGGGTCGAGAAAAAAGCATCAATGCTTTAGAAGACGCCATGAATAAGCAAACCGATATCGTTTTAGCGGCTCAAAGGGACGCTAAAACAAATAACCCAGAAACTAAAGATATCTATTCTGTAGGAACAGTAGGAACAATTATCCAATTGTTAAGACTTCCAGATGGAACGGTAAAGGTTTTAGTTGAAGGTAAAAGAAGAGTTAGAATCAAAGATTTTATTCCTAACGAGAATTTCTTTTTAGTCAGCATAGAAGAAATAGAAGAAGACGTTACGAATATGGTTGAAGCCTCTGCATTGATTCGATCAGTGAATTCAACTTTTGAAACCTATGTAAAATTAAACAAAAGAATTCCACCAGAAATTCTTATGAGAATTTCATCAATTGAAAAACCAAGTGAGCTTGCAGATATTATTGTAGCTCAGTTGAATTTAAAACTTGAAGACAAACAAAAGGTCTTAGAGATTTTATCTCCAGCTAAGCGTCTTGAGCATCTTTTAAATTTAATGACGGGCGAAATCGAGATCCTCGAAGTCGAAAAGAAAATCCGTAGCCGAGTTAAAAAGCAAATGGAGCGTTCGCAAAAGGAGTATTATCTCAATGAGCAAATGCAGGCCATTCAAAAAGAACTTGGTGAAAAGGATGACTACCAACTAGAGATTCAAGAGCTTGAAGTTAAAACTTCTAAGAAAAAAATGAGCGAAGAAGCTCGTCAAAAATTATTTAAAGAAATTAAAAAACTTAAAATGATGTCACCAATGAGTGCAGAAGCTACGGTTGTAAGAAATTATATAGACTGGGTTCTCTCACTTCCTTGGCAAGATTATTCTGAAGAGAAACACGATATTCGAAATGCTGAAAAAATCTTAGATGAAGATCATTGGGGTCTTGAAAGAGTTAAAGAAAGAATCATTGAGTATTTAGCGGTTTTAAAAATTTCTAAAGATCTTAAAGGTCCTATTCTTTGTCTTGTGGGTCCTCCAGGTGTGGGTAAAACTTCATTGGCTCGATCTATCGCAAGATCATTGAATAAAAACTTTGCTCGTATTTCATTGGGTGGCGTAAGAGATGAAGCCGAAATCCGAGGTCATCGTAAAACTTACGTGGGAGCAATGCCGGGTAAAATTCTTCAAGCCTTAAGAAAAGTCGATAAAGGCAATCCTTTATTGTTATTAGATGAAATCGATAAAATGGCTTCTGATTTTAGAGGCGATCCAAGCTCTGCCATGCTCGAAGTTTTAGATCCTGAGCAAAACAGCACTTTTCAAGATCATTATTTAGAACTTGAATATGATTTATCTAAAGTAATGTTTATTGCGACGGCCAATAATCTTCACACTATTCCTCGTCCATTATTGGATAGAATGGAAGTGATTCAACTTGAGGGTTATATTGAGGGTGAAAAATTTCATATTGCTAAGAACTATCTAGTTCCGAAACAATTAGAAATGCATGGATTGCTTGAAAGAAAAGTCACAATTCAAGACAAAGCCATTACAGATATCATTCGCTATTACACTCGTGAAGCTGGTGTGAGAAACTTAGAAAGACAAGTTGCCAATGTTTGCAGAAAAGTAGCGAGAGATATAGTAAAAGCTGAGGCAGATGTGGAAGCTGAAATGGCTAAAGCATTGGAAGTTGCTAAAACAGCAAAAGGCGCTAAAAAAGCCAAAGCTAAAAAAGCGACTAAAGCAGCAACATCTTCAAAAGCGACTTTGAATACTAAAATAAGCTACGTGGTCACACCTAAAAAATTAGTAGAACTTTTAGGCCCACATAAATACAAATTTGGAAAAACTGAAGAAGAAAATGAAATCGGTTTAACAAATGGTATGGCTTGGACTGAGGTTGGTGGAGATCTTCTGCCAGTTGAAGCAAGCGTGGTTCCAGGAAGAGGTAAATTCACAATTACTGGTCAATTAGGCGATGTGATGAAAGAGTCTTGTACAGCGGCGATGAGCTATGTACGTTCTCGCGGACCTCTGTTTGGTTTTGATAAAGATTTCTTTCAAAATATTGATGTGCATATTCATTTACCAGAGGGCGCTGTTCCAAAAGATGGTCCATCAGCTGGTATTGCATTAACAACATCAATTGTATCGGCTATCACAAAAATTCCAGTGAAACGTACTGTGGCTATGACTGGTGAAGTTTCATTGAGAGGTCGTGTTTGGCCAATTGGTGGATTGAAAGAAAAAGTTTTAGCGGCTCACAGAGGCGGAGTTAAAACGATTATATGTCCTAAAGAAAATGAAAAAGATCTTAAAGATATTCCTAAGGAAGTCTTGAAAGAACTTAAAGTGATTCTTGTGGATCATGTGGATCAAGTTTTAGTCAACGCTCTGGATGTTAAAAATGCGAAAGAGATTTTTAAAAATCTTAAAGAGCGTGAGTTAGGCTTGAAAGCTCAGTTTTCAGGACACACTACAACGCAACATTAATTTTTAAGACTCTTTGCAAAAAAGAAAAATTAAAATAAAACCTCCAAAGCGGCTAGTTTTGGAGGTTTTTTGCTTTTTAAAGAGCAAAATTTAAATTTAAAAGTTATTGCAATGCAAAATTTTATTTAAATTTGCGAGTTTTAAGAAAAGTATTGAAACAAAAAACTTTGCTTTATAAAGTGGCAACCCAAAGATCATTAAAAGTGATAATGAAATACAAAAATATCAGTTCAAAAAGATAGAGCGAGATTTAATTGGAAATAACTCCAGCAATTTCAAAATTAGAACGAATTCTAGAGGTAGGAAAACTCTATTTCGATAGAGGTGATTTTTCTATTGCGGAAGAAAGATTGAAAGAAGCTGCTGAAGGTTTTCAAGAAACTCGAGAGTTTTCTCTCTATCTTCAATGTCAAAATATGCTTTTAAGAATCTATGCTGAACGAGGCGATCTTGAGCGTATTAATCAAATCAAAGAAAAACTTCAGGATTTAGTTTTACGAGAGGGCTTCGAACTCTCTGCTAAAACATATTATACGTTGGCTCTTTGTGCTTCTTATAAAGATCAACAAGACATGGCTTTAGATTACTTGCAAAAGTCGTTAGCTATTGCGCTCTCTACTGATAATAAAAATGATATTTGCTATGCTATTTTTGGTATTGCCACTGTTTATTTTCAAAAAGATAGGCTCTCTGAATCTTTAAAAGAGATTTATAATCTACAAGTATTTTTTCAAGTTTTAGATTTACCTGAGTTAAAACTTTCTTCGCAAATTCTCAATGCAAAAATTTTAAGAAAAATGAAAAAGTACGATCAAGCTCTTGAGGTACTTTGGCATTGTTATGATGTTTTAAAGGTCACTAAGAATTTATACATGTATGTGCATTTACTGTTCACAATGGGTCTTACTTATTTTGAAGCTGGCGATAAAGATCTCTCAAAACTCTATTTAAATTTAGCTGCAAAGTCAGTGGATTCTGAAAATATGTTTTACCTAGCTAAAGCGATTCAAAAATATGTTGATAAGCTAGGTGGAGAAAATAATCAGGCATATGACTTAGTTTTTGATTTTAAAAACAATGCCGTTATTGAAAGAAAAATTGGTAAAATTGACTTCAAAAATCAATTCATCCTTCTCGATCTTTTGCGTTTATTTGTGCAAGGTCAGGGGCAGATTTATTCAAAAGAATATTTAGTAGAGCATGTTTGGAAGCAAATTTATGATCCAGCTGTTCATGATAATAAGATATACGTGACGATCAAGCGACTTAGAAAAATGATTGAGCCAGACTATGAAAAGCCCAAATATATTTTTAGGGCTCGTAATGGTTATTATATGAACAAATCAGCTCGTGTATTAATTGATCAATAAGGAATTGGAAAAATCATAATGAAGCTCGTTCTGTCTTTTTTCATAACTTTAATTTTAGGATTTAGCGTTTCGAATGCATCGCTTCGAAATGCTCATTCTAAAGTGGGGGCTATGGAGTCGGTAGATTATGCTTCAAATTCCGATTCTTTTCAGCTTCAAGCCTGTCATGAGGCTGGTGCTGACACTTCTCGAGGTTCTGAGCCTGTGCCTTGGCCATTTGGAGGAGAAGCTCCTTTCCCTTGGAAGGACATGCCAGGAATATGGAAAGCTGAAAGAGGCTCCAGTGTATTCTATTTTACTTTTGAGGTGATTAATCAGGCTGCCAATGGCGAGCAAAAAATGAGAATTCAGCAGTTTGATCCTGAAAGTTGCGAAGTTAGGGCTTCAGGGATGGGCACTGAGGTTGATCGGGTTGTTCATGGGGTTATGCAGGGTAAAAAGCATAACTATCAAATCACGGTGAGAGCTTTTGATGGTGATAATATTGCTAATGAATTCACGACTTATAGTTCTGGTGAGTATGTGACGGTTCTCTCTGTTCAAAAACTAAACCCTAAAGCTTTTACATACTATTACCAGCTCACTAAGGTTTTAAGTGACGGATTAAATTGTAAATTGACTAGGGGTGAAAAAAAATAATTTTCTTCTCGACAAGGGCATAAGACCTTGCTAAACAGGTCTCTCTTTCGCAGGGAATTAGCTCAGTTGGTAGAGCGCCACCCTTACAAGGTGGATGTCGTCGGTTCGAATCCGGCATTCCCTACCATTATTAAATCTTAATAATGGTAGTGATTCTCAAATAAATAATCATAAAACATTAATAAAATTAGCTCATTCCTTGATTGCTGCTATTCATTTGTCGTAACAAACTATTTATCATTCTTGTTATTGAGTCATTGGATTGTAAATTTTTTTCATATGAACTTATAAGTCGCCAAAAGGTTCGATCAGATAAACTTTTATGGCGACTTAATTAAACTACAGAAGCTCTGAGAATTAGCGAGTGAGATGGTATCTCACGCTGGTAACAATAATTTTTCGTTTAAACATTAAGAATGTTTTAATGAAGAGTGCAGATTGATTGTGTAGAAAGTTTTCCCACCAATGAGCTGTGATAAACTCAGGGATAATCACTGTTACAAAATCATTATTCTCTTCATTACTTAAGCTTGAGATGTACTTTAGAAGAGGTTCATTAATAGAACGGTAAGGCGATTTTAAGATTTTGAGAGGGATATTAAAGGAGAATTCTTCCCACTCTTTAATCATACCAGCGGTTCTTTCTGGTTCTATTTCAACATAAACTGCTTCAGCTTCTGGAGAAATGCTTCGAGCGTATCCAATAGCAAGTAGGATGCCCTTGTGAACACCAGAAACAGGGATAATGACTTTATGGTTTAAAGGTTTAACACCAATTTTTTTATCTTCGGGTTTTGTTGCTAATTGTTGAGCCAATTCAATGTAATGTAGATTTATTTTTTTAAATAAAAATACAAAGAGTGGAATTAAAATCAAAACAATCCAAGCGCCATGAACAAATTTTGAGGTCCCAATCACAAAAAGAACTATGCTCGTTGAGATGGCTCCTACAAAATTAATAGCAAGCCCCATTTTCCAATTAGGTTCTTTATACTTAAGATGATGGACGATCATGCCAGATTGAGAAAGAGTGAATGATAAAAATACACCAACGGCATAGAGTGGGATGAGACTGTGGGTTTCTCCTTGGTAATAAATAATTAATCCCATTGCACATAAACTCAAACCTAAAATGCCATTAGAAAACACAAGACGGTCTCCCAAGCTCGAAAGCTGTCTTGGTAAGAATCTATCTTTAGCTAGTAATGAGGCAAGTCTTGGAAAATCAGCATAACTTGTATTGGCAGCTAAAATTAAAATAAGTGCTGTTGAAAATTGCGTGAGATAATAAAAAAATGAGTTTCCAAAAACTCTTTGCGATAACATAGAGATAACGGTGTGATTCTCCTGCGGGACTACGCCTAGATGGAAAGCAATATAAGAAATCCCTAAAAAGAAAACACCAAGAATGCTAGACATCCAAATCATTGTAATTTTGGCGTTTTGTTGGCTTGGTTTTTTAAATATCGGAATGCCATTTGAAATAGCTTCTACTCCAGTTAAAGCTGAGCACCCTGATGCGAAAGCTTTAAGAAGAATAAAAAGAGGTATGCTGCTCATTGTGGAGTCTGGAGGTGTGATTATTGGAGGAGCGCCCCCATATAATCCAGCAGGATCAAATGTAAGGTGCCAAAGGCCTTTGCCAAGTAAAACAACAAAAGAAAAAATAAAAAAGTATGTTGGAAGTGCAAAAATAGATGCAGATTCTCTAATTCCGCGCAGGTTAAGAAGCATTATAAGTAAGATTACCAAAACCCCTAAGGCTTCTCTGTGTGGCCATAAAAAGTGAAAGGCGGAAGCAATGTTCTCAACTCCAGAAGAAACGGATACGGCGACAGTGAGAACGTAATCAATTAGGAGTGCAGATCCAGCAACTAGCCCAGCGCTCGTGCCTAGGTTTTCCTTAGCAACAATATAAGCTCCTCCACCATTTGGATAAGCTGAAATTGTTTGTTGATAAGAGAGGGTTACTATTAACAGCAAAGCTGCGATAACCAAGGAGATACCTAATGAGTAAGAAGCTGCAGTCAGAGAAAATGCACAGAGTACAATGAGAATTTCCTCTGTAGCGTAGGCAACAGAAGAAAGGGCATCTGATGAGAGGACGGCAAGAGCTTTCCATTTAGGAATTCGTTCATGTGCTAATTCTGAAATATCAAGTGGTTCGCCCACTGCCAAACGCTTGAGTTTTGTAATAAACCCCATATTACCTTTCATCTTTGAAGGATGCTTTCTATTAGATTCATAAATAGAATCTTGTTTCTGAGCTTCAAGTTTGTGAAGCCTTATCCTACTTTAAAAAATAATTTTATAAATACTACGGCGCATTAAAAAAATAGAATTTATATTTTTTTCATGGAATTCATCCCACGGGGTATGAAAAAAAGCCACTAAATATGACACAAACAGTAAAAATGAGATCCATGGGGCGGCAAGTTCTTGCAGTGGGATTTATTTTCCTATAGTTTTCAGCATTAGTAATTATTTCATTTATTAAGTGTAGACAAAATTAAAATTAAGTTTACTTTTTCGTGCTTAAAAATTTTTGCATTGAAGGTGTTGTGCTATGGCAGAAATCAAAGAAGATCATAACAGTGGTGGATTAATAGCTTTTATTTTTTCAATGGGAGCTGTCCTTTTATTTTTCCTTTATTTAGTTGTTATTCACCCTGGAGTGGATCTTAAAGAGGGTTTGCAAGATCCTCAAAAATTAGAAGCTGGGGCTGCAGCAGCACCTGCTTTTGATATTTCTAAAGTCACTGAGCCATGGGTAGAAAACGCAGATGTTGCAAAACACGGCTCTCAAGTTTTTGCAGCTAACTGTGCTATGTGCCACGGTAAAGAAGGTAAAGGGGATGGGCCTGCAGGGGCTGGTTTAAATCCAAAACCAAGAAACTTAGTTGAAGGTCAGTGGAAACAAGGCGGGGATTCTTCAAGCCTATTCACAACTCTTACAAACGGTATTCAAGGTTCTTCAATGCCAGGATTTAAACAACTTGCTCCTGCTGATCGTTGGGCACTTGTTCAATTTATTAGATCGATCACTGAAAATAAAACTGCAGATGATGCAGAAAAATTAAAAGCTTTTGCAGCAACTGCAAAATAAGGAATTGAATGTCCAAATATTGGGTTATTGCTTTTTCATTTATCACTGCAAGCATAATCAGCTTGCAGGCGGAGCGTTTGGTTTGGCCAAGCGCTGCTTCAGCTTATGATGAAAAGGTAGCCCCTCTATCTCCGACAGAACCCATTAAAGATTTAGAGGGCGTTGGAATTATAGAAAAACGTGGATCTCAAATAGATCTCAATCTTAAAGTTAAAAATGAACAAGGTGAATTGGTCGCTATCGGAAGTTTTTTTGATGGAAAACACCCTGTTATTTTAAGTCCAGTTTATTTTTCTTGTCCTGGATTGTGTAATTTTCATTTAAACGGAGTCGTAGATGCTCTTAAAAAAATGGATTGGCTTCCTGGTAAAGAGTTTCAAATTATTGCCTTTAGTTTTGACTCCAAAGAAACTTCAGAGGTAGCTCAAAAGAAAAAAGAAAATTATCTTAAAATGTACGGCAAACCCAACTCAGCATCGGGTTTTCATTTTGTTACTGCTGATGAGGCGACTGTTTTAGCGTTGACTCAATCTGTGGGCTTTAATTTTAAGTGGAGTGAAATTAGTAAAGAATGGGCACATTCTTCTGCTGCAATTGTGATCACTCCAGCCGGTGTCATTTCTAGATATTTAGGTGGAGTGGCTTTTGAGCCCGAAACTATGAAGCTTGCTCTTAATGAAGCGGCTTCAGGTAAAATTGGTAATATAATGGAAAGAGTCGCTTTATACTGTTATCAATACGATCCCCATAAAAGTAAGTACGCATTGGCGACTTTTCGTGTGGTTCAATTGGGTGGTGGTTTAATGGTTCTTCTGTTAGCTTTATGGTTACTCCCTGTTTGGTGGAGAACTCGAAAAGTAGCATCTTGATTTTAGGTCAATAGGTTAAGGAGAGAGGTTATAATGAAGTGGATGTTTTTATCAGCAGTGCATGCTCAGTCTTTTATGCCTCCTGCGGGTACAGAGATCGCAGCAAGAGTGAGCAATATCTATGAGTTTTTACTTATAGCGAGTTTTATTTCTTGTGTGATTCTGATCGGTGGGATGATTTATTTTGCACTTAAATATAAAAGAAAATCAGCTAACGACAAAACTCCCTATATCACTCATAGTGCTGCACTTGAGTTTCTATGGAGCTTTATTCCGCTAGTGATTTTTTTAGTCGCTTTCGGTTGGGGATGGAAAGTCTATCATGACATGAGAGTAGCGCCAAAAAATGCTTTAGAGCTTAATATTAAAGGTAAGCAATGGGCTTGGGATTTTTACTATAAATCAGGCAAAAAGCTAACTAATCAAGCGGTTCTTCCAGTTGGAACTGACATCAAGTTAATCTTAACTTCTGTGGATGTGCTACATAGTTTTTACATTCCAAGTATGAGAATTAAACAAGATGCTGTTCCTGGTATGTACACTTCTTTATGGTTTAATGCTCAAAAAACGGGTGAATACCAAGTATTTTGTACTGAGTTTTGTGGAACCGCTCACTCTAATATGTTAGCAAAAATTAAAATTGTTAGCATGGAAGAGTACGAAAAATGGTTGGCAGAACCAGATGATTCCTCACTTCCATTAGATGTTCGTGGTAAAAAACTTTTCACTGATAACGGTTGTGTAGCTTGTCACTCTGTTGATGGTTCCACAAATATTGGCCCAACTCTTAAAGGAAAATTTGGAAACGAAGAAGAACTTGAAGATGGATCAAAAGTTAAAGTTGATGAGTCTTACATTAGTGAATCTATACTGAATCCTAATGCAAAAGTGGTTAAGGGCTTTCCACGTAATGTGATGCCGTCTTTTCAAGGTAAATTGAATGAAGACGAAGTTACTGCCCTCATAGAATATATTAAAAGCGCTAAGTAAGAGTAATTAAGGAGACGTCAATGGCACATGCAGCCGGTGAAAATTATATTAATTGTGAAAAAGGATTAAAATCTTGGTTCACATCACTTGATCACAAGAGGATTGGACTTCTTTATATGGTTTCCGTTCTCACGTTTTTTCTCGTGGGTGGAATCATGGCATTGCTCATCAGACTTGAGCTTTTCACGCCAGGAAAAACATTATTTGATGCAGATACATACAATCAAGTAATGACTTATCATGGAGCCATCATGGTTTTCATGGTTATTATTCCAGGAATTCCAGCAATTTTAGGAAACTTCTTTTTGCCAATTCAAATTGGAGCAAAAGATGTGGCTTTTCCAAGATTGAATTTAGCAAGTTGGTATGTGTTTATGTTGGGAGCATTTATTGCGATCTCTACATTCTTTACTAGCAAAATTGATACTGGCTGGACTTTCTACACTCCTTATTCGATTAAAACTGGAACAGCTGTTGTAAGTATGGTTGTTGCGGCATTTATTATGGGGATGTCTTCAATTTTAACTGGTTTAAACTTTATTGCGACTGTGCATAAGTTAAGAGCTCCAGGGATGACTATGAATAGATTGCCTCTTTTTATTTGGGCACTTTATTCAACGGCAATTTTGCAAGTTTTAGCGACTCCAGTTTTAGGGATCACTCTTCTATTACTAGTTGCTGAAAGAACAATGGGTGTTGGTATTTTTGATCCTGCTTTAGGTGGTGATCCAGTATTGTTCCAACATTTCTTCTGGTTCTATTCTCATCCAGCAGTTTATATCATGATCCTTCCAGCAATGGGTGTGATCAGCGAAATTATTGCGGCATTTTCTCGTAAAACAATTTTTGGTTACACAGCTATTGCTTACTCATCATTAGCAATTGCAGCAGTAAGCTTTTTTGTTTGGGGTCATCACATGTATGTGAGTGGTCAGTCAGAAATTGCGGGCACTGTGTTTTCATTCTTAACGATGCTTGTGGGTGTTCCTACGGCGATCAAAATGTTTAACTGGTTAGCAACTCTTTATCGTGGATCGATTCAGTTCCAATCTCCGATGCTTTATGCTTTTGGATTTATGTTCTTATTCGCAATCGGTGGAGTGACTGGTATTATGTTAGCAACTCTTCCAATTGATGTGCATTTCCATGATACTTATTTCGTGGTTGCGCATTTTCACTACGTGATGGTGGGTGGTACCTTAATGGCAATCATGGGTGGATTCTACTACTGGTTTCCAAAAATGTTCGGAAAAATGTACTCAGAAGCGGGTGCACGTTTATCATTCGTATTTACATTTGTCGGTTTCAACGTAACATTCTTCCCACAATTTATTTTGGGTGCTATGGGTATGCCGAGAAGATATTTTGATTACTTGCCTTCATACACAAGTCTTAATCAAATTTCGACTGTAGGTTCTTGGATGATTGCTATTGGATTTTTAATTTCTCTTTATGTGATCGTTCAAGGTCTAATGTCTGGAGAAACAGCTTCTGCTAATCCATGGAAAGCAAAAACTTTGGAGTGGACAATTCCTTCACCTCCAACTCATTATAACTTTGAAGAAGAACCAGTAATTACAGCGGGGCCATATGAGTACAGATAATGCACAACATGGGCATGTCGCCCATCACTTTAGAAATTCAGCACATCAATATGATACAGCTAAACAAGGTATTTGGTTGTTCATGGTTACAGAAATCCTTATGTTCGGTGGATTATTTGTAGGTTATGGACTTTACCATGGTAAATATCCTGAGATGTTTGCTGAAGGTGCAAGTCATCTTGATTGGAAAATGGGTTTTATCAACACTCTCGTGTTGATCTTGAGTTCATTAACAATGGCTTTAAGTATTCATTACATTCAAAAGAAAAACCAACAAAAAGCGGTTTTTAACTTAGCGGTTACCTTGGTTTGCGGAGCTATTTTCATGTGCATTAAGTACATGGAGTACTCTCATAAAATTCACTTAGGTCTATTGCCGGGTAAGTTCTTTCATGCAGAAGGTGCAGCTCACGCTAATCTTCCTCTGTATTTTAGTTTTTACTTTTGTATGACGGGTCTTCATGGGATTCACGTACTAATCGGTATGTGCTTAATCACATGGGTGATGATTCGCACGATGAAGGGTGAATTTCATCCAGAGTATTTCACACCAGTAGAAGGCGTGGGAATTTTTTGGCATATCGTAGATTTGATCTGGATTTACTTATTTCCAATTTTGTATCTAGTAGGTTAATGAGGTGGGAGATTCTATGAAACACAATAATCATTCAGCAAATGGCCATAGTTCTCACGATGATCATGAGGAGATCCATGTGACTCCTTTTGATGTTTACATCAAAGTTTTTTCAGCACTTGTGATCCTGACTATCTTAACAGTAGCGTTCCATGTGATGCATTTAGGGGCTTTAGCAACTCCTGTAGCTTTTCTTATTGCCTCTACTAAGGCTTTCTTGGTAATGGCTTGGTTCATGCATTTAAAGCATGAAGGAACATTAAATAGAGTTATATTTGGTTCTGGCTTTTTCTTTTTGGCAGTGCTTTTAGCATTTTGCTTAATAGATATCTTAACAAGAGTGATGGAAGTAAGCACTTTGTAGTCAGAACTGTAAACTGGTGATTATAAGATCATCGATTGTGATAGTGAAAAAATGAAGTCTTTTTCAGTTTTAACTAAGTTTGGAATCGTTGTATTTGTCCTGCTATCTGGTATGGCAGGATATATCACCAGCTTTCCAGTTGAAGTGGCCTTTAGCTGGAAGCATGTTCTCTGTTTTGTGATGGGTCTTTATGGATTGAGTTCGGGGAGCTTGGCGCTGAATCAGTGGCAAGAGCAAGAGCTTGATAAAAAAATGCCTAGAACTTCTAAAAGACCTCTAAGTTCAGGGGCAATGTCCTCAACTAAAGGACTTATGATTTCTGTGAGTCTTTTATTGTTAGGATCAGTTTTTCTTTTTTTAACATCACATATGGCTTTCTATGTTGGTGTGATCACAGTCGTTTTTTATAACTACTTTTATACTAAACAATGGAAACCTAAAATGATCTTTGCAGCCATTCCTGGAGCGATTCCTGGAGCCCTTCCAATTACAATTGGATATGCAGCCAATGATCCTAATATTTTTAAATCTGACTCAGTTTATTTATTTCTCATTATGTTTTTCTGGCAGATGCCCCATTTTTGGGCTTTAGCAGTCAAGTATAAAGAAGATTACAAATTGGGTGGAGTGCCAACATTGCCAGTGGTTTTGGGTTCAGAAAAAGCTCTTTACCACATTGGGATTTACTCTTTTGCATTTGTGATTACAGCAATCGCTTCGCCTTGGTTTGTAGCTTCAAGCTGGGCCTATTTAGCAGTTGTTGTGCCGTTGGCTCTTAAAGTCCTTTTTGAGTACTTTAAATATTTTAAAACCAACGGCGAAAAGGGATGGTTTTCATTTTTTATGTGGGTCAATGTAAGTATGTTGATCTTTATCTTTGCTCCAATTTTTGACAAATGGAGCTTTCTCTTTATCGGTAATACTTAGTTACTTTTTTCTAAATTCTTCAGGTGTATCTGGTTGAACAAAAGGATGAGCTTTTTTAAAAGCTTCAATGTTTTGGCAGTTTTGTTCTACCTGAAGAAGTGATTTGTAGTTGTCTAAAGGAACTTCAAATCGTCGAGAAGTAAACAGATGTGGGATTAAGCAAATATCCGCTGCTGTGACGGAACTTCCAAAACAAAAACCTTTACCATGCTTTTCAACAAGGGTGTTCATTGCAGAAAGCCCAATGTGCATCCAGTGATGAATCCATTTTTGAGTTTGATCTTGGTTAAAACCTTCTGCTTTTAAATATTGTAAAACCTTAAGATTCGAAAAAGGGTGAAGCCCACAATTCACAGTTTCAACCATTTGTCTGACAAGAGCTTTGTCTAAAGAGTTCTTTGGGTAAATAGATGGCAATGGGCTGACTTCATCCATGTATTCAAGAATGGCAATAGACTGAGAGATAGCTTGCCCTTTGTGAACAAGGCAAGGAACTTCCGAAAGAGGGTTGAGGGCTTTATAGCTCTCAGAATACTGTTCACCTCCATTGTTCAGCAGATGCACAGCTTTGTATTCATAAGGTATATTTTTATACTCTAGGGCGATTCTCGCTCTATAAGAAGTAGAGCTGCGAAAGTAATTATAAAGGACCCATTCAGGTGGCTTTGTTTGATTCATGAAACAATCCTTTGTCTTTAAGCGTTGAAAGTTTCTTATCTGATCTATATTATATAACTAAGAAAAGAATTTTACAGAGATTACCTATGGAGGCAATATGCAAAGAACATTCTTGCTTTATTTATCATTAATCACTTCATTTATTTTTATTTCTAATGTGGAAACAGCTCAGGCTTCTCCTGAATTAGCTGTGATGGTAGGTTTTAAACAAAACTCTGTGGTTTCAAGTGTGGATGGCTTCAATGCAACAGCTAAGATAGGTTACCTACTTGGAGGAGTTGCTGTGTTTCCGATGAGTGATCTAGTTTCTATTCGTTCTGGCTTTGTTTACAACCAAAGAAACTTTAATTTAGAAACAACTGGTTCAAAAGTTGAATATGCGGCTACCTATTTTGATATTCCCATGACGGCATTTTTTAAAATGAGCGAATTTGGCGGAGTCTTTATCGGACCCATTTTATCCATGAATTTAACCAATGAGTGCACAAATAGCACAGGGCAAACTTGTTCAGCAACTGGAACTCAATCGATGCTTGTTCCTATAACAATTGGGGGGCATTTTAAATTTGCTCCACAAATGGTTGGGGAGTTTTATTTTGAAACTGCGGGCGGAGGAGTTTCAGATCAAGCTAAAGCTTATAAAGCTGTGGGTTTAAATTTTTTAATCACTTTTGAATAAACTTTTATTCAAAAGTTAAAATTCCACTCTTGAACTGTTAATTATCTAGAGTTAAGGTTCTTGCATATTTATTCTTTCAAGTGGGTTTATATGAAATTAGGTTCTTTAAAAGAAAATGGTCAACGCGATGGTGTATTGTGTGTTGTAAGCAGAGATTTGCAGCAAGCTGTAAAGGTTCCGCAAATCGCACGCTCTCTCAGAGAAGCAGTTGAGACTTGGGATCAAGTTGTTAAACCCCTTGAAGAAATTTATGCTCAACTAAACTCCGGAAAATTGGCAAATTCCTTTGCGGTTAAAGAAGAAGAGTTTCATTCAGCTTTGCCGCGCACTTTTTTATTTGCAGATGGCTCAGCATTTATTCATCACGTAAAATTAGTTCGCATGGCCAGAAAAGCCGCATTACCAGAAACTCTGCAAACGGTTCCTTTAATGTACCAAGCAGAGTCAGGTCATTTTTTAAATCCACGTGAAACCATTCCTCAAATTGATTTTTCTCATGGAACTGATTTTGAAGCTGAAGTCGGAGTGATCACTGATTCAGTACCAATGGGTGTGACTCCAGAAAAAGCTCTCAATCATATTATATTATTGGTTCTTATCAATGATGTCTCTTTACGTGGTTTAATTCCTGAAGAATTAGCTCAAGGATTTGGATTCTTTCAAAGTAAGCCTACAAAAGCACTGAGTCCTTTTGCAATCACTCCAGATGAACTTGGAGAGTCTTACAAGCAGGGTCGCGTTCATTTACCACTGACTGTTAATTACAATGAGAGTTTTTTTGGTAAAGCCAATGCGGGAGAAATGCATTTTAATTTTGGGCAATTGATTGCTCATGCTGCTCGAACGAGAGATTTAGCACCTGCTAGCTTAATTGGAAGTGGAACTGTATCAAACGAAAACCCAGAAATGGGTTCATCTTGTTTGGCAGAAAAACGAATGATTGAACAGATTGAAAAAGGTCAAATCACCACACCTTTTATGAAGGTGGGTGATACTATTGAAATCAAAATGTTCAATGAAAAAAATCAAAATTTATTTGGCACTATTTTTCAAAAAGTAGTTTCTAAAAAATAATTTTATTTACAAAACTCTGCCAGGATAAGTGGGAAGATCTTTAGTTCCATCGGCATCAGTATCTTCCCAATAATCCCACGATTTTAGATTGGGACTATCATCCCAGTCATAATAATCATTATTAGGTGAATCAGGGAGATCCTCTTCATCACCGATCACATTATCTTCGTCTGCAGTTGGCTCTAATCCTTTTGAGAGATTACTCAGAGTGTTCCACTCTCGAACTCTCAATTTAATTCTTGCTTTAACCTCGTTGGCGTCATCAGCGCAGATAATTGTATAGTAGCTAGGATCACCGAAGATAGATTTAAACTTACTTTCGTCGTAATAAGTCAGGATGTCGTTAAAAGCTTTTAAGTCAGTTCCTTTTGCGTAAGTTGCTAAAAAGCGAGTGGTGACTAATTTTTGATTCATGAGGCTTGAAATTGAAAGAGTTCCATAAACGGGGTTTGATCCAGAGCCAGTTTCAGTAGTTGAAGTTTTAAAATCAGTCATGAGTTCGATTGGATTTTGAAATCCATTGATTTTAAAATTCAAATTCGAAAGGAGAGGCGCAGAGTTCTTATTAAAAAATTTGATTTGTTTTGGATCGAGATTGTTTTTATTTAAAAAATCATCTGAACTTAAAATAGAAGTCTCTTGATCTTTAATTCTCCAATATTTATATATTGGCCATTTATTACTAGGATCATCTGATTTATTCAAGACTGTTGCTGGTCCATCTAAGCAGTTTGTAACGTCGCCGCCCCAGGTTTTTGTAGAAGTCGTGACTTTTTCAACTCCAGCTTCAGAAATTTCATGAAGCTCCTCAGTGTAGGTTCCAGGACAACAATTAGGGCCTTTATCATCAGTGTAGTCATAAGCACACTTATAGCTAGCATCTTTTATTTGCAAATTATTATTATCAGTGGCTTTAGTTTTATCCGTGTAACCTTTGACTTCAAACTTGTGAGTGGCAGCTGAGGAATCTTTTGTAACTACGATATAATTTGGTGGGACGCTTGCCGTTCCAATAAGCGGAGCTGGATATCTAAAAAAATAGGGAGCCATGGTGATTACATAGGGACAGGATACGTGGTTAGGCACATTGTACTCAAGATCTAAACCTAAACTCATTAAATCCAATTCGGTAGATTCAGTCACACACGTGATATCTCGATTGGCAAAATTAGAATCGTTCAAATCAACTTTACAGGTTTCAGTCCATTTTCCAGTAGCAGTTGTTTTGTGAGTGTATCGAGGTGAGCCTGCAACAATTTTATGAGTCAAATACATAAAAGTATTTGAGATCACGGGGTCAACAGTCACCCCAGGGCTAGTGGGTTCAGTACTTGATGAGCTAAAAAAATCTGCAACTGATTCATCTTTTGTAGAATTACAGGCTGCAAATGAAATTACTAAGAGTGCAAAAATAAATATTTTTTTCATAAGATCATTTAATCTTAGAACTTCAGCTTAGGGTAGTCTGTACCCCTAGATAGAAATAAAAAATAATACCTAGGGACAGTCTAAAAAAATATTTAATAAAGGGTTAATTTCCTCTGACGATGGTGCAAACTCGACCATAAAAAATAGCTTTAAAATATTCATAATCAACGCTGGCTACTTTGGTAATGCCACCTAGAGTTTTTGCTTCTTCGATGGAGCTATCACCAAGAGTGATAATGCCAGCCCAATTTTCTGAACAAGCTCGACCTGATTTAGAGGCTTCCACTTCTGAGGTTACAAAACCAGCTTCTTTGTGATTGTTAACGATGGCAATACCAGTTTGGGAAAGGCTTCCAGTAGTAGCACACGAAAAAAGTACGGGTAGCATTAAAATAAGACTTAAAAAACTGATTTTCATAAACCCTCCGTGGACAATTTCTTAATAAATTCTGAGTAGAGAAAAATGTTACATTTAGTCTCAAATTTATTTACTAACTTTCTAAGTGTCACTAATATGTTGTTCCAAATCTACATAAAAAGTTAAAAATAAGATGTGTATTAATTTTTTAAAAACCATTTCGCAGGACCTTTGTAGAGGTCCTGTAAATTCTTTTCAAGAATGGGTGTTTAATTGGAGTTTATTTCATCAGATGTTTCAGATCATCAAAAGTCATTTAACTTAAACTCAAATTCCTCTCCAAAATCAGTTGAAGAAAAATCCATTGCTGATGCAACAATGGCAATTACTTGTTGCAAGCAATGCGGACTCAAATTATTGCCTCTTCAAAAAGAATTTTGTTGTGAAGCATGTTCGCTTTTATTTGAAGTTTTAGAAAACGGAAAAATTGTTCAAACTCATCAAGCTGGTGTTTCTAAATATTCTTTTTTAGATCAGCCAGAATTTAAAAAACTTTATTGTTTAAATAATGAAAACTCAGAGCAAAAAAATCAAATGAGATTTTTTGCTCGTGGAATGCATTGCACATCGTGCATTCACCTAATTGAAAAACTCCCCGATTTTGATGAGGGCATTTTAAATAGCGTTGCCAATTTTAGCAATTCAACGGTGGTTGTAACTTTGCGAGAGGGGGGCTCTTTTGCAAGAGCAGCATCTTTGATTGAGGAAGTGGGTTATGAACCGATTCCTATTTCTGCTTTAGAAGATCCCACAGAGTTGATGAAAAAAGAAAACCGCTCCTTTATGTTAAAAATGGGAATCGCAGGTGCTGCGGCAATGAATATCATGTTGTTTATTGTGCCTATTTACGGGGGTCTTACAGGTTCCTTAGCACAAACTTTTCAGTGGATATCTGTGGCGTTGTTTTTGCCAATTTTATTTTATTCAGCAACTCCCTTTTATCAAGGAGCTTGGAATTCATTAAAGTATAAATCAATTTCGATTGATTTACCGATTGTGATTGCCATGCTCTCAGGCTTTGTTCTTTCTGTTTACAATATTGCTCGTGGAACTTCAGAAAGTTATATTGATTCTTTGGCGAGTTTTTTATTTCTAATTTTAGTGAGTCGTTATTTGCTTAAAAAAATGCAGCAAAAACATTTGCTCTCTAATCACATTCAAAATCTGTTCAGTGTGGAAAAAGTTGAGGTTTTCTGTGGAAAACTTTTTCTCGATGAAGCCGAGCAAGCTGAGGCTCGCAATTGGACTCTGATTCCGTTTTCTCAGCTCAAAGAAAATCAATGGATCAGAGTAAAGAAGGGCGAGAAAATTCCTTGTGATGGAGTTCTTGAAACAAGTGTGGTGTCCGTAGATCTCTCGCTCTTTAATGGGGAGTCTTTACCAAGAGTGACTCAACGTGGGCAAAATGTTTTTGCGGGTTCTCGTCCCGTAGACTCGGATGTGATTTTAAAAGTTTCTGCATTGGGTATGAAAACCCGCATTGGTGGAATCTTACAGCAAGTCGAATTGCAGTCTGTGGCAAAAAGTCGTCTTGTTGATCTTACTGATAAAGCGAGCCAAATTTTAATTGTGACTGTCTTTATGGTGGCTGTAATCTTTTTTGCTATTTATTGCCAAAAGGATTTTCATGAAGCTCTCAATAGATCTTTAGCATTATTAATTTTAGCATGTCCTTGTGCAATGGCATTTGGAACTCCTTTAGCATTGGGTGTTGCAGTTAAAAGAGCCAGTCAAAAAGGAATCTTTGTTAAATCAGCAAACGTGTTTGAGAGAATCCTTGAAGCAAAAGTGATTATTTCTGATAAAACAGGAACCCTCACTAATGGTGAAATGGCATTAATTCTTGATTCCAGTTTTGAAAATAATTCTGAGAGTCTTTTAATTAAACAAATTATTTTATCATTAGAGCATGGTTCAGATCATCCAATTGCTCATGCTTTTAGAGAATCTTGGGTTCATGTTAAAAATTTTTTAACAGTCACTGAGTTTAAAGAAACCCCAGGTGTTGGGGTTGAGGGTCTCATTGAGGGCAATAAATATTGCCTCAAAGCTTTACGTGAAGAGTCTGGAGTTTTGGAAAACTCTGGATATACAAGAGTCGCTCTTTTTAAAAACGACCAATTGTTACATTCTTTTAAATTTGCAGATCTCTTAAGAGAGGATTCTTGTGCAGTTGTGGATCAACTTCAAAAGCAAGGTTTTAAATTTTATATTTCTTCTGGAGATAATCAATCCGTTGTTCAAAGAGTGGCTCAAGATTTAAAAATCCCAAGTGCTCAAGCATTTGCTGAATCTTCTCCTGAGCAAAAAAATCAACTTCTCCAAAAATTAAATCCTGCAATCATGTTAGGTGATGGTGGGAATGATTCATTGGCTCTGAGTTCTGCCCATGTAGGAATTGCAGTCAAAGGGGGGGTTGAGTTAAGTTTAAAAGCAGCGGATGTTTATTTTTCTGCTCAAGGCATTCAACCCTTAGAACAATTAATGAATTTAAGTTTATGGGCAGTAAAAACTGTGAAAAGAAATTTATGGATTTCAGTAGTCTATAATTTTATTGGGGGCCTTTTGTCTCTTATGGGTTATGTAAATCCATTAGTGGCCGCTTTAGCAATGCCAATTAGCTCATCTTTAATTATTTTGTCTTCAGTTTCACAAAATAAAAGTTTAGAGTTTAAAACTGAAAAAAAATAATTAATTGAAAGGCTCGAGATGAATATTATTGTTTTACTCATTCCAATGGCTTTACTATTAGCTTTTGGATTTATCTCAGCCTTTGTTTGGGCCACTCGTAAAGGTCAGTTTGATGATCTTGAGACTCCAGCGCATAGAATTTTATTTGATGAACAAAAAAACTTAGGGAAACAAAAGAAAGGATAAGGAAGTGAATACAAAAAACTTAGAATACGACAAAGTTGTCTTTGATGACGACATAGTTAAAAAGTTTTTGATAGCCACAATTGTATGGGCCGGCGTGGCTTTTTTAGTTGGGGTTATCGTTGCTTTGCAAATGGCATATTGGCCAATGAATTTTAATTTGGAGTGGATTACGTTTGGACGTTTGAGACCACTACATACAAATGCAGCTATTTTTGCATTTGCTGGTAATGCTATTTTTGCAGGTATTTATCATTCAACACAAAGGCTTACTAAGGCTCGTATGTTTAATGATCTTTTCAGTGCTATTCATTTTTGGGGATGGCAGCTTATTATTGTGGCAGCTGCGATCACGATTCCATTGGGTTACACAACTGGTAAAGAATACGCTGAACTTGAATGGCCAATTGATATTGCCATCACTCTTGTTTGGGTTGTTTTTGCTGTGAACTTTTTTGGAACACTTGTAAAAAGACGTGAAAAACACATGTACGTTGCTCTTTGGTTCTATATTGCAACTATCGTGACTGTGGCAGTACTTCACATCACTAACTCTTTAGCCATTCCTGTGAGCTTTTTAAAAAGTTACACTGTATGGGCTGGTGTTCAAGATGCTCTTATTCAATGGTGGTATGGTCATAATGCGGTGGCGTTTTTCTTAACAACACCATTTTTAGGTTTGATGTATTACTACATGCCTAAAGCTGCTAACAGACCTGTCTATTCATATAGACTTTCTATTATTCACTTTTGGGCACTTGTGTTTATGTATATTTGGGCAGGTCCCCATCATTTACTTTACACAGCTCTTCCTGATTGGGCGCAAACACTCGGAATGATTTTCAGTGTGGCTTTATGGGCTCCATCATGGGGTGGTATGGTGAATGGATTGCTCACTCTTAGAGGAGCTTGGCATTTACTAAGAACTGAACCAGTTATTAAGTTCTTTGTGACTGCGATTACGTTCTACGGTATGTCTACTTTTGAAGGTCCATTACTTTCTATTAAATCAGTGAGTGGTTTAGCCCATTACACAGATTGGATTATCGGACACGTTCACGGTGGAACACTTGGTTGGAATGGATTCATGGTATTTGGTATTTGTTATTATCTCGTACCAAGATTGTGGAATTCAGAACTTTATTCTAAAAAATTAGCAAGCGTTCACTTTTGGACTGGTTTTACTGGGATCATTATTTATTACGTTTCTATGTGGGCTTCAGGGATCACTCAAGGTCTTATGTGGAGAGGTGTTGACCAAGCAGGAAAACTTCTTTACCCAGATTTTGTAGAAACAGTTTCTAAAATCAATTGGCTTTATTGGGCAAGAGCAACTGGTGGTTTACTTTACTTAGTGAGCTTCTGTGTTTTTGCTTACAATATTTATAAAACAATTGAAAAAGCTCCTGCAGATCAAAAATCTGAAGAGCATAGTTTTGCTCGTATTGATTTAAATCATGAAGAAGCTTCTGCTCCAACTCATCGTCGTTTAGAAGGTATGGCAACTGTATTTACAGTGCTCGCTCTTGTAGGGATTTTAGTGGGTTCAGTTTTAGAACTTTACCCAGCTTTACAACTTCATAAATACATTCCAGCTGAATCAGTCACTTCTCCTTACACTCCACTAGAGTTGGCAGGTAGAGATGTTTATATTCGTGAAGGTTGTTATGTTTGTCACTCTCAGCAAATTCGTCCTTTAACTGCTGAGGTTTTAAGATACGGTAAGCCTTCTACTCTTGGTGAATCTATGTGGGATCATCCATTTCAATGGGGATCAAAAAGAACGGGTCCTGATTTAGCAAGGCTTGGATCGAAATATCCTAACTTGTGGCACTACCGTCATATGTTAGATCCAAGAGAAGTTGTTCAAGGTTCGATCATGCCAAAATACTCTTGGTTAGGCGAAAAAGACACTGACTTTGGATCACTTAGAAAAAAACTTTCTGTGATGAGAATACTTGGTGTGCCTTACGACGATAACACTGTGGCAAATGCTGATATTGAAGCTCAAAAACAAGCGCAAACTATTGCTGCTGATTTAGCAGCTAATGGGGCTCCTCAAGGTTTAGAGAAAAAAGAGATCGTAGCATTAACTGCTTATCTTCAAGCTCTTGGTCAAAAAGGAATTAAATAATGATTAAAGAGGGTTTAAGCTTTTTTAATCTTACCCAAATCCCAATAGTGGGGCTTCTGATATTTCTTGCAGTATTTATCGGAGCCACGCTTTGGGCTTTTAGAAAATCGGGCAAATCTCATTATCAATACATGGAGAGTTTACCTCTCTCAGAAGAGGGCGCTGTAAAGAAAGGGGCCATTTATGAGCAATAACGAAACTGATAAAATTATTGAAGGTCACGATTACGATGGGATTCAAGAGTATGACAATCCACTTCCAAGATGGTGGTTGTTAACTTTTGTAGGAACAGTCGTTTTTGCAATTTGCTATTATGTTTATTATCAATTTATGGGTGGTCCAACTTTGATGGATGAACTCAATGTAGCAATGAAAGAAATTGAAGCTGTTCAACAAGCACAAGCTCCAGTTAATCAGGGCGAAACTGAAGAGTCATTAACTCAGTTAATGGCTGGTGCTGGAATTGTGGACGCTGGAAAAACAGCTTATGAAGGTAAATGTGCTGCTTGTCACGGGCAAGAATTACAAGGAATTATCGGACCAAATTTAACTGATAATTTTTGGATTCATGGTAAAGGCAGTCGTATAGATATTATTCAAGTAGTAAGAACCGGTGTTCTTGATAAAGGGATGCCAGCTTGGGAATCACAACTTAAACATGAAGAGATGCTAGGAGTGGTCGCTTACATTATTTCTAAAAAAGGAAGTAATCCAGCTAATGCAAAACCAGCACAAGGTAATCCTGTAGAATAATTAAATCGCATCATTGATTACTTTTGATGATTAGAGTAATTCATAAGAGAGAGTTCGGTCACCGACTCTCTCTTTTTTTTAGGCAGGTCAAATGATAGATCCAAAAAATCCGACAGAACGATTAGATACTTTAACAGAAACTGGTAGACGTATTTTTGTAATACCAGCAGAGGTAAAAGGTTTTTTTAGAAGGAATCGTGATTGGACTCAATTTATTTTGATCGCCATCTTTTTAATCATTCCTTGGATCACAATCAAGGGTGTTCCACTCATTTTATTTGATTTTCCGAATCGTCATTTTGCTCTTTTTGGAACAGCTTTTTTTGCTCATGATGCTCCCAATTTATTTTTTATCTTTTTATCTTTAGCATTGGGTTTAGCGTTTGTAACTGCTGTATGGGGTCGTGTTTGGTGTGGCTGGGCCTGTCCTCAGACAGTATTTATTGACGGAGTTTACCGTCGTATTGAAATTCTCATTGAAGGAAAATATTTAGAACGTCGTAAGCTCCGTGATGGTGATTTCACTTTTGAAAAACTTTATAAAACAATTTTAAAATGGATTGCGTTTTTTATAGTGTCTTCTTTTTTTGCGCATAGCTTTGCAGCTTATTTTATTGGGAGTAAAACTCTTCTTAAAATGATAGAACAAGGTCCTCTTCATAATTTATCTTATTTTAACACCATCTCTTTTATTACGGGTCTTTTACTTTTTGATTTTGGTTGGTTCAGAGAGCAATTTTGTATCATTGCTTGTCCTTATGGTAGATTTCAAAGTGTACTCTTAGATCATCACTCAATGGCCGTGATGTACGATGAAACTCGTGGGGAACCTCGTAAAGGACTTGCAATTGAGCCAGGTCAAAAAACAGGAGATTGTGTAAACTGCCTACGCTGTGTGAATGTTTGTCCAACAGGAATTGATATTCGCAGAGGTTTACAAATGGAGTGCATCGCCTGCACAGCTTGTATTGATGCTTGTGATGAAATCATGGAAAAGGTTAAAAAACCAAAAGGCTTAATTCGATATAATACATTGGCACAAAAAGGTGTTAAGGTGATTCGCCCTAGAACAGCATTGTATGGAATGATTATTATTGCTGCGCTGACTGGTTTAACAACTCGTCTCTCAATTCGTGAAGACTTTGATGCTAAAATAATTAGAAGCATCGAAGCACCTTATCAAAAAATGATGAATGAAGCTGGTCAGCCAATAATAGTAAACCACTTTAAAGTTCATATTACTAATCAAACGAGTGAAGAGGGCGAATTTGAAGTGATTCCTGATGCCTCTTGGGCAACAATGGGAATCGTTTTAACTATGCCCATAAATCCCGTTAAAATTGATCCTGGAAGCCAAAATACGCCACACTTTTTTGTTAAAGTGCCAGCGACTCTTCCTCTTGTTAAGGGTGAATTGTTTACGAAAATTTTTATTCAAAATAAATTGAAACCCAATAGTAAAAAAATTGAAAAAGAATTAAAAATTTTGGGCCCGATCAATTAATTGAAAGTTTTTTTATGAATGCAAATTGGATAGTTCCTCTCTCGATATTAGGAGCCAGCTTTATAGGAAGCTGGCATTGTGCGGGGATGTGTGGCCCCATTGCTTTGATGTCTGGAACTAAGAAGCAATTTGCATTTTATAATTTAGGAAGAATGTTTTCTTATGTGGGAATGGGTTTTTTATTTGGTTGGTTTGGACAAGGTCTTTTAGAAAGCAACTTAAGTTTAATAAAATACATCAGTTTAGTTTTAATGGCTGCTGTTTTAATGATGAATGGCCTCTCGCTGATCAATCCAAATTGGATTTCACTATCTTCTTTTTTTGAAAAAGGATTAAAAAAATTCTTAACCCCCTTTTATAAATGGGGAACTCGCTTTTCAAAACGCAGTGGCTTTATGCTAGGTTTTTTTAGTGGATTTTTGCCATGCGGTTGGCTTTACACATTTTTAATTGCTGGGGCCGCTACAAAAAATCCTTTTGCATCGGCTCTGACTTTGTTTTTATTTTGGCTAGGCACTCTCCCCGCTCTTTCTGCGGTCACATTAATGCTGAGAAAACCTGTTTTAGAATCTCCAGTGTTTGCTCGAAGGATTTCTGGGTTGATACTCATCCTTGCAGGCCTCTACGCACTTTGGAGCCATATCTTTTTAAGTCACCAACATTCACTCAGTTAGTGGTGGAGTTATCTTCATCTCCATTAATAGAAAGTAAATTATCACTTTCTGCTGAGTTAATAATTTGTTGATAAGAAGTTTTAAATCCTTTATCTGCCCAATCAAAGAGCGCTTTTAAAACTACCTCATTAGAGGGAGTCAGGTTATTAAAATAAGTGGCAAGCCCGTTGGTGAGGATATCCAGTTTTAGTGATCCTTGAGGGTCTTCTGGCGTTTTTTTAAGATTAAAATATTGAGTGTTGTAATAAGGGTAGGAATTGCATCCATTAAAAAAGTAAATTTGATACCTTTGTGTGTTCGCTTTAAAATCAAGATCCGACAAATAACTCATTTTATTTAAATCAAGATACTCACCAATGCCTGAGTGCCCGGAGTAAATAATGAGTGAGCTATTCATCATAGCTTCTTGAAGCATTAAATAAAAATGTTTCGCTTGAAACCCTACTGATGGAGTAAAAAATAATCGGATGACAATTTTACCTCGAGGAGTGTCTTTAAAATAAACTTCTAAATAAGAGGTGTCTTCAAGTTGAGGATATTTTGTTTTGTAAAAAGCAGATTCTTCTGAAGAAATTTTAAATTGATTATTAATCAGATACTCTTTGATCTCCCTCCAGGTAAGAGCATTGAGATCACCTGAAGTGTTTGGATTTTTTGGTTTAGAATTGTTATCCATTCCAACTATGAGGTAGACATCGAGTTTGCCGTTGACGACCATTTTTTCGTATTCAGGAAATGTCTGAACTGTATTTTGTTTTTGTTCAATAGTGCCCGTAATATTTAAATAATCTTTATTTAATTTTAAAGGGCAACCTGGATTGTTGGGATTCCAAAAGTACCAAAAGTAAGTGCTTTCGGTGTGATCAGAGTGGCTGCTGCATGGGTAGTATCTACGACCGTTTTTTTCAACAATAGAGGCTTTATAAATCTCATAGGGACGAATTGGTAAGTACACACTTAAGTTATCTGAAACAGCCTCTCTCACCACAACAGTTCCCTTATAACCGTATTCAGCACGCCAGACATGATCGGCAATTTTTGTGTGAGAAGTGAGAATGATTTCGTGATCAAGTTTAGGTGCATGAGTGGTATTGGCATTTTCAAAAGACCCGACCATGTAACTGAGCTGATAGTGAATGTGTCGAATCATGTCGGATTCGGAGGGTTCTTGATAGGCATCAAACTCGATATAATTATGAAAACGAAAAATATTTTCAGTGGCCTCTTTAGCCCAAAAGAGGGGAGTTTGTGCAAAAAGTTGAGATGAAAAACTAAGGAGCAGGTAGAATAAAAGACTTGGATAGAATCGCATAAGTCCCTCCTGAAGTTGTAAACAAAGATGAAATCACAAAAAGACTTTACACATTCAGGCTAGGCTTCTGAGAGAAGAATGACAAAATAAACTCAGTTAAATGAGGGAGTTTTGTTAAAGAAAGACTTTTAAAGTCCCTGAATTTAAAGAAGCAAATCAAACCTTTACAAAAACCCCAAAATATTGATAGGATTGTTGTTCAATTATCTTTTACGGAGAGATGGCCGAGTGGCTGAAGGCGCACGCTTGGAAAGCGTGTTTACGTCAAAAGCGTAACCAGGGTTCGAATCCCTGTCTCTCCGCCAATTTCTTTTTTATTTCGATGAGAAAAATTTGATTTGTGAATCACAAATTTAGTCTAGTTCATAATGTAACTCCTTACTAATTTAAAATATTTTTTAGATACTTTCAGTAGGAGAATTAATTATGCCATTACATGGTACTTTTGGATCAGCCTCAAAGAGGGGTTTTGTAAGCGGAGCAGTTGTGAATGTTCCAATTAGTTTTTTAATAGTTGGGGGAGGTGGTGCTGGTGGCGATGGTAATGCTCCAGGTGGTGGCGGTGGTGCTGGTGGTCTTGGCGTTGGAACTTTGTTGAGTGGAACAGTTAAGGGGCAATTGTTATCAATAAACATTGGTGCTGGTGGATCACAAATTCCATTGTATGACAGCTCAGGTTCTGCGGGAGGAAATACTTCATTTGGTTCCATTACAGCGTATGGTGGGGGCAGTGGAGGATCATATGGTCAAGCGGCAAATTATGGCGGTGGAGGCAGTGGAGGTGGTGGTGCCGGCCCAACACGTAATAATAATGGTTCAGGAGCGGGAGGGGGTGGTTCAACCGCATACGGTGCTACAATTAGTTGGTATGCTTATGCAGGTGGAAATTGGATAACAGGAGGAGCTTGGGGTGGCGGCGGTGGCGGCGGCGGAGCTGGTGGTGCTGGAGGGGCAGGGTCAGCAAGTAGTAATTCAGGTGCTGGTTATACTAGTAGTATTTCTGGATCCTCAGTCACGTATGCTGCAGGTGGACCTGGAGCAGCTATTTCATATAATGGAGCAAGTACTGGTGGAGTGTTAGGTTCAACGACACCAGGTTCTGGAGGCTCAGGAACTGCAGATATTACACCAGGCTATTCAGTAGGGTATGCAGGTATTTTAATTGTTTCAATTCCGATTTCTTTTGTAGGTTATACAGCTTCTGGTTTTTCTTCAAAAATAACTGTGGGTTCTAATTATGTACATACTTGGACTGGTTCAGGATCCATTCAATTTTAATCTGAATAATATTACAAAAAATTTAGAAAATAATTTTTGTAAAATATAACTTAATTGGGCTATCAATTTTTTTGAACCCCCCAATATAGGGGGTTTCAACATGGGCTTGCAATAATATATCGGAGATCAATCGATTTTATTAAAAAAATTTCTCATAAAATACATAATTGCCAAAATACCTAAAGCTTCATATTTAAATTTTAAGTTAAAATAAAAACTGATAAAGCTAAAGATTATTATCAATGTTATTTCTAATATAGAGCCAATTCGAGTGTCTTTAAAAATTTTAGGAATTTTTAGTTTGAGAAGTGCCCAATCAATACAGAATATATAAATGTAATTCACAATGAGGGCCGTTAGAATTTGAAAATGTGGGTTAATAGTTGAATAGTAAAAAATCTGAACATTTAAAAAAATGAGCAAGCAAATGCTGGCAAATTTTAAGATGTGAGTGATTATATTTTTTATTTGTTCCATGAAATAATCCTTATGTTTGATCTTATAATATTATTCGATAAATTAATAAATGATTAGTCTTTTTCACCAAAATCATGTCCAGAAATAAAGCCACCAATTGCTGCTCCTGCGGGGCCACCAATTCCATAACCAATTGCTGCAGCACCAGCACCAAATGCTCCGCGATATTCAGATTGCACTTCACCGATTTCTCGATCAGCTTCTCTTGCAGCAAAACCATAAGAGTTTGGTACCTCACGCATGACTTCCCCATAAGACACGTCAGATTCGCCTGGATCAACAACTGGTATGAAGCCCGAATTTGATAATCGTTGTCTTTTATTTGAATACAATGGGGATATAGTTAATTGAAAATCTAAAATAAGATTTTCTAGGTTATGAGAAAGCTCTAAGTTACCGACTTTTAGGGATTGATTATAGGTTGTAAAAATAATTTTTAAGATGTCACTTTCAAATTTTCCATCATCATTTAAATGATGTAACTTGATACTCACATTCTCAAGTTTTAAAGGGTTTAAATACTCAGATAAACTTTCTACATATTTATCAATAACAGCAGCTTTTTGATGATAGTTTAATTCAGTGGAATATGCGCTGCCAAAGATAAATGATGTAAACATAAAAAATAATAAACGTAGTTTCATAGAGATCTCCTCATTAAAAATTATTGATATAACCCTCTTTAGCAAATGAAATGCCAAATAATAAATTATAGCAAAAACAAGCTAAGATACTGAAATTAAATAGTTAATTTAAATTCCAAAAAAGTATAAAAAGTCCAAATATTGAGACAAAGTCTTAGATCTGAGACTTTTTAAAATTAAAATTTTGATAAAATTCACGATACAAACACCAAAATCTCTGCCACTATTTTGTGATTATTCTTTCACTTTAATAAATTAGGATCTATGAAACAGACTATTCTACTTATCTTGTGTTTATTCGTAGGTGAGACTCTCTTGGCGCAAACCCTGAGTCTTTCAGATTATCTTTCAAAAGTTGATGCTCAAAATGTTGAGATTAAAATAGAGAAATTGAAAACTGATTCTGCAGAAGCAAGATCTCAGGGCTTAGCAATACCTCCCCCAATGCTAGGGTTCTCTCAAATGAAGGCAGGAGATGAAAAGCCAGTTTATGGTTTTGAAGTGAATCAAACGATTCCCTTTGCCAATAAATTACTGTCGGATAAAAAAACTCGAATGTTAGAGCTAGAAGCTCAATCTCATAATCAGAAGCTTTCAAAAAATCAAACTTTGCAGGAAGCCCAAATTTTATTTTATCAAGTTTGGCAATCGCAACAAAAACTGAAGTGGCTTGAGAATAAAAAAAATATTCTTTTGAATCATATTAAGATTTCAAGGTCCACGGCTCGCTCAGATAGTTTTTTGAGCATTCATCTTTTAAAATCTGAATCCGACTTAGATTTTTTAGAAAATGAAATTGAAACCATTCAACAACTGATCCGCGAAAAACAATTTGAACTCGCACTATATACCAACGAAGACTCTCAAAAATACTTAAATATAAAAGCTCTAGAGCCCGCATTGACTGAAATTCCGTCCTTAAATAATTTTGAAAAAACGACGAGTTTTCAGATTCAAAAAATTAATTTAGAAATTTTAAAATCAAAAGAAGCTGAAGCTCAATCCAATTGGTGGCCTGAATTTAATTTAAAATATAGAAAAACACCCGCAATGGGCACTTTGATGAAACAATCAGAGTTCATGCTCGGACTCACTTTGCCCTTTCTTTATTTTTGGGAGCCTCGCTCTCAAGCTCAGCAAGCTCGGGTTGAATCACTGATTGCCGAAACTGAATTTAAAAAACAAAACACTCAATTTAATGTTCAAAAAGAAATTCTTCATCACAGAGTCACCTCTTTAAAAAAACAGATTGAAAATATAAAAAATAAACTGATTCCGCGAGCCGAAAAAAGAATGCGTTTGATTCAAAATATCACCCCTCGAGATGCTGAAACTCTTCAGGATCATAAAGAGGCCATGGAATCATTGCCAGATCTCCAAATTAAACTGTTAGATTTACGCATAGATTATGAACAAACTCTGGTGGAGTTTAAAAAAATTAATTTTTATGAGGATGCACATGTTGAATAATGTAAAAACCCTTTTTGTTTTGGTAGTCCTTATTGGAGTTGGATTATTTTTTACTAAAAATCTTAACCATTCATCAAGCCAGCAAAAAACGGCTCTTCAAGAAACTCAAAAAGTGAACTCTTACTATACTTGTCCGATGCATCCGCAAATTCACCAAGATCACGAGGGTGAGTGCCCTATTTGTCATATGCGATTGGTTAAGATGAAAGACTCCCCTACTCTAGATCCAATGTCTGCTCAAAGTAATGAATTAAAAACTGATGAAGAAACTGCAGACAAAAGAGCCGAAGTGCAACTCACTTCTCAGCAGATGGAGTTGATCGGGGCTCACAAAATTAAAGTCGAAAAAATGGATCTCAAAATTAGAATCCCAATTTCTGGAAGAATTTTAACCACCAACTCTGTGGCATTTCAGATATATGAAAATGATCTTCATTATATCCATACGGGATTAAATTTTACGGGAGAGAGCAGTGCTTTAACTGAGGAGTCTATTAAAGGCGTGATTACAAATATTGATTCGATGATAGATCCTTCGAGTCGAACATTGCGAGTGGTGGGAAGTATTTTAAAAGGTCCCCAGGGCTTAATCCCTGAAACAAGCTTTAGTGGTCAAATTGAATTGGATCTTAAAAATCGCATGGTGATTCCTGAAAGCTCTGTGGTGCATACGGGAACTCAAGAATTAGTTTATGTTTTTAAAGAGGGACTGAAGCTTGTTCCAAGAGCTGTTAAGTTGGGGCTTAAGTCCGAAGGTTTTTATGAAATATTAAAAGGTCTCGATTTAGATGAAGAGATCAGTTCGGGACCTAATTTTTTAATTGATTCAGAATCAAAAATCAGAGGGGCCAATGATTAAAAAAATTATTGAGTTTTCTGCCCACAATCGTTTTTTAGTGATCATGATGACTGCGGTTCTAATGGTTGGTGGAGTGATTGCTTTAAAAAAAATTCCCTTAGATGCCATTCCTGATTTGTCAGACACTCAAGTGATTATTTATTCTAAATGGGATCGTTCTCCAGATATTATGGAAAACCAAGTCACCTACCCGATTGTCTCTTCACTCTTAGGGGCTCCCAAAGTCAAATCAGTGCGTGGATTTTCTGATTATGGATACTCTTATGTTTATGTTATTTTTGAGGATGGCACGGATTTATACTGGGCACGAAGCCGAGTTTTAGAAAGCCTCAATCGCATCACCTCTCAAATTCCAGCGGGTGTGCAAACCGAAATTGGACCTGATGCCACGAGTGTGGGTTGGGTTTATCAGTACATTCTTAAGGATGAATCTGGTAAATTTAATTCTGCGGATTTAAGATCTATGCAAGATTGGTTAATAAGATTTCAGCTCCAATCTGTGCAAGGGGTGGCAGAAGTTGCAGCCATTGGCGGCTTTGTTAAACAATATCAAATCAAAGTGAACCCAACTAAACTCTCACTATTTCAGTTGACGATGAATCAAGTGATGGAAGCTGTTAAAAATACGAATCAAGAAAGCGGCGGAAGAACCATTGAGTTCTCAGGAACTGAAGCCATGGTGAGGAGTCGCGGGCTTGTTGATAAAGTAGAAGATATCGAAAACGCCGTTGTGATGTACAACCCTCGCAGTCGTGCTCCTATTCTTGTGAAGCAAGTTGCTACTGTTTCTGTGGGCCCCGAAATGAGACGAGGCCTAACGGACTTTAATGGTTTTGGTGATGCCATTGGGGGTATTGTGATCATGAGACAGGGAGAAGATGCCCCTGCTGTGATCAATCGCGTGAAAGATAAAATTAAAGACATTCAAAAAAGTCTTCCAGAGGGTGTGAAAGTTGTTTCTGTTTATGATCGTTCTGATCTTATTGATCGAGCCATAGAAACTCTGAAGGGGACTTTATTAGAAGAGCTCATTATTGTGAGTCTCATCATACTCATTTTTTTATGGCACATTCCATCAGCACTTGTTCCTATTGTGACCATTCCGATTTCTGTTTTATTAGCTTTTATTCCGCTCTATTTACTGGGTCAAAGCTCCAACATCATGTCTTTGTCTGGGATTGCGATTTCTATAGGAGTGTTGGTTGATGGAGCCATTGTTGAGGTCGAAAATGCCTACAGAAAAATTCAACTCTGGGATCAAAACGGAAGAAAAGAAAACTTTTTTAATGTTCGTTTAGACGCTCTTTTAGAGGTCGGTCCTTCTGTATTTTTTTCGCTACTTGTGATTGCAGTGGCTTTTATTCCGATCTTTACATTGGTCGATCAAGAGGGACGCTTATTTCGCCCTTTAGCAATGTCAAAAAATTTAGCCATGGCTATTGCAGCTCTCTTAGCCGTCACTTTAGATCCTGCTATGCGCATGCTTTTTGCCAGGAGTGAGCCTTTTAATTATTCCAATAAATGGCTTAATAAAATGGCGAATTCATTATTTGTGGGCACCTATTATTCAGAACATAAGCATCCCATCAGTCAGAGAATATTTAAATTATATACGCCAGCGATTGAATGGGTCTTAGAACATAAAAGAAAAACCTTAGCACTGGCTTTTGTGGCAATGTTCTCAGTGATTCCTGGTTTTATGATGTTGGGTTCTGAATTTATGCCAACCTTGCATGAGGGCAGCTTGCTTTATATGCCAACAGCCTTGCCAGGTATATCAGTGACTGAAGCTCAAAAACTTTTAACAAAACAGGGAGAGATTATAAAATCATTTCCTGAAGTCGAAACTGTTTTTGGAAAAGCAGGCCGCGCTGAAACCTCCACAGACACGGCACCTATGAGCATGTTTGAAACAACGATTGTGTTAAAAGATAAATCTCAGTGGAGAACCACAGAACGTTGGTATTCAAATCTTTTTAAAATGTTTCCGACCTCTATTGAGCAGACTTTAAAAAATCCCTTTCAAAGAATTTGGCCCGAAACAATTTCTGAAGAAACCTTATTAGAAGAACTCAATGAAAAGCTCACTTTTATTGGGATGCCCAATATATGGACCATGCCCATTAAAAATAGAATCGATATGCTTTCAACAGGCATTCGCAGTCCGATTGGGATTAAAATATTTGGAGCGGATTTAAAGACCATTCAAAATATTGGTGAGAGCATAGAAAAAGAAATTAAAAAGCTAGATGGAACGCGCGCAGTTATTGCCGAGCGAATAGCCAGTGGATATTTTTTAGATATCGATTTTGATCGAGAAAAGTTAAAGTATTATGGTCTCTCGATTAAAGAAGCTCAAGATCAAGCAATGGTGGCTATTGGGGGAGAAAATGTTTCGCAAATTTTAGCCAGTCGAGAGCGCTACCCTATTCAGGTAAGAATGGCTCCTTCATTTAGACAAGATATTGAAGCGATCAAAAGAATTTTAATCACCACACCTACTGAAGCACAAATTCCTTTAAGTGATATTGCTAAAGTGAGATTTAAAGATGGCCCGAGCATGATCAGAGATGAGAATGCTTCTTTAGTAGGTTATGTGTACATTGATATCGACACTAACAAAGTAGATATAGGAACCTTTGTTGAAAAAGCCAAACAAGTTGTGAATGAAAAAATTAAACTTCCTGAGTCCTATTTGATTTCTTGGAGTGGTCAGTTTGAAAACATGGAAAGAGTGAAAGAACGGCTGAAAATTGTGATTCCGCTCACCCTGTTTTTAATTTTATTTCTGCTTTACTTTAACACGCAGTCTTGGATGAAAACCGGAATTGTTTTATTAGCGGTTCCATTTTCTGTGATTGGAGCTGTGTGGTTGATGGTGGCACTGGGTTATAATCTCTCCATTGCCGCTTGGGTTGGGATGATTGCCCTGCTAGGTTTAGATGCAGAAACCGGTGTGTTTATGCTCATGTATTTAGATTTATCTTTTTCTGAACATGTGGCCAAAGGGCAAATGAATACTTTGACTGATTTAAAAGCGGTCGTGATTGAGGGTGCTGTGCATAGAGTGCGTCCTAAGTTAATGACAGTGGCCGCTTTATTTATGGGGCTGATACCGATCATGTGGTCAGTGGGTGCTGGCAGTGATGTGATGAAGAGGATTGCAGCTCCTATGATTGGTGGGCTTTTGACTTCTTTTCTGATGGAACTTTTGATCTACCCTGTGATTTATTATGTATGGAAAGCTCATTCGCATTTAAAAATTAATTGGAAAAATATGATTTAAAAGATAGCTTTAGGAAATTATTTAAAACTTAAGCAATCAATAAACTAGAGGAGTTTTTATGAAAAATTTAATGATGTTGTGTTTAGCAATCGGAATGGTCTTAGTAATTAAAGCAGAAGCTAAAAAAGAATCTGCAAAAGAAGCTCAAGTTATTGAACTCACAGTGACTCCAAATGGTTTTGAGCCCAAATCAATTGATGTGGATCAAAGTAAACCTGTCACGCTTAAAGTGACTCGCACCACAGATTCTACTTGTGCAAGAGATATTCAAATCCCAATTAAAAAAGTTAAAAAAGATCTTCCACTTAATCAAGCTGTGACTATTGAATTAGGTAAACTTAAAAAAGGCGATGTTCCTTTTGGTTGTGGCATGAATATGATGGAATCAGGAAAGCTCATCGTAAAATAATTTTTATAAATCTGTTGAAGGATAGTCATCATGAGAATTGGATTTGATGCAAAAAGAGCGACTCATAATTGGCGAGGATTAGGAAACTACTCTCGCTCCTTAATTGGCGGAATTCATGAGTACTATCCTCAAGAAGAGCTTTTTATTTACTCGCCTTCGTTTAAGAGCACTCGAGCTCGTGATTGGGCGCAGAGTCTTAAAGAATCACATCCTGAAACTCTTCATTTTAGAGAGCCAAAGGGCGTGATTTCAAAAAAACTATCATCGGTATGGCGTGGTTATGGAATTCAAAAAGATATCGAAAAAGATGAGATTGATATTTTTCATGGACTCTCTCATGAGTTACCCAGTTTTTTAAGTAAGAAAAAAACTTTTTGGGTGGTTACGATACATGATCTTATTTTTTTAAAATTCCCAGAGTTTTATCCGGCCATGGATCGATTTGTTTATAAACAAAAAGTGATTTCAGCCTGTAAAAAAGCCGACATTGTGATTGCGATTTGTGAACAAACTAAAAATGATCTCATTGAATTATTAAATGTGGATCCTCGTAAAATAGTCATTCATTATCAAAGCTGCTCTCCTCAGTTTTACACTCAAAAAACTGAGGCTGAAATCAATAAAGTGGTGATTGATAAATATAAAATCTCACAAAAATTTATTTTAAATGTAGGAGCTTTTGAAGAGCGTAAAAATCAATTAAATCTGGTTGAAGCATTTGCTCTTAATGCAGAACATTTGCCTCATGATTTAGTTTTAATTGGCCAGGGCAAAGCTTATTTAGAACAAGTAAAGCAAACCATCGAAAAGTACAAACTTCAAAAAAGAGTGCATATTTTAAATCGTGTGGACTATGAAGAGCTGCCTGCTTTTTATCAAAAAGCGAGCGTGTTTTGTTTTCCATCTTTTTATGAAGGCTTTGGGATTCCGATTATTGAGGCCTTGTTTTCAAAAACACCCGTGATCACTTCGCTTGGTTCATGCTTTCCGGAGAGTGCGGGACCTCACTCTTTGTACATTGATCCTTATGATAAAAAATCAATTGCTCAAGCATTAGAGAATGTCTTAGACGCTCCCATCATTGCTCAACAAATGCGTGAAAAGGGTTTGCAATACGCGCAGAGATTTTTACTCAAAAACTCGATTGATCATTTAATGCAAATCTATAAAGCTTTTCAGGCTTAATTTCTAAAATCTATAAAAAAGAATTAAAAAAAAAGGGCAGATCAAAAATCTGCCCTTTTTTAATTTTAAATATTTTATTTAAAAACTATCGGCCATCTTTAAGTTCAACAACTCTGTTAAACACAAGCTTACCAGGTCGAGAGTCTTTTTCGTCGATACAGAAATAACCCACACGTTCAAATTGATATCTGTTTTCGATACTAGCTTCTGCTAAACCAAGTTCTAACTTCGCGTTACTGATCACTTCAAGCGAGTCAGGGTTTAAATTAGATTTAAAATCCTTGCCGGCTGGAGCTTCTTCAGGATCTGCAACAGAAAATAAACGGCTATAGAGTCTGACTTCAGCGTTAATGCTTTCAGTGGCAGAAACCCAATGAACAATCCCTTTCACTTTGCGACCATCAGCAGGAGGTTTGCCACCTAGTGTGATAGGATCATAAACGCAGCGAAGTTCAACCACGTTGCCTGTAGCATCTTTAATGACTTCTTTGCATTGAATGACATAGGCATTTCTTAAACGAACTTCTCCACCAGGAGACAATCTAAAAAAGTCGCTAGTTGGGTTCAACATAAAGTCATCATGTTCAATGTAAATTTCTTTAGTGAAATAAATTTTACGATGACCAAGTTCTGCTTTTTTAGGATGAACAGAAGGAGAAAGTTCTTCTTTTTTATCCGCAGGATAGTTTTCAATCACCACTTTAAGAGGTCTGATCACAGCCATGGCTCTATGAGAAATCGCATCTAAATCATCTCTCACGCAGCTTTCAAGAATATCATAACTGATCAAACTCTCAGATTTAGCCACACCAATTCTGTGAGCAAAATTACGAACAGCTTGAGGTGTGTAACCACGACGACGAATTCCTGAGATTGTTGGCATGCGCGGATCATCCCAACCAAGTACGAGTTTTTCGTTCACAAGTTGCAAAAGTTTTCTCTTACTCATTACTAAGTAAGTCATATTTAAACGCGCAAATTCGTATTGATGAGGTTTTGCAGGCACAGGAATGTTTTCGATAAACCAATCGTAAAGTGGACGATGATCTTGAAATTCTAAAGTGCAAATTGAGTGAGTGATATGTTCAATCGCATCTGAAAGTGGATGAGCAAAATCATACATTGGATAAATGCACCATTTATCACCAGTGCGGTGATGGGGCGTTTTGCGAATACGATAAAGAAGCGGATCACGCATGTTCATATTTGGAGAAGTCATGTCGATTTTAGCTCTTAAAACATGAGCGCCTTCTTCGTAATCTCCGGCTTTCATTTTGCGGAACATCTCGAGATTTTCTTCAGCGGAACGATTACGGTAAGGACTGTTTTTGCCTGGAGTGGTAAAGTCACCGCGGTATTCTTTGATTTGAGCTTCATTAAGACTGCAAACATAAGCTTTGCCATCTTTAATCATTTGCTCAGCCCATGCATAAATTTGATCAAAATAATCAGAAGCATAATAAAGATGCTCGTTCCAATCAAAGCCAAGCCATTTTACATCTTTTTGAATGGACTCTGTATATTCCACTTCTTCTGTTTCAGGATTGGTGTCGTCAAATCTTAAGTGACAGCGTCCGTTAAAGTCTTTAGCTAAGCCAAAATTAAGGCAGATAGACTTTGCATGTCCAATATGAAGATAGCCATTAGGTTCTGGCGGAAAGCGAGTGATGACTTTTCCCTGGTGTTTTTGCGAAGCCACGTCTTTTTCGATAATTTGTTTTAAAAAATTAACGGATTCAGTTGTTGGTGCTGCTGGGGCTGCATTTTTTGCCGGATTTTTAGACATTGGTCCACCTCTGCTCATTCTAAAGGGAATTCCTGAAAGGAATTCTGGAAAAGTTCATTGGAAGGCCTTTAAAAAATAGGGACCTTCCAAGGCATAGATTAATCTATAGCCGCTCAGAGGGCAACTATTTCGCTAACTTGAGAACTCTTTACTTGTTATAAAAAGGCGGGAGAAGGGCCGAAAATATGGCCTAAAGCAGAGGAGACGCTTCGCCGAATCACTCAAATTGATGACAAGGGCAAAAAATTTGGCCATACTCATAAAATGCGCATGAATTATACTTTAACAGCCTTATTTTCTTTTTGTTGTTTCTTTTTAGCAAAAGGTGCTTTTGCTGAAACCGGAACCAATAAAACCTCCACTGAAACCCCGACTGCGGTTGCGACATTGCCCGAGCTTTGTAAAGATTGGATGTCAAAATTACCAAAAAGTGCCGATAAAGCAGCGGTAGATTCTATGGCTGCTATCTGTGCAAAAGTGCAAGTTTTAGATGGTTGCACTAGTGTGGATGGAATTCCACTTTTTCACTATGATAAAGCCTCTGTAAAACCAAGTTCTGCAAAAAAAGTTTTAGTATTTAGTTTAATTCATGGGGATGAAACTCATGCAGGGACTGTTGCAAAACTTTGGATGGAAAATTTAGAAAAAATCGATCCACGCAATAACTGGCGCGTGGTGCCTATCTTAAATCCTGATGGATTTTTATTAAAAACAAGAACGAATGCTCACCAAGTGGATATTAACAGAAATTTTCCAACAAAAGATTGGGAAGAGTTAGCAACTTCTGTTTGGAAAACAACCACTAAGAGTAACCCTCGTCGCTTTCCAGGTGCTAAATCAGCATCTGAGCCAGAAACTCTTTGTGCACTCAAACACATTCAAGATTTTAAACCAGACTTTGTTGTTTCCATTCATACCCCGCTCAAAGTTTTAGATTTTGATGGTCCTCATGTGAAATTTCCAGAATATGATTACTTACCATGGAAGTCTTTAGGGCATTTCCCAGGTTCATTAGGTCGTTATATGTGGTTTGAGAGACAAACTCCTGTTTTAACTATGGAGCTTAAAGAAGCTTTGCCAAAACAAATGAATACATTCTTAAAATTGCAAGATGTGATTGGAACACTTGTTGATTTTGAAAAAAATAAAATTCCCAAGGGAAAAGAAGGTAAATCGGTCTCCTTCGCCCCCTCAACAATCTCTTCACAATAAAATTTTAAAGCAAAAAAAATAAGGAAGTAGATCTCTCTACTTCCTTACCAAGAAATTTAAAAAAAAATTAATGTAAATTCCCAGCGTTTAAGTAGGAATTTATTTGTGACATACGATCTTGAGCGCTAATGACTTTGTCTTGAATTTCAATCAATTTTCTCATGAGAACAGTTTTAGCAATTCGTATCGCTTCAAATGTGTTTTCATGGAGTCCTTCAGCCTCCAATTGAGAGTCGTTTTCTTTAATCGTGATCACTATCCGATAGAGCCTTTTCAGCTCACTTCTCGTAATATCTCTCCCCTCTTCTTCGATTTGAGCAAGAAGTTTTAGGGGGTCTTTGGCGACCACAGTCACCGTGCAATCTGGAGTTAAATAAAGTTCCAATTCAGATATTTGCTGGTAAATAAATGCTTTAAGGTCAGGATGAGCTTCTTTTATCCAGTTATCTGAAGTTTTTGGTATGGATCGTTTTGATTCATGGTTTTGTTGGGACATCTTTATCTCCTTTCTTCTTCTCTCAATGAGTTAACTTTAGTATAACACTGTGGATATTTAATAACAGGTCAAGTTCGACTTTATAGTCAGGGCTTTAATATTATTGATTATTTGTTAAAAAACGGTGTCTCAAAAGGAAACAATATGCAAGGCGATCTCAATACAATACAAACAGAAAATATTAAGCTGCATCCTTCTTGGAAAGCACATCTTGTACCGGAATTCTCTAAAGACTATATGCTCAAACTTAAAGGCTTTTTAAATCAGCAGTATTCAGAAAAAAAAGTCATCTACCCACATCAAAACGAATATTTTGCAGCTTTAGATCATACGGCTTTTGAAAATGTTAAAGTAGTGATCTTAGGTCAAGATCCTTATCATGGTCCCAATCAAGCTCATGGATTTTGTTTTTCAGTTAAAGAGGGTGTGGAGCCACCTCCTTCCTTAAAAAATATCTACAAAGAATTAGAATCAGATTTAAATATCAAAGCTCCTAAACATGGTTGTTTAGTGAAGTGGGCTGATCAGGGAGTTTTACTCTTAAACAGTGTGCTCACAGTTGAAGCCTCAAAGGCAGCTTCTCATGAAGGGCAAGGATGGGAAAAATTCACGGATGCTGTTATTGATGTTCTTAATCGAGAGAGAGAAAATATTGTTTTTGTTTTATGGGGCTCGTATGCACAAAAAAAAGGGGCTTTGATTGATCGTAAAAAACATTTAGTGATCAACTCTCCCCACCCGTCTCCCCTTTCTTCTTACCGTGGATTTTTTGGTTCAAAACCATTTTCAAAAATAAATAATTATTTAATCAGTCATCACAAAACCCCTATTGATTGGAATTTAAATTAATGAATCAAACTCAAGTAAAATTTTTTAAAAAAGATTTTCCTCAAGCAAAAGACTTTCAAGATTTTGTGCTGATCTATGATCTTGCGATTTATAAAAAAAATAAGGATTTTAAAACGTGGGCGCAAAAGTTTCCAAATCGTTTAGGTGTTTCATCTGGTGAAGAATTAAAATCTCTTAAAAGTTTTGAATCTTTGTTAACTCAAATTGCTCAGAAGTTTCCTTTTATCTCTCCCAAAGTGGGAGGTTTTATTGCGGCTGGCGGTGGGAGTCTTGGAGATTTTGTCGGCTTTTTAGCCAGTGTTTACAAAAGAGGAGTTTCACTGGTGCAAGTTCCAACAACTTGGCTCTCGGCTGTAGATTCTGCTCATGGTGGCAAAACCGCTTTGAACTTTGCTGGTGGAAAAAATCAAATAGGCACTTTTTACTCAGCAGAACAAGTTTGGATTGTGAAAAAGTTTTTAGACTCTAATCCTTTGGAGCGAGAAGAAGAAGCTTGGTCTGAAATTTTTAAAATGGGTTTGATCAGTTCTCCAAAGGCTTATCAACAAACGGTCGATTGTTGGAATCAGGATCAACTATTTGATATTTTACCAACTTGTATTGAAGCTAAATACAAAGTGGTTCAAAAAGATCCTTATGAAGAATCAGGAGTCAGAAGAGTTCTTAATTTTGGTCATACTGTAGGACATGTGCTTGAAGCCTATCATCAGATTCCTCATGGTCAAGCTGTGGGTGCGGGTTTAGTGTATGCATTGAGTTGGTCTGCAAAATTAGGTCACTTAAAGGCTCAGGAATTTAAAAAGATCGCAGAGTCTCCTTGGATGCAATCCTTGATGAATCAAACGGATGCTATTTTAGAAAAGCCGATTCCAAAAAAAGAATTTTTAAAATTACTCAATCAAGATAAAAAAATCACAGCTCATCAAGAAGTGGTCTTTGTCTTTCTTAAAAAAATAGGTCAAGCTTTTCAAGATAAGATCTCCATTGAAAAAGTTTATGAAGAATTCGAAAGGCAACGTCATGAGCGAATTTAGATACGTCGGAAAAATCTCATCTTCTAAATCTCTCTACAATCGGGCTTTGACTGTGAAGTCCTACTTTCCGGATTTAGAGCTTAAGGGTTGGAGTGATTGTGAGGATGTGCTTCATATGAAGGAAGCTCTTAATCATTTATCTTCTCAATCTGTGATTGACTGCGGAGAAGGCGGCACCGTATTTAGATTTATCGCTTTAAGAGCTTCTCGTATTGCTGGAGAGCATTTAATTAAAGGGAGTGATCGCTTGCTTTCTCGCCCTCAAGCGGGACTGATGGACTTGCTGAAACAACTCGGTGTCAAAGCTGAGATGACTTCTCATGGATTAAAGATTCAATCTGAAGGTTGGAAGTTTGATTCAGAAAAATGCCTGGTGATTGATCGTTCACAATCGAGCCAATTTGCAAGTGGGCTTTTACTCAATGCTTGGGAATTAGAAAAAGAATTAAAGTTTAAATTTAATGAATTCAATTTGTCAGAATCTTATTGGGATCTCACCTGTGATTTTGTTAAATCCATGGGCATGAAACTTCAAGAAGTCAATGGTGTTTATACCATTCCTCCTGAACAAAAAATTGAAAAAGATGATTTTGAAGTTGAAGCCGATGTGAGTAGCATTTTTAGTTTTGCAGCTGCCGCGGCCTTGGCAGGGACTCTTGAAGTCACAAATTGGCCAGAGAAAACAACTCAACCTGATAGAAACTTTTTAAAGGCCTTTGAACAAATGGGAATTACCTATGAGCAAAAAGGACATAATTTAAAAGTTTATAAAACCTCTGAGATTAAAGGGATTGATTTTGATATTTCTCAGTGTCCGGATTTATTTCCGATCCTCTCATTAGTTTGTGGTTATGCTGAGGGCAACTCTCTTCTTTATGGGGCACCACATTTGTTAGGTAAAGAATCCAACCGAGTTAAAAAAACTTGTGAGCTTTTAAATAAACTCGGAATTTTAGCTATTGAAAAAGAAGATGGTTTATACATTGAGGGAAATGGTTCAGTTCATTTGTTAAAAAGTTTTGAATACGATTCAGATTTAGATCACAGAATGGCAATGGCTGCGGGAATTGCTCAAGTGTTGGGTCATGATATTCGGGTGATTAATCCCCAAGTGGTTTCTAAATCTTGTCCTGAATTTTGGAGTATTATTTCATGATTATTGCTTTAATTGGTCATCGCGGAGTTGGTAAAACCAGTTTATTAAAACGCTTGTCACACTATTTTAAAGATCAAAATGCACAGTGCTTGGATCTTGATCTTGAGATTGAAGCGGCTACCGGTAAATCTGTTTCAGATATTTTTTCTCATGAGGGTGAAGTCACTTTTAGAAAGTACGAGCAAGAGTGTTTTGAAAAATTAATGAAGCAAAATGTTTCTGAAGCGCAAAAAACAGCTTTAACCTTTTTGGCTTTGGGTGCGGGATTTAATACGTCTCTACTTCTTCAAATGCCTGCGGTTCTTCAAAACCCTGCGGATCTATGTGTGGTGAATGTGCAAAGAAGAACGGATTCAGATGGTCGTATTTTTTTAGATCGTCCTAGACTTTTAGATCATGGGAGCGACCTAGAAGAGTACGCACAAAAAAAATTAGAGAGAGAGCCACAATTTTATAAACACAAAGATTTTACTTATATCATTCCTGAGGGTTTAGAGAATCCTGATTTTATTGAAAAGTCTTTTTTTGAAGAGATTATTTCTATTCAACAAAATCCATTTCAAGACTTTTCAAGAGCCTTGGGTGGTGGAGTGACTCTGCAGCAGGAACATCTTAAAAATTCTATTCATTGGCTGAGTGCTTTGGGTTTAGATTTTTTAGAAGTTCGTGATGATCTTTTTGCAGAAAAAAACCAAGTTTGGGAAAAAGTCATAGAGCTTTTTCCTTCAGAAAAAATCCTATATGCTTTTAGAGATAAAAATCTCAATCCTGATGAGCGTCTTCAAAAAATAGAGGATCTTTCTGAATTAGACATTTGGTGGGATTGGGCTTGGGAATTAGGTGAGCCCCCAGCGATGCCTTCCATTTTATCTTTTCATGATTTTGCGATGAGTGAGTTTTCTGAATACGAAAATATTTTTACTCATTGGGAGCAAGAAGGCGCGCACATTAAGCTCTCCCCTTTTGTGCAAAATTACACAGAGTTAAAAACTCTTTTAGATTGGCAAATTCAAGCTCCTGAAACTCGCAGCATTTTGCCTCGATCTGAATCAGGTCGTTGGAATTGGTTTAGACTTTATATGATTGGTCGCCAACTGATTAATTTTTGGCGAGATGCTCAAGGCAGTGCTTCTGATCAACCGACATACTATGAGTGGGCTGCGGTGCAAAGTCCGATGATCTCAAAACCTGTGAATGAGTTTGCAGCGGTATTGGGTCATCCTGTTTATCACAGCCGCACTCCCCTAGAGCATCAAATGTTTTTTGCTGATTTTGGATGGCCTGTGTGGGCCATTGATATTCAAAAAGATGAATTTATTTCGGCGATGGAATTTTTAGAGTTGATGGGGCTCCAGGCTGCGGCGGTGACTTCTCCTTTAAAAATTATGGCGGCAGAAAAAACAGAAAGCCTTCCTGAAAAAAATAAAAATTCGATCAACACTCTTTTAAAAGCTGAGTCTGGTTGGTTGGGTGCAAATACCGATTACATGGGTTTAGTGGCACTCATAAAAGAAATTCAAGATCCCGCAAGCGCCGTTGTTTGGGGCGGGGGCGGAGTTTTAGGACCTCTTTATGAGATTGTTCCTGAAGCGAGTTTTTATTCATCAACAAGTGGTCTTAAAAAAAATCACCCAGATCAAAATATTCAGCCTGAGTATTTAATTTGGGCTGCAGCGGAAGGAAATCAATTGATGTTTCCGCCAGAAGACTGGCAACCTAAATGGGTTTTTGATTTAAATTATCGTGAGAATTCTTCAGCAAGAATTTATGTCAAAAAACTTTTAGCTAAAAATCCAAACGTTCATTATGTGAGCGGTTTAGAAATGTTTAAAGTGCAAGCTGAGTGGCAAAGAAACTTTTGGTCTGAAAATTAAAAGGAATATTTATGTCTCAAAATACTTTTGGTAGATATTTTAGAGGAACAAGTTTTGGTGAAAGCCATGGCGTGGGCTTGGGTGTTGTGATTGATGGTTGCCCTTCTGGAGTGATCTTTAATGAAACTCTCTTAAAAAAAGATTTAGAAAGACGTCGACCAGGGCAGAGTTCAGTCACCACTTCTCGCAATGAAGAAGATCAATTTGAAGTCTTAAGTGGAGTTTTTGAAGGAAAAACCTTAGGGACACCTATTGCTCTGATCATTAAAAATAAAGATCAAAAGTCAGATGATTATAAAGACATTAAAAATCAGCCAAGAACAGGCCACGCAGATGATGTTTGGAAAATAAAATTTGCACATACGGATCATCGTGGGGGTGGTCGTTCTTCAGGAAGAGAAACTGCCGCAAGAGTGTTAGCCGGTGGTGTGGCTAAAATGTTGATCTCACAAATAGTGCCTGGTTTAAAAATTAAATGTTTTGCCACGCAAATGGGTCCTTACTCTCTCACTCAAGAAGAAATCAAAACTGAAATTCAAAAAAGTAAAACACTGTTGGCAGAAGATTTTAATCAAGAAAATATTTTGCGATTTCCAACTTCAGCAGCAAATTTAAAAGCCACACAAAAGCTTTTAGAAGACGCAAAATCTCAAGGTGAGAGTTATGGGGGCACCATTGGATTATACGTTGAGGGAGTTCCTGCGGGCTTAGGGGAACCTGTTTTTGCAAAGTTAAAATCTGATTTAGCAAATGCGATGATGTCGATAGGTGCTGTTGTGGGTTTTGAACTGGGTTTAGGATGTGAGTTTGCAAAAAAAACGGGCACAGAGACTCATGCTCAAAATCAAACAACTCATTTTCATTCTTCAATTTATGGTGGCATTCGTGGGGGAATTTCTACGGGTGAGCCTATTTGGTTGCAGGTGTTTTTTAAACCGACTTCTTCTATTATGGACACTGCAAAAAAAGGTCGTCATGATCCATGCATCGTGCCAAGAGCTGTGGCAGTAGTAGAGGCTATGGGGGCTTGGGTGCTTGCAGATCATTTATTAGCAAGGAAGTTAGATCAAATTTGAGATTGCCCCTTGTTTAGTGGCTTTAATAAAGCCTATAATAGGGAATGACAAAAAAACAAAGGGTCCATTTAGAGCTTCTTGTATTTAATGATCCTTTAATGACTCAAAAAAGTCATAATCATTTCTCTCAAGTTATTGCCGAAAAATTTAAAGATTTAGATTCTATTGAGTTAGCAGACATGTATGCTGACAATGGCTTTCTTAAAACTTTTTTAGAGTTTTTAAAAGAACAGCATTGGATTAAAACTCATTCAGATCAAAAGTTAAAATTACTGTTTGAAGAATTTGTACAACCGTATTTGGCGGTGGAGTTTAAATCAAGAGAGTATCTTCATGAGTTTATGAAGCATCTTGAGGTGCAAAACATTAAAAAATTGGGCCAACAAGTTGGCTATATTGAAGAAGCTATTTTGCTGGCAATCAAAGAACGAAGCTCTCTAGATAAAATTAATTTTTCTCGACAAGTCTTAGTTGAGATTCAAAAAATTTATTTGATAGAGCATTTTTTAACTCTGGATAAAAAACAAAAAAATCTTCCTATGGAGCTTTCGCTCTATAGAACCTTTGATAGCATCGATGAGATGTTTAATTTAACTTACACTGAAGACCTTGGAATGAAAACAAATATGCGCACAGGTGAGCGTCTCTATGAGGGCGCTGGAGTGGGTGTTCAATCAGGCTATTCTAATTTGCTCACAGCCCTTTATTTTTTAAGTCCAGAGCCAGGCGCTCGCATCATTGATTTAGGTTCAGGATATGGCCGTTTGGGCTTTGTAGTGGGCCTGATGAGACCAGATATGGATTTTATTGGTTATGAATTTGTAAAACATCGCGTGGATATTTCTAATAAAACGGTGAGTGAAATGCAGCTCGGTGAACATGTGCATTTTTATGAACAAGATTTATCGAACAAACATTTTAAAATTCCAGAGGCTGAAATTTATTATTTGTATGATCCCTTTTGTGAGGAGACTTACAAATATGTGCTTTCTCAATTGGTGGAGATCAGTCGCAAACAAAAAATCTGTATCGTCACCAAGGGCAATGCGCGCCCTTGGCTGATGGAAGTCGCAGAGCAAAATCATTGGCCAGATTGCCAACAACTCGATAGTGGCAATCTGTGTTTATTTGCTTCGCGCTAAAAAAGAGAAACTAAAAAGTTTTAGCATCAATTACAAAACGATATTTTACTTGGCCTTTGATGGTTTTTTCATAGGCTTCGTTAATTTGTTTTGCAGGAATGAGCTCAATGTCTGCAAGCACTTTTTTACGAGCGCAAAAATCGAGCATTTCTTGAGTTTCTTTAATTCCTCCAATGAGAGAGCCTGTGAGATTTTTACGTCCAAATACCAAGGCCATGGCTGCAACTTGATTAGGTTCTGGAGACACGCCCACTAAGATATGAGATCCATCTATTTTTAAAGTGCTTAAATAAGAAGAAAAATCATGTTGAGCAGAAACCGTGTCAATAATCAGATCTAATTTGCCAGCAAGGGGAGCAAAGTTTTTTAGATCTTTTGTAAGTACAAAATTTTTAGCTCCTAATTTTTTAGCGTCTTTTTCTTTATGAGGAGAGGTGCTAAACACGGTGACTTCTGCACCCATGGCTTTAGCAATTTTCACGGCCATGTGACCAAGGCCGCCTAAACCTACAACGCCCACTTTTTTACCTTTTTTAGTTCCGTATCTTTTAAGTGGAGAGTAAGTGGTGATCCCTGCACAAAGCAAGGGAGCGACTCTTTCAAGTGCTAAACCTTTTTTAATTTTTAAAACAAACTCTTGCTTTACAGTGATGTGTGAAGAGTAGCCACCCATAGTGTAGCCTTTGCCATCTTTTTCAAGACTGTTGTAAGTAAAGACTCCTCCATTTTGACAAAATTGTTCTTCATGTGATTTGCAGCTGGGGCATTTTCCGCAAGAGTCTACGAGGCAACCCACTCCAGCTAAATCCCCTACTTTAAATTTTTTGACTTTTTTACCAACAGCGATGACTTTACCAACGATTTCATGTCCTGGAACGCAAGGATATTTTGCAGGTCCCCACTCGCTTCTGGCTGTGTGGATGTCTGAGTGACAAATCCCACAATAGGCAATTTCAATGACGACATCATCTGGTTTAGGCGAGCGTCTTTCAAAAGAGAAGGGTACAAGTGCGTCTTTTGCTGAATGAGCGGCGTAGCCTTTAGTTTGAATCATAAATCCACCTTCATAAAAAATAATTGGACTCTAAATTTAGAGAATATTTTAAATGAAGGCAAGATCAGAGAAATTATTGTAAAAATAAATTATTTGGCAGCCAGCAGTTTATATTTATTGCTGACAAAGCCAAACGGATAAGCTTTTGAAGAGATCAATTCTAGAGTTTGATCTTCTTTAAGTTTGCCAAAGAGCGAGAGTCCCTCGCCCAATAGAATGGGGATTTGAGTGAGAGTCATTTCATCAACTAATTTTTCAAATAAAAAGTTTTGAATGGTCACTCCCCCATCCAAATACACATGTCGAGAGCCTTGTTCATAGAGTTCATTAAGGATTTGCAGTGGAGAACCTGATTTTAATTCAACACTAGGGGGAATATTTATTGGCAAAGTTTTTAAAGTGGAGCTTAACACAATCACTTTTTTATTTTCATAGGGCCATTGGGGAAAACCTAAAACAGTTTCAAAAGTTTTGCGACCCATCACCAGAGTGTCTGTGGAATTAAAAAAATCGTGATAACCACAATCTTCTCCTTGGGGAGCTAGGCTTGAAGCTTTTTCAAGCCAATCGATACTTCCATTCTTGCGAGCAATAAATCCATCGAGGCTAGTGGCAATAAAGACAGAGACTTTGAGATTTGGTTTCATAAAAGAATCCTTTTTTTATGAATATGTAAAGAAATCCAAATTTAATTATAAATAATTTTAATCAATTAGAAAGGATTTAATTAAAACTAAAATGGAGAATTTTTTCCTATGATACCCTTAAGCCAAGGCATTTTAGGAAATTCACTAGGATCATATCCTGTGCACAAGTAAATATTTTTAAAACCAAAGTTATAAATTTTTTCACTTATGATTTCACCCTTTTGATTATCGCCTAAATTTGAATCAATATATATTTTAGTTTCAAAATCAATTTCTGATATTTTATTAAAAAACTCTTCGGCAGTTTTGAATCCTAAGATTTCTTTATTTTTTAATTCAGCATCCAAATTCCAAAAAGAGTGTATAAGTTCATCATCATCTATGAGAATTCCATCGTATTGAGTTTTACTTTTTTCAAAGACTAATGGTACATAAGCAGCCATTGCTTTTGGAATTAATTTAACACCAAGTTTTTCACATCTGGTCCTAATATGAGTTTCTTCATATCTAGAAGTAACTAAAATTGAATGTGCTCCAATATTAAGTTCCTCTATAATATCAAGGCCAGTAGTATTTTGATTTAAAAATTCATAATCAACTAAAAAAATAAAATTTGAGTTAATATTTTGAATATTAAACCAGTTTTTAAAATCTAATGCGGAAGTAAAAGTTAGATGATTTAATTTATTTTCAACTAATTCTGGTGAATTAAATCTGCCCTTCCAAATTTGATGGACAGAGATGTCATCATCAATTGAAATAATTTTTGTATTGGGTGAAATCGTAATCTTTTCGACAAACCATTTGGGTGCAGGAAACTTATTTAAAAGCAATTGAATAGATGTTCCTTTACCTTCAGCTGAAATTACGTGGAGTTCTCCAGATGCTTCATTCATAACTTTTTTAGCATGATAGAGACCTAAACCATTGCCACTTTGAGTGCTATTTTTTCCGTATGAAAAGCCCTTTATTCCGAGATTTACTTTAATATCTTCAGGTATTCCTCTTCCATTATCAGAAACTTGTATAATAGATTTTCCATTGAGTTGGTTAAGCGAAATAATTACTTTTCCACAATCCTCTGGTAATGCTTCAACGGCATTACTAATCAAATTTGATAAAACTCGTTTAAGTTCTGAAACATCAATTTGAGCAAACAAACCGTATGCGTTTTCTATGTCGCATTCAATTGATACTGCTTGCTTTTCTCTAAATTGAATTCGTTTCTCTGATACTATTCCATCAATCACAGGCGAGAGTAAATGTATGTTTAGTTGATTTAGATTGTTGTTATTTTTAGGAGTGATTTCAGATTTTAATTGTGATTCTTTACTCTTTTGAAGAAGTTGATTAGCAATATCATTGATGCGATTTACTGCACTTCTTATGATTATTCTATTATCTTCTGGAATCATTGATAACTGATTGGTCATTAAATTAAGGGCAGCTATTGGTGATCTTATATCGTGACTTACTTGAGAGGCAATTTCCACTATTGCAGATTGTCTTTCTAAAAGGCCATATTTTTTAAAAAATTCATTCAAAAAAATAATAAAGTCCTTTAATTCTCCATTAGCTTTAATCGAAGTTAAGTCTATTGAGTGGGTTACGTTTGAGTTTTGAATTTTTCTCAATACACTCCATATTGGTAAGTAAAAATTTTTATATAAATAAAATCCAGATAATAATATTAAAAGTATAAAGATAATCAGAATACTCACTAAAAAATAATAAATTGAATCATGAGTGGAAAAATGTTTATAGATTTCAGAAGTATCAATTGATGCAACAACGACCAACTCTGAACCAGCTAAATCAGAATTAGAGGGATTGGAAACTTCTGGTAAAATAATTTGTGAATTATCACTCAAGGTATTTATTTGAGTTCTTTGTTTTATAGTTAACGAATTAAGAGAGTGTGTTTTAGCAAAACTAATTAATTCTGCATTTAGTGTGGAATCGAGATTTAAATATTTCCAAGCTCGCCATTTTTCTTGATTAGTAGAAAGCTGAACAGTTATATCTTTTTTTAAAGCAAGAATGGCATTGTCAATTTGCGATCGAGTTGTTACATAATAGACCATTATGCAAACTGCAACTGATGCGATTACAACTATTATTTGAAACGAGATTAGTTTTCTTAATAAAGGGTACTTATTTCGATTCATATAGATTATTTTCCAGTTTCGAAATTTATGGGCTTAAAGCCATCTTTTGTGAATTTAACAAAACTAATTTTTCTTTCTACATGTCCACCATTTATTGAAAAACACATTTTTCCGCTAGAAAGACCATCAAAACATCTAATATTTCTAAATTTTTTTGCAATTTCCTCTTTAGTTACATTGGTATTTACTTGATTAAGAGTTTTTGCAATTATGACTCCTAAATCATATCCATAGGCAATTTCCGAAGTTGCCTCTCTTCCATATTGCTTTTTAACGGCTTCTTCAAAAGGTTTAGAATCTTCAGATCCAGCAATCCATAAGGTTACAACGTATGCAGGAGATTTTCGATTGGTTAAAAATCTTCGAATAAAATCAACGTCACCAGTAGTCCAAGCTGAGTTTGCCAAAATTGGAATATCAATTTGTTTATTTTCGAATTGTTCAAGAACTTTAACGGATTCATCAGCATAAGTTGTCATTAATAAATAACCGTTTTTTTCTAAAGAAATTTTTCTTAAATCTTCATCTGAAAGTTTGAGAGATTGATCTAAATTTAGTTGAATTAAATCAATATTTTCATTTTTAATAATATTATTTTTTAATATGGAATCAGACAGATTTTTAGAAAATACGGCGTAGGGATTAGTTATAATAAAGCCCTTTTTCTTAGAAAATGTTTTTTTAATAAAACCTAACATTTTCTCAACTCCGTATTTCATAGATTCGCCAGTAGTAAATACTGAGTTACCTAAAGTTGCTAATTCTGAGTGACCCGCTCCGCAAAAGATTGTTAAAATTCCAGAGTTTTTAACTTGTTTTCCAACTAACAAAGCTTCATGACTTGTGGGGAAACCAACAATTACTTTTACACCTTCTTGCAGCAGTTGATTTGCACTTTTAATGGCTCCAAGTTGAGATCCGTCTGAGATTTGCCTCGTAATTAATCCATTTTTAAATTCTTTTGCTTTAATTATAGATTGGTAACCTAAATTAAAGCCCATATAGAACAATTCTTGATTTTTAGCAGGTAAAACTGCATCAGACGATCCATACCCTATAATTGGTTTAACTGTAGTTTCGCCAATACTTAAATTTGGAAATAAAAATAAAAATAAAAATAAAAATAAATAGTTTAATTTGAAAATAAAATTCATTTTTGATTCCTTACAAAAAAGTTTATTTTTGAAAATGAAGATTTTTGATCTGTTAAAACAGTAAAAAAAGTAAATAGACATGCAAGTATACTTAATAAAACAAAACGAACATCAAAAGATTTTTGTTCATAAAATGTACTAAATATAAAAGAACAAACAGGACTTAAAATAGCGACGGCACCCACAGTAAAGGAGCTATAAATTTTTAAACAGTAGTGAACTAAAACAAAGGGAAGTAAGTTGCAAACTATAGAATAAGTAAAAAATTTGAACCAATCATTGAAATTCAAACTATAAAAAGAGTTGTAGCATTCAATGTTAAATGGAAATAAAAGTACAAATGCTATTACAAACTGAATAAAAAGTGGATTAGCAGGACTTTTATCTTTAACCTGTTTTTTATAAAAAATTAGGTGAACTGCATAGAATAACATTGCAATTAGCATTTCAAAATGACCAACAGATAATCTATTTAAATCAAAGTTTTTATTGGAGTTATAATTAATGATTGAAGCCAGGACAGTGGCAAAACTTAAAATTGATAAAATTGGTGTAAATAAGTTTTTAAATTTATTTTTAAATATAAATCTTTCCAAAACTATTAATAAAACAGGTAGAGAAGTTGAAATTAAAACGGCTTCAAAAGGTGTAATACTTAGCAATGAACTTGAACTAAAATAAGCATAGAGTGCTCGACCTGAAATTGCCAATATAAGTTGAGTTAAAAACCAATTGATTAATTGAACTTTTGAGTTATTTCTAATAAAATTCTTAATATCAGTAAAAAATATGAGAACTATAGATCCAACAGCAAATCTCATAATACTTAATGAAAGTGGGTTGATTTTATGAACTAATGACCCACCTAGAAGCCAACTTAGCGATATGAGTGCTGGGATTGTAAATAGAATTAATATTGATAAAAGACGATTCATTTAAACTCCAGTTTAAAATGGTCTTTTGCTAATTCTAAAACTTCATCACATCTTTGATAAGCAGATATATTTGAGCCAAGTATTTTAAATAATACATAACCAGGCAATCCTGAATATTTTGGATATCCTTGTAAGTTATCACTTAAATTTACAAAGAGTTCTGTTTTTATATACTCAGGAATTTTTCTTTTAATAATTAACTCATCTATATTCGGCAATTTGGTTATGATACCACCTGATCCAATTTGTAATAAATAAAGTAGGGCAATAGAATTTGTAGAATTATTTAATAAAGAATTATTATTCAAATTAGATATTTCTGAGAGGACAGCTTTAACTAGATCAATACCATGAGATAAAAATATAAGATCATGAGTAAGGCCAGAACCTCCAAGTCTTAAACCTATATCTAATACTTTAATTGCTTCGTCATTTACGATAAGTTCGATATGAGCCATTCCTGAATTCAAATTAATTTTTTTTGCAATATCAATAGCGGCATTTGTTATTTTTAATTTAGTTGTTTCATCAATTGAAGCAGGAAGGCAATATGAAACTTCTTCGAAAAATGGTTCAACCATTTCTGATTTTGAACAGATACCTAAAACATGAAGACCCTTTTCATTAGCAAAGACTTCAACACTGTATTCAATACCAGCTATAAATTTTTCGACTAATAAAGTATTTTGCGAATCAAAATTTGAAACATTATTTTCTTTTACAGATTGAGCAATTTGATTGAGTACAGAAAATGATCTTTTTAATGCATTGTTAAAGTTTTCATTAATTCCAACTTTTTCTACACCAATACTGGCATACCCTAATGGAGGTTTAATAACAACAGTATGATTGGGAAATGGATTTGAAAATTCTAATTTAGAATCTTGATTCTTAAATACAAAGTAGTCGGGATTATAATTTGAATTTTTTAAGATCTCTCTTAGTGCTATTTTGTTTTTAGTATTATGAACTAGTTCTAATGTAGGAAATCTAAAATTATTTCCTAATTCGAAAGTTAGCCGAGCAGTAAGTGGTATTAATTTATCTTTTAATGCCCAAAATGCTTTAATCTCTGACTTTTCAAAGTTGTTAAGTATATAATTAGAAATTGAATCAAAACTCAATTCATTTAGAGATTCTGCTTTATCTGATAAAGATAAAACTTCTTCAGGGAGTTTTCCCTCGCCAATCCAAAGAATTTTTAAACCAAGCTCGTGAGCTGCTTCGAACGCTCTTCTGAAAGTTGGTGAAATTTCAATAAAAACAATCCACATATCCAAGTCCTATTTTAAGTTACCTAAATTTAATACTTCAGAGTCCGATATAATTCTTAATCCAGCATCTTCAAATTGATCAGCATATTCTTTATGTGAATGAAAATGATGAACAAATTGTTCACCTTTGAGAATAAGGTCAGAGTTTAAGTTAGAATTTGGAATTGAAGTTTTATCAAAATAATCAGAAAAGTTGGAACTTGAGTTGGCAAGATAAGCTCCTGGTCCAACTCTCACCATTGTAGAAGTAAAAATACCTGCAGTTTTTACGCTTTCTAATTGCGTTTTGAGTGAAACACGACAATTTGGAAACACCCATGCTAAGTAATCAGGAAAACTTAATAAATAAATTGCAGCAATGAGCTCAAAATTTTCTTCTAAATCAATGGGTCTTCTTGAAATATCTAAATTATCGTTGGAAGTTGTAATAGGATTCCAAGTTGGCATTCCAATAATAAGTGGTTGAATAATTTCTTGATAAGTTTCAATTAATTTTTTTCCATGTATAATAACTGCAAGAATATCTGATTCAACATTTTCATCTAAACCAATCATAACTCCCAAGCCAACTTGTAAGTTGGCTCTAATGGCGTTTTCTTGAGATTGCATTCTTTGCAGATGACCATCTCCACTTTGGTCAATTTTAAAGCTGGAAGTTATACCTTTTGCTTTAGGTCCATTATTAACGTATTTATAAAAAGTTTTTGAATTATAAGTTTCTTGCCATGTTAATACGGTATCGAGATCTAATTTTTTTTGATCTAAGTAGTGTTCATATTGAAGTGGAGTAACACAGATGGAAACTCGAGGACTTTTAATATATTTTTTAGCAGTATTTTTAACTGTGTGAATAAAGTGGCTTAAATTATTTTTTAAAAAAACAAGATCATCTCCTGTTGCTATTTCAAAATGAGAAAATCCTAGCTTAGATAGATATTCTACTTGTTCTATGAGAGCTTTTTCAGAAATCTTTAAACGAATCATTTCTGAATTATCTGATCGCCAACCGCAAAATGAACAATTACTCGTACAATAAGAGCTTACCTCTATAGGGACCATTGTAGCTACTAAATTTGAGTATAGTGATTGTCTTAATTTACGAGCTTCACTTATAATTAATTTTCTTATTTTTTGGTTTTTAAATTTTCTAATAGAATTTAAGAGAATTGCAATGTTACTTATTGAAAGCCCAGATGATGTTCTATTAGTTAAAATATCTGAAATAATAGTTTCAATAGAATCATGACTATTGTTTAATTTTTCTGAAGATGATTCAAATTCTTTGGACGCATTATCAAATAATCTGGAATAAAATTCTGGATTAATTTTTGATATTTGAAATTCAGATCGTGAATTTGAATTTGATTCAAACATGAAATTCCTTTTGTAAAAGCAGTAGTATTAACTGAATCCCAACAGGTAAAGTTTTGTTTGATCTAGATGTCCTATGGTGGATTTAATAAGTTTTGATAAGTTTATTGAATAAGTTAACTCATCACAACTGTAGATTTATAGTCAGCACTCTAGATTTTTTCAATGTATTTAATATCTGAATAATTTCAGCAATATACATCATTTCTGAAGTTTAAATTAAGATGAAAAAATTTAAAATATTTAGAAGTGTATAAAAAATAGGCACTACATAAAATTGAATTATTAATTTAAAACATCATTCATTATATTTTTTATTAGAACCCTTGGCGAGATCAACAGGATATTTTGCAGCATTTTGCTCAAGTTTATTTTTTAAAGCTTGCTCAAGGTTGATTTGATTCATTTGAGCAAATCTTAAAACAAAAAAGAACACATCAGCGAGCTCATGTTCCACTTTGGTTTTATAATCCACAGCTTCAAGTTTTGATAAAATTTCAGCATCAGATTTAAATCTAAAGAGATCCAAGAGTTCGTTGGCCTCAGTGGAAATACCAATTGCTAAATCCTTTGGAAGATGAAATTGATCCCAGTCCCTTTCTTGACAAAATTTTTGGATGACTTGTTGAAGGGCTTCGATTTGCTTTAAATCCTTAGATGAGTTCATTGTAAATCCTTATGCGATGGTACTTTGATCTAGATATCTTTTAAAGACTTACCCTTTGTTGTCTACTTTAATTTATTGCTTGAAGATATTTTTAAAACGCAATGAGTAGTTTAATCTTAACAAGAGATATTCAAATATGATGAAAACCTATAACAATATTGATGCCTATATTGCCACTTTCCCAATGGATGTCCGCGCTCAATTAAAAGAGTTGAGAGTAGTGATTCAAAAGGCAGCACCTCAAGCTGAAGAAGGCATCAGCTATGGAATGCCTGTATTTAAATTGCATGGCGTGGTGGTTTATTTTGCAGCTTATAAAACGCATATAGGATTTTATCCCACTTCTTCAGGGATTTTACATTTTAAAAAAGAATTAGCCAAATACGAGACTGCTAAGGGAACTGTGAGATTCCCACTGGAGTCTAAGTTGCCAGTGGGTTTGATTTCAAAAATTGTGAAATTTAGAGTTCAAGAAAATCTCAAAAAATTGGCGATCAAAAAAAAGAAAACTAAATAGTTTTGGCAAATACCAATCTGTCTTTAATGACTCTTCGGTGAACCACATATTGCTTTAAATAAGCTTCTTGCTCCATGCCTGATTTTTGCAAAACTTTGACCGATCCTAAATTTGCAGGGTCCACATAGGCTTCAATCCTACAAACGCCTAAATCTTGAAAACCTGATTCCAGGGCAAGTTTTACAGCTTCTGTTGCATAGCCTTTGCCCCAATAATCTTTAGCAAGCACATAACCAAGTTCTGCACGTTGTACTCCTCTGGCTTTACCTTGATCTAATGTGATGGCTCCAATGGGTGTGCCGTTGAGGCAAATGGCTTTAAACCAAGGGTGAGGATCTACAATGTTTTTTAAAAAGGTCAGAGCCTCTTCTTGGTTTTGATAGTGATCCCAAAATAAACTTTGAGTCACTTGTGGATCTCCTCCCCAAGTCATAAAGGCCTTGAGGTCTGATGATGTGAGTTTACGAATTGTGACCATAGGAAACGCTCCTTAGTTTAAAGATTTTGAGTAATTGATTTTTATAAATAAACAATCCTGAGATTATTATAAAAATAAAAGTTATTATACTGTAGCTCGAGTAAATTGATTTTACTTTATCAAAGTTCGATAAATAATGGAGGCTGACTGCCGATCCAAATCTTGAAAAAAAGCTGAGAGAACTTAATGTAATGGCACGATGAGAGTTTTGTATATTTTTATTAAAATGCGATATAAAATTGGATCGGCCAAGGGAAAGGATGCCTTGGGTGAGAGAAAATAAAATGATCACTCCCACAAAATTTTGAAATAACGAAATTAAAAAAAATAAAATTGAGAAAACAAAAAAGAGACTCCAGCAATGATACTTGGTTTTAAATTTTCCATGCTGACTAGCTAAAGTGCCCAGGAAACCAAATAAAACACTGGAACCACAAAAGAGGGCAAAAATAATTCCCAAATTAATAGAGGTAGCATGTGGGTTTATAAATTTAAAAAAGGGCTGCCAGTAATGATACATTGGTTGAATGATAAACTGTATTCCAAACTGAGCCAAAAAAAAGTATTTTAAATTTACAAAAACATTTAAATGACTCTTTACTATTTTAAAATGGGAGATCATTTTTTGAGAAAAAGAATTTAGATCTATTAAATTACTTAAATCAAATTTATTAAAAACTGAAGTCTCAGGTAATGTATAAATAATTATTGCTAAAGCACAAAATGCAAAAATACTCGCAAGATAAGGCCATTTTAAATTGAGGGAACCCAAACAAGCCCCTAAAAAGCCCAAAACAAGTATTGATAAATTTTTAGTCATTTGATCTTTATAAAAGAAGTGATCAAGATCTTGATGAGAAAGTTGTGCTTGCTCAATCGCATAAGCCTCGTAGGCTCCAGACCAAAATGATAATGAAATTGCATAAAAGATTTCAGCAACTGCAAAACATAAAAAACTTTTACCTAAAAAATTTAAAATAAAACCTAAGATTGAAAATACAACAGCGATTAATAGACTTTTTTTACGGCCAAAAAAATCAGCAAATAAGCCAGTGGGTAATTCAAAAATAATCAAAGTGATTGCTTGGAATATTTTAAGGACAGCTATTGAAGACAGACTGATGCCTGCGCTGAGCATGTACGTCACACTCGTAGCCCCAACGATCAGGCGTCCACCCTCAAATAAACTATTCAATATTAAAATTCTGTGGATTAATTTCACACTATCCCCTGCTGGATTCTTTTCTGCAAACTTTTACAGAAATGGATTTTAGCAAGGTCAATGCCACATTTTAAGAAGACTCAAATCGAATTAAACAAACATAGAGATACAAATTATTATAAAAAGTCTCTCAATTAAGACTTCAATCTTAAAATTGAGAATTTAATAAAATATTATTCTCTATAAATTAAAGCCCTTGATCCATATAGAGATTGGCTCTTGAAAGAGGCATGTTTGGAAAGGCAATATCTACATTGCAGCCACTTAATTCCTCCCCTGCTGACCAAATAAATTGGATTTCCCAAGTTTGATGAGCGATTTGGGTTTGAGGGTCGAATTGATTCTCAACGATTAGAGTTTGTAAATGAGAGCATTTAAAATGATTCCATTCCCTTACAGGACTTACAGTAGGGGTAAAGAATTCATCCTGGCTTTCGGTTTGAAGAGTTAAGGTGATCAGATCTTTTCCAAATACATCAATGGGTAGATTTGAGCCGGGAATTAAAGCATAGCGGTTATCGCTAGCTGCTAAAAGGGGATTGCTAAAAAAGATAATTAAGATCGTGCAGGAAATACTAAAAAAATTGTTCAATTGAAAATCCATTTTAAAAAAACATTGTTAAAAACTGTAGAAAATTTCTATATTAATAAAGTTCATAAATAAACCATAATTTAGAGCCATTTATAAAATTAATTAATAATAACTCGACCTGAGTCTATCATCCCCTCTGAGAAGTCGTTTAGCCTCAAGATCAGGTCAGTGTTTTTTGATTCTTTAATTCTCAAATAAGTATCAAAATAGAGAAGCATTTTGAAATATCTTTGAGGAGTTTATAGATGGCAAAAGCACCTGTAAAAAAAGTTGCAAAAGTAAAAGTTCAAACACATGGCATTGAGGGTTTTTTTATTGAAACTCATAATTTTAGTAAAGCTCTCGCATTTTATAAAGCTCTTGGTTTTAAAGTAAAATTTAAAACGGACCATAACTCAGGAGAATTGCGGCATCCAGCTGGTGGCCCTTATCTCTTTATTGCTGAACGACCAAAAAGTAAAAAATTAGAATTTACCCCAGTATTAGGCATTGAGAGTGAACTCACATTTAAGGCACCTAAAGAGGGCAAAGTAGCGAGTGACTTTAAAAAAGAGCATTGGGGGGTCATGGAGATGCATTTATTAGACCCGGATGAAAATTTAATCAGAGTGCATGCAAAAAGAAAAAAGAAATAGGAGCTCATCATGAGTTTTAAAAAATTAACAATTGAAGCAATCGTCAAAGCAGAGACTCAAAAAGTTTGGGAATCTTGGACTCAACCTCAACATATTACCAAGTGGAATTTTGCTTCTGATGACTGGTGCTGTCCTCGCGCCAGTAATGATCTTAAAGTGGGTGGAAAATACTCTGCTCGCATGGAAGCAAAAGATGGCAGCTTTGGTTTTGATTTTGAAGTGATTTATGATGAGGTTCAGGCATTAAAGAAGATCACTTACACCATTCCCGATGGTCGCCAAGCCACAACAACTTTTGAAAACTTAGGTGGGGCTACCAAAGTTATCACAGTATTTGATGCTGAAAACACTCATCCCCCAGAGATGCAGCAGCAAGGCTGGCAATCTATTTTAAATAACTTTAAAAAGTACGTCGAAAGTTATTAAGAAACGTTGATTGGCTGACTGAATAGGTTTTATCCAATAATCGGACATCATTAGCTTTAAACTGAGCTTATATCTATTTTAAATCCTAATTATCTTGGCATCTGCATTGCTAAATGCAGATGTGAACATCAATTCAGTTGTTCAAATAAATACTCTTATTGGAAGACCATTTACATGATTTCAGAATTTGATTTTTTAGAACTAAGAAAAAAAATTTTAGCCAGTGACCAATCTCTCAAAGAGAAGGCCTTTACTCAAAAAATCCCCAATTTATTAGAAGTACTCGGCGAGCCATCTTCGCAATTGAGAGATGACTTAGGCTGGTCGACTTTATCAGTATATTTTCGAAGTGATCTCTGTCCAAATGAAATTAGAGCTCAATTAATTGAACTTTTGATATCAGACAAATTTCTTTTTTTTAATATTGAGACTGGAGAGTCTGATTTTACTTTGAAAAGAAGTTTTTCGGCACTCACTATTGCGGATCTCTTAATTGGTGATGTGCAAAATGGTTTAATGATAACTCCAAATGAACTTTCTAATATTGCATTTAATTTAAGAGACTATTTTTTAAAAGAAAATGATTGGAGAGGTTTTGGTGAAAAACTAGGATGGGTCCACTCTTTAGCTCATCTTGGAGATGCTTTTTATTATTTGTCAGAACACCCTCTATTCCCCAATTCAGAGGCATTAGCATCTTTAAATTCAATATTAATACATTTAGATAAAAGGGGTCGTAACCCATTTTTGTGGCAAGAAGATTTTAGGTTAGGTAGAGCAATATCAAGTTTATTAATGAATCTACCTGAAAATGAAGTATGCACTCTCCTTGAAAATAAATTTTCACGATCAGATTTGTCTGCTAATCCTGCATTACAAAATATTCTCACCACATTCAGATGTGCTTATCTAAATCTTATTTGGAAAAAATCAAATAAGATTAAAATAATCAAACAAATTGAAAAAATCATTTCCTAAAAATTAAGATACAAGATGAACCAAACTCAAAATTTTTTAAAACTTTATCTTCCTTTTTTATTGAGCTTTATCTGTGGTCGATTGGTCCTTCAAACAGACCTTTTCATGATTTCTCGATTAGGGGCCAATGCCATAGCAGCACATGCTGTTCCCATGAGAATCATGTTTTTAGATGTCATATTAGCTTTTTCACTAAGTCCTGTGATTTCCGTATTAGTGGCTTCCCAAAAAAATCCTGATGATATTAAAAATAAAATTTCATTATCAATTCAGATGGCAATAATTCTTTCTATTTTAACAACTGTTATCTGCCTTTTTATTTATCCGATTATTGCTAAATTCTCAATTCATGATCTGCAAGTTCTTGATTATGCCAACCAGGCTATTTTTTGGCTCACCTTATCGATTCCCACAAGATTGGTTCAATTTGCAGGTTCTATGGCGCTACATGGTCTGAGTAGGGGTTCATTTGTCATTAAAATTTCAATCATCGAAATTATTACAAATCTAGTGGGCAATATTTTATTTATGAATATTTTAAATCTAGGTTTTAAGGGTTCCTATATCAGCACATTGGCGAGTTCATTGATTGTCTGTAGTATTACAATGTATGCACTTCGTAATTACATCCATTTTAAACTCTTTTTTAAGTTTTCAAAGGAACATTTAATCTTTTTAAAAAATTTGACGGCAGAATTTGGTAGAATTCTCTCAGAAAGAGTTGTTGCTTATTTTACATTGATTAGTTTTACGTTCAATTCTTTGGCTGGTGCTGGCCTTGTTGCATTTTCTGTGGCCTTTGAAATCTACAACTTGCTCACAGTGCCTTTGATTGCCCTTATGAGAGCTTCAGCTATTTATTGGAGTCAAGAAGGACATACAGGTATGAAGGAGTTGATTCAAAATCAATTTACAAAATCTTTACTAAAGTGGTCGATGATTTTATCTACAATAGTGTCTCTTCTTTGGGTTTTATTTTCTTCTAAACTCACCTCTTTATATGGGATCAACTCCAATATTTTAATATGGTGGAATACATTTGTCGTTTTCTTTGCTTTAACGATCCCAACAAAAACAATTAATTTACTTTTAAAGGGCGCCCATCAGTCTTTTAAAAATTTAAAGCATAGTTTTTATGCAGATCTCTTTTCGCATTGGGCAGTCTTATTGCCGATACTCTTTTTGGGTTATCTTACGCATAACCCATTTTACTATGGTCTATCTTTTTTGGTCTCAGAAGTGGCTTCATTGATGTTTCTGGGGATTTATTCCTTTAAAGTGAATGGATAACATTTATTAATATTAATTTAATAGAAGTCTTAACCTTAACTCCTCCGCTAAAGCTTCTGAGCTCCTAATAGCACCAGTCAGGCTTGGACCTCCAAAGGCATCACCAGCTAAATACAGCCCCTCTGCAGGGTTCTCAAATGGCAGTTTCCAAGTTTGAGCAGGTTGGGCAAATCTCCATTTTTTAATTTGAAGATTTAATACCTGATTCTTTGCAAAGGTTTTATTTAAAAGATCCATCGATGCTTTCAAAATATCTTCGTCTGATTTTTCAAAATGCTTATCGCTCCACTCAGGAGTCATTACCAGAGTGTATTCATTGAGTGTGGATAATCCCTTATGATGCTGAGAGGTCACTGTAAAAATATTTTCATCCACTTGTTCAGCATAAATCATCTCTTCACCCAAATCAGATTCCATTTGTACGAGCTGTGCAATCGCTTTTTGATAATTTATTTCTTGGAGTGTTGGATCAAAGGCAATTTTAGATTGGTTTAAAATATCTAATGACTGAGGCAAGGGGCATGTGAGCACAACCTGATTAGCAAACAGAGATTCGCCTGAGTCTAAATTCAATTTCCAACCAGTTAAAGATTTTTCTAGAGAAATAGCTTTTTGATTGTAGGAAATTTTTAAATTTTCAGCTAATTTTTTTGCAAGTTGGGTCATTCCTAATTGCCCACAACTGGCATTAAATAAATGTGACGAAAATTTTTTAAGAATTTTTTGTTGTTCCCAAAAATCAATTATTTTTTGAGTCCGTTCAGAGTGTTTAATAAATTGAGCCCCATGATCAAATCTGGATTCACCGACTCTACGGGTGGCCATGCGGCCCCCACAGCTTTTTGATTTTTCTAAAATAAGAATATTTAAATGAGGGTTTAAACCTTGCAACTCTTTAGCTAAATTTAAACCAGTTAATCCAGCTCCCACAATAATAAGATCATAAGTTAGAGACTGCATTTACTTCCACCCTTTGGTGATGCCATCCACGGATTGTCTTGAGCATTTAAATCGAGTGGTTTTAAATCCCCTCTTGAGTTCATGCTTTAATTGACCTTGATGATGAACACGCTTTCTCCAACGTGCAAAGGCTGCAGCGGAGAGTTGTGTTCGCATCAATCTCACAAATTCATTTTCAGAAAGTCCAAACTGACTCTTGATGGCTTCAAAAGTGGTGCGGTCTTCCCAGCCCATTCTCACCAGTCGATCAAGGTCTTCAGGGCTAAAAGCATCTATTTTTTCTTTGAGTTCGCGAGAAAGCCCCATCCTTATGTGCTCCTTTTAGAAAGATCTTTCATCATTTGCCAATAAGGAGAAATATCCAACTGCACATCGAGGCTTTTTAAAATCGAATAAACACCTGCAAGTTTGCGATGTAAAAAAATAATCGAATAAGGTGGAGGGCTGTAGATTAATTCTTGTGAAAGCGCCTTGACGGTTGTTTGAGATTCAAGGGTGTGGTTGCGATCTGAAAAATCAAAATACGGAGAGCCTGAGTTGCCCACAAAAAAAGGTTTGATGGCAGTTTTAAGCATTTCTTCAAAAGCCACAAAAGCCAGTTCTGATTCTCGCTTGTCGATGAGCCCTAAATGAATCGATAACTCTCGTAATTCTTTTCTTTTACTTTTTGCTGCAAAATCAAGGAGGGCAATGTAATTTTGAATAAATTCACGTTGGTAACGTCTGGTGGCTCCAAAGTCTAAAAGACAAATGCTTAAATTAGAGTCTTGCTCATCAATTAAAAAGTTGCCCCAGTTAGGATCTGTTTGCACAAGTCCCCACTCAAAAAACTCATGAAAATAGAGATCTAAAATCGCCAATGCAATTTGTTTTTTATCCGATTTATCAGGATGAGTGCTAAGCCAGTTTCTAAAAGTTAATCCAGATTCAAAATTCATAGCGAGAACATTTTTAGTGCTGATCTCGCTGATGACTTCAGGAACCTTATACTGAATAGTGGAAGTTTGATTTAATTTAATAATTTTTTTCTGAAATTGGTTTTGAAACTCAGCTTCTGTCTCGTAATTGAGCTCTTGCTCTAAAATAGAACGGAACTCAGTAAACAGAGGATCTAAATTCATTTTGCGGCCAGTGATTTGACAAAAGGAACCCGCTAATGTTTTTAATATTTTTAAATCAGAATCAATGGAGTCCGACAAATTAGCAAATTGCACTTTAAGCACGATGTCTCGATCTTGATAGCGAGCTTTGTGCACTTGCCCAATGCTGGCAACGCCGAGAGGTTTTTGAGAAATCTCTGTAATGAGTTTTCTGTGAGGATTTTTAATTTCTGCATTTATAATTTGTTCGATCTCATCATAAGGATGAGCCACAGCTGCATTTTGCAGCTGACTTAAAATCTCAATGGCTTCGGGCGGAAAATAATTATCTAAATCTAAACTCAAGAGTTGCCCTACCTTCATGGCAGCTCCTTTGAGTCGTGATAAGCTTTTAGCAATGAGAACAGCTTGTTCAACCCGTGAATTAAAATCGCCCGACTTAAGTTCTTTAAGTCCTACGCGAGCGGCAAGTTTTGCAAGTTCTAAAGTTCTTGCCATAGCTGATGTTTTCATAAAATCTCCAAATTTAATGGTTGAGAGGGATAAGAGTTCATGTGACCACCAACTTGTTGCGGAGCTCTTGTGCAGCTTTATTTAAAATCACCCAACGTTCGGGTGCTATTTTTTGACAAGATCTCGCCATCATAGAAAGACGTGGATTTTTTAAAAAAAAGTTTTCATGTTTTTTGATAAACTGCCAATAAAGACCATCAACACCTTCGCACCAATCGTCTTTAGCATAGCCACCCATTTTGCGCAGATAATTGGATCCGCAAATATAAGGTTTTGTGGCAAAGATCCCACCATCCGAAAATAAAGCCATGCCATAAACATTTGGTCCCATCACCCAATCCGATGAGTCTACAAACATTTCCATAAACCATTTGTGGGTCTCATGAGGATCAACTTCTAAAAGGAGCATGAGGCTTCCAACAATCATGAGTCGTTCTATGTGATGGGCGTAGCCGCGCTTTAAAACTCGGCGGATGGTTTCATCTAAAGGGGGAACTCCCGTGTTGCCTTTGTACCAGAGGTCACTGAGTTTGTGGGTGTGCTTCCAAAAATTTTCGGTCTCTTGAGCTTCGCTGTAATTTTGATAAATGCCGCGAATAAATTCACGCCATCCAATAATCTGACGAATAAAACCTTCAAGTGATGCCAAAGGGACTTTATTTTTTTCAGCATAAGCCAAAGTGGTTTTAACAACTTCTGCAGGAGTGAGTAAGCCGCAATTTAAAAAAGGAGTGAGCACTGAGTGATAAACAAATTCTGAATGAGGAGCAATCGCATCTTCATAAGGTCCAAAATCTGTAAGGCGTTCTTTTAAAAAAGTCACTAACCACTTTTTGGCCTGTTGGCGATCTACGGGTAACCAAAAATCTTGAGCATGCCCTGGGTGGGACGCAAACTCACTTTCCACCAGCTCAGCCACTTCTTGAATCAAAGGATTGGATTTAAAATCCGGCAATGGAGGAGTTTGTTTGTTTTTTGGCAGCGCAAGACGATTCTCAGTATCAAAACTCCAAGAGCCGCCAACAGGCTTGTTATTGTTATCAATTAAAATATTTAAACGTTTACGTTGAGCCTCATAAAAGGTTTTCATAAAGGGGCGGCGAGATGATTTGAGGTAAGCTTTAAACTGATCTCGTGATGTTAAAAACATGGGGCTCTGAAGAACTTTTAATTCAACATCAATTTTTTTAAAGACAATCTGAATTCTGGATTCAAAAAATTTATCTTCGATTTCAAAAGTCGAGGCCTTTGTGATTTTATTTTTTTTGATAAATTCAGTTAAAGAGGAATCAAAATTGCCAATGATTTTTTTATGAGAACTCTTTTGAAATTCCTCATAGTGAACTGTGTAACCATGATCTCTGAGCTCATCTCGGTAGGTGCGCATGGCTGCAAAGAAAAAAATAATTTTATGTTTATGGAATTTATAATATGAGGCCAACTCTTGATCTTCACGCATAAAGAAAATGGTTTTATCAGCATCTATTTTGTGTTGCTTAAAAACTTTGGGATCAAAAAGTTGGTTACCTAATATAAGAAATAAATTCATGAGTTTAATTCCATAGGAAGCTTCATGAGATCTTTTTGATCGAGCATGATTTCTAACATCAGGTTGGCAGATATAATCATTTCTTCGAGAGATTCTAAGTGTTCTTGATGGAGGTCTTCATCATGATCTTCTTGTTTTTTAAAAGATGAAAAATCTTGAGTGATTTGCTTCAACATTTTTGCTTCACGAGTTTTAAGCACATGGCGGATCACCTCGTTGATATCTTCAGCAGCTTGATAAACCTTGGTTTTATCGTTAGGCGCTGGAGCTTCATGAATCAACTTGTGATGGCAGAGCTCATCTAAGGCCGGGCTAATGAGTGCTTTAGAAAGACCTAGTTTTTGGGTGAGATCGGTGCAACTCAAGGGTGTTTTAGAAAGATACAACTGTGTCCAAATGGCTCCATGAATGCGGCGAAAACCCCAGTATCGTATGAAGTTACCGATTGATAGAGACAGTTTTTGAAGGCTTTGACCCGACTTCGAGGTTTTTTGTTTACTTTTCATATTGTTCATACTACCATGAACTAAATGAGAAGCCAAACGCAAATACATTATTGATAAAAATTAAATCAATTAAGGACAATATGAACAATTTACCACTAGAGTTTTTTTCTGAAGCAAGAGCTGAGCAAAATTTTGAGCAGCCGTGGATGATCTCCTCTGGAGAAATGAAATCCTCTTGTGCGATACCTGCAGAGTTTGGTGGATCTGGTGGGGGCTTTTCTCCAGAAGATCTTTTTCTTCAAGCAGCTATTAATTGTTTTATTGGCACCTTTAAAGTGGTCGCTAAGCTATCAAAACTCAATTATTCAGAAGTGCATGTTAAAGGTAAATTAGATGTGAATAAAAATGATGATGGTAAAATCGTGATGAAATCAATCTCACTCGTTATAAAAATTTCTGATGTGGATCGCCCTGAAAGGCTTGAGTCTATTGTGGCCAAGGTGATGCGCGATGGGTTTATTTTAAACTCAGTTAAAAGCGAATTGTCTTATAAGCTTATACAAGATGTATAAGCGATTTAAGTAAATAAAAAAATAATTATTGATGAGTCAAAAATCGACTAAAGCCGTTCATCACAAAAAGGTGAACTCTGGCTTGAGTAAATTTGTAAATAAACCAAGGCAAAGCAGGTTTGTAATCATGGATGGCAGCGAGAACATATTGCCTGTTTAAGACGACTCTAAATTCTAAGCGACCTTGGTTTTCGTCGGCCACGAAGAGACCTCTTTTAATGTATAAAAGTTGTCTGTCTTCATTGCTTCTTTCTTCACTCAATTCAAGTTCAAGTAAAATGAGTTTTTTACTCACAAATGAAAAACAAATTGTTCGACCATTGATCTCCACTTTTATAAAAGGCGACAACACACAGGGTAACCACTTTGTGTATTGCTGCTTAATCCATAAAGCATTTTTTCCCTCAGGCAAAGGTAGCCTTTGTACAGAGCGAACGGTTTTTCTCTGAGCTTCAAATCTAAACAGAGATTGCCCAGAGTGAGTTTTAAGGCAAGCTTTATCAAGCAAGTCAAAATACTCACGTTCTGAGGACTCATCAGAAAATAGATTTTCTTTTCGAGCCACCATCGCGTGTTTGAGGGATTCAATTAAAGGATAAACGAGATTTTTTGAAGTGTTAGTGATTAAGCTCACCCACAATCGAGAGAGTGTGGGAGTAAAAATGGGCACAGTAAAAAAGTATCTTCTTTTGCCAAGCTTTCTGGCAGTTTCTTGCATCATCTTTAAATAAGTAAGAGGTTTGCATCCTGCTAAATCATAAACTTTTCCAATGTGTTTTAGTTCTAAGCTTGCCGCTGTGAGAGACTGTAACACTGTTGTTAAATCCACGGGAGTTGTTAAGTTTTGTGTCCATTTTGGACAAATCATAATGGGCAATCGATGAACTAATTTTAAAAGAATTTGAAACGAAGATCCCGCTTCTCCCAAAATCAAGCCGGCTCTAAAAATTGTGATCGGAAGATTGTAACTTGCAAAAGTTTGTTCAACTTCTAAGCGACTTTGCAAATGCAAAGACAAAGTGGGGGTTTCAGGGGTGAGGCCACCTAAATAGAGGACTTGTTTCACTGGAGTCTTTGCGAGTGCTCTTGCAAAATTATCTGCAAGGATTAAATCATAATCAGCAAAAGTACCTTGATCTAATTGAGCTGTTGGGCCCATGGAGTGAACAAGGTAGATGGCTAAATCAACATCACTTGGAATAGATTTTTCTAATTCTCTGAGAGAAAACAATTCGCAGGCTTTCCATTGCACGCGAGGATCTTGAGAGGCTTGTTGGCTTCTGGAGAGAGCCACAATGTTAGCCTCAGGAAACTTTGCAAGCAGTTTGGGAATAAGGGCTTTACCAATATACCCACTGGCCCCTGCAACGACGATTTTAATAGAAGAATTTTTTTTGCTGATATCTAAAGATGTCGGATTGTTCATGGTCTCAATACTATATTTTTTAATTTTTATAGCAAGTCAGATGCACAACACCTTAAATTATTTTAAAATCTATATCCGATTATGCCGATGGTTCCCATTTTGCTCATTTCGATTTTTCCCATCCAAGGACCCATTTCGTGTTCAATAATATATCGGTTGCTAAGTTCTGTTAGAGGAGTGTGATCAGGAGGAGTGTGATCAGGAGGAGTTCCATCTGGATGATTTAGATCTGTTGTTTGTGGGGTTGGCAAATTCGTGCTTTTAAGGGGGCTGATCAAGGAGAATTTTGTTTTTTGTTTTCGAAAACCCCAATCATAGGCAAGGCTTGCTTTTGCAAAGATATCTGATGCTTCTGTTGAACCCATATCGAAATAACTGGAAACACCAAATGAAGGTGAGAGGTAGGCATTATGATAGGTTGCCTCTGTGATTAATCCAGCTCTGTTATGTGAAGAAGGTCTTGCTGAGAGCGGATCAGGATCAAAGCTCGCAACTTGATCTGAGATGCCGTCTTGTCCATTAGCTTGTGCGATGAATTCTGAAAAAAATCTCCATCCTGGTCTCTCATCACGTGGATCTTTTCTATTGTGAAGATTTATTTTTGCTCGAGCTGCATAATTAATAGAGACATCCATAGGAAGATTCCAATTGAGTGTGAGTGGAGCTTCTGCAGTGAAACTAAGATTGTCATTAAGATCAAATCGATGATGCAAATCAACGGAAAGTCGATCCATAAAAACTGCAAAATCATTTTTAACAGACCAAAATCTTCCGTGAGCATCTATTCTATAGACTGCCAAGAAGCCCCTATCACTAGAAAATCCAGTGGCTATGGTTTGTTCTAATCTAAATTTATATTCTCCATGAGAAAGGAAGTGAGGTGGTGGAGAATCTTTTAAATCTGATTCAGGAGGAAGTGCATCCTCAGCGGCATCATTGGCTTTAACATTAATGCTTGCAATGCTAATAATTAATACAAGTATAGTTAAAGCCCCTCTTAGATTTTGACTTAATTGATTCATAAGAATTCTCCATTTTAAATTCGATGCAATAATTCAAAGGGCAGTCATAGAACTGCCCTTTTTTTAATTCTTACTTAGGTTGCTGTTCGTCATTGAGAATTGCAGCCAGTTGTCCATCAACAGATTTGCAAGTAGCGCTTTGTTTGCCATTTGGAGTGGAGACTTCTAATACTGTTCCTTCAGATTTACCTTTGCAATCTTCAAAGGCTTCTTTTGGCAACGGGTGATTTTTGTCGTTAGGAATGGCTACTAAAATTTCAGCCATTGATTTACATGTGGCTTTTATTTTTCCGTGAGGAGTGTTCACTTCTACCGCATCTCCGGTTGTTTTTCCTTTACAAGCCTCGAAAGCTTCTTTAGGAGGCATTCGATCTCCACGCGGAGGTCTTTGAGAATCCTCAGCTGCGTGAGAGAGGTAAGGTGAAAGAGCTAAAATCAGACTCACTATTTTTAAGGTATTCATTATATTGTTACGCATTGGGTACTCCTTTTTTTTAAAGTTTTGCGTTCTTAAGTTAGTTTTAACGAATCATTGTGTTTGAATTATGTAGTAAATGTATTTCTTTGGGGGTTGAGACAAAGGTTAAATATTTTTGAGTATTTCTCTTTAAAGTTTGTGCTAAAATGAAACTATCAAAGGAATTATATGAAAATAGGTATTACTCAAAAACTCTTTATTGCCATATTCATGGCAGCAAGCTTGGCGGTGGTCAGTGCCACCTTGATCATGCAGTGGAATCTCAATTTGAGCATGCATAAGTTAGTCCTTCAAATTGAAAAAAGTGGAATGTCACTTTTAACGTCTAAACTTGAGATGGAATATGCAAAAGAACAAGGTTGGGGTTTTTTAAAAAATAATCCTCATAATTGGCGAAGCTTAGTAGACTCCTCCTTCCCAGAATTAAAACCTCATCCTCCTGAAGAGGAGAGATTATTGCCACCACCACAAGATCGACCTCACATGATTCCACCTCATATTGCTCATCAATTTACGGATCGATTTTTTTTATTAGATGCAGATAAAAAATTAATTCTTGGAATGGATTTGAACAATCGAGAAGATAACAAAGAGAAAGAAATCATTGCTCTTAAAAATAAAGAAATCATCATTGGTTATTTGGGTCTTCATCCGCAAAACACACTTGATAATTTGATCCCCATGGGATTTTTGCATGAGCAGAGAAACGCCTTTGTTGTGATTGCTGCTTTTGTTTTAGTCTTATCTGCAATTTTAGCTTATCTTTTAGCTCTAAGATTAATAAGACCTCTTAAAAAAATTACTGAAGCCACTCATGTTTTGGCACAAGGAGAATACTCGGTTCGTGTACCTGTGGAGTCTTACGATGAGCTCGGCAAACTTGCGAGTGACTTTAATGCTTTGGCTTTAGTGATGGAGCATAACGAAAGCTCAAGACGTAGATGGGTTGCAGATATTTCTCATGAGCTGAGAACTCCGCTGACTTTTTTAAGGAGTCAAGTTGAGGCTATTCAAGATGGAGTTCGTCAACCCACAACGGAGTCGATCCAAGCGATTCATCAAGAGATCATGCGTTTTACCAGATTAGTAGATGATCTTTATCAACTTTCTATTTCAGATGTGGGAGCTCAGACTTATCAAAAAGATGAAGTTGAGTTGTATGCAATCATTCATCAAGCCATTATGATGATTGGCTCAGAGTTCGTTGCAAAAAATATAAATCTTAAATGTGATCGTCCTTTAGTCTCAAGTTTGGTTTATGGAGATAGAGAACGGTTGAGACAACTTTTTGGAAATTTACTTGTGAACTCTTTAAAATATACAGATGAAGGTGGAGAGCTGCGGATAGATGTGACCAATCAAGGTGGCAAAGTTGTGGTGGATTTTCAAGACTCCGCTCCGGGTGTGCCAGCGACTGAGTTAGATAAATTATTTGAAAGTTTTTATCGTGTGGATTCTTCTAGAAACAGAGCCACTGGGGGCGCCGGGCTTGGTTTGGCTATTTGTCGCAATATTGTTAAAGCGCATGAAGGAACTATTGTAGCAAAACCTTCTGCATTAGGTGGTGTGTGGATTCGTGTGGAGATTCCTAGTTATGGGAGGGGTGTATGAGTGTCAGTGTCTTAATAGTTGAAGATGAAGTTCATACAGCGGAGATTTTAGCCGATTACCTTCGCCGAGAAAAATATGAAACGCACTTGATTGCAGATGGAGCTCTTGCGGTTTCATGGATACGTGAACACAAGCCTTCGCTCATCGTTTTAGATTTAATGTTACCAGGCAAAAGTGGCTTAGATGTTTGTAAAGAAGTGCGCGCTTTTTCTTTGGTGCCCATTATTATGACGACAGCCCTTGTTGAAGAGATTGATCGCTTGCTGGGTTTAGAATTAGGGGCTGATGATTACATTTGCAAACCCTACAGTCCACGCGAAGTGGTCGCAAGAGTGAAAGCTGTTCTCCGTAGAATGGGTGACTCACCAAAAATAACAACCTCAGGGCTTTCGCTTGATGAATCTTGTTTGAGAGCAACCCTCAATGGACAAGACTTGCAATTAACCGCTGCTGAATTTAGGTTGCTAAATTTTTTAGTTTCACATCCTGGCCGTGTTTATAATCGACAACAACTTTTAAATAATATTTATCCAGATGATCGGGCCCTTAATGATAGAGCCATTGATAACTTTATCAAAAATATCCGAAAAAAAATAACTCCACTTAGTAATGGAGTTGAGATGCTCCATTCAGTTTATGGGGCTGGTTATAAATTTGAAATTAATGATTAGGTAAAGATTTTTAAAGTTGTGAGTCTGATATTAGGCAGCCTTTTTGTGAAGTTTTATTTCCGCATCAAATCCAACCGCATCCACTAATTTTAAAATTCTATCGATTGTAATTTTTTGGAGGCTACCAGATAAAATACCAGTCACAGCGCTTCTTGGTATTTTTGATTTTTTTGCCAATTCAGAATGTGTAATTTTTTGTTTTTCAACTTCTTTAAGAACAGCTGCAATAAGCTTCGCTTTAATGATGGCCTCAACTCCTCTTGCCGGGGAGATTTTTAATTTTTTAGCGAGATTTATACCTTTAGTTGTTTTTTTCATAAAACTCCTCTTAATCTTTGCTTTGCAAGTTCAAGCTACCTAATGTCTCATTTATAAGACATATAGGCAAAAAAATTATTAAAATTTTCATATGTTTGATGATTTAGATAATAAATAAGATGAATTCTTAAAGATTCACTGCAAAGGACTGACTTATTTTTAAGAGTTTTCTATATGAAATGAGTTAAGTCTGTCCGAGATTCCTAAAGCGTTTTCAGAATGGACTTATTAGGTCAATACAAAACTTCAACTCAAATTATGAGGCGAAATTATGTATGAAATAGATCAAGACTATTTAATTATTATTAATAAAATGAAGGGTATAATCTAATAAAACAAAAATTGGCACATTAAATTTACATTTTTACATAGTGTTATAAGCTCCTATTTTGTAAATTATATCTGGTCTATACCATTTAAGTTCTTTTTTATTCGATTTAAATAAATAACTTAAAAAGGCTTTTGATCAATGTCCCAGAATTCTCAAAATTCAAATTTAGAAATTATTAAAAAACATCAATTAAAATTTGGAATTAGATTTTTAGTTTGGTTTTTAATGTTTATTTTTACATTTATTGCACCATTAATTCTTTCTATTAAATTTTTGCCAATCTCGTCTTTTTTATTAGGACTCGTAATAGCTCATGGTATCGAATTACAGCATCAGGCAATCCATTATACTGGTTTTAGTCTCAAAATTTTAAATGAATTTGCCGGCCAATTATTAGGGTTCCCAACTTTAAATTCCTTTACGCATTATCAAACACTTCATAATTGGCATCATCAAAAAATTGGCACAAAAGATGATATTGAATTTTTTCAAGATCATCGTATTGATATAACATTAACTCCATTAAATTTGATGGCTCGTATTTTTCGAGTACAAGATACTCTAGAATTAATTTTTGAACGTCTTTTTTTGAAAATTAAATTACCGAAAAATATTTTAAATCTTCATTCTGATAAAATGATTAAAATACAAAAAGAGTTAATTTTTTATAGAATTATTTATTTAATTTTCTTTTTGTTAACATTAACTCATAAAATTACTGTAATTTTATTTTTTAATTGGGTTCTTGCTTTATTATTTTATCATATTTGCCATTTTCTTTTTGAATTTCCTGAACATTATCTTTGTCCTACAGATAAAAAATCAATTTATCAAAATACCAGAAGTATTACTGGCAACTCAATTTCAAGATATATTACGAATTTTAATAATTTTCACGTAGAGCATCACTTATTTCCAAAATTACCTATGGATTATTTAGTTCAGGTTCACAAAGAGATTTCTTCTAAAATAGAGAATAAAAACAATTCTTATTTTGATTTCTACGTACAATTTTTATGGAGATATTTATGATACAATATTTACTTGAAGGTTTTTTATTAGGATTAGCCTATGCTTCTCCTATTGGAGTTCAAAATGTGTTTGTGATTTCAAATGCTTTGCAAAATGGACTCTCTAAATCATTAATTACTTCAGTAATAGTAGCTATAATGGATATTTCACTTGCTGTTGCGTGCATTCTTGGAGTTGGAAATATTCTTAAAGAGCATATCATGTTGCAATTCTTTGTGACTTTATTCGGAAGTATTTATCTTCTAAAAGTTGCTTGGCAGTTAATGCGTGAAATACAAACTACAGAAGATGTTAAAGCTACTGAAGTTAAAGAATTTAATATTTGGAAAATCAGTCAAAGAGCATTTTTTCTAACTTGGCTCAATCCACATGCTTTATTAGATGGCTCTGCTATTCTAGGCAGTTATGCTGGAGGTTTAGTTGAATCTAAGAGAACTGTTTTTGGAATTGGTGTTGCAAGTGCTTCTTTAAGTTGGTTTATAGCTTTGTCACTAGTTGTTTATATTATAAATCAAACTGGAAATAGTGCTAAATATTTGAAGTTAATAAAAGGATTTTCTGCATTAATAATTGCATTTTTTGCTTTTAAAATGCTCTTTAATCTGGTGGAGTTTTAATTAATGTCTAAAAGCTCAATTTATTATCAAAAAATTGGCGATTCTTATCTTGGACATTCAATAGATTCATGGTTATTTTCGAACTCTAATCAAGCTGATGTTTTGATTATTGGCGGAGTTCATGGCGATGAAATTGAGGGGATTTTAATTGCTGAAGAGATAAAAGAAGTTTTCTTAGAAAAAAAAGTTAATCTAAATTTTGATAAAATTATTCAAGCTGGTCTAGCTATTGTTCCTAAAATAAATCCGGATGGCTCTCAACTAAATCAAAGATCTAATGCTAATAATGTTGATTTAAATAGAAATCTGCCAACTTCTAACTGGTCACCGGAAGCAACTAATTCCAGATACATGCCTGGCAGTTCTCCTGCTAGTGAAGTTGAAACAAAAATATTTTTAGAATTAGTAAAAAAATTAAATCCAAAAATTATAATTTCTCTTCATTCTTTTAGTAAATCACTTTTACTCTTTCCATTAAATCTTCATAGCGAAAAGTTTTTAGATAAAATGCAAAAGCTGTCAGATAAAACAAATCTAGAGATCGTTCAGCAAATGGACTATAAAGTTTTTGGAAGTCTTAGTAGATTTGGCACTGAAAATAATATTGCTACATTAACTATCGAATTGCCAAGAAATGAAGATATATCAGTAATTAGTAATAAATTTTTAAACCCGATTTTGGAGTTATTGAATGAAATTGCTTAGAATTCAATATTTAAAAATCCCATTTTTAGTAATAAATCTATATTTTTGTGTAGTTCAAAATGTAAAGGCTGATCAAATTAAAACACTTATATTTTTAGATAATAGCGTTTCAAATGATACCTACATTCCTTCAAACAAAGAAAATCAAATTGAAGTAGCCTTTGAAATAGCAAAGAGTGATTTATTTAAACAGTTTCCTAAGTGTAAATTAAACTTCGAAAAAAGAATTGATAGAGGTGATCAGCTTAATATCTTTAAACAAGCTGAAAAAATAAAGTCTGAATTAAAACCTGAATCTTCTATAATTATTGGTCTTATACATTCGTCAGAAGCTATTTTGGCCGCAAAAGCTTTTGCTGATTCTAAGTTTCAAGTTCTTTCAAGCGGAGCAACAACAGAAAATTTAAATGATTTAAATTCAAATTTCTATACGCTAGCTAATCCAGTTTCTAGTTTTAATGATCAAATTATGAATTTTGTTAAATTTAAAAAGCCTAAAGTTATTTTTTCATTAATTCCAGGCAATTCTAGTTATGCAAAAGAGTTTTCTAAAGATCTTGGATCTAGATTGATAGCTTCCGGTATTAAATTTGAAGAGAGTGAATACAATCCTTCAAGTATTGAAGCTGATCTTAATAGATTAAAATCTAATATAAAAAATGCTGATATGATATTTGCTCCAGGATTTATTCAGCAATCTTTGGCGGCGGTTTCTTATCTAGACAAATTTGCACCTGAAAAAACAATTGTGGGAACTCCTAATTGGGGACGTTCGATACCAGATCTCTTAAATTTTTATAAAAAGTTAAATATTTCAAAGAGTAAATTGTATTTTCCAATCAGTTGGATCTCTGGTGAGTCTAAAAACTCAAAATCATTTGAAACTAAATTTAAAAAGAAACTAAATGAAGTTCCAATGGGTACAGCAGTTTATACTTATGATGCTGCAATTATTGCGGGTTCTTTTGCTTGTAATTCGCCTCAAATATCTTCTGAGAGGTTCTTAGATTATTTAAAAGATTTTAATTATAATAAATTTACCTCTCGTAAATATCAAAGATTTTTACATGGCCATATGACTTCGCCAATATATATGGTGGAGTTCAAGGGGACAGATAAAATTTTACCAATTAAAAATTTAAATTAGGTGTAAGTATGTATAAAAGTTCCCTGAAGTTATTTATTAAAAAAGAATATTATCAATTCTTTATTAGTTTTATTATTTTATTTTTCATTTCAGGTACTTTTGCTTTATTGTTTGGTCTCTATCAAAAAAATCTTCAATTTTGCCAATCTTTTTTAGTGAGGGCCAGTGATTTAAATGAAATAATTGCTAGAGAAAAATTAATTGGATCTGAATCAACCATTAATTTTGAACTTAATAAGCTTCAGAAGTTATTTTATCTATCTTCAGTTTCATTTAATAATTTCAATCCATTTGATGATATCAAAGCAAGCAATTGTCATGTGACTCCATTTGGTTTTCAAGCTGAAAGTGCAGTAGTTTTTGGAACCAAAAAAATGGGTGATATTAAAGTTAGTAAAAAAGCTTCGTTTGAAGATTTATTTTATACGTTTAGTTTTCTAGTTCCACTTATTTTGGCTGTTTTTGGTGCACTAATTCTTTTTGCTTATCTCAATAAAAAATTTACTAGTTTTGTGTTAAATCCACTCACTCAAATTTCAGAAGAAGTTAGAGGTGTTTTAGAGTTTAAAAAAATATCTAGTGATCATTTGCCCTTTGAGGAGTTTATTAATCTTGTTAATGCAATTAATAAAATGAGTTTAGAAATTCAAGATTCAACTGTTAAAATTCACAAATTAGAGGCCTCAGCAAAAGTTGCAGAAGCGGCAAAACAAGTAGCTCATGATATTAGATCTCCTTTATCTGCGCTTAGTATGATCTTAGGCTCATTAGAGCAAGTCAGCGAAGATAAGCGCATTATAATTAGGACAGCTGTACAAAGAATTAATGACATTGCTAATGATTTACTGGCAAAGGGTAAAGCAGCTCTTCAGGATTCAGGTAATAGTGGTCATATAAATTTGAGCTTGCATTTGGAGTTTTTGGCACCTTTAATTGATAGCATTGTTTCAGAAAAAAGAATTCAATTTAGAGATAAACAAAGAATTGAAATTGAGTCAGACATATCTAAAGGATATGGACTCTTTGCTAATATTAACCAAACAGAATTAAAAAGAACTCTTTCAAATTTAATTAATAATGCAGTTGAAGCTTTTCCTAATGATTCGGGAAAGGTCATTGTTTCTTTACAAAGTACGACTCAAGAAATCTTAGTAACTATTCAAGATAATGGAAGAGGCATTCCAGAACATGTTCTTAAAAAGCTAGGTGAACAAGGATTGAGCTATGGTAAAGATGGCACACAAAGTGGAAGTGGACTAGGCGTTTATCATGCAAAAAAAACAATTGAAGACAGTGGTGGTAAACTTTTAATTCAATCTCAAGAAGGTATTGGTACTATAATCACAATTACTTTTGCAAAAGTTCCAGCTCCAAATTGGTTTGTTGAAAATTTAGAATTAAAATCAAATAGTCTAGTTGTATCTTTAGATGATGATGCCTCCATTCATCAAATTTGGAGGGAACGTATTGATTCTTATATTGGTTATGGATTGAAGCACTTATCCTTTACATCTGCTTTAGAATTTAAAAATTGGATTTATTCTTTGGATAAAATTCAAAAGAGAAATCAAATTTATTTAGTGGATTTTGAATTGCTTAATCAAAAGCTAACCGGCCTAGATATTATAGAAGATCTGGGAATTAACGAGCAATCCATTCTTGTGACTTCTCGTTTTGATGAAGAGTCGGTTCGTTTACGTTGTGAAAAGCTCGGCGTAAAGTTAATTCCAAAAGCAATGGCAGGATTTGTTAATATAAAAATAAACTGAGATTTTTATTTACAGCAAGTCTCTATTTATTGAGCCCTTTAAGGTATTCCTCAAGCTTATCAAAGGAGCCAGTCCATCCTTGTGTCATACCAGCCTTTGCACTTTTAAAGGTGTTGTGTTCCACTTCTGTGGCCTCTCCGAACACTTCCCAATCTAGGGTGATGCGAGTTTGATGGGGGCCTTCTTCAAAAAAGGTCACTGTGGTTTTCATGGTTTCAGGCCAATTTGGAGCCATGGGGTGACGAGATATTTGACCGTCTTTATCAGCAAAAATCTGAGTATATATAATTTGCGTGGGCTCATTCAATTTTAGATAGTTGGCTTTTCCGAACATGGAGAGTCCATGACCGGTCATTTCATAAAATGCTTCACCGCCTTGACGGATATCTGCATTTAAATATTTTCCAGTGAAACCAGTTGGAGGAGTCCAGTTCATAATATGTTTTGGCTGAGACCAAACCTCGTACATAGTTTTAATGTCCACATCAAATGAACGATTGATCACAAAAACTTCTTTGCCAGAGTTTTGTTTTTCTAGATACTCTGCCAAACGATCCCAAGTAGAATCTCCACTAGCCAACTTAATAAATTTTCGCGCTTCTATTGCAGCCTCTGCTGTTGAAAATATCATGGTCATATCCATTTTTGTTTGACCCTTAATTTCAGCGAACAACACATTAACTCTAAACATAGGTGGCTTGTCTTCAAAGCCGCCGTGATCATAAACTAAGCGCTGGTTAAGATCGACCTCAAGGAACTTGGTGTGATTGGGATAATCCACGCCATCAGGGCCGTGCATAGTATAAAGCCAGCCTCCACCTTTTTTGACATCTTTACGAACTGTTGTAATTGTAAATCCTCGCGGCCCCCACCACTGAGCAACCTGCTTAGGATCAACCCAGGCATCCCAAACTTGTTTAACTTGAGCATTATAAATTCTGGTGATGTGCAACTCATTAGGTTTAATTTTTAATGTCATTTTTTATCCTTAAGATATTTTAATTTTAGGCGCGATCAAAAGCTTCTTTAAGTTTTTTAGTATCAAGTTTGACCATAGACCAAATGGCTTCATTGAGTGCTTGAGTTTTCTTTTTATTTTTACTGGATTGCCACTTTTCAATTTCAGCCGGATAAATCTGCCAGCGTACACCGAACTGATCAATGAGCCATCCGCATTGTACAGGTTTACCACCGCCGCTGATCAGTTTTTTCCAATACATATCAATCTCGCGCTGATTTTTACATGGCACTGCAAGAGACATAGATTCATTAAAAGGCATTTTGACTAAGCCATTTAAAAGCTTAATTTTTTGACCCATTATCGTGATGTCTTTTGTGAGCACAGAGCCCTCTTTAACTCCCATGGGATTCGGGCCCCAGTACCATGTCTTGCCAACCTTGGTGCCTTTAAAAACAGATTTGTAAAACTTAACCATTTGTCCGGCTTTATCATCGGCCCAGATCCAGAGTGTGAGTTTGTGCATGAGTGGGGCCTCCTTAAATTTATTTAATATATTATTTTAATTATTTTCCTGAATTTCTTTTAAAGTTATTCCAGTCTTATTTTTCCATTCAGTACGGCCATTTGCATTTCGAGCCATAAAAATTGCCGCAGCTTTGCTCGGCGATGTAAAAGTGTAATCTTGTGTGAGTTCATAAGAGTTTTCTTTTTGAATAAATAGTCCGTCAGCTATAAGTTGATTTCTTTCAATTTTAATTGAATCTGACAGAGAATCAACTTCTAGAACTTTTGCTTTTGATCCTTTTAGTACAATGAAACCTTCAGCAGAATCAAAGCCTGAAGCTTCAGCATGTGGTCCTTTTAAAAAAAGTTGATCACTTTTTTCTATTTTCTGTTTTTCAATTTTAGGAGTTTCAAAAACAGAAAGACCAAGTACTCCATAAATTAAGACCATATTTTCTAGGAAATGTTCCATGTCTGCAACATCAGATTCTGAAAGTGTTGGTTTGGTTGGTGAGTTCACATTATCTAATTTACATCGTTTTGCTGCATGAGCCATTTCTATTAATCGAGCTTCCAAATACTGAATGTGAGCTTTATTTAGATTTTCATCCTTACTTGTGAAAAGAATAAGTTGACTCCAGAATTCTTTATTTTTTTCATGTGATTCAATTCGTTGTAGTACCGGGTCCCCTTCTCCTATGGAATGACCCCAGATTTTTTGGACACGGTTAAAAGTTGATGGACCCCTTGTACTCGACTGGACTCTTCATGCCAAGTGCTGAGTGTGGAGCGATGTGGTTATAATCTGCAAACCACTCCGGCAAT
>JBIIER010000040.1:0-7611 GCA_044237745.1 Pseudobdellovibrionaceae bacterium
AAAAAAATATGCTTAAAATTTTGCGCACTGATCTTTAAAATCTCCTCGGCCTCTTTGTGATGAATCTCTCCAACAACCCTTGCGACTTCCCAAATGCTCGAAGGCTCATTCCATTCCCACTCCTGATTTTGCTCACTTAATTTTTGATAAAATGAGTTATTCTGTGGGCTTAGATGATTGTAAGATTTTAAATAACGAGGTTTTTGATCGGGAGTGTCCGACTCAATCAGCAGCCGCTCCAGAGGCACTTTTTCTAAACAAGCTCGCAATTGAGGATTTTTAGTCACAGCTCCTCCCACCGAGAGAGCCAAGCCCCTTTGCAAAAAATCATCCGCTTTTTGCCAAGTGCCATTAAAGGCATGAACCATTCCGCGAAGAGATTCGTCTGCTGATAAATCAAGTACCTTCAAGGCTTCCTCATGACATTGCACTAAATGCAGCACCACAGGCTTATCCGTTGCAATGGCTAATTCGAGTTGATTTTGAAAGATTTCGATTTGTCGATTGCGAGAGTCTTTTTCGATCTCAGTGCGAAAATCAAGGCCCATTTCTCCTATAGCAAGATTCTGGGGATTTAAAATTAAGGGAGCTAATTGATCTAAAGCTTGTTCACAAACTTCGAGAGGATTCTCTGCCACAAAATAAGGGTGCAAACCCAAACAGGTCCAAACTTGTTGAGGATATTTTTGAGCGAGCTTGATTTGTTGTTTCCAATCCTCAGGTCCAACTCCCCCTAACAGCCATTGATCCACTCCCCAACTTTGGGAACGTTGAATGAGCTGGTCTGTAAGCCCATCTAGGCGAGGATCTGTGAGGTGGCAATGAACATCTATATATGGCATTGGCCTAGTTTAACTAAATTGGGACTCAACATGCAACCAAAGAAGCCGATAATGAGAAGGGAGACTTTATAGTTTTTTAGTTTTTTTACAAAAAGGATTTTTCGATGAAAGAAAAGCACAGCCAGCAACTCCACCTGAACTACCAAGTGACTTCAGAGGCTCATTGCACTCTTCAGCCTCAAACTCTTCATCTCCTTGGCCACAAAAATGAATTTGAAAGCTATGCCGCTCCGATGAAATACATGGGTGATGCTCTTGTGGGACTTTCTTTTTTAAAACTTTATCATCACACGGCCAAGCATTTTACAAATTCTTCGCACTTTACCAATCCAAACTTGGTGCAAGATTCTTGGTTAGCTTTAGATCCTCATCACGAAATCTACAATCGCACTCAACCGCGAATTTCTGCTCTTAAAAAATCCATGAAAAACTTTGATCCCAAAGATATTTCTGCTTTTGAAAATAGCTTTGAACAAATTGTTTCTGCAGCTTTTGATGGCCACCAAATGCACTTTAATGAGCTCTTTGCCTTGATAGATTCGATCGCTCACCTTGAAGACAAAATTGACTCTCCTCTGCTTTATAATTTTCGCTTAACATTGGATCGTAAAACGATTGAAAAAATGCACTCGCTGTATTCTTTGCTATATCATCTGCGCAGTTTAGTGGCGATTGAGTACAATAATCACACCACAGATCCTTCTCAAGAGGCTGTAAAAATGGATGCGATTACTGATTATTTACCAAAACCAGAATACATTGTGAATGATGCCCTTTTATATTGGTCTTATAAAAAAGCTTGTCACAAGTACTCTTCTGGAGCCAAACGGGACGCCCATTTTGAAACTCACTTTATGGCTCCGATGGATGAGAACTTTCAAAACTTTTTACACAATGGCTCTCGCTTAGTTGAAAACCTGCCAAAAAGTTTTTTAAATAATCTTAAAAATGAAGAACTTTACAATGGTCTTCACCTCACTCAAATGGATTGGCTCCTCGGCACTGAGGCAGGTCTTCTCTTTAAAATCAGAGAAGAACTCTTTGGTTTGCGCGATGGCTATGACAATATTTTTTGGCAAGATATCACCAGAAATCAAAACTCTGGCAATGGCGAACAAGCCCTCTTTCAAGTGCATTGCGCTCTGAAAGAGTCAGAAATCTTTCCGAGTGTGAGAGTGGCTTAAAGCCAACAATAAACCAGAGGTTTAAGCGTATAATAAACCAGAGGTTTAAGCGAAAAAAAAACCAGAGGCCTAAAGATATTTAAAGGCCTTTAAAAAATAACGGTACTCATCCATAAAAGTAGTCACTTTACCTTCGGCCTCATTGCGAATGGTGCCGACTTCATGATCCCCACTGTAATCATAATAAAACGAGAAGTGACAATTTAAAAAATCACATTCAAGTTGGGGTCCTTTAAAAGGAGAATAGGTCGCTATAAAACTGGGTAGTCTTGGAACCCTAGGTTCCAAAGATGGTACAGGTAGATTTGGTTCTAACGATGGCATCGGTGCCGAAGTGACTTTTTCAAGTTCTACCACACATTTTGCTCTCGTGGCAGGATCTCTGCCAATGGGGCAAAAATAATCCATCACCACCGCTTTGTAATCTTCAAATGTTTTTTGCACCTTCAAATTTTTTACAGAAACAAAATTTTTAATAATTTTGGCCATTCCCTTTGCGCATTTTTTATCAAAATTATTGGGGCAAAAAACTTTATAAAAAGGCAAGCCTCCTTCTTCGTAATTTCCCCAGTAACCCGTGTAAGGACTGTTATTAGGTTTCATACGAGTGCAAAGACCCATACGACAAGAATGAGAATTTTGAGAACCCGTTACTAAATCATTTTTTGCCAATGCAAACGGAGGACGAAATTGTGGATTGTTAAAATAAAAATTTCCATCATCATGCAACACCTGAAAATCCGTTGAAGTCAGAGATCCCGAAACTGGAATATCTAAATTTTGCATTAAAATAGGAGCCACATAAAACCCAGAGTTACAACCATTGATCGTGATCACAGCCTCTGGTGTGAGTTGATCTTTAATATTTGTAAATTCATAATTGTCTTCATCAATGTGACCCGCATCCGTTGCTGACAATTGGATTCCATAATGAGCTGAGGAATGTGAGAAAAAATCTAGAGTGTCGATAGGACCCATTTTATAAATCGCATCCACAAGGCTTCGCACGCTGAGATCATAACCATTGGCTTCGTAAACATTCACACCACGATTGGTAAGAAACTCCACATTTTTATAAACACCGTTTTCGTGTTGAGTGACCATCATCACTTTATCTTGAGGATAGTTTTCAAGATATTTAAATCCCTTTGTAAGAGCGGCTTCTTGAAAAGTCGTATCGGATTCATGAGCTGTGCCCACAACCAAGAGATGAGTTTTAGAAATTCGAGAAAATTCTTTTTTGCCCAACTGACCCACGATAAATGCTTCTGCATTTGAAGCAAAATTTAATTGCAGCAAAAAAATAAAAATAAAATTCGGAATGAAAAAAAGTTTTGAACTTTTAGAAAAATTTACCAAACACATCGCAGACCTCGATCTAAAAAGGGAGGACTGGCGTAAACTTTATAGACAATGCTGTCAATAATTCATAATGTTGATACAGAGTATAAAATTAATTCAGGCTGTTTTTTTATGATCTGATTTTTTCAAAGCCTCATTCAAAATATCTTCGATCTCCACTCGGCTATAAGGTTTTTGCACGATTTTAATAAAAGGGTATTTTGTCTGAATATTAATATCCCCAGTGATCAAATATTTTGGAATTTGAGGATCTAACTGTAATGCCACTTGATCACCCGTAAATCCAGGCAATCGGTAATCAATAAAAAAAAGATCTGGCGGATTTTTTTTAACCGCTTCGATGGCTTCTTGAACTTCGCAATATGTTTTAATGATCACATTTTCAGATTCAAAATATTCTGCAAACAGCTCGCACAGAATAGGTTCATCTTCGAGATAAATTATGTTAATAGGCATCGAATCCCTCTTTTATTTGTGGAAATCTAATTTCAAAACAAGTGTTCGGACAATTATCAAGCACTGTAATGGTGGCTTTGTGCTCATCAATAATACCCTTACTGATTGAAAGCCCTAAACCTGTGCCCTCTCCCGTTTGTTTGGTCGTAAAAAATGGATCAAATATATTTTGTCTCACTTCTTCAGGGATCCCTTTACCTGAATCCATCACTCTCAAAACTACATGATTGGCTTCTTCGTAAATAGAAATTTTAATCCACTTATCTATTTTGGTTTTAATAGCATCAATGGCATTGTTAATTAAATTTACGATGACTTGCTCTACTTCGATTTCGTTACAGTGAATCACACCCATACAACGACTCTCAATTTCTATTCTGACGTCACACTTTTTAACATTGGCTTCTGTTAAAATCAGAGCATCATTTAAAATTTCTTTAATCGGAAAAGGTCTATAAACTGTTTTACTATCAGATCGAGAGAATTTTTTCAAACTTTGCACAATTCGAGTGATGCGATGAGTAGCTTTTTTGATCGACTCCACTTTGGCAGTAAATTTTTCGGGATTGTCTTTGAACCTCACAAGAAGTTCTAAACTCCCCTCTATAATGGTTAAAGGATTGTTAATTTCATGAGCAATCCCTGCAGAAAGCTCTCCTAAAGAAGCTAATTTAGCATTTCTACGACTTTCATTGGCAAGCTTTTCGATTTGTTGCTCTTTTAAAACTTCTTCAGTGCAATCGATGTTAATTCCGTACATGATATGACCCTCGCCAGCTGGGTTATTAATCAGCTTACCTCTTCCAGATATATAGCGATTGCCACGTTTTTTAGTTTGAATTTCAAAAACGGAATTAAAGTCATTTTCACCATTTAAAACTTTGGTGAGTTCTGCCACTGTGGTTTCTTTACTTTTGGGTTCTAGGCAGTTTTCCCAAGTTTTATAATCTATGCCGATATTTTTATCTTCGACATCAAAAATATCAAACATCATTTTATCCCAAATCAGACTTTGATCGCAGGGATTAAACTTCCAAACCCCAATTTTTAAAGTGTCGAGAATAAATTTTAATTCGGCTTCTCTTTCTTTAATCACTGTGATGTCTGTAAATGTGCAAACCACTTTTTGAATCTTTGAATCTAAACCATGAGAGAGCATTTCTAATTTATTACTAAAATAATAAGGCTTGGCATTGATACTGATCCAATTTCTTTTACCACCTGGGAGATGAACGCCCATGATAACGCCATTCACGTTCTTGCCGGTTTTTAAAGCCACAATAGCAGGATGCTCTTCTCCCGGAAAATCAGACCCATCTTCTTTAATCGCTTTCCAATCAGGATCAAAAGAAGTTTTACCTACTAATTGATCTTCTGTGAGGCCTAAAATATCTAGCGCCGCTTGGTTAAATTGAAGGATCTCTCCTTTGTCATTTTGAACAACAAATCCCTCATCCATGGTTTCTACAACCACTTTATATTGTTGATCCATCTTTCTAAAATCAGTGATATCTGTCACGATTGAAAAAAATCCCACCACTTTTTCATCAATGATGTCTGGAATATATTTAGAAATACAAAGGCGCATGCCTCTCTCATCTAAAAATGTAATCTCACGATCAAAAATTTGTGGTATTCCTTTTAAAACAGCTTCCACATTATGCTTGTTTTTATCAAATAGTTCTCTACCAACAAGATCTGGCAAATAGATGCCTTTTAAATCTTCAGGGGTTCTGCCGCCAAGATCTGCATAGGCTTTATTGGCATGAACATTTTTAAGATCTGCATCCCAATATCCCAACATGTCTGGAACACTGTCGATGAGCTTTCTGTATTGAGCCGCTTGATTTTTGTAACTTTCTAATTCAGCGGCGAGTTGATTGACTTCCGCATTCACTAAATTTAATAATTCATTTTCAGATATTTTTGCTTTTTGCGAAAAATTTCCTTTATTTAAATTTTTTAAATCACTGAGGAGATTTTGTAAAGCTTCGCTACTGATTTTTAAATCGGCCATTTTAAATCCTCAAAGATTAAGGTTCTCTTAATTATTTCAAATTTAAATGGGTTTACAAGTCGAGTTGAATCCTAGACTGGATTCTTAGAGAGGATTAACAGAGAGGATTTTTAACTCAAATCCTATTTAATAATTGATAACAACAAGGCCTTGGCCGCCCGTACCTCCAGCTGCCGCACCCACACCTCGACCTGCAATGTATTGAGCGTCTCCAGTATTAGCAGGAGTCACTCCGCTCCCTGCTGAGTTGGTTCCACCAGTGACTCCACCTATGTAGCCCGAGCCTCCACCACCGCCGCCACGAGGATCTCCTCCGCCATTACATCCTCCAGGACCACCGCCGAAGTAACCACCGCCTCCGCCACCGTTTCCACAATAGGTGGCCCCTCCTCCACCGCCGCCATATCCACCCTGTCCTTGGCCAGTGTCATAGGCATTTCCTCCTGTATACTGACTCCCATTTGTGCCCGTATAGCTTGGTCCCCCTGTTGCGCCACCAGAGGATTGAGTGCCCCCACCTCCTGAATAAGGAGCTGAACAACTTCCCATTAATCCACTACTGCCGCCACCGGCACCACCTGTGCATCCATTATAACCACCGCCGCCACCACCGCCCGCAGTGAGCACCTCCGTGCCTGCAGAATTTCTAACTGCACTGCGACCGCCACCTCCACCAGCGTAACCGCTCGTGCCTCCACATCCCACTATAATGGTAATTGTAGATCCTGGCGTAACAGCTAAAGTGCCTGATGCAAATCCGCCACCTCCACCGGTGGAGGGGCTGCCTCCTCCGCCGCCACCGGCACCCCAAGCCTTAATCGTGATGGAACTCACTCCAGCTGGAATGCTGTAAGTTTGAGGGGCGCTTGTGCAACTAAAGGGAGGTACAGTGCGAATGTAACCAGAAGAAACACCAGATAGAGTTAAGGTAATAAGACCCGCTCTGCTGGTAGAAAAAATAAAAACAAAAATAAAAATTTTGAGAATTAAATTTTGCATAAGGAGTCCTACTCAAACTTTATTTTACCATATTATTATCTTAACTCATTCTAAATCTCAATTTGAGACATTTTATTCAAGGGCTGGCTCAAGGGCAATCTAGTTGACTTCATTTTAATTTCTCACAAATAATTAAATGATGCTCACTAAAAAAAAGCAAAGGAGTCATCTATGAATCACGAATTACTCATCGTAGAAGATGATGATGATATCAGAGAATTACTTGTTGAAAATCTAACTCCCTACTTTAAAAAAATTCACGAAGCAAAAAATGGTCGCCAAGGCTTAGAAATTTTAAATGCCCATAAACTCAAACTCATTATTACAGATTTTAATATGCCTAAATTAGATGGTGTTGAGTTTATTAAAATGATCAAAACTAAAAATAAAAATATTCCTATTATTGTTCTCACAGGATCGGGAACACAAGCCGTGCGCAGATTGGTGTGGGCGTATGGTATTTGGGAGTATTTTGAAAAACCATTTAATCTCAACGAATTTATGAATTCAGTTAGAGCCGTTGTGCAAATGACTTCTCAAAAACCAGAAGTCACCGAGCACTCTCTCAGAAACATTCAATTTGAAGAAATCTCCGTGATGATTGAAAAACAATTCTACACCCCTTTTGTAAATCATTGTTTAAATCAGGGGCTGTCTCCAGCCACTGTAACCAAAAGAATGATTTTAAATTATCTGCAAGAAAAGGGCGAGTTGAATCAAGAATCCTTAAAATTAATTGCCAACGAAGCCA
>JBIIER010000008.1:0-138958 GCA_044237745.1 Pseudobdellovibrionaceae bacterium
ACCAAGAGGATCGCTACGATACTTTAGGGTATGAGACTGATAAGCTCATGGCGATTGATTTACTCACTTTGAATACGGTTCCTATGCAAAAGTATTTAGAGTTGGGTTTAACGTACTCGTTTTTAGATTTAGAGAAAAATGATCTGAATGTTTCTTTAGCAGAAAGTCCCATCATTAAATCTTTATTAGGTATTTTAACCAATCAATTAGTTCCAATTGTTTATGACGACAAAGCTCCTATGCTTTATTGGAATGGCAATACCGCAGAAGCGACCCTGCCTATGGTTCAGTACACCACATATGATAGTGTTTTAAATTTAGAAAAATCTAAATATTCTGATGAATTGAACTTTGCTAAATTATTTAAAGTTGGAAATTCAATAGGACAGGCCCCTTCAGATAGAATTGCTTTGAATAGATTTGATGATTTAAAATCTTCGCAAACGCGCATGTATTTTTGGCCCATGGATCATGCGGCTCTAGCTTCAAAGGTGTTTGATGTTGCAAATTCTAAGTATTATTTTCTTCAACATGAGTCTGAAATAGTAAGTGCTATGCAGCAGATGATCACTGCTCAGTTTGAAGTTCTTATTGCGGGAGCACCTAAAGAGGGTTTTCTTGAATCAAAAGCCAAGCTGATTGCTTTACTCAATGATTTAAATAAAGAAGGTAAAATTATTTCTGACGAATTGGTGCAGTTGAACCCTAAAATGAAGATTGAGAACCAAGTAGATACCATGGAGGCCTTTAACTCTAAATTATTTGAGTTTTTGAGTTTTGGAGTTAAGAACCCAGAGCAATTCTTATCTATAAAAGATCAGATTTACTACGCGTCAATGCTCATCAATCAAACTTATCCGTTATTTAATTTCAATATGCAGGCGTTTAAAGTGAGTATGACAAAAGAAGCACAAAGTCTTTCTCAGAAAAAAGAGTTTGCACAGATGGCTATAATAGGAGATTTGGCTGAGATTTTAGTGGATGATACTCAGCTCAATAAAACATACAAAAGGCTCATAAATAATCTTGAGCTCTTAAGTAAGTTCACTCTCCTTTTGCATAAAGAATATGATCGCTAATAAAAGAGATTACCAATCAATAGGTTGGTAATCTTTTAAAAACTTTCCGCACCAATGATGGCCGGTGAGAATTCCGTGATAAAACGGATCACAAATTCGAGCCGCTCCATCCACAATGTCTAAAGGTGGTTGGAAGTCATGAATGGATTGAACTTTTTCAAGCATCTGAGCAGGGTTCTCATCTGTCACCCATCCTGTATCTACCGCATTCATATAAATACCAAATTTAGCGAGGTCTCCAGCGGCAGTATGCGTGAGCATGTTGAGCGCTGCTTTTGCCATATTTGTATGAGGATGTCTTTCGATTTTAGTAAAACGATGAAACTTGCCTTCCATTGCGGTCACATTGACGATGTGCTTTTCTCCCGTCACATCTTTTTTCATAAGTGGTAAGAGTTTGCTTGTCAGAACAAAAGGTGCCACGGCATTGACAAGTTGAACTTCTAAAAGCTCTGGAGTGGGAACATCATCAATTTTGTAGCGCCAGCTGTTGGTTTCTCGTAAATCCACTTGTTGAAGATCCGCATCGAGTTTGTTTTTTGGAAAAATCTTATCCGTATTGTAACTACCTTCAATGCTGTAAGGGATCTGAGAAAGCTGTGCAGAAGAAGTGATGCCTATGCCAGGAGCAATGCCTGATGAGCTTCCTAAAGGATTAATCGTTGTTGCAGGCGTCACTAAAGCATCAAGTTTTATGCTTTGATCATTTTCAGAATGTTGAAGAGCTTCTTGAGTTTTTCTTTGCAGATTAAATTGTGCTAAAGAAGTCTTACAGTCTTCATAATTTTTAAGTAAATGTTGGTGAGCCACAGAGAGATCACTTAACTGAGTCAATTCGTCTTTCATTAAGTGAGCATAAAATCCCGGAGGTCTGCGCACCGTTTGAGCGGCATTGTGAATAATGATGTCGAGGCGATCAAGATGTTGCAGCAGGAATTGCGCAAAAATCTCCACACTGGGTGTGTGACGAAGATCGAGACCAAAAATTTCGAGGCGATCTTTCCATTGGGCATAGTCGTCTTCTTTGGCAAATCTTGAAGCGGCATCCACAGGAAATCTTGTTGTGGCAATCACTCGAGCGCCAGATCGCAACATCATCAGTGTGGCATGATAGCCGATTTTTAAGCGAGAGCCGGTAATAAGAGCAGTTCGGCCTTCTAGGGAAGCATTTTGAAATCGTTTTTGATAATTTAAATCTCCGCAAGGAGTGCACATAGCATCATAAAAAAAGTGAAGTTTATTAAACTCAGCTTTGCACACGTAACATTTACGAGGAGCGATAGTCTCTTCACTTGTTTGAGATTGAGATCCCTCTGGAGAGTTTTCTGGCGTTGCGCTCGAGGGGATTTCTAAATGAGGAGCTTTAATTTGAGCCGGAGCTACAAATACAGGAGTTTGACGGGCCTTACGAATGCCAGTTTCAGCGCGCAACTCGCGTTCTTTTTGAGCAAGGGCTTTTCTCTCTAAAAGATCTTTTTCACGACGGCGTTGTCGGTATTCATCTCTCATGGGACGAGAAAGTTTACCCGCTGCTTTTAGCAGAGTGATTCTTTCACTTTCTGAGAGTGTGGCTAAGAGAGCCGGTTCGTTTGCGAGTTTTTCAAGCGTTTCTAGGAATGTTTTCATGGTGTGAGACTTACAGCGTCTTAGCTAAAGAGGCAAGGATTCCTCTATGGAGATTCCTTTATGAAGCCTTGATTCTGTGGGGTTTGTCTATTTTTTTAGCAAAATTAAAGATTGCAAAGGAATTCTTCAGATTTATTTCTTTGAAGCCGGGCGAAAAAATGCAATTGCGGGTTGCTTCCTTGTCTTCCTTTTGGGACGATTGGCCGTTATTTCTAAATTTACAGGAGCCTAAAGCCACCATGCGAATTAAAAAACTGGAACTGATTGGATTTAAATCGTTTAAAGACCGAACTGTCATACAATTTGACGCTGGTATTACCGGTATTGTGGGTCCAAATGGATGTGGAAAATCAAACATCGTGGATGCTCTCGTATGGGTTATGGGAGAAATGTCTGCCAAAGATTTGCGCGGAAGTACTATGACGGATGTGATTTTTGCCGGAGCTGAGGGGTATTCTCCACTTGGTATGGCAGAGGTTTCACTCACTCTTGAAAATGATGGTGGCCCCTTTCCGGCAAAATATTTAAAACATACTGAAATCATGGTCACTCGTCGTCTTCATAGAACAGGCGAATCGGATTACTTTATTAATAAAGAACCGGCTCGTTTAAAAGATATCCAAGAGATTTTTATGGATACGGGGGCGGGTTCTAAAGGGTTTAGTATTATTCAGCAGGGGATGATCGGTAAGATTATTACCTCTAAACCAGAAGAGCGTCGTACGCTGATTGAAGAAGCTGCGGGTATTACAAAGTTCAAAGCTCGTAAAAAAGAATCTCAAAGAAAACTTCAATCGACGGACCAAAACTTATTGCGTTTGCAAGATATCGTGGGCGAGTTAAAACGCCAAATCGACAGTTTGCAAAGACAAGCGCAGAGAGCAGAACGTTACCGTAATCTTAAAAATCAAATCGAAGAATTAGATCTTTGGGTTTCTTCTCGTCAATTTTCTGATTTAAAAAATGCGGCTGATGAGGCAGAAAGAATTTTTAACGAAGCTCAAGGAATGGAGATTGAGGGCGAAAGCCAGCTTTCGAGCATTCAAGGAGAATTAGAAAGCTTAAAACTTTCTGTTTTGGAAAAAGAAAAACAAGTAGAAGAAGTTCAAGAGGTTTTTTATTCCAAACAATCTCGTGCGCAAAAACAAGAACTTGAAATTCAACAACTTAAATTTGAAATTGAACAAGGTCGTCGTAATGAAGTGATGACGGGGACTTTATTGCAAGAACAGCAAACTCGATTTGAGCTTTTAAGTAATGATCTTGATGAGCTTTCTGAGCAGCAAACAAGTCTTGCAGAAGAGTCTTTATTGTTAAGTGAACAATACAAAGAGAAAAACGAAGTATATCAAAATGCAAATTCTCGTATTCAAGAAGTTGACGAAACTCTCACGAGCAAAAGACGAGAATTATTTGCGGTTGGGCAAATTGAGTCTTCTTTAGATGCGCGTAGAGCCTCTTTGGAGAATCAAATTGAAGGTCAAAGAGAGCGCGTTGATAATGAACAAGAAGTTTTAGCAGAATTAAAAAGTAAACAACTCGAGTTTGATGAACGTAAAAATACTGTTTCTGTAGATTACGAAGCTGAAAAGCTTGTTCATCAAAATTTGATTCAAGAGGCTTCACAATCAGAGAATCGTAAAAGAACTCTTCAAGAGTCTTTAGATATTAAAAAAGAAGAATTTGAAATTTTTAAAGATCAACTTAATGAAGTCACTTCTCGTCTTTATGGTCTTGAAAATCTTCAATCCAATTTTGAAGGTTTTGAAGAGGGCGTAAAGCAAGTTATGCTTTGGCAAAAAACCAAACAGGTTCATGCTGATGGATCTGAAAGTTATTTTAAGCCAGTTGCTGAAGTGGTAGAAGTTCCTTCTCAATACGAAGTAGCGATGGAAGCAGCATTGGGCTCAAGACTGCAAATGCTTTTAAGTCCAGATTCAAATGTTTCAGTTGAAGCGGTATCTTACTTAAAAGAACAAAAAACAGGTCGTTCTTCATTTATGAGTGAAGAGATTGCCACTCAAGTTGCTCAGCGCAGTGAGGCTCCTCGCGGTGAAGGTGTTTTAGCCGTTCTTAAAGATGTTGTGAACAGTGCTTCTAAATATCAAAAAACGGTGAATTATATTTTAGATGGAGTGGTTGTGGTGGATTCGATCCGCACAGCTTTAAAACTTCGCAGTGATTATAAAGGTTGGACCTTTGTCACTCTAGATGGTGACACTCTGACAGCTGATGGAGTTTTAACGGGTGGTTCTGTTGAAAGTGCCGATTCAGGTGTTTTAAAACGTCGTCGTGAAATCAAAGAATTAACTGAGAGAAAAGATGAAAGCTCTGGCAAGTTAGCTCTTGTGCAAGCCACTCTTAAAAAATTAGAAGAAGATTTTAAAAAGGCCATCGAAGACAGTGAAGTTCTGCAAAAAAACAGAATGGAACAAGAGATTAAAGTGGCTGGATTGAAAAAAGATTTTGAACGTTCAGAAGTTGAACTTAATAATGCTCAGTATGCTCTTGAAAGACAAGAGCGTGAGTTGAGCAAAGTTTCTGAACAACTGCGTTCTCAAGAAGAAAAATTAGATGAATTGAATTCATCCCTTGAAGAAGCACGTGAGAAAAAACTCACTCTTGAAGAATCAGTGAACGATTTAAGCGAAGAACTCAATTCCACAAAAATGGGTTTTGATACTTTGCAATTAACAGTGACAGATTTGCAAGTTCGTTCGGCCTCAAAGGCGCAAGAGCTTTCGGGTGTGGAACGTCAGCTTTCGATGGTTCAAAAACAAGTTTCTGATCTTGAAGTGCAATTGTCTCGTATGAGTGAAGAGTCTGAGAAGAATACCTCTTCGATGACAGAGAATCAGCTTTTATTAGAAGAAGAAAAAATCACTTTTGATAATTTACTCAGTGAAATTGAACATGAAAAATCTCGTCTATCTTTGATTAAAGAAGAGTATGAGCAAGTGGCTGGTAAAGTTCGTACGTTAGAGGAACAAAACAGTACGGCTTTAAGATCTCGTAATGAGCGTCAACATAAAATGAACGATGCTCAATTAAAATTAGAACAAGCTAAAATGAAAGAGCTTTACCTCATTGAGCAAGTTCGTGAGAGATATATGCTCAACCTTCCAGATATTTTTGCTAAATATGCAGAAGTGGGTGGAAGCATTCCTGAGGCCGAATCTCAACTCAAAGAATTGCGTGAAAGACTCTCTAAAATCGGGGAAGTGAACCTTTCGGCGATCGAGGAATATGAAGAAACCTCTAAACGTTATGAGTTCTTAACTCAGCAACAGGACGACTTGATCGAAGCTAAGGACCAATTAAGAAAAGTTATTGATCGTATTAATCGTATTTGTTCACGCCGTTTTAAAGAGACTTTTGATCTTGTAAATGAACGATTTATTAGGGTTTTCCCGGTTTTATTTGGTGGGGGAGAGGCTCAGTTGACTCTTCTTGAAGATCCAGAAAAAGGCGAAATGGGAATTGAAATTATTGCTCGCCCTCCGGGTAAAAAAATGCAAAATATTTCGTTGATGTCTGGGGGAGAAAAGGCTTTAACTGCGGTGGCGCTTGTGTTCTCGATCTTCCTTGTGAGACCGTCTCCGTACTGTTTACTGGATGAGGTGGATGCGCCACTTGATGATGCCAATGTTTATCGTTTTAACGACCTTGTTAGAGAAATGTCTAAACGAAGTCAGATTATTGTGGTGACTCACAATAAGCACACAATGGAAGTTGCTAAAAAACTTTATGGTGTGACGATGCAGGAACGCGGAGTTTCAACAATGGTTTCAGTGAGTTTAAATGATATGAAATAGATTAATCTAAGGAGAGTTTGTGTTGTATTTGATCGTACTTTTGTTGGTTTCCGTTTTAGGTGTTGTGTTTTTCTTAAAAAGTAAAAAGCAAACACAAATAGCTCAACCAACAGAAAAAACTCTCCCTTTAGAAGATCTTTCTCAAAAAGCACCTGCCGAAAAAGTTGAAGTCTTAGTTTCTGAAATTGAAATAGAAAAAATTGAGACTGCAAAAGTTGAGACTAAAAAAGAATCAATTACAGAAGCTCCTGAAGAATTAGTTTCTCTCAAAGAGGCTCTTAAAAATACTGAAAAAAGTTTTTTTGGCAGAATAAAATCACTGTTTTCGAATGAAGAGCAAGCTGCCAATTTTGATGAAGTTGAAGAAGTTCTTTATACCAGTGATTTAGGTCCGCAAACTGTTCAACGATTAATGACGGCTGTTGAAAAAAATCTTTCTCGCACAGAAAAATCTAAAATTGAAACTATTAAAAGCACTCTTAGAGAAGAGATGCTTTCTATTTTTAATAAATCACTTGGCAATCTCGTATCTGAATCGGATCTCTTAAAAAGACTATCATTTTCACAATCTGAATCTATCCCAAGTGTATGGATGATTGTGGGTGTGAATGGGGCTGGTAAAACAACAAGCATAGGCAAGTTAGCTCATATGTTGGCTCAGTCTCAAAAAAAAGTTTTAATTGCAGCCGGTGATACCTTTAGAGCTGCAGCTGGTGGTCAATTAAAAGTTTGGGCAGATCGTGCACAGGTAGATATTTTTTCTCCAGAAGGAGTGACTGATCCAAGTGCTGTGGCTTTTGATGCGCTTTCAAAAGCAAAAGCGGGTGGCTATGATGTGGTGATCATTGATACTGCGGGAAGATTGCACACTCAGGCCAATTTGATGGAAGAAATAAAAAAAGTTAAAAGAGTGATGCAAAAAATCGTTCCAGAATCTCCTCATGAAACTTTGATTGTCTTAGATGCGAATCAAGGACAAAATGCTTTGCAGCAAGCTAAGGAGTTTCACCAAGCATTAGGTTTAACAGGTGTGATTCTCACTAAGTTAGATGGAACCGCAAAAGGTGGAGTTGCTGTTGGAGTTGCCTACGAAGTAGACTTGCCGATCAAACTCATTGGCGTTGGAGAGAAAATTCAGGATCTTCGCTCCTTTTCTCCAGAAGAATTTGTTGATTCAATCCTATATTAATCAAAAAAATTAAATTTTTTCTTAAATTGTTTTAAGTTTTCTGTCTCTAAAATTAATTTGCATTAAAAATAATCAAACAATGTTAAGTATCTAAAATAATTAAGCAAAATTGTAGTATTAAAAGACATATCCACATAATTTGTGGATATGTCAGAGTTTTAAATTTAAGAATCTGTCATAATTAGCATTTACTGCTTAAATAATAGGATAATTTTTACATTGATCATTTAGAAATTAAATTAACATAAAAAAAATTAAATTTTATTTAACAGATTTTTAAGTTTAGTTAAATTTGATTGAATATCTGGCAAAGAATTTTCAGCATGAGCTGAAGTCAAATTCTTAAATGCATCTATAATTTGTAAAAGATGAGTTAAAAATTGAGTGCTATGGTTGAGGGGTTTTGAAGCTTTTGAAATGAGTGTTTCAACTTCGTGAAGGATTTGTGAAAACTCAGTAAAGCCCACTGCACGAGCAGAACCTTTTAAGGAATGAAGGCTGCGATTGATTTCAATCAGATGTTGGGTGTTTTGATCTTTTTCCATGAGGAGTATTTCAGATTCTGCAGCATCCAGTAAATCATGACTTTCCATTGCGAAGTCTTCACGGAGAGAAGCTAAAAACTCATCATCATTCATATTCAAGATTTCCTTTTAAAATTACTTTAATTATGTATTAAAAACAGTGTATTGAGGATGAGTTTTATGAGATCAGTAAGGATGATAGATATTGGTCTTAAGACCAAAGTTTAAAAGTAAGTGAGTAAAAATGGAAAAAGTGATTTCTGCCGTAAAAAAAGCAATATTCTCCACCTTGGATCCTAGGATTATGGTGAGATTGTTAATTCCAGGAACTGTCTCAATCCTTTTGTGGATATTTTTGGCCTATCAATTTTGGAGTCAATGGGTTCATGGACTTTCTGATTTGATAGTTCCTATGTCAATTGTGGCTTGGCTTGCTGCGGCCTTTTCTTTTTTTGTTATTGTAGATCCTTTATCGGTAGGGTTTTTTATTTCCAAATTACTCATTATTTTTGGATTATTACCAATGATGTTTTTAACTGCTATGGCCATGACTTCATGGCTATTAATGCCCTTGCTCATTGGGAGAATTCAAAAAAATCATTTTCCAAATTTGGAGAAGAAAAAGGGTGGCTCAGTTGTTGGGAGTATTTTTAATAGTCTCAAGGCGACGAGCCTTTATTTATGTTTTTTTATTTTGACCATTCCATTGCTCATTATTCCAGGGATGCAGATTTTGCTGCCGCTTATTTTAAATTCTTATTTAACAAAAAAAGTGTTTTCTTATGATATTTTGCAAGATTTTGCCTCTACTGAAGAGAGACAGCGCCTTCTATCTGAGAAAAAAACAGATCTACAAGTTTTGGGTGTTGTGACCTCGTTTTTATTTTATTTACCGATGATTAATTTTATTGCTCCAGCCATAGCGATGTTAGCTTTTATTTTTTATTTACTCGAAGCTTTAGAGGAAATGAGAAATGTAAAGCTAACAATTGTGACTTAAAAGTCTTATTGATTGAAAAGAATCGATAGTGTTTAATAATTAAGATTTATTTAAATTTGCATCAATTGCGGAATCTTGAAGGGAATAAACCTTATGTACGTTCATAATTTGGATCCTTTTTTATGGAGAATTTCTGGCGAGTTCGGAGTGCGCTGGTACGGTCTATCTTATATGATGGGATTTATTTTTGCTTTTTTTCTGATTACTTGGCTTGTAAAAAGACAAAGATCAGAAATGCAACCTGCAGCAGTGAGTGATTTTGTAACCTATGCAGCTCTTGGAACTTTAATTGGTGGAAGGCTTGGTTACTGTATATTTTATGCACCAGATTTATTTCTAAGATTTAAGGCTCAAGCCCCGTTTTGGGGAGTTCTCGCCGTTAATGAAGGTGGTATGGCCAGCCATGGTGGGATTATTGGTATTGTTGTTGGTTGTATTTTATTTGCGCAAAAATTTAGAATCAACCGCCTCTATGTTTTAGATATTGCAGCTGTTGCTGGTCCTGTCGGTGTATTTTTTGGAAGAATTGCTAATTTTATTAATGGAGAATTAGTCGGAAGACCCTGCGAGCCCTCATTTCCGTTAGCAGTTAAATTCCCTCAAGATATCTATCAATGGCCTTCACAAGATTTTTCTAAACTCAGAGAGCTCTCCGTGGTGGTAGAAAAAATTGGGATCACTACAAGTCAATGGTTAGAGTGGTTGGGTAAATATCCTACAGAAGGCTCTGCTCGTGAACAGGTTCATAATGCTCTTTTAAAAATTGTGGAGTCTATTCAAACTGGCAACGAAGCTGCCAGAGAAGCTATTGCGCCACTCTTATTACCTCGTCATCCATCGCAACTTTATGCTTCTTTTGGTGAAGGGTTGTTTCTTTTTATCATCCTTTTTATCATTTGGTATAAGCCTCGTAAACCGGGTGTGATCGCTTCTTGTTTTGTGGTTTTTTATGCCATTGTAAGAATCATTGATGAAATGTTCAGAATGCCAGATGCCCACATTGGTTTTCAGTGGTTAGGTTTAACTCGTGGCCAATGGTTAAGTACTGCCATGCTAATAGTTGGTTTATTGATGGTTTTATTTTGGAGTCGTCGTCCAACACTTAAAGTTGCTGGCTGGGGATTAGGTCAAAATTTAAGAGTGAGTCGTAGATAATTCATAAAAAAACCCTTCTTATTAATTTATTAAGAAGGGTTATCTATTTTGATTTTTAAAAAGTTATAAAAATCTTTAAAATAATATTTGTAAATTCTTAGACAGACGCACGTTTAAATTCTTGAATCATGTGAGCAAGAAGATCTTGAGTTGAAACTTCCTTTTGCTCTCCTAACGTAAGATTTTTAAGTGTGACCACTTGTTTTTCTAATTCAGATCCTCCAATTATGAGAGCCCAATGAGCTCCAATTTTATTGGCACGTTTCATTTTTTTACCCATATTGCCTCCGCCACCAATGAGTTCACTTGGCAGGAGATTTTCTCTGAAGAGGTAAGTCCATTTAAAAGCTTCATTTTGAGCGATATCTTCTGCTGCAATCACAGCAATCAATGGTGCATTTTTGAGTGGCAAAGATTTTAAGCTTTCTACCATAAGTGCTAATCGATCCACTCCGCAAGCCCAGCCAACTCCAGGCGTTTTTGGACCACCCATCATTTCTACGAGTCCATCATAGCGACCACCGGCAAGAACAGTTCCTTGTGCACCTAATTGTTGAGTGGTGAACTCAAAAACAGTGTGGCAGTAATAATCTAACCCACGTACTAATTTTTTATTAATTTCATAAGAAATTCCCAGAGTTTTGAGGCCTTCAAGGGTTTTACCAAAAAATTCTTGCGAATGATCATTCAGGAACCCAGAGAACTCAGGGGCTTTTTCAATAATTTGACGATCTTTAGGGTCTTTTGAATCTAAAATTCTAAGTGGATTTTTTTCGAGTCTTACAAGGCTGTCAGCAGAGAGTTCAGTTTTATAATCATTAAAAAACTCAACCAGTTTTAAGCGATAGGCTTGGCGGCTTTCTTGATCTCCTAATGTATTAATTTCAAGTTGGCAGCTTTGATCAATCCCTAGGGATTTTAAAAATTGAGTAGCTAGGGCGAGAACTTCAATATCAGCAGAAGGAGTTTCTAAACCTAAGACCTCAACCCCTATTTGATTAAATTGACGGTATCTCCCTTTTTGGGGGCGTTCATGGCGAAACATGGGACCCGAATAATAAAATTTAAGAGGGAGGTTTTGTGCCATTCCACCAGAAATCAAGGCTCTTGCAATGCCAGCAGTTCCTTCAGGTCGAAGTGTGATGGAGTCTCCTCCTCTGTCTGTAAAGGTGTAGGTCTCTTTGGTGACAACGTCAGAAGTCTCCCCCAGAGTGCGATGGAAAACATCTGAAAACTCAAAAATCGGTGTGATAATTTCTTGAAAACCAAAGAGTTCAGCCGTGCTTTGGGCTTTGTTTTCGATTTTTCTAAAAAGCTGAGCTTCTTGACCAAAAATGTCTCTAGTTCCACGAACAGGTTGTAGGTTTGCACTCATGAAATTAGGCCTTTCTTTGAGAGTTTTTTGAGTAAGAATCTTGTTTACCATAAGAGAAGTTGTTTTTATAAGGAAATTGTTTTTATATGGTTCGGTAAATGGGAGATTTGCCTTGAAAAAATACATATATTTAGGTCTGTTCATACTAGCAGCCGTTGCGGGCGCTGCATTGTTCTTTAAGTCACAAAAAGCTCATTGGTCAGGTCAAGAAGTTGAAATTGATTGGAGACTTTTAGGTGAGATGGACTATGTAACTGGTAAAAGTTCTGCCGAACTAAAAAATATGGATGGCAGAATGGTGAGAATGCCAGGTTTTATGGTGCCACTTGAGGACAGTATGAGGGTTATCACTGAATTTTTATTAGTACCGAGTCCTCAAGCTTGTATTCATGTTCCGCCACCTCCTCCTAATCAAATGATATTAGTTAAAATGGATAAAAAGTTAAATACCACTATGGCCAATGGACCTATTTGGCTCTATGGAGTGTTTCATATAGTCACTAAGCAAACTGTTTATGGTGACTCTTCTTTTGAAATCCAGGGTGTGAAAATAGAACCTTATAAATAGAGGAATTGAATTAATGATTCACATTAAAAATATTTTGTTTAGCTATGATTTGGCTTCTGGTCCGGTCTTAAAGATTGCGGACTTTAAAGTTAATAAGGGAGAGAAAATCTTTCTTTTTGGTCCCAGTGGTGCCGGAAAAACTACTTTTTTAGAAATCCTTGCAGGTGTGTTAAGTCCTCAAAAGGGAGTTGTTGAATTGAATGGAACAATTCTCAATGAAAAAAATCAAAATGAACGTGACCGATGGAGAGCTGTTCATATTGGTTATATTTTTCAATCTTTAAATCTCATTCCGTATTTATCAGTGAGAGAAAATATCCAATTACCTTGCTTATTAAGTCCTGAGCGAAAAGCAAAGGTGTTTTCAAAATATAAGGATTTAGAAAGTGCCACTTTTGATTTGGCACAAAAACTCGGGATTGAAACCCTTTTGCAAAAACCTGTAAGAAATTTATCTGTAGGACAGCAACAAAGAGTGGCAGTAGCTCGTGCCCTCATCGGAAATCCTGAAATCATTTTAGCTGATGAACCGACTTCTGCCTTAGATATGGATCACAGAGAAAAATTCTTAAGTTTACTTTTTGATCTTTGTGCAGAGTTGCAAATAACTGTGGTTTTTGTGAGTCATGATCGTTCGATTCAAAATCTTTTTGATAGAGTGGTTTCATTAGAATCCTTAAAGGGAGCAAATGTATGATTTTACTTCAACTGTCTTTTAAATCCCTATGGAACCGCAAACTCACCTCTTTTTTAACAATACTTTCTATTGCAATGAGTGTGGCGCTTTTATTAAGTGTTGAAAGAGCCGAGAGAGCTGCTCATGATGGTTTTACTCAAGCTATTAGCCAAACTGATTTAATAGTTGGTGCAAGAAGTAGCCCTGTGCAATTAGTCCTCTACTCTTTGTTTAATATGGGCAATGCCACAAATAATATATCTATAGAATCCTTTGAACATTTTAAAAATCACGCTGCCGTGGATTGGGTGATTCCATTTAGTATGGGAGACGGTCATAAGGGCTTTAGAGTCGTTGGAACTACTGATGAGTTTTTTAAACATTATCATTTCAGAGGAGATGATAGTGTATCTTTTTCGATGGGCAGTGGATTTACCAATATGTGGAGTGCCGTGGTTGGTTCTGAGGTAGCACTTAAATTAAATTATAAATTGGGTGATAAAATTGTTCTTGCTCACGGTGTGACAAAAGAAGAAGGGGTTCAGCATCATGATGATAAGCCCTTTACAATTGTTGGAATCTTAAATTCCACTGGGACGACAATTGATAGATCTGTTTATGTAACCTTAAAGGGCATAGAGGGAATTCATGTGGATTGGCATGATGGGGCTCAGCCAACTAAAGATCATATGATTCCAGCAGATCACATTCATGAAGAAGAAATTAAAGTGGATGAAGTGACGGGTTTCTTTTTAAGAACTCGATCGCGAATAGAAACCCTTAAGCTTCAAAGAGAGATCAATGACTACGCTAAGGAGCCAATGCTTGCAGTCATTCCAGGAGTGGCTTTGAATGAAATTTGGCAAGGGCTTTCCTATTTAGAAACGACTTTGAGGGTTATTTCTTGGATGGTCATATTAGTGGGTATTGTAAGTCAGCTGATTGCTTTGTTAACAAGCATTGAGGGGCGAAGACGAGAGATGTCAATTTTAAGAGCAATGGGGGCTCAGTTAAATCAAATTCTTTCACTCGTGGTCATTGAATCAATTGTTTTAACTTCAGTGGGTATTTTATCTGGAGTTTTATTGAGTTTAGGTTGCTTTAAAATTTTAAGTCCTTGGCTAGAAAGTACGGTAGGCTTTTATTTAACAGGGGATGTTTTCTCGCCCCAATCGTTTTTTTATCTAGGTTTAACAATGTGCTTGGGTTTAGTGGCGGGGGTTTTTCCTGCTTACCGCATGATGAGAATGGCCCTCAAAGATGGATTAAGTGTGAGGTCTTGAAACTTTTTACAGGGAACTGTTTAAGGAATTGCTATTGCCAAAAATAAAAAATTGCATAACAATTATCGAGATATGAGAAATCTTTGAGCAATAGTTTAACAATTTAAATTGAAGACTATTTAAATAAAATTTGAAATTAAGTGAAAACTGATTGTTTTTATTTTAGAAACATCAGTGAATAAAGATGTAAAAAGTTAATTAAATTTGAGTTAGTTAATTTAAGTTATTGAAATTAGTTATTGAAATTAGTTATTGAAATATAAAAGAGGAGAAACATTTCATGATGACAAAAAAATTAGGCACTCTAGCACTAGTAGGTTTAACTGTTTTCACATTTGGTTGTGACAAAAAAGCTAAATTAGATACTGATGTTCAAAAAGCAAGTTATGCTATCGGCCAACAAATCGGTCAAAATTTAAAACAACAAAATATTGAATTCGATGCTGAAGCACTTGCAATGTCATTAAAAGATGTTTCTAAAGGCGAAAAATCAAAAATGAAGCCTGAAGAAATGCAAGCAGCTCTTATGAAACTTCAAGAGAGCACAATGAAAAAACAAAACGAAGCTGGCGAAAAAAATAAAAAAGAAGGCGCTGACTTTCTTGAAAAAAACAAAACAGCTCCTGGTATCAAAGTAACTGCTTCTGGTCTCCAATACCAAGTTCTTAAAGATGGAACAGGAAAAACTCCTTCTAAAACTGACACTGTAAAAGCTCACTACAAAGGAACTCTTATCAATGGAGAACAATTTGATAGCTCTTACGATCGTGGACAACCATCTGAGTTCCCTGTAACAGGTGTTATCGCTGGTTGGACTGAAGCTCTTCAATTAATGAAAACTGGCGCTAAATGGAAGCTTTTCATCCCATCTGAACTTGCATACGGTTCATCTGGTAGACCAGGTATCCCACCAAATTCAGTTCTTGTATTCGAAATCGAACTTGTTGGAATTAAATAATTTTAAAACAAGTAAATTTGAGGGCTAGCAAGTTTTGTTAGCCAAACCAAGTAAAGGCTCCACTAAAATGGGGCCTTTATTGTTATAACGACAGGATAATGATCAGAAGGGCCATTGAGCTTTTCCTCAATCGAAGACGGACCAAGGGGTCTGTGTCCAAAAGCATTCTTATATCTATAAACAAAGGTTTCATCGGCCTCTAATTTAGACCATAAAACTTGATTCAAAAAACAAAAATCAATTTGGCGTCCATCAGTTCTTTGATGATTTCTGACATGATAAAAAGTAGCTCTTTCATAAAGTGGGATTGCCGCTATTTCTAAGGCATCTTTAAGAAATGTTTTCTCATAGAGATCTTTAAACTCATTATCTGTGTTTAGGATAGAGGCATTACCGTTAAAATCCCCACCAATTGCAATGGGAACATCATGCACTTGTTGAAGCTCATTGTAGATTTCTACAAGTGTTTTTAATTCAGCTTCTCTTCTGAGGCAGCCGCCTGAATCAATGCCATCACGATCCAATGGAGATTTTAAATGCACGAGTAAGAAGATCATTAAGAGTTCAGAGTTTTTAGGGTTCACAACTCTTAACTCAGAGACATCTCTTGAAAACTTATGACTAGGAACTTGAGTGTCTTTTTCATGAGGATAGAGAAAGTTGATAGATCTTTCTTTATGGCTTTTGATTTCACATTGAAAGGGGAAATCTTTTTTAACGAGGTAACCAATATCAATATGGCGATCCGAGTTGCCTTCAATTAAATAGGGTGTGTATTGGTTATTTAAAAAAAGATCATTAAAGTTTGTAAGTGATTCCAAACCACCCACTTCGCACATTAAATAAAAATCAGCATCAATCTCAAGCAAAGCTTGAGCGAGTTTTTTGGTCTGATGAAGTGATTTATTATCATAAATAGAGGTCGATCTTTTTTGCCATTCTAGTTCTGTGAGGGAACCATCTTGTATAGTTTTTAGTAGTTCCTCTCTAAAGTGAGGAATTTGATGTGTGTTTTCATCAAATAGAATAAATAAATTTTCTGTGTTGATAACAGTTATTTTAAGTTTCTCAATAAGATTATTCTTAACAATTTGTGGAGTCATGGGATAATTATACGATAACCATTCAGGCTTTTCAAACAAAGGAGTTGGTCGTGGCAGAAAATAATTCAAAAAAGAAGAATATAACTCAAAAGCAAAAACAAAAGTCAGGTGCTTCTCAACCGGTGAACGAGAGAAAGGACTTGATGGTCGAGTTAAAAGTTGCGACTTGGTTGACAGAGTTTCATTTAATAGATGCTTCACGTAAAGAGTCTGGTCATCAAGGTTTCATATACGGATTAGGTCCTAATGAACAAAAAAGATTTGAAAAGATCCTCAATGATTTTGCTCCTGAATGGCAAATCCCTCAACTAAAAGAGTCTTCAAAGGACTTCATTTATTTTTCAGGAAAAGAAGGCCCAGTGTGGGTCTTAAAAGAAAAAAAATTCCCAAAAAATGAATCTCAATCGCACTATGGATTCTTAAAAGACAGTGCTTATTCGCAAATGAGAGATCATTACGGAAATTTAGTCACTCACCTCAGAGCGTTTTCATTAAAGCAAGTTCATCTTGAAATGACAGGGTTAACTGACGAAGGTCTTAGAGGAGCATTTGTAGGTTTCGAAATGGGCGCTTACCAGTTTAAAACTCAAATTAAAAAGTCCCCCTTTGCAGATCTTCCTCAAATCTATTTTGGAAACTACTCAACTGGTGTGCATGGTAAAATTTTTGAAGAGGCGATGATCATTGCTCAGTCGATTAATTCCGCAAGACACTATGTGAACTTGCCACCGAATATTTTAAATCCATCAAGTTTTTCAAAAGCTATTCTTAAAGATCTTCAAAAAAAATCGGATCAGGGTGTGCATTTAGAAATTTGGGATCAAAATAGACTTGAAAAAGAAGGTATGGGAATGCATGTAGCTGTAGGGCAAGGAGCCGTACATGCGCCTTGTTTAGTGAAAATTTCTTACCGCCCTAAAAAATCTAAAAAAGCTCCTAAGAAAGCTCTTAAACCTCTCGCATTTGTGGGTAAAGGGATCACTTTTGATACTGGCGGATTAGATATCAAACCAAGTTCTGGTATGAGACTGATGAAAAAAGACATGGGAGGAGCGGCCGCAGTTTTAGCGACGGCTCTTTGGGTTGTAGAATCTCAATATCAAAGAGATTGTGATTTTTATTTAGCTTTGGCAGAAAACTCAGTAGATGCTCGATCTTTTAGGCCAAGTGATTTAGTCAAAGCACGTAATGGTGATTTAGTAGAAATTCATAATACAGATGCTGAGGGTCGCTTAGTTTTAGGAGATGCTCTTGATGTGGCGATCACACAAAAAGACGAGCCAGAAGTGATCATTGATTTAGCAACTCTCACGGGAGCTATTAAAGTGGCTTTAGGTGCAGAGGTGGCAGGATTATTTAGTAACCATGATTTACTAGCAGATGCGCTCTTAAAGGCTGGGTTAGAAGTGGGTGAGCATTCATGGAGAATGCCTTTGGTGCAAAAGTATAACAGTCAAATGAACACTTCTTTTGCGGATTATGTGAATGCTACTGATGGATTTGGAGGAGCGATAACTGCCGCGCTTTTCTTAGAAAAATTTGTGAAGCAAAAACCTTGGGCTCATTTAGATATTTATTCTTGGAATGATAAAGCTCACGGCGGCCTGACTTTTAGCGGTGGCAATGGGCAAGCTGTCCAGACTATGATCCAGTTTCTGAAAAGTTACGAATTTCATAATATTTTAAAAGCCTAAGTTTAAAAAAGTCGGTAAGACCTTAGAAGAGTTTCCCTAAAGTTACCACTGAATTTGACGATGAATACAGTGGGTAAATATTTAAATTGAAAAATCAATTTTAAGGGAAATCTTTCTATGAACAAATTAAGTCTCAGGCTCAAAATATTTTTATTATCTGGATTACTTATTTTATTCTCGGTCATTGTTGGTGGAGTTAATTATATTTCGACTGAATCAATGGCGAAATCGTATGCCAAAATAAGTGATGTCAGTATGCCCAATCTTGTGACTCTCTATGATGGATTGGCCCTTGTAAGAACCTGTCAAATTGATCTCATATCAATGGCACTACCAGGGGTTGATTCAGATCGATTTCATAGATTGGCAGAAGAAATAAAAGAAGAATTTGTAAAATTTGATGCCTTAATGAAAGTCTATGAAGCAATTCCCTTCTCTGAAGGTGAAAAAGAAATCTATGATATTGTGTCTTCAAAAGCTGAAATATTAAAAAAAGATTTTGATAAAATATTACCCCTCTTAAAAAAAACTACTGACCAAGCATCATCTGAGAGAAAAGAAGCCCTTGATCTGATCAATAAAGATTTAACAATTCATGCTGATGAATATGAAAAAGAATTAGATATTCTTTTAAGGTTTCATGAAAAAATCGCGGATGTTTCAATTAAACAAGCAAAAAATTATGAAAACGAAGGTATTTTTTGGAGTCTTTTAATCATTGTATTAAGTACCGCTTTTGGCATGGGTGTGACTTTTGTATTTGCAAAAAGTCTTGTTCATAGTTTTGAAAAAATCAATCATTTGCTTTCTGAATCGAGCAAAGAGCTTGGTCAAGAAGCGACTAAAATTGCGGCTTCTTCAGAGCAACTTCATCAGTCAACGACAGAGCAAGCGGCTTCTGTTCAGGAGACATCTGCATCAGTTGAAGAGATGAGTTCAATGGTGACTAAAAACTCAGAAAACGCCAAGCAATCATCAGACATTTCCTTTACGAGTCAAAGAACTGCTGAAAAAGGCCAAAGAGTTGTTGAACAAATGATCCAGGCCATTGGTGAGATCAATACAAGTAACAATCAAATTATGGAAGAAATCAATGAGAGCAATCGTCAAATTGAAGGCATTGTTCAAGTGATTACTGAAATAGGAAATAAAACAAAAGTTATTAATGATATCGTATTTCAAACAAAGTTACTTTCATTTAATGCTTCCGTTGAAGCTGCTAGAGCTGGTGAACACGGTAAAGGTTTTGCAGTGGTTGCTGAAGAAGTAGGAAACTTAGCTCAAATGAGTGGCAATGCCGCCAAAGAAATTTCTGAAATGCTCAATGGCAGTATAAATAAAGTTGAAGAAATTGTTAAAGAGAGTAAATCAAAAATTGGCACTTTGATTATACAAGGAAAGAATAAAGTCGAAGTTGGTAATAGAGTGGCTAAAGAATGTAATGAAGTTCTTGTTGAAATTGTTAACTCAGTAGAGAAAGTAGCGCAAATGTCTGCTGAAATTTCTACGGCGAGTGAAGAGCAATCAAAAGGCGTACATGAAATTACAAAAGCGATTTCTAATATTGATCAAGTGACTCAGCAAAATGCTTCGAGTTCGCAAGAAACTGCTACAGCGGCAGAACAATTGTCTTTTCAATCTGAAAAAATATCTAAAATTGTGAATTCTCTTTCTCACTTAATAGAAGGCGGAAGCGCAGAACTTCATTTAGAAGAAGAATTAAGTAAAAAACATGTGAGTCAGTTTTCTAATGCGACTAAAGTTTTTGATTTTAAAAATGAAAAACAAAAAAGAAAACCTGAACACAAGGTTGAAGAAAAGAAAAAGTTTTCGATGAAGGTTAAAAAATCTAATTCGACAAATGCAACACATTCTGAAGAACCACAAAAAATGGCCGCAGGTGCAGAACCCTCATTTAATGATCCAAGATTTCAAGACGTTTAATAGTTTCTAGAAATCAATAGAGGAGAATATTCAAAGATGGATGATTTTGAAAAGGAACTAAAGATAGGTTTTTTAGAAGAGGCCGAGCAGGCAATCACTGACGTTGAACAGTGCTTTTTGACCTTAGAAGAAAAACCACAAGACAAAGCAACTTTAGATCAAATTTTTAGGTTAGCTCATAACCTTAAAGGGAGTTCTAAAGCGGTTGGATTTGATGAAATTGGTCATTTTACTCATGAACTTGAGACTTTTTTATTAGCTTTAAAAAATGGAGAAATCCTTGTACAAAGCGAAATTATAGATTTGTTATTAAGATGTAATGATCATCTTTCGCAAATGGTAAAAGGTCTGAAATATGATTTAAATGCAAGCTTTGAAAGTGAACATTTAATTTCTGAAATTCAATTGGCACAAACAAAAAAAGTTTCTCATTCTTCGGATGAAAACTCTTTGGAACAAGAAACTATTGATCCTTCATTACAAGTTCCAAATCAAGATTTTTTTGAAGAAGAAATGTCTGCACAAACTCATTCAGAAGAATCTATTTCTGAAGAAAATTTTGAGGATCTTGCAAACACTGATATATCTTCTACAGACTCGCTAGAACCTGAGAAGTTTGAAGAAGAAGCCATCGTAGAATTTGAAGCTTCTGAATCTGAGGAAGAAGAGCAGGAGCAAATGCATGTGGCGAAAACTGAATCGCTTGTTCAAGTTCAACAATCTGAAGTTAAAGCAGTAGTTTCAGCGCCTCAAGCGAAAGATCCTAAAGCGGCATCTTCAGTTGCTTCTGGAGGTCAAACACCTCCAAATAATGGAACTCCAGTTTCTGAAGAGAGTATTCGTGTGTCTCTGCAACGAGTAGAGAAGCTTCTAAACTTTGTGGGAGAAATGGTGATTTTAAGCTCTGTTCTTCAAGAGCAAGTGAATGACTCTCAATCTTTATTTCTTAAAAAAACAGCTCATCAACTTGGAAAAGTCACCAAAGAAATCCAAGATATGTCTATGAGTCTACGCATGGTTCCTATCAAGCCGACCTTTCAAAAAATGCAAAGAATTGTGCGCGACACGGCTAATATTTTAAATAAACAAGTTCAATTAGTTCTCGTGGGAGAAGAAACTGAACTGGATAAAACTATTTTAGAAAGAGTGAACGATCCTCTTGTTCACCTCATTAGAAATTCCGTAGATCATGGAATTGAAATGCCAGGTGACAGACTTCAAAAAGGTAAAAAAGCAGAGGGTAAAGTCACCCTTAGCGCTTATCACGAGAGTGGTAAAATTGTGATTGAAGTCCGTGATGATGGCGGTGGATTAAATCCTGAAAAACTCAAAGCCATTGCTGAAAAGAAAGGGATTTTAAAACCAGGAACAGTTTTATCTGATAGAGAAGCTTACAATCTGATTTTTGCACCCGGATTTTCTACCAAAGCTGAAGTGACTGATATTTCAGGTCGTGGTGTTGGGATGGATGTGGTTAAAACGAACATCGAACAACTTAATGGTGAAGTGGTTATTGAATCTGAATTAGGAAAAGGCAGTGCATTTAAAATTTACCTACCACTGACCCTCGCTATTATTGATGGAATGATTGTTAAAGCAAGCTCAGATCGTTACGTCATTCCTCTTTCTCATGTTCATGAAGCTTTAAAGCCAGCAGCCCAAGATGTTAAAATGACGACGGGGTTAGGTGAAGTCCTTATGCTCAGAGGAGAGAACTTACCCATTTATAGATTGGGTCAACTTCTTGGTAAAAAAACAGACACTCCTGCTTGGGAAATGATTGCTATTATAGTGAGAAGTTCAGGGCAAGCTTTTGCTCTATTGGTAGATGATATTATTGGACAGTACCAAGTCGTTATTAAACAGCTTGGAAAAGAACTTCAAGGGACTAAAGGAGTTTCTGGTAGCACTATCTTGGGTGATGGAAGACCAGCACTGATTTTAGAGCCTTATGATTTATTAAAAAAAGTGAGTGCGGGCAAGTCAAGTCCTCGCTCTTCAAGTCATTCTGAATCTCAGTTAAGGAGAACCGCATGAGTGAGATAAGCCACTTACCAGTTTCAAGGTATTTAACATTTTCTCTGGGTTCAGAGGAATATGCAATTCCCTTATTAAATGTTAGAGAAGTCATAGGAATGCCTAAGCTAAGAGAGATTCCACAAACACCTTCGCACTTTTTAGGACTGATGGATTTAAGGGGTGAAGTGATTTCTGTCATTGATTTGAGAGTTAAATTTAATATTAAAAATCCTAAAACACAGAACGCTGAAGCAACTGTGATCATTTTTGATTACAATGCTATGCATGTAGGTGTGGTGGTAGACTCTGTGAATTCAGTACTTGTTCCAAGAGTGAATGATATTTCAGATAAACCAGGTATTGAAAGTCAAAAAAACACTGAATACATCACAGGTGTGTATCGTAGAGATGGTGATTTAATTTTACTCTTAGATTTAGCTAAGACATTAAGTCAAGAAGATCACAAAACTATCAATAAAGTAAAAGCAGCAGCATAATTTAGAGGAGTCACTGTGAATCAATCCGCAAAGAAAAGAAATCATGATATCGAGAGCGAATTTTTTATCGATAACTCTAAAGAGATCAGCTCAGTTAGAGGTGATTTTAGAACAGCAGTTGCCGAAGTCTGTTCAATCGTATCAAGATTATCAGGAATTCAATTGGGTGAAAAACAAAACTCAATGGTTGAAAATCGTTTAAAATCAAGAATGATTCGCTTAGGTATTGAAACACCTGATGAGTATTTAAAATACCTCAAAAAAAATTCAGAGGCTGAAAGTCAAATTTTGTTGTCTCTCATTACAACACATCATACTTATTTTTTTAGAGAGTTTTCACACTTTGAATTTTTGCAACTTAAGGGTTTATTAAAAATTGTGAATGCTGTGAGAGCGCGTGGCGATAAGAAAATAAGAATTTGGTCGGCGGCCTGCAGTCGCGGTCAAGAGGTTTATTCTTTAGCGATGTTTTTAAGGTTTTATTTACCACAATTTGCTCCAGATTTAGATTTTGAAATCTTAGGTTCAGATGTGGATCCTGAGTCTATTTCATTTGCAAAAAATGGAGTTTATAATTTTAAAGAAATAAAAGAAATTCCTATGAATTATCTTGGTAATCACTGGGCTCGCGGTACAGGCGAGATTGCAGATTTTGTGAAAGCAAAAAACACAATTAGAGAAAATGTGAACTTTGAAGTAGTTAACCTACATAGATTTTCTCCAATTGTGATGCAAAAAAAGTTCGACATCATTTTTTGTCGTAATGTGTTTATTTACTTCTCTCAAGATCAAATAGTTTCTATTTCAAAAAACTTTTTAGAAAGACTCCATCCAGAAGGGTACTTATTTATCGGGATTTCTGAGTCTCTGACTAATTTATCACTTCCAATTGAATATTGTGGTCCAAGTGTTTATAGAAGAGCTAAAGATGCTACTGCGCCTAAACAAGCTCCCGCATTGGGTTTGGTGAAGGGTTCATTTCCTGGTGATAAACCAGCTTTTGTCAAACCTCAACCCGCAGCTCCTAGTTATGTAACAGCGGACACTCAATTTGATAATTTCAGTGAAAAAATATTAAAAGTTCTTTGTGTGGATGATTCCTCTACAATACTTGCGCTTCTTAAAAAAATTCTTGTTAAAGAAATGGGTTTTGAAGTTGTAGGTACTGCTACAAATGGTCAAGAAGCTTCGGATTTTTTAAAGAAAAACAAAGTAGATGTGGTGACATTAGATATTCACATGCCGGGAATGGATGGCATAGAGTATTTAAAACGTAATTTTAATTCTCAACACGTACCAGTCGTGATGATCTCTACCGTAAATAGAGAAAATGCAGATTTAGCATTAAAATCTTTAGAGCTCGGAGCTATGGATTATGTTGAAAAACCAACGCTTTCAAATCTGACTGAAAAAGGTGACGAAGTTCGTTGTAAATTAAAATCTGCATTTTACACTAAATTGCAAACCGCACAGTTTTCGCAAGCTAATTTATCAATTGATAAAAGTTTTAAGAAAAAAATGGTGATTAATCAACCAGAAGAAAAATTAAGAGTTTTAGTTTCTGGTATGGGTCAAAGAAAGCATTTATCACAATTAATAAATATTATTCCACATAATGATCCACCTACAATTATTTTTTGCCAAGGTTTGAATGATGCATTGGAGACTTTTGCTTCATCATTGTTTATAAATTCTAATGGAAAAACATTTGAAGTTTTAAAAGATCTTAATGTGATCAACAGTCCAACTCTTAAAGTGGGTAAGTTTTATTTTGTTGAGGATAAAAACTTGTGGAGTCACCTTTCAAAATCAAATCGCAAAATGTCAGTTTTTGTGATGGGCTTACCAAGTAATGGTGTGGTTGAAGGAGTGCTGCAATTAAAAGATATTCAGTTGGTATTAGAGGATTTAGGTCCTAATGCTAAAAAATCAGTTGGATCTTTGCAGGATATTGCTTCGGATTTAGTTCCTGCCACAAGTTATGCATCGGTATCGGAAGAGTATTTAGCTTAATCATTTTAGGAAGCAAATGGAACAGGTGAGTAAGTTGATTAAAATAAACTCCCAATCAAATTGGGTAGTTCTGACTGAAAATAAAAGTCTGCCTTCTATTTTGAAATACGAAGTAGAGATGGGTTTATTTTGGTTTGCTACAAGCACTGACAATAAATCAGCTTCGGGTGTTTGGGTGGGAGAAATCTTTGATTATGACTATGCAAAAATAATTAAAGATTTTTCTGATAAGCTTAAATCACCTTCTCAGAAACTGACTTTTAAAATTATTGGACCAAGTAAAGATATAGAAAAAGCATCAGGTTGGCTGAAAAAAAATAAGCTACAACTAGCCAATCAAGTTTCTAGAGAGCAATCTTATGAAGTGTTTCATTTATTTGCCGAAAATAAAATTAAGCTTTCTAAAATAGTTGAACAAGAAGATGAAAAAAAATCAGTCACTGTAAAACAAAATAAAAAAATTAAAACTCTTATTATAGATGATTCTCCAGTAATTAGAAGTCTACTTACGACAATTTTAAGTTCTGATCCAGATATTGAAGTCGTGGCAACGGCGGAACGACCAAGTCAGGTTGAACCTTTAATTGCAAAATTTAAACCTGATGTCATGACGATGGACATTCATTTGCCAGAAATGACGGGCGTAGATTTGCTAAAAATTTTATCTCCTAAGTATGCAATTCCAACTGTGATGATCAGTTCAATTTCTAAAGAAGAAAGCTCACTTATTTTAGAAGCGTTAGAAATTGGAGCTGTGGATTATATCCAAAAACCAAGTTTAAAAGAGTTGGAAGTGATTTCTCCAGCAATTATTGAACGTATTAAAGTGGCTTCTCAAGTGCATTTAATTAAAAATAAACCCCCAACAATTGCGACTGTTGGAAAAGTCCCTTTGAGTTCACAATCCTTAAAATATAAACAATCTTCAAATTTAAATTCTAGTTTAGTAGTTATAGGATCTAGCACAGGTGGAACAGAAGCTCTTAGAGTTGTTTTAACTCAATTGCCAGCAAATATTCCGCCTATTTTAATTGTGCAGCATATTCCTCCGGTTTTTTCTCTGGCATTTGCGAATCGTCTTAACGAATTATGTCCTTTTGAAGTTAAAGAAGCTGAAGATGATGATATTGTTGAGCCAAATAAAGTTCTTATCGCTCCGGGAGGAAAACAAATGTCCCTAGTTAAAGTGGGGGGAGTTCTTAAAGTTAAAATCAATGATGATCCTCCAGTAAATCGTCATAAACCTTCTGTTGATTATTTATTTGCATCGGTTGCAAAATTAAAGCTCAGTCATATTGTGGGTGTGATTTTGACAGGTATGGGTGCTGATGGGGCTCGTGAATTGTTATCTCTTAAAAAAATAGGGGCTCGAACCATTGCTCAAAATCAAGAGACTTGTATTGTTTGGGGAATGCCTCGAGAAGCTGCTAAAATTGGAGCTGCTGAATTTATTTTAGCTCTCGATGCGATTCCTCAAAAAATCATGGATTTGATACCTTAATTAGACCATTGTCTTGCCAAGTTTTCATTTAAATTTCCGATTAGAAAATAAGATTTTATAAATAATTTGTAATTAAATTATTATTTTAAAATCTTTGAGGAATTTAAATTATGTGGGCACTGAATTTATTAACTGAACAAATAGATAACCTTGGAAGAAAGATCACTTCCAATATTGAGTACACAATACATGTACTTCTTATGGTTTATCTCTCTCTTCGTGCAACAATATTTGATAAAGCTCAAAGCACACGAACTATTATTTCTGTAATTTCCGCGCAAATTTATTTTACAGGTTGGCAAGCAATGCCTTTAATAACTGTATTAGCACTAGCATCAGGTGGTGTGGTGATTTTGCAATCACAAGCAAACTTGTCTATTTTAGGCAGTACAGCAATGATTGGTAATCTTTTAGTGGTTATTATTACCAGAGAATTGGGTCCATTGATCACAGCTCTTATTGTTATCGCAAGATCCGGAACAGCCGTGGCCTCTGAAGTCGGAAATATGCGCGCTAATCGCGAGATTGAAGCCTTAGAGAGCATTGGTATCAATCCATTGAGTTTCATTGTGTTTCCACGTATTTTAGGCGGCATAATCAGTGTTGTGTGTTTAGCATTTTATTTTAATGTGATCGCTCTAATTGGTGGTTTCATTATTACAAAGCTTATTCAAGATATGCCTTTTAATTTTTATATTGATTCTCTTTCAAGAGCCTTTGCGATTGAAGATATTTACATTTTTTTACTTAAAAATACATTCAGTGGGATGATCATCTTTGTGGTTTCGTGCTTTCAAGGTCTTTCTGTTAAAAGAAGTCCTCATGAAGTGCCACAAGTAACAACAGTTGCTGTAGTCAATAGTATTATTTATGTAACAATTTTTAATATGACTGTGACAGCTTTATTTTATCTAAATCAATTAATGAAACTTGGATTGATTTGAGGGAATTATATGTTTGGTAGAGATCCAAAAAACTTACCTAAAATTGAGTCACTTCGTTTTGAAGGATTAACTTTTAAACACGAAGATGGTGATTATCTTTTCCAAAATGTGGACTTTGAATTTCCAATGAATGAAATTTCTTGGGTCAAAGCCAATAGTGGTTCTGGTCGATCGACTCTTCTGCAGATGATTGCGGGTTTGCAAGTTCCCACTGCTGGAAAATATTTTATCAATAACCAAGATGTTTGTGAAATGACCTTTGAAGAATTTTTGCCCTACCGCTTAGCAATTGGGTATTCTTTTGATTATGGGGGGTTGTTAAGCAATAGAACTCTGATTGATAATCTTCTTTTACCTCTTCAATATCACAAAATTTGTTCTGAAAAAGAAGCGAATCAAACTGTGATTGAGTTTTTACAATATTTTAATTTAGAAAAGTACAAATTACAGCGCCCTTCTCATGTTCCAGGTGGTGTGAGAAAAATTGTTTGTCTTATTAGAGCTTTGATTATGCGACCCCAAATACTTTTGTTAGACGATCCAAGTGTGGGTTTAAGCAGTGAGGCTCTCTATCAGTTTATCGATTTAGTGACTAAAATGAGAGATGAAGGAGCGGCTCAATTAGTTTTGATGAGTTCCTTTGATGAAAAATTTATGGCTCAGTGGGATTATAATACGATTCAGATAGATGAAAAAAATCTCTATTTAGAAAAAATGATCCCCGATAAAAAAGTGGTTCATTTATGATAAAAGTAAAATTTAATAAATTTGAAAGAGTTGCTGGAATTTTTTTGGCAGTATCCATCGTGGGGGCCATCTTTTTAGCCATTGGAGTTGCGATTAAACAAGGTTGGTTTGAAGCTAAGGTTATGTTTACAACTGAATTTGAAAATGCAGAAGGTGTCCATCCGGGTACCCTCGTTCAGATATCTGGTTTGAGAGCCGGAAGTGTTGAAGAGGTGGAACTTCAAAATGATAATAAAATTAAAGTTACTTTTTATATTTTAAGTAAGTTTCAACATCGTATTAAACAAGATTCTTATGCTCAATTAGTGCGTCCTTTTATTATCGGAGAAAGAGCTTTAGATGTTGTAGTAGGAAGTAATGATTCTCCTAAACTTGCCGCAGGTGCATTGATGACCAGTCATGAAGCTGTGGATATGATGAGTTTATTGAACGGAAAAAAACTAGGGCCTTATTTAGAAACAATGTCGGGAATGATGGATAACGTAAGAACATTGGCACAAGCGTTTTTGAATAAAGATAGAACTCGAAGTTTTGTAGATATCTTTGATAAAATTGATCCCTTGCTTAGAAATTTAAATACTCTCTCTTTTGAAGTGATTAAATTAAGTAAGCAAGCCACTAAAGATCAAAATTTAGAAAAGGTGCTTGGTAATTTAAATTATACGACTCGTGAATTAAACGCGATGTTGCCAACGATTAAAGAACGTGCTCCAGAGTATGCTGCAGATATTTCTATATTATTAAAAAATATCAATGTACTCACTCAAGAATTTAAAGTGATCATTCCAGCATTGGCTGAGGTGGGGCCTGAGTTGCCTAAGGCGAGTCGTCGTGCGGTAGAAGCTCTTGATGAAGCCGTCGTTCTTCTTAAGGCTATGGAGAAATCGATGTTTTTGAGTGGCAGTGTGAATGATGTTAAGGAAGATGAAGCTCGTCGCGATGCCAAAAGAGAGGCTGCAAAAAAAGCTAGAAAGCCTGCCAGTGAAGAAGATAAAGAGAGCGTTCCAACAGCTCCTATAGTTAAAGAGCCTGTTAAAGAAACTTCAAAAGAGCCAGTTAAACCTTCTGGGGTGGTCTTTCCTGAAGTTAAATCTCCGATGGATCCTCCTGCGGCAGATTAGTTGCTATTAAGCATTAGTGATTGCGTTTTAATGAGAATTAGGGCGCAATTGCAACATGATTTGGAAATTCTTTAAAAATTATTTATTCTCGCAAAGATCAGGTTCTTTAGTTCGACGCATCTCTTGGTTATGTATTGTAGGAGTCGCTGTTGGAATTTTTTCATTTATACTTATTCTCAGTATTATGAATGGACTGAATCTCAATATCCGCAATCGAATACTTTCGATGGAACCCCATTTGCAAATTCAAATATTGGACACCGTAAATACAAAGTTTATGGAAACTCATCCTGCCTATATGAAGTTAAAATCCGAGCCTGGCAACATTGCTTTAGTTTATGAACAACAAGATGTGATTCTTAGAACTATGGAAGGCCATTTTAGAGGAGCCGTTGCGCGAGGATTGACTGAAGAAAGCTTAGGTTTTTTAGTTAAAGAAAAAATTGATTTTCCTCAAGATGGAGAAATTATAATAGGGAGTGATCTGGCTCGAATTTTAGGAATCTTTGAAGGAGATTTTATTACGATCATACCTCCAGAAAGCCTTTTGTTGCCACCTGGTGAAGTGCCCCGCTTTGAAAAAGTGAGTGTCAAAAAAATTATTACAACCTCCCTGGCAGATTTAGATGCTCAAAATATTTTTTATTTAAGAGGTAAAGCGCTTAATCAATTTTCAAAAGCGGCCAGCCGGAGTGTGGGAATTGAAACTTGGATTTCTAATCCTGATGATGTGGATCAAGTAAAATCTCAGCTGCAAACTTTTCCGATGTTGAAAATTCAAACTTGGAAAGAAAAAAACTCAGCTCTCTTTTTTGCACTTAAACTTGAAAAAACTATTATTGGTTTATTTTTAACTCTCGCGGGCTTGGTCACAAGTTTTTCAATTGTTACGGTCATTGCACTTTTGATTTCACAAAAAAAACGCGAGATTGGAATACTTGCAGCAATGGGTTTGTCAGTTAAAAAAACCTGTAATCTGTTTACAGGTATTGGTTTAATGTTGTCTCTCATTGGTGGGGGCATTGGGCTTGTATTCGGGACAGCTTTATCTCTACTAGTTGAGTTTTATCCAATCGATATTTTACCAAATATTTATTATGATAATGCCATTCCTGCAAAAGTTGATTTTATATTTATTTTAATCACTTCCATAGTTTCGATCATCATTGCTTTTTTAGCAGCATGGATTCCAAGTCGATCCGTGAGTCACTTATCACCTTCGGTGGCATTGAGATCTAAAAATTGATTGGATCATTTAATTGAAAATCCTGTTTCAAATGGGACCTAAGTTGAGTCTAAATGATGCTCAAATTGAGAGCAGTTTTCAAGTTTAAGTAGAAAGTAGTTTCGCCGATAACCTCTGTATAGCGAGGTTAAAATGAAACTGCTTTCTTATTTAGTTTTTATATTGATGTTTAGTTTATTAAATAAAAGTCATGGTGCTCCTGCAATCCGTGGTCTAAGAGTAGATCCTGGATATTTTTATGATCTTTATCCATCAGGAACTGTTGCGACCATTTCTAAAGATGTAGTTGCAAAGGCACAAGCTGCTGGAGTGAACACTCTTTATATTTATGCTTATAACACTGTTTACGGTGCTTTTTATCCAACAACTTACTCAATGACAATTGTTGAGGGGACTTACGGTAAAGCTAATATTTTTGCGGCATTAACTGCTGAAGCAAAACTTAAAGGTATGAAAGTTATTGCAGTTCTTCCTGTGAACAACTTCAAAAAAGTTTGGAGCACAATGGATGCATGGAAAGTAAAAACTAAAACTTTAAGAAATTATAAACCCTACTCAGATGTCTTTTTACTATCTGCTTGGCATCCAGATTTTAGAACTTGGCTCAAAGGATTTTATACGGATTTCTTAGTTAAAAATCCTAATGTAGACGGTATCGAAGGTGTTGAGCCAATGATTGATTACAACTGGAATATGTCAGTTGATTACAATCCAAAGGCCACAGCAGAGTTCCAAAAAAGATATCCAAATAATAAATTAGGTGATGCCACTTGGAAAAATTTCAGAGCTCAGGGTTTAACTGAACTCATTGGAATTATGTCTCAACAAGCGCACGCTTACGGAAAAATTTCTGCAATTGTTCAAACATGGGCAGCCCTTAAAAATGGTTCCCTCTACTCTAATCAAGAGATGAGTGATGGAATGGGTTTTAACTTTGATCAAATTCTTAATTTAACAGGAACTTCTAAAGTTGATTGGATGATGTCTGAGTTTATGTGGCAACAATGGGCAGCTGAGTACGGCGGCACTGTATTTAATCCACAATGGACTCGAACTGTTTCAATGCAATTTATTAGTTTTGTAAACAATCGTTCAACACCAATCATCCATGTAGAAATTTCTCCATTCTCAGGTCCAGCTGGTGATATTACACCCACTAACGCTGAGTTAACGGCTTCTATGAAAAGCGTTTATGACATTGCACCTGGGGTGGATGTTTACGATCACTTCCAAATCGAATCTAATGCTGCTTGGACAGCTCTTTTAGACGGTTGGAAGTAATTACTCATTGTGTGGATCTTTAAGGGTTTATTATCTAAAAGTTAGACACTTTTAAGGATCCCAGATAGTCATCATTTATATTGAAAATTCAAGAGCAAATTGTTAAGTCTCCTTCGTAATAATAAACTTAATTTTAGTTTGTTAATTGCTTAAAAGGAGACTTTTTTATGAAGTTCAGTATGGTAGTGTTTGCAACACTAATATCTTTTTCTTACCTAGCAAATGCACAAATGTACACCCATGAAGACGAAACGGGTCGTTATTTTTCAACAGATGATGATTATTACTCTTCTAGAATCACTGACGGTCCAAATGGTCGGGTGATTGAAATCAGAAAAAAAAATCACAAAAAAAATAAACGAAATAAACATAATAGAGCGGATAACGAGCAAAATTGTGGCGTAAAACTTCCTGGTTTCCCATGTGGATATATTCCACCATTTTTATATGGTAGATGGGGTCAATACGGTAATGGTGGTCACAATGGAGGTCCTAATGGGGGTCTTCCACAGCCAGGTCAACAACCAGGTGATCATCAGCAAGCACCTCCTCCAAGTAAAATCATTTATTATGGACCAGAAGGTGAAGAGCTTCCTGATTGGGTAAAAGATTACGGCAATCAAGGTACAATCATTGATTTTAGAAATTTATTTGATCAAACAGAACTTCCTCCATGGGGAAGTGTAAATGAAGATCAGAATTCTTCTGGAAATGATAATAACCAAAATGGTGATCAAAACAATGATAACCAAGATCAAAATAACGGGGACGAAAACTACAACCCAGGAAATTTTAATGATTCTGATTTAGATTGGAATCAAAACAATCAAGAACATTTGCCACCGCAAACTGTTCCTGGAGCTCCAAGAGTGCAGCCGCATGTGCCACCAAGTACACATCCAAGCACTCCACCAGCAAATAATGGTGATGTATCTGCTGATGATAATTCGAACGCAGGTTCATATGCTGAAGACTTTCCAGAAGAAGATCCTGCAAACCAAGATCCTTCATGGGGTTCAGATTCATCAGGTGGTTCATCTGAGGTTGAGTAATTAGTTAGGTGAAAATAAATTAAGATCAAACTAAAAGGGCTTTCTTTAAACAAGAAAGCCCTTTTTTTTATTTTTTCAAAATAGATTTAAAAAAATCATTTCCTTTATCATCTATAATAATAAAGGCCGGAAAGTTCTCTACTTGAATTTTCCAAACTGCTTCCATCCCTAACTCTTTATAATCAAGCACTTCTACTTTTGTGATGCACTCTTTTCCTAAACGAGCGGCAGGGCCACCAATGCTTCCTAAATAAAAACCACCGTGTGTTTTACAAGCTTCAGTTACATTCGGACTTCTATTGCCTTTACCGAGCATAATTTTAGAAGCACCTAATGATTGAAAGAGTCCTACATAAGGATCCATACGTTCACTCGTAGTGGGACCAAAAGATCCAGAGGCATGACCAGCTGGTGTTTTTGCAGGTCCGGCATAGTACACAGCATACTGTTTAAAATAATCTGGAACCCCTTCACCGCGATCGACACGCTCTTTAAGTTGAGCATGTGCTATATCCCTAGCCACGATCATAGGGCCATTGAGCATCACGCGAGTTGAAACTTTGAGGCCAGAAAGTATTTTAAGATTTTCTTCAATCGGAAGATTCAGATCAATAGATATAGTTTCTTCTGGTTTGGCGAGATCTTTTGTTGAAGGTAAAAAGCGAGCTGGATGCTCTTCGAGTTTTTCTAAAAATAATCCATCGCGAGTGATTTTACCTTTGATGTTTCTATCAGCAGAGCAACTCACACCCAATCCCACAGGGCAGCTGGCACCATGGCGAGCGAGGCGAATCACTCGCACATCGTGCACAAAATATTTTCCACCAAATTGGGCTCCAATTTTAGTTTCTTGTGCGCATTTTTCTACAAGTTTTTCCATTTCTAAATCTCTAAAAGCTCTTCCCTCTGGATTCCCTGTCGTCGGCAGATGATCAAGGTAACCACAAGATGCTAATTTAACCATTTTTAAATTTTCTTCTGCAGAGGTTCCACCCACAACAAGTGCTAAATGGTAAGGAGGGCAAGCGGCCGTTCCCAAAGTCACAATGGTTTCACGCACAAACTTTTCAAAAGATTCTGGATTTAAAAGAGCTTTTGTCTTTTGAAATAAATAAGACTTGTTGGCACTTCCTCCGCCCTTTGCCACAAAAAGAAAATGATATTCATCTCCAGCTTGAGTGTAGAGATCAATTTGTGCAGGGAGATTGGTGCCTGTGTTTTTTTCTTGAAAAAAACTTAAAGGAGCCATTTGTGAATAGCGCAGATTTTTTTTAAGGTAGGTTTGGTAAACACCTTCAGATAAATATTTTTTATCATCCACATTGGTGAGAACTTGCTCGCCTTTTTTACCTACGATGATGGCGGTGCCAGTATCTTGGCAAGAAGGGAATTCACCCTCAGCTGCAATCACGGCATTTTTTAAAAGATCTAATGCGACAAAGCGATCATTTGAAGTGGCTTCAGGATCTTTCAGAATATTTGCAAGCTTTTCTAAGTGTGCAGGTCTTAAAAGATGAGAGACCTCAGCAAATGCTTGTTCAGATAATTTTTCAAGAGCTTCTGGTTTAACATTTAAAAATTCACGGTCACCCATTTTTTCAATGGAGATGTACCCAGTGGCATCGGCGATTTTTTTATATTCAGTCGTATCTTTACTAAATTCATACTGAGGGCTGTAGTGTAATGGATCCATAAAGGTGATCTCCTTTTGAAATTTTAAAGTTAAGAATAAAAACGGTGATCTGAAGGAGCAAGGTAATTCCGCCGTTGTTACATAATACTTTTTATGCATTTGATTTTTGAAAAAATCAAGTAAGGGTGGAACTCCTTCTTGAGACATAAATGCACGAAGAATTTCTGACCCATGGGCTCAATTTGTCTATATGTAGTAAATTTTGCATTTGAGGCTACTATATATAGTGACATTAAAGGATTGGATCATGAAGTTCACGGACGTTCGTATTGTCTTTCAAGAGATTCCTAATGAGATTAGCCTCGCGTATTTAATTTCAGGATGTCCTCTTCAATGTAAGGGGTGTCACTCCTCTTTTGCTTGGCATGGTTCTCGCGGACAAGAATGGTCAGTCGAAGAATTTCAAAAAAAACTCCATAAATACTCTCATGTCGTCACTTGTTTGCTTTTTTTAGGAGGCGAGTGGCATGAGGAAGAGCTTGTTGACAACTTAAAGTATGCTCACGCTCAAGGCTTAAAAACAGCTCTCTATACGGGGCGAGAAGAAGTCTCTTCAGAACTGCTTTCACATTTAGATTATATCAAATTAGGTCCTTGGATCGCAGAACGGGGAGGACTTGAATCCTCGACTACGAATCAAAGACTGATCGAAATTAAAACAGGAAAAATTTTAAATCATCTTATGTATACATCAAGGAAGGATTGATCATGTTACGACTTTCAGAAAACCAAGTAGAAAAAAAAATAGCTTTTGTAAATCATTACATTCGCAGTTTTAATGCGGCAGATGGATCGCAAATGGATGCCAATGCCAATGTCTCTCTCAAAAACATTGCAACTCTAGAGGCTGAAATAAATAAGGATATAAATATTCAAGTGAATCGCACAATGGTTTCACAAAAAATTGCAGAAATATTTTCTCCCAGTTTAGCCAAAGAGTACCTCAGACAAATCGAAAACCATGAAATCTATGTTCATGATGAAACCTCTTTAAAACCCTATTGTGTGTCTATTTCAATGTATCCATTTTTGCTTGATGGATTAACAAAATTAGGAGGCGAATCAAAAGCTCCAAAAAATCTAGCAGCATTTTGTGGCTCTTTTATCAATTTAGTGTTTGCAGTAAGCGCTCAATTTGCGGGAGCCGTAGCCACCGTAGAGTTTTTAAATTACTTCGATTATTTTGCGCGAAAACAATATGGCAAAAATTATTTATATAATCATCGACAAGAAATCGGAAATTTTTTTCAACAAGTGGTTTACTCCATCAATCAACCGGCAGCGGCCCGTGGTTATCAAAGTGTGTTTTGGAATATATCTATTTATGATGAACATTATTTTAAATCGATGTTTGCAAATTTTTATTTTCCCGATGGAGATCAATCCGATTGGACCAGCGTAGATCAATTGCAAAGATATTTTTTAACTTGGTTTAATAAAGAAAGAGAAAAATCACTTCTCACATTTCCCGTGGTCACAGTGGCTATGATTACAGAAAATGGCAAAGTTAAAGATCGTAGAATTGCTGAAATGTGTGCGCAAGAGTTAGCTCAGGGGAGTTCATTTTTTATGTACCTCTCAGATTCTCCCGACTCTTTAGCGTCTTGTTGTCGGCTCAGAAATGAAGTTTCTGATCATAGTTTTTCTTACACTTTGGGAGCGGGTGGCGTGGCTACTGGAAGTGTCAACGTAATCACATTAAATATGAATCGCTTGATTCAAGATCAAAGGGATCTTGCGACTGAAGTACAAAAAGTACAAGCCTATCAAGTGGCTTATCGTAAAATTATGGAAGACTTTTTAAAAGCGGGAATGCTTACAGTGTATGATGCCGGTTTTATCTCATTAGATAAACAGTATCTGACTTTAGGTATTAATGGAATGGTCGAAGCAGCTGAGTATCTTGGTCTAGAGATTTCTGATAACGAAGAATATAAAAACTTTTTACAAGAGCAATTACAAATCATTTATCAGCTCAATAAAGAAGCCAAAGAAAAATACGGCTATATGTTTAATACTGAGTTTGTCCCAGCTGAAAATCTAGGTGTTAAAAACTCTAAATGGGATCGAAAAGATGGCTATCAAGTTCATAGAGATTGCTATAATTCCTATTTTTATAGAGTCGAAGATGAGGATCTCTCTTTTTACGAAAAATTAAAACTTCACGGCCAAGAGGTGATTCGCTATTTAGATGGAGGCTCAGCCCTTCATCTGAACCTTGAAGAGTATTTAAGTGAGGAACAGTATTTGAAGCTCCTAGATATTGCTGCGAGAGAGGGATGTAATTACTTTTGTACCAATGTTAAAGTGACTGTTTGTAATGACTGTAACTTTATTAATAAACGCACCCTTTTATCGTGCACTCAATGTCATTCACCCAATGTGGATCATGCCACACGCGTGATTGGATACCTTAAAAAAGTCACTTCATTTGGTGAAGGTAGAAGATTAGAACATGGTCGTAGGTTTTATCACATCTAACATTTGCAAATTCTGAAGACTAGGCTAGGTCTTGATAAACTATTTTAATTTGATTTTACTCTCTAAAATTTGATGAAATAAGAAGAGGACCTAGCGGTTTGTTAAGGATAACTTCAACAAAGAAAGTTCAGAATAACAATATGAAAAAGTCATTACCATGGTGCTACATTGTAACCACTTCAAAAATAAAAGTAAAAATTGATAAAGAAGATTTAGAGCGTGTGAGCACTCATAAGTGGAGAGTCACCACTGGCACCACTGGGAGAAAAAGAGTCGTAACAACTGTGAGAACTAAAGAGGGAGCACGTCATCTAACTTTGGGTCGCTTTTTGATGAAGCCCACTAAAAACAAACAAGTTTACCCACGTCGTTTTAATGATGGATTAGATTATAGAAAATCAAATCTTATTGTTTGCACTCTTAAAGAGCGTCAGCAACTTCTTCCCAAAACAAGAGTTTCAACAACTTCTGCTTATAGAGGTGTTTCATTTTCTAAGGCTGACAAAAAATGGAGAGCTGCTATTAAGTGCAATGGTAAAAACATTAACCTAGGACTTTTTGAAAAAGAATCGGCAGCAGCAAAAGCCTATAATGAAGCCGCTCTTAAATATTTTGGCGATCAAGCTTATCAAAACAAAGTGGGTATTCCAAAAGTGAAACGTAAAAATTAAATTTAATTCAATCCAAAACTAGAGAGAGGAACTCAGTGAAAAATTTTGACTGCCTAATAAATATTTTTTCACATTTAAAGTTGCCTCTCTTATTTTTTTTAGGCGTTATTTTTTTTAATAAACCTGCTCAATCCGCTGATTACTCTGATCTTTATGCTAAATATTCTGAAGCTCTTGTTAAGATAGTTGTTAAACAAGAGAGCATTGAAATCTCCTACGGTGCTGGTTTTTTTATAGATAGCCAAGGTTTAATCGTGACCAGTCGCCATGTATTGCAACCTGCTTTGGTAGAAGGTTATAAAGCTCAAATATATCTTAAGTCAGGTGATAAAATAGAAGACATTCAATATATCAGTTGTAGTAGCGTAGAGTTAGATCTCTGTTTAATTCGTATTCCCAAAAAAGTAAAAACATGGATAGATCTTAAAAATATATCCCCTAAAAAAGAGGGTTCCTCATTAGTTGTTTTAGGTCATCCAAGAGGTTTTGATTGGTCTATTTCTGATGGAATGCTTTCGGGATTTCGTTCACCTAAAATGCTCGATCAAATTTTAGTAAAGTTAGTTCAAATTTCAGCTCCAATAAGCCCAGGTAATAGTGGTGGTCCGGTATTAGATGATCAGGGAAGGTTAATTGGAATAACAACTTCGGCTATTTTTGCAAGAACCAGTCAGAATTTAAATTTTGCAATTAACGCTGAGAGTGTTCAAAAATTTTCTCTTTTGTTAAAAGATAAAAAACCGATTTCTATTATAGAATATAAAAAAAAACTCAGTTCAAGTGCTCATGTTTTGGCAGATTTAATCTATAAAAAGAAATTAAAATCGGATCTTGAGAAAATTGAAAAAGGTGTGGCCCCATCTCAAAAATTTAAAAAATATGTTTTGAAATCAAAATCCTATTCCTATGAATTTAAATTGCCAGCTCAATTATTAGATCTTAAGTGCCTTAATGATAAGAGTTCTATTAAATGTGAAATGGGCGAATCTGTAATTATGATTTCTGAAGCTATTGCTGATAAAAAGTTTATGAAGAGAAAAGGTGTGGTGCCACTAAAAACTCCTCTGATTGCTATTGCAGAGCTCATGACAGCTAAAAAACTCAAAGAGTCTCAGTTAACAGCTGAACAAAAAAAAGCATATTACTCTAAACCAGAGCCGATTGATTGCAAGGCGATTGATCATCCAAAAAGAGGTTCTTACAATCGCTGTATGGGATTAGAAGACAATTTTAAATTCCCAGATGCTTCGTTTCTTCTTAAAACGATACAATGGGAAGATCATGAGCCTCTTTTAGATATAGCTGTTTATGCATCAGAGACGGCTACAAGAATCCTTCCTTTTTCTATAGCTGATTTTATTGAATACAGCCTCATTAGAAAATAATAGATTGTCTCAAATAGAGAAAATAAGCTTAAAATTTCCTCATAATTTAAGAATCCTGATAACATATAAGTGTCACACTTGTTGATTTTCAGAACGTATATGGGGTTATTGTGAAGAAACAAAAACATCTCCTAATTTTATTTGCGTTCACCATTATGAATTTGTTTGCCTTTCAAAACTGCGGCAAGCAGGGGGCGAATATTATTCTCAGTGATCAATCCGGAGAAATCATGGCCATGTCTCCTAAAAATCTTTACATGATTGATCAAGATTCAGAGGCCAAAGAGTTCAAATTAGAATCTCTTTACCCACAAGATAAATCTAAGTTAGTTCAATATAATTTAAGAAATAATGAACTGCCTTTTAAGACCACACACGGTAAAATTACAGATTTTGATTCTAAATTTGGAGTATTTTATTATCAGCCTGATGAAGGTTATTATGGCGATGACATCATTGATTATGTTGAAGAAAGTTTGATTACAAAAATAGGGACTCCTACAAGAACAGAAAAACCTGAGAGTTCTAATGGAAATCCAGTGGTAATTTCTCAATATCATATGCAATTTAGAGTTGTCGTCAAACCTCCCCTAGAATTAACTCTTGGTTCCACAACTCTTTTAACTGAAACACCACTGATCCAATTAAAGAGCCCAATTTTAAGTGATGCTGACAATGCTAAATTGTATTTTCAGGTTCAAGTTGTTTTAGTGGATGAGGCAACTGATGCAGAAACACCAGTGAGTGGTTGGACTAAAATTAAAAATAATTCTAAAATAAAAGGACTCAAGCTTTTAGGCACTACAAATTACAAAGTGAATGTTAAAAAGATTGTACTTCCGGGTTATGATGAAAATACTTATTCTGCAAGTTGGACCACAATGGATAAATCTTTTTCACTGACTTTAGGAGCCATTCCAGATTCTTTGAGTGAAACTCCAACGATCTCAATTTCAAATATAGAAAATCCTCAGGCTGATGCTGCCACAACCTTTGATGTTCAGATTTCTACCATGCTTAATAATAGCAAGGTCATCCTTAAATCTCCTTCAGGCTTAGATTGGTTTAAGAATGTTAAAAATGGAACAGCGATTTCAGGTGTCACATTAGTATCTCAAGCGGATTACTTTATTGAAATCCAAAATATTTCGAGTTCACAAAAAGCACTTAAAAATCTAGTCACTAATTGGAAGCCTCAAGTAACCGTTCTTTCATCTCCAACAAATTTAACGGTTAAAAGTTTGATCTCTTCGGGTGCTAAGGCTCTCAGTGAATCTCCGACTCTTGGTTGGGGTCCTGCAGACTTACTTAATAAAGTTAAAAATTCTAAAAATTTAAAATTTGAATTGAATGTATTTGATCTTGATAATTCAACTGCTCCACCTGCATACACTGGAACTCCCAATTTAAATCCAGATGGGACAGTGAGTGTGCCTGGTAAATTTGAAGACGGCAAATCTTACGCATTTAAAGTACGGGTAGTTTCAGTAGATGCCACAGGTAAAGTTTTAAAAGCAGAAACTCTTCCTTCTTTTATGAGTAAATCATGGAAGGTGAAGTTTGAGGTGAATTGCCAAGTTGAGATGAATGCTCCAATTGGGGCTCCATGCACTGATGGAACTGTTTTATTGGGTATGACACCGAATCGTTTGATGAAGATATACACTCCACCCAATAATGGAGTGTTCACTTTAGCGACTTGGTCTGAAGCCAATAAAGCCTGCTTAGATATGAACTCTGATCCCAAATATGCAAATCTTCAGGGTTGGAGATTGCCAAATAGTGTAGAAGTCATTGCGGCGGCTCTTTATAAACAGCAAAAGACAGTGAGTTTAGGATATTACACTCCAGATAAATTATCGATCTCTATTGCTAACGACACCTATTACTTAAATAAAGCTCTGACATTTAATGTTGCGGCAGTGAATACGTGGACCGATCGTCTTTCTGCAAGTGGATTGTGGACATCAACTTCTGAAAAAGGGACTGTGGGTTCTTATATAAGAACATATTATAAAGTCTATTTATTTAATGAGTGGGTGAGTGCAGATAGAAGTCTAGATATTCCAACAACCAAACATTATTACTTTTGTGTGAGGACGGAATAATTCAAAATAAAAGTGTCTCAAGTTGACATTTAAAAGCTCGATTTTTGGCGAGGTTTATTTATAACTTTTTATGGAACGTCGGTGGGGTATTTGTGAAGAGGCAGAGTCAAATCATCTTTTTAATATCTTTTGCTATTCTCAATTTATTTGCATTTCAAAATTGTGCTCTCCAAAATGATGGTTTAGAGGTTAAACAAGAAGCCTCGACGTTACTTTCATCAAATCAAAAAAATACTTTTAGAATTCCTCAAGACTCAGAAGCTCAAGAATTTACCATTGAATCTCTTTATGCAGATGATAAATCGCAATTAGTGAAATATCTTTTTAGCACTTCGGATTTTCCGTTAAAAACAAAGCATGGTTTCATCACAAAATTGGATGCGAGATTTGGGGTTTTTTCTTATGAACCAGATAAAGGTTTTTTTGGTGAGGATTCTATTGAATATTCAGAGGAGAGCCTAGTTCCAAAATTAGGAACACCGACTCGTGTAGATGATTCGAGAGAAGAGCCTGTAACGATTTCAATTTATTCTTTAAAATTAAAAATGATAGTGCTTCCTCCAATGATACTTAAATTAGGCACAACAGGGGTTCTCAATGAGACTCCTGAAATCATTCTTAAAAATCCCTTATTAAAAGATATTGAAAGTGCAAATTTAAAATTTGAAGCTCAAGTTGTTGCTGTGATCGATGGTAAGGAAGAGGGCAAGGCTCTCACAAAATGGATAAAAATTAAAAATAAAGAAAAAATTAAGGGCCTCAATTTAGAAGGCAGCACCTCTTATTTTATTAAAGTGAGAAATGTTGATTTACCAGGTTATGAAGAAGAAGTTTATTCTGCCATGTGGACAACCACAGATTCTTTTTTTAACCTAGTTTTGGGTGAGGTTCCTGATAGTTTAAATCACACACCTTCGATTCAAATTTATAGCATCACAAGACCCAGTGAAGATGATGAAATGACTTTTGATGCACAAATTTCTTATATTTTGAATAACGAAAAAAAGATTGTTCAAGACGCTAATGGTTCTGATTGGTTTGCAGATATTAAAAATGGTTCTGTGATTGGGAACATAAATTTACACTCAAAAACTAATTTCACAATTGAAGTTAGAAATATGAAAAGTATTTTAAAGCCTATCAATAACCCAAAAGCCTCTTGGACCACTAACTTCACAGCCCTTGTGACGCCCACAAATTTAGAAGTGAGAACTCTTGAGTCTAAAGGATTAAAGGCTCTCACGGAGTCACCGCTTTTAAGTTGGGGTCCCCCTGAAGTTGTTAAAAAAATCATGATGTCTAAAAATTCAAAATTTGAATTATCCATTTACAATGTGACTCATTCAAAAGAGATGCTCATTTATCAGGGTACTCCAACGTTAACTTCAGAGGGAGGAGCCATCGTGTCTTCAAAGTTTGAAGATGGTAACTCCTATGCTTTTAAAGTGAGAATTGTATCTGTGGATCAAGCTGGCAACGTTGTGAAAGCTGAAACCTCTGACTCTGTTTTAAGCACTGTTTGGAAGGTCAGTTTTGAAATCAATTGTCAGCTTGAAATCAATCCTCCAATTGGTGTCAATTGCGCCGACGGAAGTATATTTTTAGGTTATAGCCAAAATCGACAAATCAGAATTTATACGATCCCCAATAATGGTCAGTATCCAACGAGTTTAAACTATCAAGATGCATCCCAGGCTTGTGAAGATCTCAATTCAGATGCTAAGTACGGTAAAGTCAAAGGGTGGAGACTGCCGACTGATACAGAAGCTCTTTCGTTGATGTTTTATAAAAAACAAAAAACGTATGACATCTCTTTTAAAGGGGATGATGGTTATTACACCCAAACCAGTCACTACTACCCTCAAGATAAGCTTTCTAACTTTGCGGCGAATGATGTTTATTACAACAATAAAAGGCTGTCCTTTCCTGATTTAGGTTTCGGGGTAGGTTATGAGGGGGCTGGCTTTTTGTGGACGTCTAAGATGCTTAATGGAAGCAATGGCTTTAAGATGGTTGATTACTATAGAACCATTAACCCGACCAATGGGGGCTTTGGAACAAGTCGTAACGGTGAAGCCAGCATGTTGAATCCTTATTTTTGCGTAAGAACAGAGTAATTTTGGCAATTTTTAAGATGCATTATTTGGCCATTGTCTGCTCGTACCTGGCCAAATAATTCTGAGACCTCCTGCGCCTCCACCAGCTCCTCCGTTATATTGACCAGCAGAGCCTCCGCCTGGTCCGCCACCGGGACTGCCAATTGAGGGACCATTAAAATTACCGCCGGTACTGCCGGTCCCTATACCGTAGATATTTGCTCCGCCACCACCAGCTGCATACATGCCACCACCAGCACCACCAAAAGATCCGCCTCCGCCTCCTCCATACCCTCCGCCGCCACCATTGCCACCAGTGCCGCCTTTACCAGCACCACCGCTACCGCCAGCAGCTCCTGCATAGGCATTAGCTGAACCCATTCCAGAGCCAGATCCACCAGCTCCTGCGCCAGCGGCAACGTAGGCAACCCAACCATCTCCTCCACTGCCACCATTTCCTCCATATCCACCAGCACCACCGCCACTGTAGCTTCCGGCCCCACCTGAGTAGCCACCTGTTCCAGCGCTTCCACCAGCACCACCGCTACCTAAACCATTAATTCCACCGTAGGCAGTGAATCCAAAACCAGTTGTATTACCTCCACTAGTTGTAGATTGGCCAATTCCTCCTGCTCCTACTACAAATGTAAAACCATTTCCGGGGACTACTGTAAAATTATTGATTACAAAAGTTCCCCCGCCACCACCTCCACAGCCTCCATAGCCAGCTCCTCCTCCAGCGACACCCATACATGAGATACTTGTAATGCCAGCAAGAACGGACCAATTGTAATTACCAGCAGTTGTATAAACTTGCTCGCCAGCTGAAACAAAGCCACTTGCTGTTGAACTCAAAGTTAAATTTATTGTTCCTGCTTTAGAATTAAAAGGGCGCAATCCATATAGTACGGTGGCTGCTGTTAAACCAAAACGGACAAGAAACTCTCTGCGCTCCATTCCGCGAAATTCAGATTTTTTTTGAACAATATTGTAATAGGGTTCATCTATCCACAGTAAATTATCTTCATCATCATAAACAGCATGAAGGTTCACATTTTCTGGGAGATATGGAGTGTTGTAGGTGACATGATAGCAAGTCCGTTCAAGAGCATCATTTATTGAACGAGCTTTTAGGCAAACACGAGAGAATTCATTTATGTTTTTTCCGTCATAATTAAATTTGACATTATAAATCGAATTAATCTGAGGATCGGGAATCATTAATCCCATTTGCCAAAGACTATAATATTCTTGGATGAAATCAGTTTTTTGAAATTTCATTTAAGCTCCCTATTTAATAATTTTAAACTAAAATCTGGATAAAATTAAGAATTTCTGATTAAAGTAATAGGTTCGATTTAAAAACAAAAATATAATATGAGAATTCTCATATTTGGAATTCAGTTTAATTTGACAATTAAATCATAATTTATCTTGAATGACCTTAATAAAATCCCTATAAGGACTTTGATCTATCTAAAAGACATTTTATGGAAGAAATTAACTTAAATTTATAAATAAAATTTTAGAATTCAAGTTCTATATTTTTTGAGGGATCCAATGAATCAAGAGACAACCCATCCAAAAACTAAAAATATCCTGTCGGATTTTTTAAAAAGTTTTTTTGTGCCCATGCTCATCAATAAAGCTTTTATGCTTTATTTTGGTTTGAATTATTCAGATCATCCTGACGAGGGTTATGGTTACGGCTTGGCAATTACGATTGTCTTCTTTTTATTTACGATTGGTAAGTTTCTTTGGGCCTACAAAGATGTTGAAGACCCTTAAATTCCAAAACTCAAAAAAGACTTGAGAAAAATGGTAGTCAAACCTAGCTGTTTAAGCTTTGTTCAACTGTCAAAAACCTAAATAATTATAGTTTAGATTCTCATCAGATTCATTTTGTAACCATTTATTTAATTGCAGTTGCCATTGGTCAAATTGGTAAATTTATGATTGTTCGTTTACGTTCTGCAAAATTAAATCGAGTGATAACATTAAATACCTTTTTTGCAGAAATCATTGTTCAGCTGGGTCTCATGCAACTTCTGATTTACACAAAAATGGATAATCCAATCCTTATCGGGGTTGTGGGTCTTTTATACTGTATAGTTCATTTTTTCTTAAACTTCTTATCCGTACGTAAATTTAGCGAGAGGACATGATATGATTTTAAGTATTTTAAATAGTGGATTTAGGATTAATTTTTTTGGCCACTAAATCAAACCGGTGCCAATGTTTATTGGGTTCACTTCCTGAGGGTCCATCATATTCTGATTCTTTAAAATGTATCCACTCATAATTATTAAAAAGTTCTAGAATTTGTTCTTTATTAAAGAAAGTAAAATCTTTTTTCCCGCACCAAGAATCATTAGTCCCAAATAAATGACCAGAAAACAATCCGCCAATTTCTAATTTTTGATTGAGGCGAAACCAAAAATCAGTAAAATCTTTTGGCTGAATAAATGGAAGTGATGCACTTGCATTGATCAAATGTACAGGTTCTTCGGGCCAAAAATAATTTTCCATTTTAACAACTTGAATAGATATGTCATTAGTTTGAGTTAAAAAAGATTTACTCACTTCTAGGATTTCTGCATTGCTATCAACTCCAAAAACTTTAAACCCGCATTCATTGATAAATCTGAGGTCTCTCCCAGCTCCACATCCGAGATCAACAGCATTTAAAATTTGTTTCTTAAATTGAGGAGAATTTATAAGTTGTTGAACCGCAATTTGGCAAGTTTCATGGGGCGGTTGAGATTGAGTGTTTGCGATATATTCTTGCCATTGTTTTTGTGAGAATTGATTCATAAATTTATGATCCTGTTTTTTGCAATCGGATTGTGTTTTTCATACTAATTATAATTCCATTAAAAAATAATGCGGTCATATTTGGCTTAATTTCTATGTCTAATCTCAATGACTAATTTAGAACGACTTAAAACTTCTATTTCATGATCTAGTTCATTCAGGTTTTCAGAAGATAAATTAGCATCCCATTCGTCTAAAAAAATGACCTTAGATGGATCCAAAAGCGCCTCTCTGAGAGCACAAATTGCTAGCTGACCGCTTGAAAGAGAGAATGTATCCTGACTGAGTTCTAAACAATGATGAGATGGTAAATATAAAGCATTTTGTTTGAGCTGATTTTTAAATTTTAATAAGAGACTTGATTTACCGCTCCCATTGGCTCCTTTTATAGTAAATCGGCCAATAGAATTGGATAAGATATTTTCAAAATTAATATGGGGTTCAATTTTAATTTCAGCTAAATTGATAAATGAATCTAATGGAAATTCCTTTACTGGAGAATAAGTTTCTTCTGTCATTTTTAAACGCTGGAGAAGGTATTTCCAATGAGCTAAATAGGATTGAATAACCTGTATATGCATGACTATTTGCATAGACCGAGGTAGCATCACTAAAAGTGCGACCACTTTGGCATTTGAGGTTTGATTTAAATAGACAAGAACAGTTACGGTTCCAACAACAATGAGAGAAGTTATAAATCCAGCTAATGAAACAACGGAATCGTTAACTTTTACATTTTCTAAAGATTTATTTTTTGAGTTTTCAAAAATATTTTTAAACTTTGCACGCCATTTTATAGAATGTGATTTATTTCCTAAAACAATATTGTCCCAACTTTTTGCAAGATGCGCATTTAAACTATTTTGAGCGACCATTTCAGATTCAGCAGCTTTTGTTATGCTTAAATCCGCTCTGTGTATGATCCAGAGACCAATAAGTCCTGAAATAAAAATTGCAAATCCTAAAATTGGACTTGTTACTAAAATAACTGAAATAGAGTTTAGAATAATATTAAAAACAGTTGCTACAGTATCCGCGGCAAAATGCACGCTTGAAGATATGGCATCTTGACCTTCTTTAATCATAACGTCATGTCGTTTTTGTTTTTCTTCAGAGTTTCTCCAAATAGTTGGCTGACAAAAGTTTTGATCCTGATATTTTTCAAAAAAAGTTAATAAAATATTTTTTTCAGCCTTTTTGAGTTGAAGTTTCATTAAAAAATGAAACAAACTTCCAGATAAGATTAAAGAAAGAATTAAAATAATCATCTTTGGAATTGATATTCCATTAACAACAACATTCGCAGCTAAATCACCCATTAAATAGGTACCAGTCGCCACTAGTAGTTGTTGAATCAAAATTATTATAAAGGAATGTTTGAATGCTTTATCCGCTAGGATCAATTTAAGAATTTTCATTGGCATTCTCTATACTAATTGAGTTGTAAGAGGGATGATTCTTAATTGTAAGGAATCAAGTGAGTCCATAAATTCTCCTTGGTTTTTAAGCGTTTGCTAAATGCAAAAAGCTTACAGCAAGGGAAGTGCCATTATTTTAAAGTATGAAATCGATTATATGAGATTTGAAGAGAATAGGTTTTAATTTTTCTCATAAACTAAAACATTTTTCTTAATTTTAGGATTTTTAATTCTGAAGGCTTTGGGGGTTCTAAAGATTGGTGCGGCCGGAGAGATTCGAACTCCCGACACCTTGGTTCGAAGCCAAGTACTCTATCCAACTGAGCTACGGCCGCATTACGTAGGCTAAATAACGAGCTGACAACATAACCTGATCTTTTTGAGCAATCAAGAAAGTTCTCAGCCCTAAATATAATTATTACTTAAAATTTATGAGGTGGTAATTCTTTTTCCCCTTACGAAGAAGAAGCTTTTTGCCCTCTAATAAATGGCTCTCAGTAATCTGCAAGAGCACATCATCCACTCTCTCATCATTCACATAAATTCCGCCGCCCTGAATGTCTTTACGAGCAGCACCTTTAGAAGCACAAAGGCCTGATGATGCCAGAATATCCACAAGCGTTAATTTATCTTGAAGTTGTGAGAGGCTTAAATCGCTCGAAGGCACTTCAGCAAATACGATTGCAAATTGCTCTGAGGTCATATTTTTTAAATCTGTTGAGAACAACGAAGCAGAAGCTTGTTGAGCTTTTACGCACTCTTCTTTGCCATGAACCAAAGTTAGAATGTCTTCAGCTAATTGATTTTGAGCAAATCGCTTTTCTGGTTGTTGGTGATGAGTGGACATAATGCTTTCAATCTCAGCATAAGTTTTAAAACTAAAATATTTTAAAAATTTAAAAACTTCTTCATCTGATGTTTGTAACAAAAACTGATAAAGCTGGTAAGGACTTGTTGATTCTTTATCCAACCAAACAGTGCCAGTCTCAGATTTACCAAATTTTTTGCCATCGGCTTTAGTCACTAAAGGCATAGTCATACCAATAGAGTTTTTAGCAGCTGCTTGCTCATCATTTTTATAATTAAAACGACGAATTAAATCTGTACCCGCAGTGATATTGCCCCATTGATCAGAGCCACCCAATTGAACTGTGCAATCAAAATTTTTATAGAGATGATAAAAATCATATCCTTGAAGAAGCATGTACGAAAACTCAGTGTATGAAATCCCATGATCTCGGCTCTCAATACGAGATTTAACAGAGTCTTTTGCAAGCATGTGATTCACAGTGGCGTACTTACCCACTTCACGTAAAAAATCTAAAAAGCTAAAGTTTTTAAACCAGTCTAAGTTGTTCACAACAATGGCCGCATTGGGTCCTTCAAAACTTAAAAATTGCGAAGCCACTTTTTGAATGCCTTGGATATTTAAAGCAATCACGTCAGGAGTGAGCAGTTGTCTCTCATCACTTTTACCAGAAGGATCCCCAATCATCCCAGTGGCTCCACCCACTAATAAGATAGGTGTATGACCAGCTAATTGCAGGCGTCTCATTGTTAAGAGCGGAAGAAGCGAACCAATATGTAACGAACGAGACGTAGGATCAAAGCCACAATAAAATTTAAATTTTTCAGAGGACTTTGCCTGAGATTTAATAAACTCCGGATCAGTGATTTGGTAAAGAATTCCTCGTTTTTCTAAATCAGAAAAAATTTCGATCATAACTTTTGAGACTCCTATTAATGCCAATTAGATACTTATTTATTCACGAATGATCAAGCGATCAGAAAGCTCATTTTTATTTTCCCCCTCAAGAGGAAAATAAGACTTTAACAACTCCCCACATTTTAAAATGGCCTCAACAAAACCCTTCGTGAGTTGATTTTGTTTGGCACCTTGAAGAATTAATTGAATCACATCATCCCAAATTGAGGGAGAAAGCTGAGCGGCAATGCCTTCATCAGCTAAGACAATGGCTTTGCGTTCTTCCAGAGAGAGAAAAAGCAAAATGCCCGTGTGCAAGTCAGTGGAATTAACTTTAGCGCGATAAAACTCAAGCTCGGCTCTTTGAAGAAGAGTTTTTTCAACTGTGTGCGAACCTAATAATAATTTTTTGAGCCATAAAAATCGTGATAAATAAACAGAGAGATAAAAAAATGGAATGACCAAAAGAACCCAACTCCACGTGGCTTCATAAACTGTGTTTTCGTACCAAGCACGTAAAGGAGATGCCATAAATAAAAAAGTCATCAGAAGAAGTAAAATAATCGGAGATAAATGAACAGATCTTTGCACAATCACCGGAACAATCTCACCAGAGGTTCCTTGTTCTGCTTTTGAAACTGCATCTGCAATGAGTTGAAGATCTTGTTGGCTAAATTTTTTATCGATCCACGGAAACTTCATCGTATTTGATGGATTTGATGTTGATTGTTTACCAGTCACCTGAAGATCCTCCTCCGCTAAAGCCGCCTCCGCCGCCGCCCCAGCTTCCACCACCACTGCCGCCTCCGCCAAAGCCGCCACCACCCCAGCCACCGCCGCCGTAGTAGCCGCCACCTCTTCCATGGCGATTAAAAATATTTAAAATCAGAATGATGGGAATAAAAATAAAAAATAAAATAAGATCGAGAGGAAAACCTTTGCGACGATGAGCTTTTTTATCATCTTGCAGTCCCTCGTTATCGGTAGGAGCTTCGCCTGTGATAGTTGAAATGAGTGCCTTCACGCCAAGCTTAAGACCTAATGCTATCGAACCCTGTTTAAAGGCAGGAGAGATGATTTCACGAATGATTCTGGAAGAGAGGGCATCAGTAATCACGCCTTCCATCCCTTGACCCACTTCGATTCGAATTTTACGTTCTTGTTTGGCCACAATCAGAATAATGCCATCATCTTTTTTGGGGTCGCCAATCTTCCATTGATCCGCAATTTTAATACTCGCTTCTTCAATAGAGAGACCATGAAGGCTTTCAAGAGTGACAATTTGAATTTGGCCTTTACCTGATTTGTAAAATTCCTCAAGCAATTGCTCAAGCTCGTACTGATGACCACGACTTAAAAGCCCGGCCTCATCCACCACAGAAGATGTCAGTGAAGGGACTTGAAAAGTCTCTTCAGCTAATACAAAACTCCCTAGGCTCATTAACCACACAAAACTAAGAACTGATAAAATGTTCGTAGAGAGTTTTAAATTCATGATTGGAGGTTCTTTCCGTTTGAAAAATTAAAGTCAGATTAAAATTTAACTTCAGGAGCTTTTTCTACTTTAGCTTTTTCTTCAGGGTTCACATCCCATTGAGGCATTTTTTCGAAATGGTACATCATGCTGTTTGTCCAAGACTCTGGTGGAACAGTCACGAGATTATTAAAATTACGAATGCTCTCAATATAACGTTGTCTTGCAATCGTAATTCGGTTCTCAGTGCCTTCAAGTTGAGATTGTAGATCTCTAAAATTAGCATCCGCTTTAAGGTTAGGATAGTTTTCAGTCACCATTAATAAACGGCCTAAAGCTTGTGAAAGCTGACCTTGAGCTTCTTGGTATTTTTTAAGGTCTTCAGGGCGCGCTTTTGAAGGGTCTATAGTGATTTGAGTGGCTTTAGCACGAGCCTCAACAACTCCTTCGAGGGTTTCTTTTTCATGAGATGCAAATCCTTTAACCACATTGACGAGATTAGGGATAAGGTCCGCTCTTCTTTTATATTGATTGGTGACTTCAGCAAGAGTTGATTCGACATCGTTTTTAGAGGCAGGAATGGCTCTCCAGCCGCAAGAAGCTAATAAAAGGGGAATAGCCAGGATTAAACTTAACTTTACCAAAGATTTTGTGAATAGGTTCATGATTTTCTCCTCATCCTATGTTACCTTGAGTCCTTTATACAGAGGACTTGTGTTCTATTAATACATTGAATTAAGAACAACTCAAGTCTGTTGATCCCGTATAACTTGTAAAGGTCTCTATGAAGTTAAATATTCAAGAAATGAGCGATTTTATTGTGGCCCAAAAGCCTTCTGGTTGGAATACCCATGCCTCTGACCACGGGCGTATAGGTTTTGTAGAATTTATAAAAGAAGAGCTCTCTCAGCCCCTTTGGGTGGTTCAACGCCTTGATAAAGAGACTTCTGGGCTTATTCTCTTTGCAAAGAGCGAAGAATCTGCTGAAAAATTCCGCATCATTTTTGAAAAGCACGATCAAATTAAAAAAGAATATTATTTTTTGACAGACCGCCCTTATTCTCAGACTGCAGATAAAATTGTGATTCGCTCTCAAATCGAAAAAAATAAAAAAACTTTTACAAGCTCTCAACCGCAAATAACGGTGGGGGTGAGTGACCTCACTTTAGAGGGCTCTCATAATGCTCTTTCTATTTTTGAGTTTCAAAAAAAAGTCGGCAATTATTTTTTATGGAAAGCCGAAATTTTAACAGGTAAATCTCATCAAATCAGATTGCATGCCCAGGATTTGGGAATCTCTCTTTTAGGAGATTTAGAACATGGGGGCTCGCCCTTTTTTAGATTGTGCCTTCATGCTGCTTCCTTAAGTTTTCAGTGGAATAATGAGACTCTTCATTTAACAAGCCCAGCTCCCCTGTTTTTTCAGGAAGAATTTAGTGCGAATTCACAAAAGTTTTCTGCAAAAACTCAAAGTTGGATATTGCAATTTTTTTGTGAATGGCACTACCGCCAAATGCTTTGGAAGCCTCAAGAACAAGATTCCTTTCGCGTGGCTCACCAAATTGGTGGGGAGTCTGAACTTGTGGATCTTGATTGTTACGGTTCTATTTTATGGGCCTATTGGTTTGGGTCTCAAGAGCCCACTGAGGATTTTAAAACGGCTTTAAGTTTTTTTGGAGAAAAGATTTTTAAAAAAACAGTTCTACGTTGGATGATCAATCGGGGAGCTGACCCTAATACAAATTATCTCAAATCTAGCCAAGAAATCCCCTCTCTTTGGGAGGCTCAAGAGAATACTTTAAAGTTTCAATTAAAAACTGACTCAGGATTGTCTCCGGGATTATTTTTAGATCAACGAGAAAACCGAAACTGGGTCTTTAAAAACTCTCAAAATAAAAAAGTTTTAAATCTCTTTGCATATACCGGTGTTTTTGGTGTGGCCGCTGCTTTAGGTGGCGCTCAGCAAGTGACCACAGTTGATTTATCTAAAAGATTTATTGAATGGTCTCAGCAAAATTTTAAACTGAATATCACAGACTCAGAAAAATTAAGCACTCATGAGTTTTTATCTCTAGATACTTTTATTTTTTTAAAAGGGGCCTTTAAGCGCCATCGCACCTTTGATTTAATTATTTGTGATCCTCCTTCTTTTTCTCGTAGTAAAGAGGGAGTTTTTAAAATCGAAAAAGATATTTTTGAACTTTGGCAGCTCATTTGGCAAGTTTTAGCTCCAGGTGGGACCTTGCTGTTTACGACTAATTTTGAACAATGGGACGCACAAAAAGTTCTCACTCATTGGAAACAATGGAGTCAGCAGAATAAGAGCTCTGAGAATGTAAATTATAAAGTCATCAAAACATTGCGTTCTTCATTTGATTTTGAAAAACCAGATGAAGACACTCTGATGAAGGGTTTTTTGATACAAAGACTTAAGTAGTTTAGAGTTTGATTTTTTCAAGATTGGTTTGCATTTCATCGATGCGTTTTAATTTTTTTGAAATATCTGTTTTTATTTTTTGAATATGTTCTAAAAATAAGGATTCCACTTTTTGGGATTGAAAAGATTCCTCCAAAGGAAGAGTAAAATAATACTCATAATTAGGATGAGAAATTCCTAAATGGAGGAGTATGTTTTTTGTTTTTTTAAATTTCACCTGACTTTGATGGGTCAGCACAAGTTCTTCTGCTTTGTTAAGTTTTTGAAGTGCAAAACTAATCACTGATCGAGAGAGCTTTATATATTCCTTTGAGGCTTTAAGCATAAAGTTCATTTCATAATTCCGCAAACTTTTAAAGCTGGGTTGGGTCACAGCTAAGTAATGAAAGTTAGCATCTTGAAAATAAGTGGAGATTTCTTGAAAGGATAAAAAATCCTCGTAGAGATGATCGACTTCTTCATTTAATCCTGTAGATATCACATGGCCTTCAAAAATAGTGGGGCGGCCTTTTTTTACTTTTGATAAAAGGCTTGCATGTCGAATTTCATGATAAACAGCCACACTGGGATGTCCACTAAGCATGGTAATATGGGGGAGCCCTATCTCCATTGTTTTGGGTTGGAAGTAAGCTTCAATTCCACGATCTAAATAAGAAGGGTTATAGATTAAATTAAGGTTGAGTTTTTCTCGCAAGATAAAAGCCAGTCGATTGAGTTCGCTGCCATTTTTTTTAGGCGTGATATATAAAACTTCTCTTTCAATTTGTTTATCTACAAGAATATCACTTTGATATTCAATCCTTAGTTTTTTAGTTTCATTTTTAACAACTTCAAGCTTTTGTTTAGCCGTGAGATCTTCAAAATCTTCAAAACGTTCTGATAATTGAAGCTTATACTGATGTTCAAGGAGTCGGCTTAAATAAGGTTTGGATTGAGTTTCATATTGCAAGACTTCTAATGTATTTAGTATTTCCTGATTTTGAGAATTTTGAAACAGATCATGACAAGTAGGAGCAGATAGAGCAACGGCCGGTTGAATGAGGAGTGTCCACAAACCAAAGAAACCCAAAAATAATTTAAAAGCCCTGTTCAACAAAAATACAGTTGAATGAGTTTTGGTCATTGATCTCTCCCTAAAAGCAAATTAAGAGCATTAGAGTTCATCCAATAGAGTCATAGAATTACTTTTGCAAGATGAGTATGCCAAATATTTGAAGGGTTTATGCAGGAATTTACCAATTGTGAGCAATACATTATTAAGACTCATTATAAAGATCATTGCGAGATAGGGGATCTTTATGTGCTCATTTCTCCAAAGGGAATTCGAGGTTTATTTTGGCAGGCTTTTCCTGCCCCCATTTTAACAAAAACCCAACCAGCAAGCTTGATAAAAAAAGTCGAAGAATTTGTAGAGGGTTATCTGCAAGGCAAAACCAACATTCACTCTCTCCCAATGGATTTACAAGGATCAGATTTTCAAAAAAAAGTGTGGCAAGAGGTTTTAAAAATTCCCTATGGTCAAACACAATCCTATCAACAAATTGCGACTCAAATCGGGCTTCCTAAGGGCGCGCGGGCCGTGGGCACTGCTATCGGCAAAAATCCTGTCTGTTTATTGGTTCCCTGTCATAGAGTGATTTCTGCAGACGGATCCTTAGGTGGTTTTTCAGGGGGACTAGAAATTAAAAAGAAACTCCTGCAATTAGAAAGAGTTCCAGATTTTATTTAAAGCGAGGATTTTTAAAAAATCTCACGCAGCTTTTGATATCAGGGGTAGTTAAAACATTATCTAATGGAAGCTTCCAAGGTTCTTTTTTCCATCGCGGACTGTGTTTATATAAAAAATAATTCACTGTTTGAGATTGAGAAGTCTCCTTAAGAGTTTTTGTGGCGTTTTGAAGAGAGAGATTCCAAAGTTCTTCATTTTTTGGGCATAAGAACTCCGCGTATTGGGACTCAGAATAAATATTTAAAGAAGAAGAAAATTGATTTCGTTCAAAGAGCACGCTTTTAACATCCCCTTTGCGAATTTTAATTCTATTGGCGATCACATTTGTGATTGCTGAGTTGATCGCTTTGTTTTGAAATTTGCAATTGGCAGCGAGTGTTTCTGAATAAGAGAGCCTTGCTAAAAGTTCTTCAGAGGAGCTATTTTGCAAAAGTTGACGGTATTTATTGTATTTAAAATTATTCTGAGAGTTTGCCATAATGGATTTTTTTAAGGCTTCCATATCAGCAGAACTATTAAAACAGGGAGGCAAAGTCGATTGCTTATGCAATACAATTTGCATATTCGATTGGGCACGAGCTGGAGAAGATGCCACTTCACCAAATGTTTGCGGAATTTTTAATGTCATTACAAACAAAACCAATAAAAAAACTTTGAATGAATTCCATTGAGTTTTAATTCCAAGAACTCTCATGAGTTGTCTCCAATCCATCATCTTGATGTCATCTTTTTATTTTAGGTGGAAGTTCCTAAAAGTAAAGTTCCAATTTCGGAATCTAGATAAAACAATGTCCGGCCTATTCTTTAATGTTCGTCCAATGCTCGGACATTTTAAGCTTAGATTTGAGTTTTTTGAATTTAAGGTGGATTTATAAATTGCAATTATAAATTTCAAATCTATTTACTAAAAAAGGAGAGCTCAATGTTTGAAAATTTAATAAACTATGCAAATGGTGCTAAAATTGGAGTCAGAATTACAACAAGCAAGCCATTTCCAAAAAAAATAAATGAAATTTGTAAAAAATAATTAATCAAGTTTTTACCACCCAATAAAGTGACTTATTGGATTATTGGGTGGTTTTAGGATAAACGTATGGATACTTTTTTTAATAAAAAAATGGAAATAAAAATTTATCAAGATCCATGGCCTCATGTAATCATTGAAAATGTATTAAGTAAAAAAGGTTTAGTGATTACAGAAGATGAACTACAGAAGCATAAACAGCAATTTAAAACACTTAAAAATCATCCAGCAAAAATAAAATATTCGGAAATAAGTAATTTACCTATTTATAAGGGTTTTACATCTGAATTATTTAAAAATTTATGCTATTTTCTTACTCATAAAAAATATAAAATAAATTCTACAAGTGGCATTCAATTTAGATTTTCAAATAAAAACACTCCTGAATTTCCATTGCACCATGATTTTATTGATAAAGAATCAATTGTAATTTTATTGTATTTATCAGATTTAAAAGAAAAAGATGGAGGCGAATTGGTGTTGGTCCATCCTCGTAATAGAGAGAATTTTAAGTCAATTAGCCCAGGTTATAATAAATTAGTCTTTTTTGCTTCAAAAAAAAACAATCTTCATAAAGTAAATAGAATTAAGAGAGGAAATCGCTTTTCAATTTTATTAGAGTTAGTCACATCAAACATAAATAAAAATCAAAACATTACTATTCAGCCTTTTGGATTCTAAGTTTTAAATCGAGTTTATATATGAAGTTTTTTAAAGAAATTATTTTTACAAAATCTAGCCAAAAAATATTCCAATACTTTTTGGTCCAAATTGTTATTCAGCAGGTTTCTGTTTTTTACTCAAGTTTTTATATTAATGAACTCATTCAAAACTCCAAATCACGGAATCTTGTTTTAAAAAGTCTTTATTTAATCGCTTTTTTTATGTGCATTGATTTTATTTTGGTCATTCCTATTCGTCGATTTGAAATCAGTTCGATAATGGATTCCTATAGAGACTTTTATCAAAAATACTTGGTCAAAAGAAATGAATTTTGGAGTTCTCAAAAACACAGGGAATCTTTTTTAACCGCCATCAGTTCAAAAGCTTATTATGCCATTAGTGGTTATATTGTAAATTTAAGTGAGATAATTCGATTTTCTTTAAGTTTTGTATTGAGTTCCATACTGTTTATTAAAATACTCGATAAATTCTTTATAATACCTGTCTTGCTCAATCTACTTATTAATTTTATTCTACATCAAACTCGCAAACCAGATTCAGTCCAACTCGCGGAATCTTTTCAAAAAAAGGAATTAGAATTTTTTAATTATCTTCAAAGAAGTTGGGATTCAGTCATTCTCGGCAACCTCAAGAGTAAAAGAGTATTTGAGATTAATAATCAAAATAACTTTATTCAATGGAAGGAAGCGCAAATAAATTCTTTTAACCAATCTGAATTGACTGTAGTCTTGAGTGGATTTTTAGGTTTTTTGCCTTTTATTTTAAGTGATATCATCTTTTTATTTAAAATGAATTTTTCTATGCTTTCAATTGGAAGTCTGGTGGCTCTGATTCCTCGGCAAATAAGTTTGATCAATAGTGCAAGAGCTATTTTTCAATTGCTCAGTTTTTGGAGAATAAGTTGTGTCTCATGGCAAGAAGTACTTGAGGCAGTTAAGCTTTCTGAAAATGTATTTTCTCAATTAGAAAATAGAATTCAACTCAGTAAAATAAGGATCAATGACCAATACTTTGATTCTCTGGAGAAAGTTTTAAATTACATTCATCAGACCGAGCAACAAGTTATTACTATTCAAGGATCAAATGGATCGGGTAAATCGACTCTTTTGACTTATATTCATAAAATTCAAAAAAATTCTTTTTATTTGCCCACATCTGTTTTTATGGAAATTTCATCTGAACAAAGTCCAAAAAATATGGAGAGTCTATCGACGGGTCAAAGAATGAAGAGTTATTTAGAGGATCTTATCAATTCAGACGATCAGATTCTTTTACTGGATGAATGGGATGCAAATTTAGATCCATTCAATTTTAAACGTATAGAAAAATTAATAGAGCAAATCTCTCGAACAAAAAAAATCATTCAAGTGCGACATCTAAAGGATGTCTTCATTGATAAGGAATTAAAGTGAAAAATAAACTGATTTTAGTTATCCTCATGTTAAATATTCTAAGTCATTTTGCTTACGGAAAGAATCCCGCAAATTGTTCTCAGGATTCAAACTGCCAAGAACAAAATTCAGAGATGAAAAATTCTTCAGTCTTAAGAAGAGATAAAAAAATAAAAGTCTTGGAAGATCGCACTCAGTGTATAGAAACTGGAACTTTATGCACTGAGCACTGTAGTTACTCTCCAGAGGGTGATTTTGATTGCACTGAGTCCTGCGTTCCAGATCCTCATTGTTAAATTCTTAATTATCAATTTTTTACGAATCAGGAATTCAATTGAAAAATTCAGTTATTAAATATTTATTTCTTTTAAGTTTAATTATGATTTTTGGATACTATAATAAAACACAAAAGGTTTTATCTGAACAAAAAAACCTTGAGGACAATTTAAATTATTCTCATCCAAAGATTCAAAGAAATGTAGAAAAAATTAAACATTTAAAAAATATAAGCTCTGTTAATGTTCAAACACCTCAAGAATCTATTCAAAAATCCTCATTGAGAGAATCTGAAACTAAAATCGAACCAAAATCAGAAAGTCATTTTCAATCAAACCTTGAAATCAACACAAAGCAATTAAGCCCGTCCTCTATCAAAAAGAATTTGAACGATTTATTAGAAGATTCTCATGAGACTTTAGAGACTTCATTTCAATTAAATGAATCAGAAATTTTTACGGGTTCTTGGAGAGCGCGGGATATTAAAGGAGATTGGTTTTTTTTAAGATCTTATTTGCCAGCAAAACGGATTTTTTCTCCTAATTCATGTGTTGGTTTTCGGTCTATCACTCCTTCTAAAAAAGTATTTATTTGGGAAATTGCAAAAAATAATGTTCAATTTAGATATAAACTTTATCCCTTGCCAAGCATGGCAGAAGGTAGTTCTTTTAGAAAAAAAAGTTTGATAGTCGAATTAAATCCAATAAGAGATTCAAATAATCCTGAAAAATGGTTTTTAGAACTAAGAATGGATCGTGAATTTTTGTTAGGTGAGCTTTATTATTTAAAAAATAATGACTTCAAGCATTTAAAAAATTTAAGATTTGAACGAACTTCTTCACAAGAATATCACTCATGCGAGCAAATCTTAAACGAAGAAGTCCTTTCAAGTGTTTAATCTGAGTTTACTGAATTGACTTTAATAGTTCATAAAGATCCACTCTTCCGCCTTGAGCAAATTTTAAAAGCTCTGGGTCTTGAGTGGATGTCTGAATGATTTTTTCTTTCACTTGCACAGCCGTCAGTTTTGGATTTTTTGATAGAGCCAATCCCGCAGCTCCTGCCACCATTGGAGCAGAAAGGGAAGTTCCAGAAGTCCAATCGTAGCTGTTCTCTAAACCCGTAGATACGATGTAAAGCCCAGGAGCATAGACATGAACTTTGTTTTTTCCAAAATTAGTAAAACTGGATTTTTTATTATTCGGAGATAATGAAGCCACAGAAATAATATTGGGGTGACCATAAGATGCCGGATAAAGAGGTTTTACATCATTATCTTCTTTAGAGTTTCCTGCGGCTGCAACAACGAGAATATTTTTGGCAGCAGCGGCAAGTATGGCATCAGACAAAGCTTGAGAAGGCTCTCCTCCACCCCAAGAGAGATTGATAATTTGAGCTCCATTTTTAATGGCGTACTCGATTCCTTTAAGGCCATTTTCAGTGGATCCCCCACCTTTAGACAAAAATTTAATCGGCATAATTTGCACAGAGCCCATCACACCACGAATTCCAATATCATTATGAGCAGCACCAATAAGGCCTGCTACTTGACTGCCATGACCTAAATCATCCATGGGGTCGCCATCATTATTTGAAAAATCATATCCATGAATATCATCTACATATCCATTCTGATCATCATCAACGCCGGCTTGTCCGTGCAGTTCTTTTTCGTTTGTCCAAACATTTTCTTTAAGGTCTGGATGATTGTAATCCATCCCAGAATCTACCACTGCAATCTTAATTTGATGGCTCCCCGAATGGAGCTTCCATGCATTCACGGCATTTAAATCAATGCCCGCGGCAAGGTTAAACCAATTATTAGTTCCAGTATTATTCAAGCCCCATTGTGATTTAAAATTGGCGTCTTTGATTTCAGGAGGGAGTGTTCTCTCAGTCCCCTGATCTGCATTCTCTAAGGCTTGGTAAATGTAGTTGGGTTCAATGTATTCAACTGCAGGGTTTGATTGAATCCTTTTAATATTTTCTTCAGAGAGGTTTTCAGTATTTTTAAGAATCGAGAATTCGCCAAAACTTGTAGAGATGATTTTATTTTTTTTAATAGAAAGCGCTGAAAATATATTTCTCTCTGGGTGTGATTTGTATTTTACAATGTAACCCTCAAAAGCTGGGCGAGAAGTCTCCTTATTTTTTGAATCAAAAGTTTGACTATATGTTAATTGAGCAACAAATAGTGGGATTATAGAGAGAACAGCAGCAAACCAGTTCTTATTACCAATCTTGAGATTTTTCATGAGCAGCCTTCCATTGCGAAACTTTTAAAAAATTTATGAAACTTTGAATTTTTCTTTGAATTAAAATTCGAATTAATTTGAATCGCAGTATTCTTTGATTAAAAGAGAGGCGTTGGCTAGATAAAATTTAATAAAAAATGGGACAGTATGCCGACAAGTGTAGTAAAAGATAGACTACTTATTGTTTAAAAATTTTTTTGATCACTATTGAGAGCTTTTTTTGGCTTTCAGGATTGATTTTTTAGTTTTAGGAACTTTTTTATTTTTAGGGGTTTTAATTTGAGGAGAGGATTTTTTCTTTTTCTCTTTAGGTATAATGCCCAAGCGAGGATCTTGTTTGCGAATCAGTCGAATCAATTTTGCCAGGATTTCTTCAAAATTTTCGGTTTGCTGTGGAAGATAAAGCCATTTTCCGAGGACAGGGTGTGAGACGAGGTCAGGAAAATCTTTAAATAAAAGCTCATGATACTCTCTGGATGTTGGAATTAGGACTCCATCCCAGATATCAAATTGATACTTTTTTCCTCTATAGGTTTTATCGCCGGGTTCTTCAATCAGCATGGCCACAAAAAGACCTTTGTAATAAATGGCTAAACCTCCAAACATTCTCCGCGTGAGAAAAGATTCGTTTTGTTGGAGGTCTTCAAAGTATTCTAAAAGTGCAAAGTCTTTTTTGGCCATAGCTTTAATTTTCAAAAATTATTTTTGTGCTGTTCTTTTGCAAATATTATCGAGAATTTGATTTTTCACAGTCTCGTCGCCTTGCACCCATTGAGGTTTTTCAGCTTTTAAAAAACCACAAGTTCCACAAAGTAAGTTCTCTCCTTCATAATTGCAGACTGACATGCAGGGAGAATCCCAAGTGCCTTTGGATTTTTGTTTTTCTTGAGTTTCAAGTGGTAAATGAGACTTATCAAATGTTTTATTGAGCATATTAATTCTCCCTCAGTATTTACTAGATAAAAAGTTCTGGGGATTATCAAGAAGAAAGCATTTTATTGAATTTAAAACATCATAGTCTAAAAAAAAAGACGAGTGATTTCTCCACTCGTCTTTTTTATTTTAGCTATTCTTCAACTTCTTCACCGATCATTTCATCAGTGATAAGGTCTTTATCTACAGAGTTCAAGTTGTAGTAAGGACGATAAGTCACTCTAAATTGACCGCGGCATCCATCATTTACCCAAATATAATTATCTTGGATTCCCCAAGTCTCGTTGTAGATACACGCAGATCTTGAGTATTGAGTTTCAAGATGCGCTCTCAATATTGTTCCATAAACTGTGCATGCATTATAAGCGTAACCTGAGCTGCTGCAGTTCATGTAAACTTGGTAGATGCCACCATCGTGTGGAGGTGGGTATCCGCCACCGCCGCCTCCATGATGAGGAGGTGGCCAGTTGGGTCCGTGTGGAGGGGGAGGGTATCCACCGCCGCCTCCGCCATGATGAGGAGGAGGAAATCCTCCGCCACCGCCTCCGCCACCATCGTGAGGAGGTCCGCCGGGACCACCCGGTCCGCCCGGTCCGCCCGGGCCACCCGGTCCATGATGAGGAGGAGGGAATCCACCGCCACCACCTCCGCCACCACCGTGAGGAGGTCCGCCAGGGCCACCCGGTCCGCCTGGCCCGCCAGGGCCACCACGACCAGGGCGATGATCTCTTCCGCCACCGCCATCACGGTCTCCGCGTCTGAAACCATCATCACGGTCGTCGCCTCTAAAATCACCTTCGCGATGATCCATAATATTTAATTTTTCAGTGTCAGTAGAGTAAATTTTTAAATTGCTCACAACTCCACCGCGGTCATTCTCATTCATTTCGCTAGGTGCAGCAATTATTTGAGTTGCAGCAAGTAGGGATATGACCAGTGTCATTTGTGCCATTTTATTCAGTCGTAGTATCATATTGTCCCCCAATATTATTAAAAAGATCTCATGACCTCTTTCATATTGAGTAAACTGCATAGAGCGAGCCAACATTTAAGTGTCAAAGTGCACCACATGAAGACTCAAAAAAGATTTTATTTTTTAAAAAGTTTTTTTATTTTGCCACTCGAACAGTCCAACCAGCATTTTGCAAAGTCGAAGCAAAAGCATTCATCTCATCAAATGAAAGGGCTTTGATTTTTTCTGACTCAGGTTGGTGAGATGTTCTCGCAATCGTGTAAAACATAATCTCTGGTTTAAACGAAGCCTTTTGAACTTCAGATAAAAAATCTTGGTAAGCTTTTTTCTCAGTCTCAGAAGTTCCTGGGCCTGCACCATCCAATAAACAAGTTTGGATTTTTGTTTGGCAAGTTTTGAGAGAGATTAAAATATTTCTCAGAACATTTTCGTTAGAGATTTGAAAATTATTAATTTGCAAACGTCCCTCAAGAGTAGCGCTGTCTAATTTAAACCAAACTTCACCACCGAGTTCATTCCAAGAGTGCAATCCTTTTTGCACCTGAGGTAAATGCAAGAGACTTCCGTTGGTGATGAGCACTAATTTAAAGGCTGGGAGTGTTGGATTTTTTTGTTTAAATTCGCTGGTGATTTTACCTACAAATTGAATGAGTTCATCAAATTTTTTAAGGCTCGTAGGTTCGCCATTTCCTGAAATCGCAAAATCTTTAATGACTTGCTCTTCAGGCGGCACTTTAAACTCTTCATAAAAAGAACCATTCATCACTTCTTCTAAAAAACCCGTTAATTCTTTTTCTAAAAGATCAAAATCAACTTCCGGAGCTGCGCCCTTTGTGAGGTTAGGAACTTGGCAATAAATGCAACGCCAATTGCAGGCGTTATTAGTGTTTAAATTGATTCCAATCGAAAGACCTCCGGATCTTCTCGAGTGAACAGGATAAACATATTTAAGGCCAATAAGATCTCTTCGGTGGTCTGTTTTAGAAAGTAGCGATGTCATACTCACCTCATTTTTTTAAAGAAACAATGTACCTAAAATGTAAAAAACTTTAAAAAATTAATAAAGTTTAGAAAGCTCCATAGAGTATTTTCCTGGAGAGTAATTAAAAAGTCTTTGGTTTTTAAGTTCCTGAAACATATTTTGTTTGCTCGCATATTGAGCGTAAGGAAAGATCGCAATACCACCACGAGGAGTGAACTCTCCAATGACTTCTAAATAAAGTGGATTCATGAGTTTGGCTAAATCATCACAAATTTTTTGCACGCAATCTTCATGAAAATCGCCATGGTTACGAAAACTAAATAAATAAAGTTTAAGAGATTTTGATTCGACCATTTTTTTATCAGCAATATAGTTCACATAGATTTTAGCATAATCTGGCTGACCCGTTTTAGGACAAAGGGAAGTAAACTCCGTACAAATAAAAGAAGTCCAAGCAATTTTGCCTGGGTTTTTATTATCAAAAGCTTCTAAAACATTTGGAGAATAAGTTTGCGGATAATGAGTTTCAGTTTCTCCAAGAGAAAAACCCTTGAGTTCAGCGCTGTCTCTACCAGCTTTATTTTTAAGGGAGCTTTTTTTAGATTTTAAAGAGTTTTTCATTTTGTATCTTCTTTCATCATTCGTTTTTTGGTTTTACGAATTTTATATTCTCAAATCACGCATCACAGATTTAAATTTAATGAAATGATCTTAGAGTTCATTTCTTAAAAAAAGCGTTTTTAAAAGATCTTGAGCTGAATCCAGGCTTCTTAAATAATACTGAGCTTTTAAAATTTCTTTTTCTTCTTCAGAGAGATCTCCGTGAACACCTTGGCGTCTGATACGATCTTGGCTCATATGGTAAAAGCAAAGAGCTCCTGCCACAGAAATATTATAACTTTGCACAAAACCTTGCATCGGAAGAATCACACGGTGGTCTGCAGCGTCGATGATTTCTTTTGAAACGCCTTCTTTTTCATTTCCTAAAACAAGGGCTGTTTTGCGAGTAAAGTCCACTTCTCCGATGGGTTTTGAAGTTTCATCTAAATGAGTCACCACAATTTGATACCCATTTTTTTTAAGATGCTCGACACACGAAGAAGTGCTTTTCCATTTTTTAGCCTCGAGCCACTTGTCAGCTCCCGCAGTGACTCTTTGGCTTTCTTTAAATTTTTCGCCCGTTTCAATTATATGAACTTGCCCAAATCCCATGGCTTCTTGGCTTCTCATCACAGCACTAATATTGCCTCTGTCATAGATATTTTCTAAAACAGAAACCACATTAAAAGTTCTGCCTGCAACCACGCGGTCTATTTTTTGCTTGCGGTCGGGAGTGAGTAATGCACCCACTTTGTCTACGACCACAGAGCTAGGAATAGAGATTTGAGAACTGAGTTCAATATTTTTTGTAAACGGAAACATATAATTTATTTCAATACGAGTTCAGGGTTTTTACAAAGATCACGAGTGATATTTTTTTGATGAGCCTCAAGAGTTCCGCCACCGATTTCTAAAAGTTTAGCGTCTCTCCAAAGTCTTTCAACAACATACTCGCCCACATAACCATAGCCACCTAATACTTGCATTGATCTGTCAGCAACATTTTTGCCCATAGTTGTAGCTACTAATTTTACGCCATCGCTATCAATACGATTGCCTTCTTTTAAGAGTTCAATTCTACGAGCTGTATCGTATACATAAGCACGACAAGCTTTGTACTCAGCATAGCTGTCTGCAATGTATCTTTGCACTTGTCCAAAAAAGCTGAGGGGTTTTCCAAAAGCTTCTCTTTCGTTTGAATATTTCACCATGATATCAATTGCACGCTTAGCAATCCCTAAACTCATGGCTGCAAGAGTGAGTCTTTCAAGTTCAAGGTTTCTCATCATGTGCAACATTGAATCACCTTCGTGGCCAATGAGAGCAGAAAAAGGAACTTCGCAGTTTTCAAAAACAAGTTCAGCTGTGTTGGAGCCTCTCATTCCCGTTTTATCTTTAATTTTTTGACCTACATAAAAACCTTTAAAAGATTTTTCAACCATGAATGTTGAAATTTGTGGACGGCCGTTTTTTTCTCCAGTTTTTGCGTAAACTAAAACCATATCACAAGGAGTGTTTTGATCATCAATCGTTCCATTGGTGATCCACATTTTACGACCATTTAAAATATAACCAGTCGCAGTTTTAACAGCCGTTGTAGACATCGCTAAAACATCTGTTCCCACTGAAGGCTCAGACATCGCCATGGCACCAATCCACTCACCTGTGCAAAGTTTAGAAATAAATTTTTGTTTGAGTTCAGGAGATGCATTCACTGAAAAATTATTCACACAAAGCATGGAGTGAGCAAGGTAGGCTAAGCAAAATCCTGGGTCAGAATAAGAGATTTCTTCGTGAGCAATTACGGCTGCAAGTGCATCCATGCCAGAACCACCATCTTCAACAGGAACTGTGATTCCTAAAAGACCAAGATCTCCTAGTTTTCTAAAAAGATCCGTATTAAATTTTTCTTTACGATCATGTTCTAAGGCCTGAGGTTCTACTTCTGTTTTAACAAATTGAGCGACCATTTCACGGAGCATAACGTGCTCTTGAGTGGGATTATAAAGGTCAAATTGAGAAAGATTCACTTCTGACATGATTGTTTCCTTTAAAAAATGTCTTCTACTTTCCTTAGATTCTCTGATTCAAAAGAACTCAGATAATTTAGACTAAGGGTTCAAAGAGTGATTAAATAATACTCAAAACTAGGATTCCAATTTTTTATCATGCATTTGCTGTCTGATGGCAAGAAATCTTGAGATCTCCCTGCATTTAAATGGCATGGCAATCCCTCTCTAGACAAATCTTGCGTTATGGCGGAGAATCCTTTTTTGTGGAGGCTACCCATGGATACTATTAAAATCGCGATCATAGCAGTCGGTACAGAGGTCACAACGGGGCAAATTCTCAATAAAAATGCTCAATGGATCTCTCAAAAATGGAAAGACCTTGGGGTTGATACCAGCCTGCATCTCTCAGTTCCTGATGATCGAAAACTGATGAAAGAAGCCTTTCAGTTTGCTCAATTAAGCTGCAATTATATTTTTATAACTGGGGGCTTAGGGCCCACAACAGATGATTTTACCAGAGAGGTTGTTGCTGAATGGCTTGGGCAACCCTTAGAGTGGCACGAAGAAGCCTGGGAACATGTTCAAAAAAGAATGCAATTACGAGGAATTAAACCTCGAGAACAACAAAAACAAGAATGTTATTTTCCAAAAGGATCCAAAGTTCATATCAACCCAGAGGGAACAGCCTGTGCTTTTGAAGCTCAAACAGGCCACACTCAAGTTTTTGTGTTGCCGGGACCTCCTTATGAAATCAAAGCGATTTGGCAAAATTCATTGGCTTCACTTTTTGAAAAAGCCACTTCAAAATTGAATAAAAAGATCACGCGTTCATGGGATTGTGCGGGTTGTAGTGAGGTTGAATTAGCTGAAATTATCACTTCAAAAGCAGCTCATTGCCCATTTGAGATCGGCTATCGAGTGCATCTTCCTTATATCGAAATCAAATTAAGTTATTTGATCAATCAAACTGACGAAGCGGCTCCGTGGGTGCAAATTTTAGAAAATAATTTGAAACCATTTACAGTTTTGAGAGATCAAAAAGAAGATATCTGTGAAATTTTATTTAAACTTTTAAAAAATAAAAAAGTGAAAGTCGAAGATTTTTTAAGTGGAGGATATTTGCAACAAAGATGGGGAGATCTTTGTCAGCACACCGAAAGTTTAGAGTTTCAAACTCATTCAATGCAGTCTCTATTTTTAATCCCTCCAAGTTTACCTCCCAAACATCCTTTGCATATCTCAAAAGATGTTTTTTGTTTTAAATTAATTCGATTAAATAAGGATTTTGCAGAAGCCCAATTTTATTTTGGTGGACAAGAGCGAGTACAAACTTTTAAAAATCCTTATCCATCAAATGCCATAACGGCGATTTCGGTCAGAAGAGCCAATCAATATTTTTCAGAGATGGCGATATTGTTTTGGTTAGAACAAGTGAAGAATTTAGTTTAAGGATTTAAGGATGATTTATTTAGATTACAATGCAACCACACCTTGTGATGTTCAAGTTTTTGAAGCCATGAAACCATTTTTTTCTGAGAGATTTGGCAACCCTGCAAGTCAAAGTCATTCTGTGGGTTGGGATGCTGAAAGAGTGGTTGAAAAATCAAGAACCCAAGTTTCAGAGCTGTTAAAATGTCGACCTCAAGAAATTATTTTTACTTCAGGAGCTACTGAATCTAATAATTGGGCCCTGAGAGGTGTGATTGAATCTTATTTATTAAATAATCCTCAACAACCAATTCATATTATTTCAACTCAAATTGAACATGCCTCGGTTAAAAAAACTTTATGTGCTTTGCAAAAAATTTATGGATTGCAAGTTGATTTTTTACCAGTCAATGATCAAGGCGTTTTACAAATTGAAACACTTAAAAGTGCGCTCAAGCCAGAGACTAAATTAGTTTCTGTGATGGCCGCAAATAACGAAGTTGGCTCGATTCAACCTCTCAAGGCGATCGGTGAGTTTTGTCGTTCTCAGCAAATTTATTTTCACACAGATGCCACTCAGTTATTTGGTAAAGCGATTCTTAATGTAGACGAATTAGGAATCGATCTGCTTTCTTTATCGGCTCATAAAATGTATGGCCCTAAAGGAGTGGGAGCTCTTTATGTGAGAAGAAGGCAACCTAAGGTCTCTCTTCAGCCCTTATTTTTAGGGGGTGGGCAAGAGTTTGATATGAGATCTGGAACTTTAAATGTCCCGGGTATTGTGGGTTTAGGAAAAGCCTGTGAATTATGTAAAGACCAAATGAATCAGTGGGAGAGAGTGGCCACCTTTAGAAACCGTCTTGAAGAGTTCTTTAAATTAAATTTTGGTTCGGATGTCATTGTGAACGGCGAAAAGTCAGAACGCATTCCTAATACCTTAAATATCAGCTTTAAAACCAAATCCGTAGCCCCTCTTTTGAGAACCTTGTCTGAAGTGATTGCGGTGAGTCAGTCTTCTGCTTGCTCAAGTGGAGAGTTGGAAAAAAGTCACAGTTCTACGCTGGTAGCCCTCGGAAGATCTGATTTTGAGATTAAAAACACCCTCAGAATGAGTCTAGGAATGCCAACCACCCTCAAAGAAATCGAGGAAGTAGAGAAAATCTTCCTAAAAGCCCTCACTTAATTAGAGCTAGGGCTTTATTTATTGGCGCATTTGATTTATATTATTAGATAGCCTCAACCCCAGATGGAGACTCGGCAAATGATTAAAATTAGTGAAACAGCTGCCAAGCGTATTAAATATTTAAAAGATGAAGAAAGCAGAGATGCTTCGTATTTTTTAAGAGTGGAAGTTAAAAAGGGCGGATGCTCTGGTTTGTCTTATAAAATGAATTTTGAAAATGAAGTTAAAGACGGTGACAAAGCTTTTGAAATGAACGGCGAAAAAATCGTGGTGGATCCTCAAAGCTTTATGTACTTAATCGGAATGACTCTTGATTATTCTGGTGGCCTTAATGGCAAGGGATTTATTTTTGATAATCCCAATGCCAATAAAAAATGCGGTTGCGGTACTTCTTTTAATGTTTAGTTCTAACGTTTAGATTTATCGTTTTTATTGGATTTATCTTGATGTGATCCTTGTTGATTTTTTTCTTGTCTATTTGATTTGTCATGATTGTGATGACGATCATTCTTGTTGGACTTCTCATTCTTAGAATGGCCCTGATGATTGTTATCATGCTGGGCCTTTTTAGGATGATCATTCTTTTTATCCAGATGATTTTGTTTTTGCTCTGCAGGTTTTTCTGGCTGACTCAAGTCAGGTCCCTCATCTAATACGAGAGTTCCTTGCACAGCATGGGACTCATTGCTGGAAGAGTTCTTAGATTTAAAGCCACGAATTTTTTTAGAACCACCTTCTTTAGTTTCTAACTGCTCTGTAAGGTCCACAGTGATGTTGCCAAAAGCATTGGCTCTGCAACTCAAGCGTCGACCATCAATAAAGTAAGTCGTGCCAATTAAATTTAATTCTGCCTTTGTAGGAGGTGGAACATTGTTCTCTCCTTCAATGATTTTTACGCGACACTCTCCGCAAGAAACTTGTCCCTTGCAGATCGAGCGAATTTGAATGTTATTTTCTTGTGCAATCGTTAAAAGAGACTTGTCGGGAGTGGCCTCCACTTCAAGTCCCATGGGTTCAAATCGGATTTTCACATTGTCCTCTTTTTCTAACAGTCTCTTTTATAAAAAAGAGAAGCTGATTAGCGAGCAATTTCAACAGAACGAGTTTCTCGAACAACAACAACTTTGATAGGTCCTGTGCTTGGAATCTCTCGTTCAATTTTACGAATTATATCACGGCTGAGCATAATAGCATGATCATCAGTCACTTTAGAGGCTTCCACAATCACACGAACTTCTTTTCCAGCTTGCATCGCAAAAGTTCTGAGAACGCCATCAAATGAATTTCCGATAGATTCAAGATCTTCTAATCTGCGGATGTAGTTATCCATATGAGGACGACGAGCTCCTGGGCGAGAATTTGAAAGCACATTTGCAGCCTGAACCAAGTGAGCAATAATATGATTTGGTTTTTCATCTTCATGATGCGCTCTTAAAGCGTGGCAAATAACTTCTGCCTCACCATATTTTTTTGCAAACTCAGCACCCACAAAAGCATGATTGCCTTCAGCAGTGTGTTCAATAGCTTTACCAATATCGTGTAAAAGACCTGCACGACGTGCAAGTTTAACGTTAGCTCCCACTTCAGCAGCCATCAGGCCCGCCAAGTGTGCAACCTCCATAGAGTGATTAAATACATTTTGCGCATGAGTCGCTCTGTATTTAAGACTTCCCACAAGTTTAATTAATTCAGGGTGCATTGCCGTTAAGCCCAGTTCAAGAAGAGCTTTTTCGCCGTCTTCTTTGATGATCTTCATCATTTCAGCACGAACTTTTTCAACCACTTCTTCGATACGAGCCGGATGAACGCGGCCATCTTCCATTAATTTCTCAAGAGTTTTTTTGGCAATTTCTCTACGAACTGGATCGAATCCTGAAATCACCACAGCTTCTGGAGTGTCATCAACAATTAAATCCACACCGCAAAGTGATTCAAGAGTTCTGATATTACGACCTTCGCGACCAATAATTTTACCCTTCATCTCATCACTTGGGAGAGCCACAACGCTAACGGTTCTTTCAGTCGTGTATTCACCCGCATAACGAGCTAATGCCATAGCTAAAACTCTTTTTGATCTCTTTTCAGCTTCTTTTTGAGCTTCTTCCTCAATAGATTGAATTTGTTGAGCAGCCTCAAGGCGAGCTTCATCTTCAAGCGCATTTTTAAGTTCTCTACGAGCTTCATCAGTAGACATTGAAGCCACGGCTTCAAGTTTTGCTTTTAAATCTGAAATATGAAGTTCAATTTTTTTCTCAAGAGTTTTATTACGATCTTCAGAAATAGTGATTTTTTGTTCTTTATCTTTTAGCTTTTGTAAAAAACGCTCATTCTCATCGATTTTTTGTTTAAACTGATCTTCGATTTCTTTAGTACGACGCTCAAGTTGAGATTCTTGATTCTTCAATTTGCTTTTTTGCTTTTGAATATCAGCCTCAACGTTTTTGCGCGCGCGAGTTTCAAAGTCTTTAGCGCGATTCTTTGCATCTTTATCAATTTTCGATGCTTCTGATTTTGCGCGGTTTAAAATTCTCTCAGCCTCATGACGTGCTGACTTCTTTTTAGTCTCATCTTGGATTTTCTTAATAAAGAAAATCCCAGTCCCTCCAACGAGGAGACCAATTACTACACCAATAATCCATTCCATTTAACGACCCCATTTTAAAACAATTCATTTGAATGCTTATAATCAAACATAAATAAACTAAGCATTTGACTTTATAATTATCTATTTAAGTCAATAAGTACATAAGTTTATCATCATGTAATGTAGGGTCATCAATAAGAAAATTAATAGAAGCCATTTTCTGAAATAATGTGATGCATTTTAAGGTCGTGAGACTCCATTGGGAGTAGCTTCTCCTTTGAAATTTGGATTTCAAAACAGAGGCCAATTTTTTGTATTTGTTGCAAAAGGGGGTCTGCTTGAAGATCAAAGGTTTTATCGTAAAAACCTTTGCCCTTACCTAATCTTCCGCCCTTTAAATCAAAGGCAAGCCCTGGAATCAGAACTCCTGAGAGTTGCGTCAGAGATATTTTATGATTCATTTTTGCGCAAGGCTCCCAAATGCCCCATTGATTTTGAATCAATTGAGAGTTGTTTTGCAGAAACCCTTGAGAGGAATCTTGGGGATGAATGTAAAAATGGAGGATATCGTTTTCTATTTTTGGAAAGGCCCACTGTATTTGGGGATTCTTTTTGAGGGTTTCAATAAATTGAGGTTCATCTGATAATGGAAAAAATGCAGCCCAGAGTCCTTTTTGCGCCTTTAAAAAAAGCTCAAGATGTTGGTTTAAATTTATATGAGCAGTTTCAAAAATTTGTTTTTCATTTAAAAAGTTTTGTAATTTTTGTCGGTAATTTTTTCGCAATTGGGCTTTTTGATTCAATGGATCCTCACTTTGCTCTGATCTCAAAGTTCTCTAAAACAAAGCTGTTCTGCAAGGCATAAATTAGAAAAAATCTCATTTTAGAGAATTCTAAAATTAAAATTATAAAAAGTGTGTCTCAGTTTGAGAATTTCAGGCGGATTTTTAAATAAATTAATTTAATTAAGGCCGCTTTTGCTATCATTAAGAAGTAAGCTCTTTGATTACTTTTACCAATGGGTTTGAAGCATGAAACAATCAAAAATTTTTTCAATTATATATCTCAGCCTGTCCTTTACCGTCATGGTATTCGGATTTCAAAATTGCGAAAAAGTAAAATTCAAAAAAGATGCAGCAGCGTCTGTGGCTCCACATATTTCTGTAGCAGGGCCAAATAAAGTTAAAGAAGGCGAAAGATTCATTGCCACTCTTCAGCTAGAGTATGCCGATGCGAATTTTAATAATTGGACATGGAGATTAAAAAGTACAGACCCTAATGTGGATGTGCTCTCAGATTTTGAGATTGCTGCAGGGGAAATTGATTTTACAAAAGGTCTCAGTGTTCCTTTTCAAATTGAAACGATCAATGACTCTAACTCTGAAGATGAAAAAAGTTTTATTTTAGAGTTTATCTCTAAAGATGAGCAAACCACCATTCAGCGTCCTTTATTTTTATCTGATGATGATATTGTGAATGAACCCTCACTTTCAAACCCAAGTTGTGTAAAAACGGTTCCAGCAGATGTGCATGTGATTACAGAAACTGTGAATGTGAATGGTGTGACCATTCATTTAGAGTTCTATGATCAGGCTAAAAAAGTAACTGTAATTTATTGGGTTGATGGAAATTACGGAAGTGCGACTGAGGATATTGATTTAGAATATAAATTTACTTTAAATGGATCAGATTTTTCAGTTCACACTCCAAAACTCAAAGCCTCTGAAAACCTAGGTCACATAGCTGTTTATGCTAAGGTGAACCCTTCGTCTCACGATAATCAAATGGAGTTAGTGGGCATCACGCCAGCGAGTTCTCAGGGACTTCAGTTTAATGCAGATAGTGTAACTCTCACATCAGAAACTAGCTGTATTCCAGCATATTAAATGAGGGTTTAATAAAAAATTATTCGTGCTTCATTTCACAATAAGGACTTTGTGAACAATCTGCCTTTTTGCGAGGCAAGTAAGGGCGGATTTTAACAAAGACATCATAGCCCAATTGAAGCATTCCTTTAACTTGAGAGTATTCAGATAATTTAAATAAAAATTGATAGCGGGGGAGCTCTTTCCAAATAGCTCTAAAAGCTTCAACGCCTTGATGTAAAGTTCCCTGCGGGTCGCGCACATGCATGACCTTGTGAACAAGAAAGGGATCTAGACCATGCTCTTCAGGTTTAAATTCGGTTTGGGTGATATCCACAAAGAGGAATTTTTCAGATCCTTTTTGTTTTCGATAGTGATTGATTTCAGTGGTGCAAGCCACGCAAAGACCATCGAAATAAATCGAACCAATAGCAGATTCCATAAGTTCCTCCAATATAGTTCATACTAATATGAACTATATTAAAACGCAAGAAATCCTTCAGTTTAAGCCTTTATTGACTCAAAATGGGCTTCTATTTTTGTTCTGGAGGTCTGGTTAGAATAATTTTTTCTTCTTCAGTGGTGATGATAAAGAGTTTATTGTTGGTGAATTCAAAGTATTGGGCGCCATCGACATGTAAATCTGTAAAAGCGATTTCTCTTCCTGAAATTGCGGGAACATAAATCGTATTAAAGCAATTCACCACGCCACCGCAGAAGTAGGGAGTCATGATTGGAATATAAGTCCAAATGAGTTGGCCTGGCTCTCCTTTATAAGTCCATACGCTGCGAATTTCTCTTTGGCTGAGCCATTTTTTTTCATAAGTCAGAGCAAATAAATCGGTTCCATCTGTTTCAATGTCTGTAGTGTGTTTGCCGATTGTGGACCATTCGCCTTCGCCAAAAGCTTTGTCTTCAGATAAAATAGAAACAACTCCGTGTTTATCAAGAGAGATGAGTTTGTCTTTAAATAAAATTATCTTTTGGATTTTTTTGGTGCCCAAAACATATTTTACAGGACCATTAGGCTGGATATAAAAAATATGTCCTTCATCAATCACAAAGCCATCTGATTGGCGAATCTGTGCTTGTTTAGTAGAGATGAGGGGAGCGAGATCCTCTAAAGTGTAATTGCTTGTAGGTTCTGGATCGCCAAATAAACCAGCACTTGAAATGGAACTTGCAAAAAAGATTGCTGTGAGAATTGATAATTTTACAAAAATATTTTTCATGAAGCCTCTTTTGTTTCATAAATTTGAACAACGACAAAAAAAGATTTGATGCAAGCTGTGTGCTTAAAGAGGTCTTGTATATTCAGTTTGAAGACTTTTTGGTAAATGAAAGCGCCATTTTGTAAATGAATGTAAATGAATCCTACAAAAAGAATTTTTAATTTATGAAAATAAAAAAATTGGAACAAGTATTCGCTTAAAATATTTTTTTATTGAAATTGTAAATTGAAAGAAAATTGGTGACTCGGGATGGGCTCGAACCATCGACCCCATCCTTAAAAGGGATGTGCTCTACCAACTGAGCTACCGAATCACGTTACGGGAATAACTAATCGAGATATTTTTAAGTAAGATAAATTTAAATTTTATAATTTGCTTTTAGTGTAAAACTAAAATGGCGTTCCCAAGGGGATTTGAACCCCTGTATCTTCCGTGAAAGGGAAGTGTCCTAGGCCACTAGACGATGGGAACAAAGAAAATTGGTGACTCGGGATGGGCTCGAACCATCGACCCCATCCTTAAAAGGGATGTGCTCTACCAACTGAGCTACCGAATCACGTTTTCAGAGATTGCTAATCTAGATTATTTTAAGATTTTGTCAACACTCTTTAATTTTATTTTTATTTTTTTTAATCGCTTAAGATGCTCAGAGTTAAGTGCTGAACGTCATTTAAGCATTTTTGAACACGGGCTTTAACCACAAAGTTTGCTCGCGTCCTGGGCCTACAGAGATAATATCTACAGGTGTTTCCAATTGTTTTTGAATGTACTCAATATATTTTTTTGCGTTGCTTGGAAGCTGTTCATAAGTTGTCACCTTGGTAATATCTTCAGACCACCCTGGTAAAAATTCATAAACTGGCTCTGCTTTTTCTAAATCTCTTAATGAAGATGGGAACTCTTCTACTAAAGATCCATTCACGCGATATCCCACACAGACGCCAATTTGGTCGTGTCCAGTGAGAACATCTAATTTCATAAGTGCGATTTGAGTCACACCATTAATTCTTAAAGTGTATTTAAGAGCCACTAGATCCACCCATCCACAACGACGAGCTCTCCCGGTGGTGCTGCCAAACTCATGACCTTCTTTTTGAATACGAGCGCCGATATCATTAAAAAGCTCAGAAGGAAATGGTCCAGAACCCACGCGAGTGGCGTAAGCCTTTGTAATTCCAATCACTGTGTTTAATTGATGATGCCCAATACCTGCGCCAATAGCCGCCGAAGACGCAAGAGTGGATGAACTTGTGACGAATGGGTAAGTGCCGTGGTAGATATCAAGAAGAGTGCCTTGAGCGCCTTCAAACAGGACTTTCTTTCCTGATTTAAGGGCTTTATCAATAATAGAGCTCATGTGGCGGCATCTATAGCTTTCAAGATTGCGAGCCAATTGAAGCAATTGATCCATAAGTGGTTCAACTTTAAAACCTTCCACTCCATATTTTTTCTCTAATAAAAAATTCTTCTCTTCAAGAGCTAAAGTGAGTTTTGCTTTTAAAGTTTCAGGTTCAAAAAGATCCCCAAATAAAAGAGCTCTGCGAGAAGCTCTGTCTTCATAAGCTGGGCCAATGCCTTTTCCTGTGGTGCCGATCTTTCCCTCTGCAAGAGCTTTCTCTCGCTCACGATCTATCATTTTGTGATAAGGAAGAATCAATGTGGCATTGTCTGCAATTTGTAATTGCTGTGGATTTTTTAAATAGCCATTGGCTTTGAGATTGTTGATCTCTTGAGTGAGACCTTCAAGATCAATCACCACTCCAGAAGTGATCATGCAAGTTGTATTAGGATGTAAAATTCCACTTGGAATTAAATGAAGAATAGTTTTTTTTCCGTCAACAACAAGAGTGTGGCCGGCGTTAGCTCCACCTTGAAATCTCACTACAAGATCTGCGTGAGCTGAAAGAGCATCAATAATTTTACCTTTTCCTTCATCTCCCCATTGAGCTCCGATAACAATAATTCCAGACATGAGATCTCCTCTTTATAATAATGAGAACAAATAATTTTTTACTTAAAATCAAATTTTAAAAAATAAAACTTAAAAAACAAAACTTAACTAATTATGAACCACTTTTATTCACGATGCTGAGCAAAGAAAAAGAGATATCATAAATAGGAGGCGATAGAATATTAAAAAACCAATATTTATCAATCCTCAAAAGCATGGGGCGTGGCTCCGTACCAAGGTGCTTTTGGTGGGAGTGAGTCAGAAGCGCTCCCATCTCTAAAAAAATCTAAAATCTTATGCGCTGCCATTTGCGAGGCCTTCAGAAAGGCTTCATGACTCAAAGCACCTATGTGAGGAGTTAGCACCACATTCTGCAATTGCAGCAAACGACTGTTTCTTGAGAGAGGTTCTTTTTCAAAAACATCTAATCCGGCCATGGAGATCCAGCCGTTTTCAAGTGCTTCACAAAGATCATTCTCATTAATCACAGAACCGCGAGAAGAATTAATTAAAACAATCCCTCTATGAATGTACTCAAAATGACTGCGGTTGAGCATGTGATCTGTTTCAAGAGTTTTGGGAACATGAAAGCTGAGAATATCAGATCTTTTTAAAACCTCTTCATAGGCCACTCTCTCCACATCAAGTTCTTCATAAACCGAGTCTTCTTGGTAAGGATCATAGGCGATTACTTTCATATCAAAGGCTTTTGCTAATTGTGCCACTCTGCTACCGATGCGACCAAGGCCTACAATTCCATAAGTTTTATTTTGCAATTCAAAAGATTTCAGAGAGTCGTGTACCCACTCTCCGGATTTTACATTTTTAAAAGCTTGAGGAATTTTATGAACACAACTTAATACCAAGCCCCAAGTTAATTGGGCCGCACTCTCTCTATTGGCAAGCGGACAATGCATCACTGTCACGCCCCATTTTTGAGCGGCCTCTAAATCGATATGATCAAAACCAGAAGTGCCAGTTACAACCACTTGAAGTTGCTTTGCTTGATCTAAAAGTTCTTCAGTGATCAAACTTTTACTTCTAATAATAAATGCATTGGCAGTTTGAATATCTTCTGTCGGAGCGTCTTTGAGTGTGGCAAATTTTTTAATCTCAAAGAGATCTGTTTTTTGCAGCAATAAGAGGCCTTCTTGTGAGAACGCATTAAAGATTAAAAGTTTTAATTTTTTTTGAGCCATAGCTGAGCCTCAGTTTCAAGCGTTTCCCAAGAGAGGGTGAAAGAATTTTTTGAGTGTTCCTTCAAAGTTAAAAAAGTGGCCTGCAACCAGCGCATAAGATCCGCATCCGAAATGTATCCCATGTGGCCAACACGTAAAATCTTACCTTTGAGCTGATCTTGTCCACCCATAATTGTAATATTATACTGAGATTCTAAATCACTGCGTATTTTTTGCCCATCTAACTCTGCTGGAAGGAGTAAAGTGGTCAAAGAATTTGAAGGAACTTTTGGAAAAATTTTCAAACCAAGCTGTATTCCAAAGTGTCTCGTGAATTGAGCTCGGCGAGAAATCGTCGCAAATAGATTTTCTAAAGAGTCTTTTAAAATTAAGTCTAAAACTAAATCCAAACATCTGATGAGAGAAACATTAGAACTAAAATAAGTTTCTCCTTTGGAGTTGGCGTCTTTTTCTTTGGCCAGATCAAAATAAAAATGCGGATTGAGTTTTGATGATTTTTTCTTTTTCCAAGCTTTTTCTGAGAGAGAAACAAAACTCATTCCTGTAGGGAGCATAAAGGCTTTTTGTGAGCCACCCACCAGGCCATCTATATGCCACTCATCCATTGGAAGTGGAAGGGCGCCCAAAGCTGTAATGCCATCAACAAGTAAAAGTGTGTGGAGATTTTTTGTGAGTTCACCGAGTTGCTGAATGGGATGTAGTACGCCTGTGCTGGTTTCGCAGGCTTGGCATAAAACCATTTGAGTGTCAGGGTGTTGATTTAAAAATTCAGAAACTTTTTCGATATTCGCAGATTCTCCCCAAGGAACCACCATGCGATGAACATCGGCTCCAAAAACTTCTGCCATATCGGCCCAGCGTTCACCAAACTTACCAGAGACAATGGCAAGAACTTTATCCTTGGGAGCAATCGTGTTGATTAAAAGAGCTTCCATTCCACCAGATCCTGTGGAAGATAATAAGAAGACATCTTGTTGAGTTTTAAAAATAGATTTCATTTTTAATAACACGCGCTTAAGAATTTGATCGAAAGCGGGTGTTCTGTGGTGAATCATTGGCAAGCTCAGAGCTTTTTGAATTTCTGGATGAAGATTCACGGGCCCTGGGGCTAAAAGAGTGTAGGGCCATTGTTCATTTTTGATTGAATTCATAGAATCGGTCCTTTAGTTTTAAATCGGCTACTCGAATGTATTACTCTGGAATAGTACGCCAATCAATAGCCTTATGTAGGAGGTTGATCTTGAAGAAACATTTTTTAAGATTTTTGAGCTTTATTTTGCTAGGGACAGCTTGTTTTTTGGCTGGTTGTGCCTATCGCTTAGGTCCCGTTGAAAGAACCTTGCCTGGAGGCTTTCAATCCGTAGCCATTCCGATATTTAAAAATCTGACACAAGAGCCTGGTATCGAAACCACTTTTACTCATGCCATTTTGCAAGAGTTCGAGCGCTCTCGAGTGGCCAAAGTGACTGCTGAGAGTCTTGCGGATGTGGTTATTGTGGGTGAGATCACTTCCATTTCTTATATTCCCAGCGGTAAAAGAACATCGAATGAATTGGCGTTATTGCCAACAGGAGCTGTGCTTGCAACTGAGTACAGGATTTTGATGCGTACCAGAGTTTCGGTTTTAAGAAATTCTGATAGAACTTCTCTTTGGGCGAGTGAATTTACTGGAGAAAGAACTTATTCAAGTCCTCAAGTAGCCTCTCCGGTAGTGAATACCGTGAATCCTTTATATAATCTTTCTGCAAGAAGACAAAATATTGAAATCATGGCGGCAGATATGATGACAGAGGCTCATGATCGTATTACGGAGAATTTTTAATCAAAAAAATAATTTTTTAAAATTTAACACGGCGAATCCACTTTACAATCATTCTTCAAAAAGGCAGAACATTTAGATCGTTTTTTTGGAAGGAAAAGGATTTTAAAAGATGTCAGTTCTTGATGCTCAACGTTTGGATCAATTATTACAATCTGGAAAGGCTCCCTTAGAGAAGTTGTCTCCAGTGTATCTTTTATTTGGTGAAGAGTCTTATCTTATTCAAAATGCGATTCATAAAATTAAAACGATTGCACTTTCTCAAGGGGCTGCTGATTTTAATTTTGACGTTTATTATGCGGCAGATTGTGACATCGGTGTTGTTAAGGATGTGGTTGAAACTCTGCCGATGATGTCTCCACGCAGGCTTGTTTTATTAAATGAAGTTCAAGATCTTAAAGAGAGTGAATGGAATCATTTAGAAAAACTTTTTATGAGTCCCCCTCCAGAGTCTGTTTTTATTTTAGCGGGTCGTAAAGTTGATAAAAGAAAAAAGAGTTTTAAAGTTCTTTCTGAATTAGCCACAGTGGTGGAATTTAAAAAGCCTTATGAAAATCAAATGCCCAGTTGGATTCGTTACATTTGTAAAATGCACGAGCTAGAGATCACTGAAGAAGCTGTTCAATTATTTTATAAATTAGTGGGTAATAATTTAACTGAGATCGATGCAGAAACTGCAAAATTAAAGCTTTATATTGGAGACCGTAAACTTGTAGAGATGCAAGATGTGGCTCTTTCTGTTTCTCGCTCTAAAGAAGACTCTATTTTTGAATTAACAGAAGCGATTGGTAAAAATGATCGCTTAAAAGCTTTGATTCATTTAATTCATTTGCTGGATCAAGGGCAAAATGCTTTGGGTATTGTGGCCATGATCTCTCGTAATACAAGAATTCTTTTGCAAATTAAGCAAGGTTTAGAGTTGGGATTTTTAGGTCCCAAGCTGGCTCAATATGTACAAATTCCAGTTTTTACATTGCAGAATTATGTGGATCAGAGTCGTATTTGGTCGCAACGTCGTTTAGAGCAAAGTCTTTTATCCTTGGCAGAGGCGGATAAAGCCCTCAAGAGCTCTCCTTTGTCGGCGCATATCTGGTTAGAAAATCTGATTTTAAAGATGTGTCCTCAGCAAAAATAAGTATTAAGAATTCAAAATAGTGTTTTTTTTATCAATTTATTGGAGTCTCTGTATGAAATAAAAAAACCACCTTGCGGTGGTTTTTGTTTCAATATTATTTAATTAAAAATTGAGAACTTTTTTTGTTTTATAAATTAAAAAGTAGGAAAGCCCGTGCGATCAATGATCAAAGATTTTGCATTGGTAGAGCTAATGTCAGATGGAGTTAGGAGAGTGACAAGAGCTGAAGATGAAGAAAGACTTGAGCAGCTTCCTGCTGTAGCTAAGTCAATTGCTGAACAAACAGTAGCCGCTGTTGGGCAGCTTGCAGCCTGGCTAAACTTACCTGCTGCATACACATTAGTGCTATCAGTGATCATGTGAACGCCACAGCCTAAGCCAGAATAATTAGTTCCAGTATTGGTCACTCCATCATTTGAATCAGATGCTGTAGTAAGAGAAAAGATACCCGCAGTTTTATCTGCTACAATGTGCAAGACTCCAGAGTAATCAGTGCTACTCACTTTTTGAACACTCACTTGCCAAACTTCCATATTTGAACCGTCTTCACTGACTTTGGCCATAACTGCCAAGTTAGGAGGATTATCTCCACCACTTGCATAAGTGGCACTAGTTGTAACTTCAGCTAGATACCAGTAGCCATTGTCTTTACCAAAATAAACTTTAAAATCACTGACGCCTAAAGAAGCCGCATCGATATTTTCAACACAACCAAATTTCATCGGAAAATTTAAACCCGAGACAAATGCAGGAGGAGTAAAAGTTTGAGTCGTTGCAGAAGCGCAACTAGAAATTCTTGTAGCAAGTTCGTTCAGGCGGCTATCGACAGAATTCAATCGAAACATAAAGTCTGTGGGGCCAGGAGAAAATACACGATTTTTAAGTTCAGTTAAATTGGTATCAGTAAAAAGTAACTCATTAGGATGAGACATTAAAGAAACAGATGAAGACTCCAGTGTTGAAGGGAGAACAGCTTTTGCAATGGCAACCATACTTGGAATGGGGTTTGTAGCTCCGCCACCTGAATTAGAATTGGATTTTTTTCCGCAAGCGATCAGTGAGCTGGCAATAGCAGTTATAATAATTAATTTTAATTTCACAAATTCCTCCTTGATTTATTGTTGTTAAAATCAAAATTAGATTAATCTAAAAAACTCAAAAAATGTATTTTTTAGAGCATTTAATTAAATCTTAACAATGGTTAAAGGACTTTGGTCGAGTGTTTGATGTTAATAAAAACCCTTCCCTGAAGTCTAAAAAAAAATCACTTAAATTTATTTCTTTGCAGTTCAATTTTGACCCTGAGAAATTGTTAAAACGAAGGGGGTTTTGAGGATGCAAAAATTTGATAAGGGTGATGTAAAAAAGATAGAAGAAGTGAGTGCTCATCAAAAAAAACATGGTTTAAAAGGTCGCCCCTCCAATAATAAAATCTCTCCCCAAAAAATTACAGAAATTCTCAACTTTTTAAATAATACGTATGGAACATCTCTTCCATCATTGGCTGTTTTAGTTCATAAAATTGAAGAACATATTAGAATAAAAGTTTCGCGAGAAACACTCAGAAAACTTTTAAAAGAGCAAAATGGAATGAACTTTGAAAGAGTGCGTAGAGAAGGGCGCTTATCTCCTGGTCAAAAAATTTTAGTCACAGTGATTGGTTTAGAAGGATCTTTAGAATCCAAAGATTTATTAATGTTGGCTCTAGATAGAGGGGCCAATGAATTATTGGGTTGCCAAAAAATTTGTCCTCAATATTTTGCAAAAAAAAATCGCATCTTAAAAGAATTTTTAGAAGGGATTTTTTTTGAATTCGGATATCCGAGCGAAGTGGAATTAAGTCATCAAATGACCAATGAAGAAGAGTTGGCAACTTTTAGATTAGAAAGCCCTGAAAAAAATTTGAACTTAAAAATTAAAAAGGGTGAATGGTCTAAACATAATCAAAGAATTTTAAATAAGGTAGCTGAGTTGGTGAAAGCTCAACCTCAAAATGAGATCAACTCAGAGTTAATTTCTCGTTTTAATACACAGTATCGCCTCGTTAGTCAGAAGACTTCAGTTTGGTCTCGCAAAGATAGTTAATATTTAGGTTCCCGACCTTGGTCCCCCTCTAGGATTTTTGACATCTGCCGATGGTATAGGTATGGAAACTCCCCAACCTTATGTCATCAAACGTAAATACCCCAGAAGGATCTTTGAAAACGAAGTCGGTATTCTTTTTCAAGGAAAGTATTATATTTGTGGGGGTGGAGAAGTGGGAGAGGGTGGTTTGTCCTTTTACTCCTCTGCGGGTATGAAAATAGGATCCAAGGTAATTGTGACCTTTCAGATTGATCATAGGGTTTTTATGTCTGAAAAAGCCGTTATAAAATCAATTGTCAAACAAGATTATGGCAGCCTTTTTGGTTTAGCCTTTTTAAATATATCCTTTGAAAATAAAAGGATTATTCGAACTTATGTTTGTATTGACCGAGAGATGTCTGAAGACTCTGTCTTGGCCTAATTTTGCATAACCATGAAAACTTTAGCTTACGCCCCACATAATGTGGATAAATCCTTGATTCGAGTGGGGGTTTTTATAGTATGAAGACATTTCAAATGTAATATTCAAAGGATCCCAATCTATGTCAGCATCGTCTTCTCAAGGACTTTCATTAGGTGATTTAGAATCTAAAGTTCAAAATCTAGGCAAACAGGCTGAAGAAGCCTTTAATTCTTCTAAAACAACCAAGGATCTTTATGATCAAAAGGTTCAGTTTTTAGGAAAGAGCGGTTTACTCACAGATGTGATGAAAGAAATGGCTCAGCTTCCAAAAGAAGAAAGACCAGCTTTTGGTAAAAAAGTAAATGAGGTGAAACAATCTCTTGAACTTATTTACAGCCAAAATGAAGAGCGCCTTAAAGGTGAAGAAATCGAAATTAAAATGGCGGATGAAGAATTGGATCTGACTCTTCCATCGAGCGAGAGATTAGTAGGCTCAGAACATCCAGTGGCCAAAGTCACGCGTGAAATTTTTCAAATTATGTCTCGCTTGGGCTACAGTCTTCGTACGGGTCCGTTGATAGAATTAGATCGTTATAATTTTGAAGCCCTCAATGTTCCTGCGGATCACCCAGCTCGTGATATGCAAGACACCTTTTTTATCGATAAAACAAATGTTTTAAGAACTCACACAAGTCCTATTCAAATCCATTCACTGGAAGGCGAAAAACCTCCAATGAGAATTATTGGAACAGGTGCGGTGTTTCGTGTTGATAACGATATTTCTCATTTGCCTCACTTTCATCAAATTGAAGGTATGTGTATTGATGAAAAAGTCTCTATGGCTGATCTTAAAGGGACTATTTCTTTTTTTGTGAGAGAATATTTTGGTGCGGGATTAAAAACACGTTTCCGTCCGAGCTTTTTTCCATTCACTGAGCCAAGTGCTGAAGTGGATTGCCAATGCCCTATTTGTAAAGGCAAGGGCTGCAGTATGTGTAAACAAACTGGTTGGATTGAAATTGGTGGATGTGGACTGATGAATCCAAAAGTTTTCAAGCATGCTTTTATGGAATACCCAAGATGGCAAGGTTTTGCTTTTGGTTTTGGAGTCGAGCGTATGGCGGTGATTAAATATGGAGTGAGTGATATTAGACTCTTTCCAGAAAATGACGTCAGATTCCTCAACCAGTTTAAATAATTTTACAAAAATTATTGAACATTCATTTTTAAAAATTAAGTTTAGTAAAAAGGCAGTAACACTATGAAAATTTCTCTCGATTGGCTTAATGATTTTGTAGACATTGAAGATTATTTTAAAAAACCAGAATCTTTGGCAGAAATTCTGACTCGTGCAGGTTTAGAGGTTGAAGAGATCCATGATATGGGAAAAGAATTGGATCATGTTGTGATCGGTTTGATTTTAGAAAAAGATCAACATCCCAATGCTGATAAATTATCAGTTTGTGAAGTTACAACTGGTGAAGGTGTTGTTCATCAAATCGTTTGTGGCGCTCAAAATCATAAAGCCAATGATCGCGTGATTGTCGCTTTGCCTGGAGCCGTTTTGCCGGGTGATTTTGCAATTAAAAAATCTGTCTTGAGAGGTGTTGAATCTGGGGGAATGCTTTGTTCTTATAAAGAACTTGGTTTGCCAGCAGAGGGCGACGGCATTGCCATTTTGCCAGATTCTGCCAAATTAGGTATGCCATACGCTGATTATGCGGGAATGAATGCCATCACTTTTGAACTCAAAGTGACTCCGAATCGTGCCGATTGTTTAAGTCATTTTGGATTAGCTCGAGAGATTTCTTGTTTGCTCAATCGTCCCCTCAAAGAACGTTCATTAAATTTTAAAGAGGGTTCTTCAAGCACTCGTGAAGTGATTCAATTAGAAGTTAAAAAATCGGATCTTTGTCCGCGCTATTCAGGTCGTGCGATTAAAGGTGTGCAAATTAAAGATTCTCCTTCTTGGTTGGCAAAACGTTTAGAATCAGTGGGTTTAAATTCTATTAATAACGTGGTTGATGTGACTAACTACGTGATGATGGAAATGGGTCAACCCCTTCATGCTTTTGATGTGCGCTATCTTGCTGGTCAAAAAATAATTGTTGATCAAGCCCAAGCAGGCGAAAAATTTATCACTCTTGATGGCACAGAAATCACTCTTAAAGGTGAAGAGCTCATGATCAAAGATGCTGAGAAATCAGTGGCCATGGCCGGAGTTGTGGGTGGTAAAAATTCTGGAGTGAATGTTGAAACAACGGATATCTTTTTAGAAGGGGCCTCGTTTTTACCAATGGTGGTGAGAAAAACTTCTCGCACTCATGGGGTGAATACAGATTCAGCTTATAGATTTTCAAGAGGTGTGGATATCAGTGGTTTAACATTGGCAATGGAACGAGCTTGTCAGTTGATTCAAGAAGTTGCCGGTGGAGAAATCTGTAGCGATGCTTGGGATGTTTATCCATCTCCTCAACAAGCGCAGCCAATTTGTATTACAACAGAATTGGTTTCGAATCGTCTTGGTTATGAAGTTAAGGAAAGTCTCTTTTTAGATTACCTCAAACGTTTAGGTTGTCAGGTTCAGCAAAAAAATGACAACGAATTTGAAGTCACTCCTCCTTCATTTAGATTCGATTTAGAAGTCGATATGGATCTTGTAGAAGAATATGCTCGTATTGATGGTTATGATAAAATCCCTGAAGCTTTGCCAAAATTAGCAATGGAGCCGACTTTTAATGATAAGGCTTATGTTTTGGATCAAGAGATTTCTTTAGTGATGAGAGAACAAGGTTTTACTCAAGCAATGAATTTTGCCTTTGTAGGTGAAGCTCAGCAAAATAAATGGATTGGCAATAAATCTTTGATGGGTCTTTATGGCCTTGAGATGCAAGAGAACTCGATTAAAATTTTAAATCCATTGAATGAAGAAATGGATGTGATGAGATCCACTTTGGTAACTGGTTTACTTAAGAATCTTCAAACGAACTTTCATTATGGTAACCATGTGGGTCGTTTATTTGAAGTGGGCCCTGTACTCAGTCATAAAAAAACAGAAGGTCTAGTTCAAGAAGGCACAGCTCAAAATGCCTATGTTCAAACTTCACGTTTGGGTTTATTGGCTTGGGGAGCTCCAACGTCACTTTGGCAAAAAGAAAATAATACGCCTCCAATTTTTGAAATTAAAGCAGCGGTAGAAGCTCTTTTAAAGAAATGGAATATTACTGCTTATACTTGGACTGGAGTGACTAATAAAGGGGAGATTCCTGCATTTTTACACCGCGGTCAGTTTGCAGGATTGATCATTGAAGGTAAAAAAGTAGGTTTTATTGGAACTCTTCACCCAGTTTTACAAGATGATTTTAAAGTGAGAGTTCCAGTAGCTCTGGCTGAACTGGATCTTGAGGTTCTTTATAAAACTCAACCACGCCCACTTCGTGTGGAAGCGCTTTCAAGATTTCCTTCTGTTGAAAGAGATTATGCTTTTGTGATGGATAAATCGGTTCATGTTGGCGATGTGATGAATTTTATGAAAAAAACAGCGGGTCCATTGTTTCACTCGGTCACCGTATTTGACGTTTATCAAGGTGAAAACTTAGATAAACGCCAAAAATCTGTGGCTTTTAGATTAGTGCTTCAGGATAAAAAGGCCACTCTTCAAGAATCTACGCTGAATGAGCTGCAAACTAAACTCATTGAGTCATTGAAAACCCAATTTTCGTTGTCGATTAGATAAATATTGATTGTTATTAGGTACTTGTTAAGATTTAAGCAGGGCAGGAGACTCTTTGGTTTCCTGTTTTGTGAGAGGCCTCATTTTAAACAAAATCCAAGGAGTGGGTATGGGTGGTCAAAATATTGGCAATTCAACAATGACGAAAGCAGATATTGTTGAAAAAGTTTATGAGCGTATCGGTCTATCAAAAAAAGAAGCATCTGAATTAGTAGAGCTTGTTTTTGATAATTTAAAGAGTGTATTAGAAGAGGGTCAGAAAGTTAAAATTTCTGGTTTTGGAAACTTTGTAGTTCGTGGTAAGAACGAACGCATTGGTAGAAATCCTCAAACAGGTGAGCAAATTAAAATTAGTGCACGTCGAGTTCTCACATTCAGACCAAGCCAAGTTCTTAAGGCTATGTTGAATGGCGAAGATTATGCTCATTTAAATGATGAGGATGATGATTCAGACGATGCGGATGAATAAAGCGAGATTCTAAAGAATGATTCATGTTTCAAATATTTCGAAGCAGTACGGAAATAAGATCCTTTATCGTAACGGAAGTTTTCAAATTAATCCTGGAGAAAAAATTGGTTTAGTGGGCCCCAATGGTGCCGGAAAAACCACAGTTTTTAAAGTGATTATGGGAGACGAAGGGATAGAAGAAGGATCGATTTCTAAACCCGATAAAGTAACTGTGGGGTACTTCTCTCAAGATATAGAAGACATGCGCGGCCGCTCTGCTTTGGAAGAAGTGAAAGCGGCCAATCCTAAAGTTCCTGTGATTCAAGCTCGATTGACTGAGATCGAGCATCTTTTATCATCTCCAATGGATGATGATGCAATGGCAAAAATTCTTGATGAATACGGTATGCTTCAAGCTGAGTACGAACAGCTTGGTGGATATGATTTAGATTCTCGAGCCGCTGAGATTTTAACGGGTCTCGGTATTGGCCCTGATGATTATCATCGCCCTACTGAAAGCTTTAGTGGTGGTTGGAAGATGAGAATCGCCCTTTCAAAAATTCTTTTATTAAATCCTGATGTTTTATTAATGGATGAGCCGACCAACCATTTAGACTTAGAATCTATTGTTTGGTTGGAGTCTTGGTTGTCACAATTCAAGGGCAGCTTATTAATGACTAGCCATGATCGTGATTTTATGAACCGCTTGGTTTCTAAAATTGTTGAAGTCGCTTATCAAAAAATCACTGTTTACTCTGGCAACTATGATTATTACGTGAAAGAAAAAGACATTCGTATGGAGCAATTGATTGCTTCAGCAAAACGCCAAGACGATATGTTAGCCAAAGAGAAAGAATTTATCGCTCGATTTGCTGCGAGAGCCTCGCATGCGGCACAAGTTCAATCTCGTGTTAAAAAACTAGAAAAAATTGATGTGATCGAAATTCCGACGGAAGAACAAGCGATGAAGTTTGTTTGGCCAACACCTCCTCGCGGAGGCGATGAAGTTTTAAAAATTGAGTCGCTTGCAAAAATTTGGCAAACCGATGAAGGCAAAGATAAATTAGTTTTTGAAAATGCCCAAGCCCTAGTAAAGCGTTTAGATCGAGTGGCCGTTGTGGGTGTGAACGGAGCTGGTAAATCCACTCTTCTTAAAATTGTGACTGGTCAAACTCAACCAACTTCTGGGAAATACACAGTAGGTCCGAGTATTGAAGTTGGATATTTTAGCCAAAACTCATTAGATGTTTTAGATCCTGATTCAACTATATTAGATGAAGTGCATAACCGTGTTCCGAATTCTACAATTGGGACAGTCAGAAATCTATTGGGCGCTTTTAAATTTTCTGGTGAAGAAGTGGAAAAGAAAATCCGCGTGCTTTCTGGGGGAGAAAAAAGTCGTCTCGTTTTAGCTACGATTCTTGCTCATCCTGTGAATTTTTTAGTTCTAGATGAGCCAACGAACCATTTAGATATTCAATCTCGTGAGGTTCTTCTTGAAGCTGTTAAAAACTTTGAAGGAACTGTGATGATCGTAAGCCATGATCGCCACTTTTTACGTGAAATCACAACCCGAGTGTTTGAATTAGATAAACAATGTTTAAATATCTATGATGGTACTTGGGATTATTACATCGATAAAAAATCTCGTACGATTTAGGACTAAGGTTCAGTACAGTTAAGTTAAAAAACAGACGATAGGCATAGGAGTCCAAAAAAATAAACTCATTTGGACAAATATGGAGATGGCATTATGAAATCTTATCTGTCTGTTTTACTCTGCAATGAATCTTTCGGTGTTGAAATCAATCGCATTCAAGAAATATTTGTCATGAATAAAATTGTCCCTTTGCCAAAAGCTCCAGAAATGATCTCTGGAATTTATAATCTCAGAGGACAAGTTTATCCTGTGATTTCATTAAGAAAAGTTTTAGGAAAAAGAAAAAGTGAAGATGAAAATCTTGAACTCATTCAGTTTCTTAAAACTACAGAGGCTGAATTTCAAAAAATCTTTCAACAAATTGAAGAAAGCATTGAGCATAAAGCTAAATTAAGCACCTCTGAGATTCATTTTCCTGTGCAATTTGGAACTTGGTTAAAAACTTTTAAATCAAACAATAGAACTTTACTTAAACACATTAAGCAAATTGAAATTCAACATCAGAGAATGCATTCAATGGTTGAGAATTTAGATAAATATAATTTTGAAGAAGAAGAGCAATACACATTAAATATGCTTAAAGAGCAAAGTCATTCCTTAAAAGAAATTCTGACAGATATGTTTGGTAAAATGAGATATTTGCTTTCTGAAGATTGGGAACAAGTGGGTTTACTCACTCAAATTAAGGGTCTCAATGTGATTATTTGTGTCGATCAAGTAGGTGGAATTTGGGAGCCTACTACGGTTGAAGAACTCAAAAATGATTCTGCAATTTCAGCAATTGGGCACAGTTCAGAAAAGATTATGCCGCTTTTAAATTTAGATGCAATTCACTTTGCGGGTGATATGCCAACAACGCAATTTTCGAAAGCTGCATAATCTTTTTATAAAAATATTAGATCATATGAAGGGTCGGTGGAGCAGAGATATCCTCTTTATGTTTCCACTGACCATTTATTTTTTTAGCATCACAGATAAGGCAATACTCATACTGTTCAGAAAATCCAATATAAGTTTGAGCTTCGTGTTGGCAACCAGAAGAGACTTTATCGTATTCTGCAAAAATGGAATCTGCCCAAGATTTTAAAAGTTGATCGAGTTCTTTTGCATCAATGTAATTCTTCATAAGCACTCCTTTTAAAAATAAATGTGATATTTTTTTAAAATGCATAATGAAGACCAATTTTTTGATTAAACAAACTCAATCCTCTCAAAGGTTTAGCAGAGTGAAGAGACTAAAGAATGTTTCAAAATGAGACAATTTAAATTAGACAGTCATTTTTGCGCAGAGGCTGTCGATTATTTTTTCAGCCACACGAACTCCATCACAGGCCGCTGAAGTGATCCCACCCGCATAACCGGCACCTTCTCCTGTAGGATAAAGTCCGGCATGAGAAAGACTCTGTAGAGTGTCTTCATGACGAGTGACTCTTATTGGGCAACTCGTGCGAGATTCAATTCCATAAAGCTGAGCCTCTGAAGAGAGATATCCCTTCATAGACTTGTTAAAATTCTCAAAACCCTCTTTAAGTTTTTCCGTCATAAATGAAGGGAGAATTTGATCAAGTCGCACAGCTTTTTCTCCAGAAGGAGAAGAGCCTTTTCGAACAGTCCCAAGTTTTCCGTTTAAAAAAGCATCCAGAGATTGGGTAGGGAGTTCTTTAGTTCCACCTTGTCTTTGCACGGCTTGAAAAGCTTCTGTTTCAAGTTTTTTTCTGAGATCCATTCCATCAAAGGTGTTTTTAAAGAGCTTATCGTGATCAATACTCACCACAATAGCCGCATTCGCAAAAGGAGAGTTACGGTTGTAGTTACTCATTCCATTACAAACAATAGCGCCTTCTTCTGTGCCGCTCGAAAGAACAAAACCTCCTGGACACATACAAAAAGAATAAACACCGATATTGGTTTTATTATCATGATGAGCCAGTTTATAATTGGCAGCTCCAAGTTGAGGATGTTCTGAAAACTCTCGATATTGAATTTTATTAATGAGCTTTTGCGGATGTTCAATTCTTAATCCCATCGCAAAAGATTTACCCTCAAGATGAACATCAATTTGTTGGAGATGGCGAAGCACGTCTTCAGCAGAGTGGCCGGTTGCAAGCACCACATGGGCGCTTTCAAAAGTTTCACCGTATTCTGTTTTAACACCCGTAATAGTTTTACCTTGAGTGAGCAATTCAGTGACTTGAGTGTTGTAATGGATCTCGCAGCCATGCTCTAAAAGAAATTGTCGGAGTTTAGGGATTAAACGACGAATGCGATCTGAGCCCACATGCGGATTAGAAAGATATTGAATTTCCTGAGGAGCCCCAAATTGAACCAAACGATGGAGAACATAAGGGATAAATGGAGATTTAATTCTGGTGATGAGCTTTCCGTCAGAATAGAGCCCAGCTCCACCCTCGCCAAAACACACATTGTTGCGGGGATCTAATTGGCCATATCTCCAAAACTGGTTAATCCCCTTAATGCGTTCTTCAGCCCTTGAGCCTCTTTCAAAGAGTCGGCAAGGAATGCCTCTTTCAACAAGTCTGAGAGCCGCAAAAAGGCCTGCAGGTCCGCTGCCCACAATGATGGGCTTATCGGATGGTTTTGAGGTTATTTTATCTACTGGAAATGTAGGGTTAGTGAGTTTTTCGTCAAGAGTTTCTGCCACTTCAACGGTATAAACAAAATGAGGAGAGTGCTTTTGACGAGCATCCACTGATTTTTTAAGGATACGGAACTCACCGTGATCTGGGAGGAGCCATGCTAAGTGCTCTTGGAGTTCAACGTCGATAGGGATCTTGATATTATTATAAATTCTTGACATAGAGTCATGATCTAGCAAAGACTCTCGTGATTTTCAACACATCTTAAGGGTGGTCGAATATGGAATGGATTAAATTTATACCTCGAAAACTAATGAGCCGCTGGGTTGGCGCCCTTGTTTCCATCGAAATACCCGTGGTGACATCAGTTCTCGCACTTATTTTTGCTAAAATCTATCATATCAATTTAGACGAAGCTGAAAAGTCTTGGAGTGAGTATCCATCTATTCAAAAACTCTTCACACGTAAATTAAAATACGGAGTGCGCCCTGTGGGTACAGCTCCCGTGGTTCACCCTGCAGATTCTGAAATTACCTCTTTTGGTAAAATCCAAAAAGACATTCTCTTTCAAGCAAAGGGTTTGGAATACACCCTTAAAAACTTTACCTGCGACGATCAAGCCCTTGCTAAATACGAAAATGGTTTTTTTGTGACTTATTATCTTTGCCCAACAGATTATCATCGTGTGCACAGTCCTGTAGATGGAAAGATCTTATCGGTTCGCCATATTGTGGGTGATTTGTGGCCCGTGAATAAATGGAGTGTGAATAACGTTGATCAACTTTTTTGCGTGAACGAAAGAGTGAATATCGAAATCCAAACTCAATGGGGGATCGCTCTGGTGTCTCTTGTAGGTGCTGCTAATGTGGGGCAAATTTCTTTAGCATTTGATCCTGAGATTCGAAGTAATATTTTAGAAACTCAATCCTCAGTTTATAAGGACTACCAAGGGGCCACGGCACCTGAGGTATTTAAAGGCGATGAATTGGGTCAATTTAATATGGGAAGCACAGTGATTGTTCTTTACCCACAATCAATGATTCAAGCATTACCAGATTTTAAAATAGAGTCTTCAATTCAATCTGGAAAAGTACTTTTGAATACAAATTTTTATTAATTCCTAAAAATTTTGATTCTTATAACTTGTTTATGAACAAGTTAATTTTTAACTGGTTGTTTCTTAAAAGGCCTCTGCTATTATATTTTTTAAACGACAAACGTTTTAAAAATTCATAGAGAGGACTTATTTTATGGATAAAAATCTTTATTCCTTCACAGTCAAAAAAGCAGATGGTCAGCCACAAAATCTTGAAGATTTAAAAGGGCAAGTGGTGCTCGTAGTAAATGTGGCCAGCAAATGTGGTTTCACAGGCCAGTATGAAGGATTAGAAGCTCTTTATAAAAAATTTCAAAATAAAAAATTTAATATTTTAGGTTTTCCTTGCAATCAGTTTGGGGGACAAGAACCTGGCACCAATGAAGAGATTCAAAGTTTTTGTAAAATGAATTACGGTGTGAGCTTTCCGGTTTTGGCAAAAATTGAAGTCAATGGAAATGATCAAGATCCCCTCTATGCGTGGTTAAAAAACGCAGCACCTGGTATTTTAGGAATCGAAGCCATTAAATGGAATTTTACAAAGTTTTTAGTGGGGGCCGATGGTCAAGTTATTAAGAGATACGCTCCTCAGGCCAAACCTGAGGAGATCGAAAAAGATATTGAAGAAGCCTTAAATTTATAAAGCTTGGATCAATCGATCCACATCTGTCTTGTCATTAAAATAATGGCAAGACACTCTCATGAGTCCTCTGCGTTCATTCACAAGGACATTTTGAGCTTTGAGTTTTTCAACAGTTTCTGTGAGTGGATTGATTTCTAGAGAAACAATCCCACTGCGTGAGGTTTCGTAAATCGAAGCGGAGTCTCGGGGAGAAATCACTTTGAGCCCTTTGGCTTCAAGTTCAGAAACTAAATAATCAGAAGTCTCTAAAATTTTATGTGTGATATTTTCGAGGCCAATTCTGAGTGTGTTTTTAACAGAAGCTCCAATGGCAAGGGCAATCATATAAGGCATAGAACCGGATTCAATAAAATTTGTATCGATTCTTTTTTGTTCCATGCTTCCTTTATAACTATAATCCATAAAACTCATCGGGCCAGCGAGTGGCCAGTGGATATTTTCTCTAAACTCTGGTGTGCAATAGAGAACACTAGCTCCGTGACCAGCACCAATCCATTTGTGCGAAGAGCAAACCATGGCATCAACATTTGAAGCGATTAAATCTATTGGAACCACTCCCAATGCTTGAGTGGCATTCACAATAAAAAAGATTCCGCGCTGGCGGATTTCATTTCCGAGTTGTTGAAGATGAAGCCTGCAGCCCGTTGAAAATTGCACAGCACTCACCACAACTGCCCGAGTATTGGAATCAATTTGATGGAGAATATCTGAAATTAAAATTTTATTTTCTAAATTTGCTTTCACAGGTTTGAGTTCAAATCCTTGATATGCCCATGGGACATAAGAGGATGGGAATTCATCTTGAGGGTAGACAATATTGCCTAAACCCACTTTGTGTTTAATGGCAGAGGCGAGTAAGCCCATATTATTGTTAGAATTAACTCCAAAAGCGTAGTCTTTAGAGGTTCCTCCGAGGAGTTCAGCCAAAGAGTGGCGGGCTTGTTCTACGCCCTGAGCTCCGATCATCCAATTTAAGTCACCCTCGAGGAGAAGACGATCCAGATAGCCTTGGCAAACCTCGTGAACGGATTTGTTCATAGGAGTGGTGGCGGCATTCATAAAATAAGCAAATTTTTCAGTGACAGGAAATTGAGATCTTTCGTAAGTCCAATCAACAGGTTGATTCGTTGGCTTCATATTTACCCCCACAAAGTGCATGGTTTGCTTCATGACTTTTATTTGAAACTCATATTATATCAATTGAATAGTTTATTAGAACGAATTTTTGAAAAGTCTTTTACAATTTTTTTAAAATTTATGACTCAGTAGCATGGGAGCAAATATGAAATTTAAAGTGACCAAAACTCTCCGCCTCGATGTTGGGACTCCTGCAGAAAAGAAACAAGAAATTCGCCAATATTTTTTAGACACCATTGAGCTCGAAGAATCTCTTTACAGTCTTTTAAAAAACGATTTAGCGTTTTACCAAAAGCCAGAACCACTTCGTCATCCTCTCGTTTTTTATTTTGGTCACACTCATACTTTTTATATCAATAAACTTTATGCCGGAAATTTTATTAAAGATCGTATCAATCCCTTTTATGAATCCATGCTGGCCGTTGGCGTGGACGAAATGTCTTGGGATGATCTCAATGATAAAAATTATGACTGGCCTTCGATAGGTGATTTAAGAACCTATAGAATTAAAGTCAAAGAAAGAGTCTTAGATTATATCGAACACACTCCGCTTCAATTACCCATCACTTGGGAATCTCCTTTTTGGCCCATAATTATGGGAATAGAGCATCAACGCATTCATATTGAAACTTCCTCGGTTTTAATTAGGCAGTTATCACTAAAACACATTCAATCTCAAAAACTTTGGGAGCCCTGCTCTTTAGATTCTGAAGTTCCCACTAATCAAATGCTTCCGCTCAAAGGAGGCCCTGTTAAAATGGGTCGATCAGAAAATCATAAAGCGGATGCCTATTACGGTTGGGATAATGAGTACGGAACTCATCAAACAAATTTAAATGATTTTTTATGCTCTCAATTTGTAGTTTCCAATGGAGAGTTTAAGGAGTTTATGGATGAGGGTGGATATCAAAATCCTCAATGGTGGACTCAAGAAGGTTGGGATTGGAAAAATTTTAAAAATGCCACCATGCCAACATTTTGGAAGTTACAACAGGATCCTCTGATTTCGTCGACTGAAAATGATTCTGATAAATTTTTATTGAGAACCATCGACCGAGAAATTCCTCTTCCTTTGAGTTGGCCAGCTGAGGTTAATTACTTAGAAGCAAAAGCATTTTGTAATTGGAAGTCACATAAAACCGGAAAAAAACTTCGTCTTCCCACTGAGGATGAGTGGGCCTTGTTACGTGAATCTGAAAAAGTTCCACAACCCACTGAGTGGTCGCAAGCTCCAGGTAATATTAATTTAGAGTACGGAGCTTCATCTTATCCTGTGAACCATTTTAAGTTTAAAAATTTTTATGATGTCATAGGCAATGTTTGGCAGTGGACAGAAACACCCATTTATCCTTTTAAGGGTTTTAAAGTTCATCAACTTTACGATGATTTTTCGGTTCCAACTTTTGATAATAGACATAATTTAATCAAGGGGGGATCTTGGATCTCAACCGGAAATGAAGCTCTTAAAGAGGCTCGTTATGCTTTTAGAAGGCATTTCTTTCAGCATGCAGGATTTAGATATGTGGAGTCTACAAATCTTATTGAGAGCAATGACAATCCTTATGAGACTGATCTTTTGATGTCTCAGTACTGTGAGTTTCATTTTGGAGATGAATATTACGGTGTAGCGAACTTTCCAAAAAACTGTATTGATCAAGCCAAAAAGTTTTTTAAACATCTGCCTCAACAGCATAAAGCCTTAGATTTAGGTTGCTCTGTGGGTCGGTCAAGTTTTGAGCTTACAAAATATTTTGATCAAGTGACGGGAATTGATTTTTCGACAAGATTTATTGATAAAGCTCAGCTTTTATTGAATCAGGGTTTTATTCGTTACGCAGTTCCTAAAGAAGGTCAAATTTTAGAATATTACGAAAGATCTCTCGTTGAAATGGGATTTTCTAAAGAGGATTTAAAATCAGGACACCGTTTAGAGTTCTTACAGGGTGACGCGTGTAATTTAAGTCCCAAATTTAAAAATTATGATTTAATTTTTGCAGGAAATCTTTTGGATCGCTTGCATTCACCAAAATCATTTCTTCATAATATACAAAGACACCTAAAACTGGGTGGATTGTTAGTTTTGACATCTCCTTATACATGGCTTGAAGAGTACACTCCACTGACTGAGTGGGTGGGTGGATACATGAGAGCCGGGGAGAATCTAACAACCCTTCAGGGCTTGGATGAAGAGCTTTCACCATGGTTTGAGAGAATTTCTGATCCTCTTGAAATACCTTTTGTGATTCGTGAGACACAGAGAAAGTTTCAGCATACGGTTTCTGAAATGACAGTTTGGAAAAAACATAAAGAAAGTGAACCAAAATTATGAGTCATGAATGCTCTCCCGAAGAAGTCGCGCTGAAAACATTTTTTTTGGGCCCTAAAGCTGAAAATCGAGAATGGGTCGAAAAACAAATTCTCAATATGTTTCGAGATTGGTTCAAGTGGCGCGAACACTTTGCCCCTGAAGACGGGAGAGCTATTTCAGATCAAGATCGCCAACTCGTAGAATACCGAGTGCGACAACAAAAGATTGAGTTTTATCTCAAAGAATTAGAACAAAGATTTGCGGGAGAAATTCCAAAATTCAATCCTCGTTACATTGCTCATATGTTTTCAGAGTTTTCTTTACCAGCACTTTTAGGTCATGTGCTCACTCTCCTTCATAATCCGAATAATATTTCTGGAGAAGTTTCACGAGTGGGGATTCAGTTAGAAAAAGAAGCCATTCAGGATTTATCAAGAATGGCTGGATATCATCCCCAAAAATCCATGGGACATTTTACTTCTGGCGGAACTGTTGCAAATTTTGAAGGCATTGTGAGAGCTAAAGCTCGTTTGAACCAATGGATTGAGCTAGCGACCTTTGCAAAAGAAACCCAAAGATTTGATGGAACTTTGATGGAAGCGGCTCACTTGGGCTGGGAGCAGTTTGATCAAATCAGAGCGACTTGCGATTTAGAGCAATTTGCTCAGTGGCGCCATCAGTATTGCAGAAATAATTTTGTGTGGATGAAAAAAGTTTCTGAAGTTTTTCAATGTGATTATTCAGGGCCGGTGATTTTACTTCCTGCAAGTTGCCATTACTCTTGGCCTAAAGCAGTTCAATTATTTGGTGATGGAATGGATCGCTTGGAATGGATTCCCTTAAATTCTCATGGGCGACTTTGCACCAAATCTTTAGTAGAAAAACTTCAAGAATTAGAAGAGCGACAACAACCAATTTGGGCCGTTGTCAGTGTGGCTGGCACCACTGAGTTGGGTGTGATTGATCCCATTGAAGAAATTCAAAATATATTAGAAAATTACAATTCTCGATGGCATTTATGGCATCATGTGGATGCGGCCTATGGAGGTTTTCTTTGCTCTCTCATGCGACCCACTATGAGTAAGGAGTTTCCAACACTTTATCCTTTAATGGGACTCGCTCGTGCCAATAGCATCACGATTGATCCTCATAAATTAGGATATGTGCCATATGCTTCCGGCGTGATTTTAGTGGGTGCAAAAAGAGATTACTCTTATTTAAAAATTCATGCGCCTTATATTCAGTTTGATCCCAATGATGATGTCGGTTTGCAAACATTAGAAGGCTCACGTTCGGCGGCGGGTGCTGCTGCGACTTGGTTGACAGATAAAACCATCGGACTTAATTCAGAGGGCTATGGTAAAATTTTAGGTCGCACCATTAAAGTGACTCATGATTTAGCGAGAGCTCTGAAGGAATCAGGATTGCCGATTTCGATTTCACCCACTATTGATTCCAATGTACTCGTGTTTACTTATCAAAAAAAGGGCAGTTCCCTTTCTGAGAGTAATCAGTGGGTTCAAAAAATTTATGAAAAATTTGGTCCTCATGCTCAGGCTGAATTTATAGTTTCAAAAACTTCGTTAGACGTCGAAAAACATCGAAGTTTTATTGCGCATTGGATTTCTGGTTGGAATGGCAACATCGATGTTCCGCAAATGGATTTAATCAGACTCTGTTTGATGAATCCATTTTTTGAAACTAAAGAGTCCAAAGTCTCTTATCAGGAGGAATTTATCAGATGCTTAGGAGAGGTTTTTAAATAACATTCTCATAATAAGAATGGGCCTTTTAAAAAGGTCTTGTTGTGAGTTTTTTTATGTTTTTTAGGCAAAGAATCTTTATAATTAACTCTTATACACGATGAGTGAAAGAGGAGAGATCTTTGTCTCATAAAAGTACTAATGCAGAAATAACAGTTTTGCCGCGTAGAAAATTTTTAAAACTTTCGGCGCTTTTTTCATCTTTAAATTTTTTGCAATTACTCTGGCCCTTTAAATCTTTTGCTGGCGGGTTTATCTCTTTTGCCTTTGTTAAAAAAAGCATTAACTTTGTGAAGGATGTTTCTTTTAAGCAAGTGGTTCTATTACTTTCTGGAGAAGGAACTAATGGAGCTAAAAATACAGTTTTTATAGACAGCACCTCAAATAATGCCACCATCACTCGGGTGGGCAATGTGACCCAAGGAAGTTTTTCTCCATATGGAAATAACTGGAGTGTTTGTTTTAATAATAGCTCTAGTCATATTATAACCACTCCCAGCAGCTCCTCATTTGCATTAGGCACCAGTGATTTCACAATTGAACTTTGGTTTAATCAAACAAGTAAGGGTTCTGCTTATCCTCGTCTTTTTAATTTTAACAACACATGGAATGCACAAGGTTCTGTGGTGTTGATGATGAATGATAATGATCGGCCTAATAAATTATGTTTTGGAACTTATAATTCTGGAGCTGTATCTTTAGTTTCTACCACATTGTTAAGTAGTGGAGTTTGGTATCATGTGGCGGTGACCAGACAAGGATCTACGTTTAGGATGTTTGTAAATGGAGTGCAAGAAGCCACCTGCACCTCTGCAGATAATATTGATTCAAATGCAAATTCCACTCTCAATATTGGTAATGCTCCCTCGCAAGTTTCGGGTGAATTGTTTGATGGATTTATTTCTAATTTTAGAATGGTAAAAGGCACGGCTCTTTACAGTTCTAATTTTACACCTAGCACACAAGCTCTTACAGCAGTTTCTGGAACAGTGTTGTTAACTTGCCAATCCAATTACTTCAAAGATAACAGTTCCAATAATTTTGCTTTGACTATTTCTGGCACACCAAAGATTGAAAAATTTGGACCCTTTCCTCAAGTGTATAATTTAAATAATCACGGGGGTTCTGGTTATTTTGATGGTGCAGGAGATTTTTTAACCTTACCGGCCTCTGGGAATAATTATTTAGATGGCGATTTTACGATAGAAGCGTGGGCTTATCCACTAGCGATATCAACAAATCTAGATGCTATTTTTACTTTAAGTGCTTGTTCAACGGGTTGGTGTTTTAATAATTCAAATGTGACTATAAATGGATTTGTGTTGTGTGTAGGTAATCTTCATTATGGAACGACCAATTCAAATTATTCATCAAATATTAAAACCAATATGTGGACGCACTTGGCTTGTGTGCGTTCTGGTTCTACAATCACTGTTTATGCCAATGGTGTGAGTATGGTTTCTATAACATTCTCTTCGGCTTTTGGGGCCACTTCTAATACGAATCCAGGTATTGGCGTTTTTGATTTTTATCAAGGTGCAAATCGGTTTATGTTTAATGGATACATTTCAAATTTAAGATTGATTAAAGGCACAGCGCTTTACACATCCCCATTTACTCCACCAACTTCACCTTTGTCAGCAATCACTAACACTCAGTTTTTGTGCAATTTTACCAATGCCGGAATTTATGATGGCACTAGCATCAACAATTTTGAAAATATTGGGAACGTGCAAATTAGCACGACAGCCTCAAAATTTGGAAGCAGTTCAATTTATTTTGATGGCACAGCCTATTTAAATGCTCGAGCTAGCAATCCACTCACTCTCTCAGGTGATTACACAATAGAGGGATGGGCCAATATTAATGCTCTTTCAGGTTATCATCGGATTTTATCAAACACCACACCGCCTTCAGACACTCCGACTGGCTTTATGATTTTATACAATAACAGTAATAACCTGGTGATTTATGGAACTGATATTGGAACATTGGTTACAGTTGGAACTTTTACTTCAAATACTTGGTTTCATTTTGCCATGGTTCGATCCGGAACCACTTTTACAATGTATGTAAACGGCACATCCACATTTACAAAAGCAAGTCACACTTCGATTTTATACTGCACAGGTTGGACTCTGGGTGGAATGTATTCAGGGGGAGAGTATTTGTCGGGTTATCTGGATGATATCAGAGTGACCAAGGGAGTGGCTCGCTACACAGCAAATTTTACTCCTCCAACCGTAGCACATTCCATTGGATAGAATTAGATCTGAGAGCTTATTTATTGCACCTCGATCAAAGTAGAGTTTTTGCGATTCTCATGACTCTGGCTAGAGTTTCATTTATTTTTTGATAATGAATACAAAATATAAAAATCAAAATCTTCAGTCGCAAAACCCTCAATCAAACAATCAAAAACTTTCTCCTTGGATTGTTCATAAATTTGGTGGAACCAGTGTTGGGTCAGTTGATGCTTTTAAAAAAGTATTGCAAATTATCAATCAAGAACCCGCAGAACAAGTGGCGATTGTTGTTTCTGCCATGTCTGGAGTCACAGATCGATTGATTAAAGCAGCCAACATGGCTTCTGAGCAAAGTGCGGAGCTTTACAATCATCTAGAGCTTTTATTTAAAGATCATTTTAGAACCGCACAAGAGCTTTTGCCTGCCTCTGCTGCAGCTAAAATCAATGAAAAACTCGGTCGAGAGATTCAAGAGATTCATGAAATCCTCAGAGGAGTTTGGCTCTCCAAACATTTGCCAGAATCAACTCATGAAATGGTTTCTGGATATGGGGAACTTTGGTCTTCAAGAATTCTCTGCGAGCTCTGGAAAACTCAACGACCTCATGTGGAATGGGTTGATGCAAGAAATATCCTCGTTGTAGAAAATGGCGAGACTGGTCCTCTCTTGCAATGGGACATTTGCCAAAAAAATATAGAACCCCTCTTTAAACAAAAACAATGTTTAGTGATCACTGGTTTTATTGCTTCCAATCCTAAAGGAGTTTCAACCACCCTTAAAAGAAACGGCAGTGATTTTTCGGCCTCTATTTTTGGAAAACTTTTAAAATCACGCGAAGTGGTTATTTGGACAGATGTGGATGGAGTTTACAGTGCAGATCCTCGTAAAGTTCCAGAGGCCGAATGTCTAAAAGAACTTTCTTATGAAGAAGCCATTGAGTTAGCATATTTTGGAGCCAAAGTGATTCATCCTCACACCATGGGGCCCGCTGTTGAACTTAATATTCCTATTAGAATTAAAAATACTTTTAATCCATCAGCTATGGGAACTGTGATTCATCATATTGAACACCACACAGATGGCAGAGTCGCGCGCGGATTTACAACTGTTGATCAAGTGAGTTTGATCAACGTAGAGGGCACGGGTATGATCGGTGTGCCGGGTGTGGCGCAAAGATTATTTGGAGCTCTTCGTGAAGTGGGCGTGAGTGTGATGCTGATCTCTCAAGCAAGCTCAGAGCACTCTATTTGTTTTGCAATTCCAATGGCTCAGTCTAAAAAAGCTCATGAGGCCATTGAAAAAACTTTTTACTCTGAGTTAGCTCATCATCAAATAGAACGGGTGCAAGAGATTTCTCCATGTTCGATTCTAGCCATGGTCGGAGACAACATGGTCGAAAAATCCGGCGTTGCGGGTCGGTTTTTTTCTTCTCTTGGAGCGGCTAAAGTGAGTGTGCGCGCTATTGCTCAAGGATCTTCTGAGAGAAATATTTCAGTGGTCGTAGATCAAGCAGATGCTGCCAAAGCCTTAAGAGCCACTCATAGTGCTTTCTTTTTATCTGATTACACGCTTTCTGTGGGTGTGATCGGTGCGGGATTAATTGGTAAAGCCTTTATTCAGCAAATTCAAGATCGCAAAGATTTTTTAAAACAAAAATTTAATCTCGATGTGCGCATTAGAGCAGCGGCCAATTCTCGTGAAATGTTTTTAGATAACAAAGAAATTCAAATGAAGAACAAAGAGTTTTTTAATTCTAAAGGAGAAAAAAACTCAAGCCCACTCAATTTGAATCAGTTAGTGGAGCACATTCAAACAGATTCCATGCCTCATCAAGTTTTGATTGATTGCACTTCTAATCAAGAGATCAGCAATCAGTATGATCTGTGGATGAAAAAGGGAATTCATATTATCACTCCCAATAAAAAAGCCGGATCAGGTGCTCTCACTCATTATCAAGAAATCAAAAGATGTGAAGAGCAATTTGGCAGTTTGTTTTTATATGAAGCCACAGTTGGAGCCGGTTTACCTATTATTTCAACACTTAGAGATTTGATTCAAACAGGGGACGAAATTTTATCAATCGAAGGAGTGCTCTCAGGCACGCTCTCTTATTTAATGAATCACTTTAATGGAGAAAAAAGTTTTTCTCAGTTGGTCTTAGAAGCTAAAGCTAAGGGTTATACAGAGCCTGATCCTCGTGATGATTTAAACGGCATGGATGTAGGACGCAAAGTGGTGATTCTAGCTCGTGAAGCGGGCATTCCCATGAGTTTAGAAGAAATGAAAATAGATTCTTTAGTTCCAGAAGCTTTGATGAAGATTCAATCTAAGGAGGAGTTTTTATCTAGAATTTCAGAACTGGATCAAACTATGGAAAAACTTTTAAAATCTGCTCAAGCACAAAACAAAGTTTTGCGTTACACCGGTTTTGTGGATCAAAAGGGCACCGCCAAAGTGGGTTTGAGAGAAGTTGATGTGAATCACCCATTGGCTCGAGTTCAAGGGACAGATAATATTATTTTGATCAGAACTCAAAGATACAATGAGCAACCTTTGATAGTTCAAGGGCCTGGTGCAGGACCTGAAGTCACTGCGGGTGGAATTTTTGCGGATCTTTTGCGTTTAGCTCGTGTTTTGGGTGCTAAAACATGAAAAATAAAAAATCAGTCAGAGCCTTTGCTCCAGCAAGTATTGGTAATGTGAGTATTGGTTTTGATATTTTTGGAATGGCCTTAGAAGGAGTCGGTGATGAAGTGATTTTGACTTCTATCGATGAACCTCGTGTGATTTTAAAATCCATTCAATTTAAAAATCAAAGCCAAGAATTTATTTTACCCACTCAAACTCCAAAAAATACGGCCACTGCGGCACTTCAAGCGCTTCGTAAAGTTGCGGGTTATAAAAAAGGTTTTAGTGTCGAACTGATTAAAGGAATTCCACTGGGTTCGGGAATGGGTGGCTCAGCAGCATCGGCAGTGGCCGCTGTTGTTGCGGGGAATGCTTTTTTAAGTAAAAAATTATCAAAAGAGGTTTTGCTAAAATGCGCCCTTGAGGGCGAAAGAGTGGCATCGGGTGCAGCACATCCAGACAATATTGCACCCTCACTTTATGGGGGCCTCACAATGGCTTCTATGGAATTTAAAAACCCAGTGATTGAATTACCTCTCCCAAAAAATATTTATTGGATTTTAGTTCATCCAGATTTACAAATCGAAACTCGCCAAGCTCGTGGAATTTTAAAAACAGAAGTTCCGTTAGAGCAAATGGTTCATCAGACGGCCCATTTGGCTTCTTTTTTAGCAGGGCTTTATAGTGATGATAAAAAAATGATTCAACAGGGTTTTCAAGATTTAATTATTGAACCGCAAAGACAAAAACTGATCCCGGGATTTAAAAATTTAAAAAAATCGATTGATGGAATTTCTGGTGTGATTGGTTTTTCAATATCAGGATCAGGTCCGAGTGTATTTGCATGGGTGGATCAAAAAAAATCCATCGCCAAAGTTTCTCAAATGATTCAGAATCATTTTAAGAAGCATCATTATAGCTCTCAAGTTTATTGGGGACAAGGTAAAGCAAGAGGAGCTCATATTTTATGAAATTTTTTAGCACCAGAGATCTGCAAAAAAAAAGCTCTTATAGTTTTGCTCAAGCCGTGGAATTAGGTTTAGCTCCGGATGGGGGATTATTTGTTCCTGAATTCATTCCTCAAATAGATCTTCAGCAAATGCTCACACAAAAACTGAGTTTTCAAGAAGTGGCCGAAAAAGTTCTGACTTCTTTTTTAGTGCCAGAGATTTCTTGTGAAGAATTAAAAATACTGGTGCAAAAGTCGTTTTATTTTCCAACTCCTGTGCAAACTTTTAATCGTCAAGCCAAGGAACCTCAAGAACATTTGAATCATCTCAATGTGCTTGAGCTCTTTCATGGTCCTACGGCAGCTTTTAAGGATGTGGCGGCTCAGTTTATTGCTCAGTGGATGTCTCTTAAAATATCTCAGCCGCAAACAATATTAGTGGCCACTTCAGGAGATACAGGGGGAGCTATTGCAAGTGCCTTTGATGGTTCTTCTAAATTTAAAGTGGTGATTTTGTTTCCGGAATCAGGAGTGTCTCCTCTGCAAAAGCATCAACTCAGTTGCTGGAGTTCAAATGTACGTAGCTTAGCGGTTCGCGGAACATTTGATGATTGCCAAAAAATCGTTAAACAAATTTTATCTTCAAAAAAACAAAATTCAAAAAATCACTTAACCACGGCCAACAGTATAAATATTGCCAGACTCCTTCCGCAAATGTGTTATTATGCTGCGGCTTCTTTAGAATATTGGCAAAAAAATCAAGCCAAGGTTCGTTTTATCATTCCTACAGGGAATATGGGAAATGCTGTGGCTTGCTTTTGGGCTCAAAAAATGGGATTTCCCATCGACAAGATTATTATGACAACTAATGAGAATTCTGTTTTGAGTGATTTTTATAAAACGGGTCAATTGCATCCGCAAAGTTCCAAAAAAACTTTAGCCAATGCTATGGATGTTGGAAATCCTTCAAACTTTGAGAGATTAGTTAATTTGTATCCTCAATTAGATAATTTGTTAAAAATATCCAAAGTGTATTTAGTAACAGATCAAGAAATCAAACAAAGCATTCAAAGTTTTAAACAAAATTTTGATACGGTGATTTGCCCTCACACGGCCACAGCTTATGCAGGATATTTAAAAATGTGCCCTCTCTTGCAACAGAATTCGATTATAGTAGCGACAGCTCATCCTGCAAAATTTTGCGAAGTGGTGGAGCCTTTGTTAAATCAAAAAGTCGTTTGGCCGGAGGCTTTATTAAAGCTGGGTCAACGTGAGGCCCATTATGAAACGATCTTTCCGGAAGTGGAGCGAGTGAAAGAATTTATATGAACCGATTTAAGAAACCCATGAAGCCCTTGGGTTCTCGACTAGATACTATTTTTGACAGTCTTTTAAAAAATCAAGATGTTTGGGATTTTTGTTGCGATCATGGTCTTTTAGGTTTGCGTGTTTACCGAAGTCAGGAATTTAAATCGATATATTTTGTAGATAGAGTTCCACAAATTATGGACAAACTAGAAAATAAATTTAAACAACGATTTTTAGATCCTGAGAATTTAACAAATTATCAATTTATCCTCAGCGATGGCGAAAAAGTTCAGCAAATTGTAGAAGGCAATATGGTGATTGCAGGAGTAGGCACTCCCACAACTTTAGAAATCTTAAAAGGTTTGCAATCTCAAGGTTATTTAAATGCCCAACGATTGATTTTAGCTCCTCAAAATTATCATGATCGTTTTTTGTTAGGCATGAAAGAGCATTTGGGTTCTCTTTTTAATCTGACAAAAACACTTGAGGTTGAAGAGAGTGGACGCATTCGAAGTATTTTTATTTTTGATAAATCCAATTAACTTTAAATCATTCAATGACTGAGGTGTAATACCATTGGCCGTCTTTTAAAGTGAAGAGGCTGTGTTCGTTATGAACTCGGACTTTGTTTTCTTTTTTAGGAATAAAAAAAGCATTAAATTCAACAAAGCCTTCGTTATTTTGTTCATCACTATTAAGAATCTCAAGTTTTACAAATTCAACGGACTCTGCCCAAGCCTTATTAGAAGCTAAGTCAAAATGCTCTAATGTGGCTGGATCATGGGTTTTTAATAAATAATCATAGTTTTTTGTGACAAAGGCAGAGTAACGTGAACGCATGAGGGTTTCTGCATCGGGAGCTCGTTGAGTTCCGCTGAGATAGAGGTAGCAGCAATCATCAAATTTTAAGTTTTTTCCGCAAGGGCACATCTTATTTTTCATAACTCAAAACATACACTCATTTGCGATCATTTTAGTAGAGTTTTTATACTGAATGTGTTGAAATTTTAAAAGATTTTTTAAATTTCAAGGAGTTGCCATGCTTGTAAATTGTGTTTCTTATAAACAAGGATTGCGTCAAAAAGATTTAGCACTTCATGAAATTACTGAAACATTAAAAAATCCAGAAACCATCGTATGGGTGGCATTAAAAGATCCTACACAAGAAGAAATTTCTATAATTCGTGAAACCTTTCAGCTTCACCCCTTAGCTATTGAAGATATTTTTCATGAATGGAAAAGTACAAAAATAGAGGAGTATGGAGAAACACTTTTTGCAGTCTTGAATTCTCCTGAATTACAAGAGAAAAAGGTTCATTTTGGTCAAGTCTATTTATTTGTGGGACCTCAATTTATAGTTTCAATTCGCAACAAATTAGAAAAAGGATTTGTGAACATTCGCGAACGTTGTGAGCAAGAGTCGCATTTGCTTGCCATGGGATCAGGCTTTGTTTTTTACACAATTATTGACACAATTGTGGATCGGTATTTTCCGATAGTAGATAAATTAGAACAAGAATTTGAAGTTTTAGAAGATTCGATTTTTCACACAAATACTTCTCAAAAGCATATTCAGTCTATTTATATTTTAAAACAAAAACTCATTCAGATCCGCCATACGATCAATCCACTCATTGTAGCTGTCGGTAGATTACATGGAGGAAGAGTGCCTAAAGTTTGTATTTCCACTCAGGATTATTTTAGAGATGTGAATGATCATCTTATTCGTCTTGAAGTGAGTGTTGAAAATATTCGTGAGATGTTATTAACGGCTATTCAAGTGAACCTCACCTTGATTTCATTAAGAGAGAGCGAAGTGAATAAAAAGCTCGCTGCTTGGGCCGCTTTGATTGGATTTCCAACGATGCTTGCAGGGATTTATGGAATGAATTTCAAATACATGCCGGAGTTAGAGTGGCCATGGAGTTATCCTATCGTTATAGCTCTGATGTTTGGCATCGATATCTATTTATATTTTCGTTTCAAAAAAAGTGGATGGGTTTAATCTCGATTCGATTCATTTTACAATTCAATATATTTTGAGACTGCATTGAAAATACCATAATTGGATCAGAGTCTTTGAGGGAAATGTCTCAAAAAAAAGCGTTTTAAAATTTTAGATCCCCTGAATTTTACCGATAAGAATGCGTTCTTCGAGTTTGTTAAAATTGGAGAAAGTATGAAGATTCCAGCCAGTTCAAAATTTTTAAAAGATGCTAATTTAACGTTTGATCAATACCAAGCGATGTATGATCAATCGATTAAAGACCCAGAAAAATTTTGGGGGCATCAAGCTGAGAGACTCACTTGGTTTAAAAAATTTAACAAAGTTAAGGACACTTCGTTTTCTCATCCCGTTAAAGTGAGTTGGTTTCAAGGTGGCGAACTCAATGTTTCTTATAATTGCATTGATCGCCATTTAGATAAACGTGGAGATAAAGTAGCGTTTTTATGGGAGCCAGACAACCCAGATAAACCTCACCGTTCGATTACCTATAAAGAACTTTATTTAGAAGTAAACCGCTTTGCAAATGTTCTTAAAAAAATGGGATTGCAAAAAGGTGACAGGGTCATCATTTACATGCCGATGATTCCTGAAACCGCTTATGCTATGCTGGCATGCACACGTATTGGAGTTGTTCACTCTGTGGTGTTTGCGGGTTTTTCTCCTGAGGCAATTGCCGATAGAGCCAATGACTGTGGAGCTAAAATGGTGCTCACGGCAGATGTTGGATATCGCGCGGGTAAAACGGTTCCCCTTAAAGAAAATGTAGACGTAGCTATTAATAAAACTTCAACTGTTGAAAAAGTATTAGTTGTTAAAAATTCAGATACAACCACTGTAAAAATGAATGCTCCCAAAGATTTTTGGTATCATGAGCTTGTTAAAGATGTGCAAGATTTTTGCCCTCCAACCAGTATGAAATCTGAAGACCCTTTATTTATTTTATACACTTCAGGTTCGACTAATAAGCCCAAAGGAGTTTTACATTCTACCGCGGGTTACTTGATGTATGCGAGCATCACGCATCAGTATGTTTTTGATTATAAAGAAAGCGATGTGTATTGGTGCTCAGCAGACGTGGGTTGGGTCACAGGCCATAGTTATATTGTTTACGGTCCCTTGAGTAATGGAGCGACCTCTGTGATGTTTGAGGGTGTTCCTAATTACCCAACACCCAGTCGATTTTGGGAAGTGATTGATAAACATCAAGTGAATGTTTTTTACACAGCTCCAACTGCGATTAGATCTCTCATGCGTGAAGGAGATTCTTGGGTGAAGAACACAAAAAGAAATTCACTCAGACTTTTAGGCTCTGTGGGAGAACCCATCAATCCTGAGGCATGGTTGTGGTATTACAATGTGGTGGGCAATGCTACTTGCCCCATCGTAGATACTTGGTGGCAAACAGAAACAGGGGCCACACTGATTGTTCCACTCCCTGGAGCGATTATGAAACCAGGTGCGGCTTGCTATCCATTTTTTGGCGTGAAGCCAAAACTTCTCACTCCAGAGGGAGCAGAGATTAAAGGCGCGGGTGAAGGAGTTCTTGCCATTGAGGACTCATGGCCCGGGCAAATGACAACAATATTTGGAAATCACGATCGCTTTGAAGAAACTTATTTTTCTCTCTACAAAGGACTTTATTTTACAGGTGATGGTTGTCGCCGAGATGAAGACGGTTGCTATTGGATCACCGGAAGAGTTGATGATGTGATCAATGTGAGTGGACATCGTATTGGCACGGCAGAAGTTGAAAGCGCTTTTGTTGGTCATCACAAGGTGGCAGAAGCCGCAGTGGTAGGGATGCCTCACGACATTAAGGGCCAGGCTATTTATGCTTATGTCACTTTAAAAGTTGGTGAGAATTACGATGAGGCTTTAAAAAAAGAATTAGTTCTTTGGGTACGCAAAGAAATTGGTCCTTTTGCTGCACCTGAAGTGATTCAATGGGCCCCGAGACTTCCTAAAACTAGATCTGGTAAAATCATGCGGAGAATTTTGCGTAAAATTGCAGAGGGTCAGCATGACAGCCTTGGCGATGTCACCACGCTTTCTGATCCAAGTGTGGTGGATGAATTAGTTGCTAATGGTCCTTCTAAAACAGTCATTAAAAAAGCTGCATAAATTTAAAAAATTAAGCTTCATTCTGAAATATTCAGTCACTGTAAGAATTTTCAGTTTGAAGTTTAAAATTATCTCCTGTTTTATTTTTCAGAATCCTGGAATGATTTCGCATGGAGAGATTTCCAAAAAACTCTCTAATCCCAATATTGGTAATTCCAACTCATGTATTTTTTTTAGATCAAACTCAATTGGTGAATTGAATTATATTCATCAGTCACTCTTATTAGGCAGCAGTGGAGCATTTTTTTCAATCTATAGAATCTTTACTTGAACCCTATAAGCATCTGTATTTATTAACTTAAATCATTTTCATCTGTAATTTTTTCGAAAAAAAATTTGGCAAAAATTATAATCAAAAATTTCACCTATAAAAACTAGTTGAAATTAAAATGCCCTGCGTTATATCCGCCGAGACTTTTTTACTCAAATTAAAAGTTTTTAAATTTGAGACATTTCAACTCAGATTAAAAGTTTTTACCTTTTAAAGGATGTACCGATGAAAAATTTTAAAGTTATATCAACAATTTTTTTGGTATTGAACCTCTCCCTAGCTGCATGGGCTGAAGATGAATTCAGCGCTGGAAGCCCTGAATATGATGCCGATACAACATCTCATTACAGTGAAGCTGAAATTCAAAAAAAGATTGAAGATGAAATGGCTGTTTCTTGCAAAGGCAATCTTTGCTCTATCGTGAGTTCAGATGGAACAGGCGATGGTTGGTCAGTGAGCATGCAAGTTGGTTACGGAACCAATCAAAATAATGGCGGTAATAATTTTTATATCGGTGGCAATGGTTTCAATAATAATCAAGCAAACTACTACACTGGGATCACTGTGACTTATAAAAATCAAAAATGTACTTCACAGCTTAATGTCACACCAGCTGTGTATCGCTTTGTACAAACATACTTGTACGACATGGTGAATACTGATGGAACAACTAAACGTAACTTCTCTCCAGCAGATCAAACAGTAGTTCTGTTCTACACCACAATTTTAAACAAAGTAGATAACTGTAAATCTTCACTCTAATTTTTTTTAATAATTAACCAAGCAACTTAATTTTTTTACAAAAAGTATAAGAAGGAAATATGAACACAATCAAAAAACAAAATTTTTTGAAAAGAGCTTTGCTCTCTGTGATCACACTAGGAATGGTGACGGTCTTATCGTCACCTTCACTTGGTGAAAATCTTTCTCCTTCTGAAAGAGTGCAGGCGCTCAATCCAATATCTATTTCGAACAGAGCCCAATGTGCTTTAGACTCTGAAAAACCTGCCACTTCTGTTTTTATAATGATCGATGGGTTTAACGCCGGAAAACTCGGGAACTCCGTAGCAAAAATCAGAAATTTAAAACCAGAAGAACAAAGCGAAAAAGCAATGAGAGAGTTTCGTCTCTCAGTTTCTTACATGACCATGACAATTTTAAATAAAATCATTCATGGCAGACTTCCCTTGCTCCCTACAAATCTCAAAACCTCTTATTTGCAAAAATACAATGAGGCGTCGTACAAGTGTGAGCATTCAAAAACTAATTGTCCTGAATTGAATCAGTATCTCTCTGATTTGTGGGAAACCTCACAAAGAGGGCAAGATTTTAACAGAATCGATAATTTTACTAACCAAAACTTTCATAGTTTTAATTATGCTGACACAGTGACTTGTTCTTACATTAAAAAATTCTCTTCACTTCAAGAAAACTTAAAAACCACTGAGGTGGATCAAAAAAATCTTCAGAGTATTGCGTTAGCTTATTTACACCAAGGTCAATATTTAACGGATTGTTTTGATTTGAATCCGTCCTTAAATAATCGTTATGTGACTCTTCAATTAGATTTAAATCCATCAGATCTTGTGGGTTTTAATGTGCAAGGATTTGATGTTTGGAATAGCGTAAAAATCTATTTATCTTGGGCTTGGAGACACACCCAAGATATGGAGCGAATGAGCCCAAGTTTTGGCAAACTCTTTAAAAAGATAGCTCTTGAAGAGTCTATCCTGTTTACACCCAATGGTTGTCAAAGTATGATTCAACCAACTTGCAATAACGAGTATCTCTCAATCAATAGCATTCGTGAATTGGCAAAAATCCCTGAAACAAACCCAAAAAGAGAGCATTTTGAAAATGTTCCTGCAGGAACAGATGCTGAACTTCTCGCAAAAGGCGTTAGAGCTGTAAATAATGATTTTTTAGGCACCAAAAATTATGACAGTGCCCAAGCATGGTTGGCTAATTTTAGAAAAGGTCTCATTCAAGCTCGAGCCCTTTCAAAAACCAAGTATCAAATGGCGATGAATCATTTGAACATTATCCAAGATCAACTTCGACCAAAAGTGATTGCAGATTTTATTCGTATTGAACTAGATATGAATGTGAGATCTCCGGATCTTTTAAATGAACTCTATTATTTATGCACAGAGCTGAGTCTTACAAGTGATGATAAATTAGACTTTTTAAGAACTGATATCGAGAGACTCACTCAGCTTAAAACTTTAAATCAAATTAACTATTCTGAACGCAGAAGTCTTCCGGTGCACATTGAATTTTTTAAATCTATGGCAGAAAATATTGCGCCGATTTGTCAAAAACTCGAAGCTCAAAAGTCTTGGAATCAAGAAAGTTACACAGTAGATAAAAATGGTTTTTCTGACTGGGCCAAAGAGATGATGCAATTTAAGCCAGAAGATATCAGTTCTCCTAACACCTTTAAACCTTCAACTTTTAGCTCTGTTCCTCTTTTAAAATGGAAGAGCTCGGCCGTTGCAAATGAAGTGATTTGTTATAGCGCCATTGATTGTGCTCGTCTTGTCATGAAAAGCGTGGTCGATCTCTACGCGGTGGCTACTTATGCGGATGCTCTGCTTCCGCTCAGTGGTAAAATTCAAGATCCAAATATTTTTAATCCTTACTCTGAACTTGTAAGCTGTAAGATTTATGATCCATGGTATCTCACAAAAAAAATGAATAAAGAACTCATCAATGATTTAGCAAATACGGCAATTGTGGGTTGGAATTTTATTCCTCTTTATTTGGATGCCGATTATTCAGCTCCAAAAGTGACTTCATTTAAAAAACTCATTGAAGACGGTGATCTTAAATTTGATCCAAGATTAGAAGAAGCAGAAGTTAAAAACACTTTACTTGCTGACTTTGGTCCTCTCTTTGGGGCTCCATGTGCTATTTCAATGAATAATAACGCTCTTAAAAACTACAACTTATTTGCGTTTACAGGTTTAACAGTCAATTACTGCGCACTCGATTCAGATCGCGAAAGTAACTCTAACGGGGCTAAGGATATTCAATCGAGCCCTGATAAAGATTCAGCTCTTTGTGCTGCTTGCACTTTGAATTTTATGACGGTGGGTTCAGCAGTAGGCTCGGCCGTAAGTTCTGCAGCCATGATGGGATTAAATCCTGCTAAGTTTGCAGTCTATACGGTGAAATCCATCAAGAAATATATAGATGCTCAAGAAGACAAAGTGAATATTCCAAGATCCTGGACTGTGAACCCTGCTTATGCAGCCGAAGTTTACAAAAAATATGGGCAAATTCCAGAAGAGTGTGTGGAAGAACTCTCTGGTGGATTGCAATGTTTCAGTGATGTGGATCTTGACAGTATCAAAACAAAATCACCATCAACTCCACTTATGAAGGTTAAAAAATGAAACTGAATCTTCATAAATCCATACAAAAATTGCTTTGTGTTTTTGCAGTCATTGGGCTGTCATTCCTAAATGTACCTACAGCTTTTGCTTGGAGAGCGACTCTGCAAGTGACTGAAGGTATTAGCAATGATTTTTTAGATAGTCTTTCTATTACTTGTAATCCTGATGAAAAAGTTTGTGAAGATGTTTGCAACGAAAAGGATTTTTGCTGGAAAGAACAAGAGCTTTGTTTGAATTGTTTTGGCACGGCCAATTTGTCATTGAGAACTGTTTATACTGAGTTGGAGCGACTTTATTATAACACTCACCAGATTTTAAATCCGGCTGATACGGCAAAGGTTTTTAGTGCTCATCACACTTTTGTGAGTGCGAGAAGTATTTATAATTTTTATTCCAATATTGATAGCCCAGACGTGATGCAGAGATTTCAGAGCCTATGTCCTGAATCTATTGGCGACCCTATAGTGGTGCTAGAAAAAAACAGGCGTCAGGAGCCTGAAAAAATTAAATATATTATTTGTGACAGAAGTGAATCTTCAGATCAAGGAATGTACATTCTTGTTTACAGTCCTCAGGTCGAAGAAATTATAAAACCAATTTTAAACCCATAAAAGGTCATTTTAAACATTGAGCTCTTAAATAAGCTCAAAAAGAGGAGAAAATATGTTACGTAAATTAAAAACATTAGCTGCTGCGGCAGTGTTAATGATCGCAGCTCAAAACGCGAATGCAATTTCTTTGCGTTTTAAATTCAAGACTTTTAGCTCAGGTCCAGAAATCTACGCTTGTAATGCTGGTTTAAGACATGCATCGAGCACTCATAAAGTTTGTTATTTCGAAAATACACAAAAAGCTTGTACACCAGATGATGAGAGCACAGCTAATACAAACACTCGTTGTGTTTGTACTGGAGTTGATGGTGGCGAATATTTAAGAGATTACATGAATGGTTCTTATGACACTTGGGCTGCGGCTACTGGCAGTAACGAAGGTGGAGTTTGGAATTCATCTTGGACTGATGTTAATAAACAATCAGGTGTAGCAAGCTATGAAACTTTAGTAAAACATGGTGATGCTTTTGCAAGTCGTATTAAAGAATTGTCTTTCAATTTAGGTTCTGAGCTTTATGGAGCAGAGTACTTTGTTGACGTTTGTTACAAAGGTCCACAAATGGAATACTCTGAAGACAATATCGCTACGAACTTCAAATTATCTGCTCAAGCTTCTGCAACAGATTTTATCGCTAAAGCAGTTAATCTAGGTGATGATCATCCTGAAAGCGCTGGATCTGGAAAATCTCAAGATGGATTAACTTTAAGCCCATCTACTATTCAGTACACAGCTTTATCTGGATTAACAGTTCAAGCTGTTACAATTTGTGATATTCAAAGTGCTGGTACTTACAAAACTTCAAATGTAAGTGGTGATTACAACACACTTGAGAATGAAGCTGAATTTACTGATTGGGATAACGCTCCTAAAGGTGGAGCTACTTCAGAATTTAACTTAACTTCAAGTGTAGCTACAATTGGATCATCTACAAGTTTAATTAGCAATGCATTGATTACTGATGGAACTGACGCTCAAGCTCCACGTTTTTGCAGAGTTCGTTACATTTTCAAAGAAACTAACGCTGATGCAACAACTAAAAACATGAGAAAATGGCAACGTCATGGTGCTGAAATGACTACTTACACTAAAATTGAAGATGTTAAGTAATTACTGAGCCCTGAATTTTAAATTAAAGAACCTCTCATTTCTTATGAGAGGTTCTTAAGTTCCCAATTAGGAGTTTGTATGTTTCATAAATTAAAATTTATAAAATTATTCTTTTTTTTGGGAACACTTTTTGTTTTTAATCATTCGACGTATGCTTGTCGCGCTTCAAGAGACATGAAGCACAGTTTTTATATTCACTTTGGTAAAAAACCACAGATTCAATCTTATGGTGACACCAATAATTCTACGATACTTCCGCAGACTATTGATAATTGCAATCAGAATGCCGGCAAGTTTATCATGCTCACCAAAGGTGTGTTTTCACCTACGTTAGTTTCGGATGTGGCCGATATTTCTCTCGATGGCCAAATCCCCAGCAATAATATTTGTAAAATTCAAAATCCAATTTTTTTAAAGCCCCTTAATTTTGAAGATAAAAGATCACTTGTTAAAAAACAGCATGATTTCTTAAATAAATGCACGTTTATCAGTGTGGCTGAATTAAATCATCGTCCTCTTCGCTATAACCAAAATCAAAAGTTTTGTAAAATTACAAAAACGGGTGAGAGTATGGCGCAAATGGAAGGTGATTTTTGTTTTTTAAATATCAGTCCTAACTACAATTTAGCAGTCACTCTTAGTATCAAGCCTGAATGTATCAGCGCCGAAAAATATAAAGAATTTAATCTACCGTTTGGAGATTTAGAAGCTTCTTTAAATACCTATGTAGTGGCAGATGCTTCGGGCATGAGTACAGACGCTGATCCTATTGGTTCTTCAAGATACAGAATGACCTTTCAGCCTCCTAAGAGCATTGTTCCCCTAGCTGATGACAATGGAGAGTTTGGACCCAAGTTTCCGTTAACCTATATGGCTGAAGTCAATATGGGGGATTTGCAGTTTAAACCTTCTGGAAATCAAAGATTCACTCTTGATATGTACATGTCAGTAGATAACATGGGTAAGACCCAATGCTCTAAAGAAGGATTTTGTTCGAGCCCAACGTCTTTTAATATTCCTGTAGCTGCTTCTGTGGAGTTATTTCAAACCAACAAAATCAATGGCAAACGCCTTAAAAAGTATGTGGCAGGTTGGACAATGGCGAATACGGCCCAAGGTTCGTGGAAAGGCCTTGTGAGAATGCCTCAACAAATTATTGAAAATTACGGTCTTAAAAAAGGAAAACAGCTTCAGATGGTTGTGACTATGATGGACCCTTTTGAAGATTATTATTTATATATTGCTCAGGCTCAACAATTTTTAATCAATCTTAAAGGGATGAATGGTGTGGTCGGATTGGATTCATTACCAACTCTGCAAAGTCTCACTAATTTAGTGGGTATTCCTTCACTAGCCGGTTTGCCAACTATTACTTCAAAGGATTTAAACTCAAGCATTGATGATTCAATAGCCTATTTTAAAAAACTTGGCCATACAAGATCATGGCCGACTTACTACTCTAAACTTTGCGACCCCTCTCATGCTAAGTGTTATCAAGCCGGAAAGCAAAAGTTCTGGAATCGGTTTGTTACAGATTTTACCTTGGGTGATATCGACTCTACAGGTGCATTTAGTTTAAAAGATGTGCATTTGATCAAAGAGACTCCGGATCATGTTGTGATGAGTTCTCAATTGTCGTCTTTGCCTCGCTATACTTGTGAGATGTAATTATGAATTCAATCACTAAAATTTTTATTTCTACTTTATTGTTGATTTTATTTTCGCCTTCAATTTTTGCAAAAGTGAGTTCTAATTCAGTGGCTGTTGGAGTGGTTGCAAATACCACTGGCCAGCAATATTCAGAACAATTGTATCCTTGTAATTTGGTGGTCAATCAAATGCCTGTAAATACAAAATTAAAAGCCGAAAGTATTTATGGATCTATGGTTCAGGTTGCATTGGGTGGCAATAGTGAGTTTGCTATGCAGGGTTTTCAAAAAAGTTTTGGATTAAGCACTGCGGATCCTGTGTTGTTTTCGACTGCAGATCAATGGCTTGCTCAAATCAATCAACTTATTTTAAATTTGTCGACTGAAAATCTTGGCGTTAGTTATAGTTTACATCTTTGTTATTTAGGTCCTATTAAAACCATGAACCAAACAACTGATGTGACTGAAAAAATTTACAATCAATCTACAGCACTTTTTTTATCCACTCTTAATACGGCACAATTAAAATTGAATACTGCAAATCCTATGGTTTATCGAGTCACCACTAAATGCGATTTACGTAATGTAGGTTCTCAAATAAATCCAAGAGATGTTACAGAATTATCACCTCTTGCTTTGGGTTCTGGATTAGAAGAAGATTTAAATTATTCAACGAACTGGGCTCCGCTTAATGAGAGTTTAATCGCTTCAAACTTGGTGTTAAATCCCAATCAAACTAAGCAAGTTCCACGTTTTTGTGAATTTATTTATGAAGTCCAAGAGAGTAAGACCACTCCGCGTAATCACGTGGAGGCTCCTTTAGAATTAAATCTGAATTTAGATATTTATTAAGAGAGAAAATAAAAAATATGCCTCATTTGCTTTCGACTCTTTTATTTATGTGTGTGCCTTATGGTCCCGCTGTTTCGGATCAAAATCCATTTAGCTATAAATTAATGGAACCATTTGTTTTTATAGATCATCACATGAAAACTTCCAGTGTCGATGAGTTGGGAAGAATTCAAAAATGGAACTTTAAAATCATAAAAGACGAAGCTGACTTGTGCCCAGGGCAAATAAGTTTACAAAATTCCGAGGGTCAGTATGGTTTGCTCAAAGAAATCACGACTTCACTAAATGGATGGAGTCGGGGTCAATTTTATTTTGCAGATTCTAATGGCGAAGAATTTAGAGTTTTATTTGAGTGCCCTCAAATCACATTAAACCCAAATTGTATACCTGATGAAAGTACACAGTAGTTTTTTTATTCTTGCAAAATCAATGTTCCTGTCCGTCGAAAGATTAAATTTGAAAAATAAGACTTTGAAACTTTTTTTTATTATTTTAAGTCTCACTTTTTGTGTCATTCTTAGAGCAGAAAATAATGAGCTTAAAAAACAATACAGTTTTACGAAAACTATAGATTCACAAGGCGCTGAATTAAATATTAATGACATTTACTCAAAAATCAATCCTGATAAACCTTCTTTGGTGAGTCTATATAATGAACTTGAACAGCAACTTGCAAAATATAGATTTCGTGAAGGTGTTCGTAATTACAATCCAGAAAATATCGAAAAGATTTATAATAGGTTATATTATAGACCTGAAATTAAGACGAGTTTTGATAATTACTTAAATGCGCTTGAGAGTTTCTTAAAATATAATTTAGGATTGTCTGTTCAAAGAAGTGAAAACATGAGGATTCTTTATGTTACGGGAGCCGAGCATGCTGAGTGGACTCAATTAGGGCGTTTTTTGCAATCAGCTCAAACAAGTGGAAAATACAAACTTAAAATTTCTCCCATGGATTCTTGTTATGATAATTATTATGGTCATTTTGTTTCAAAAGATAAACTCACTTTTATCAAAGATAAGTTTTTTTTAGAGGATATTTATCCTAACGCAATGAGGTTTTCATCTGATACCTTATTTCATGAAGATCGTCATGGAGCCGTAGCAAGAGATTTAAGTCTTGGAAGAATGAATGCATTTCATGGGAATGCCGTAGGAATGGCCACAGTTCCAGGTTATAATAAGCATATGCGGCTTGATGAAATCTTAGCATTTTATACTCAAGGCCGAATCATCATGCAAAGAAGAATCAAGTTGTTAGAATCAAACAAACCACTCACTAAGACTTCAAAAAAAAGAACACAAATTTCTAATGCCGAAAATATTCTCGAAAAAGACGTAATAAAATTTGATTTGGTCGTGAAGCGTTTGTTAGCGAGTGCTTATGAAACTTTAGCCATTCTAGAAAAAATCTCAAATCTCAGTGATGACAGGATTCCATTTAATGAATTGACTCATTCTAGCGGAGGAATTTGGGTGGATCAAAAAGATCCAGAAAAACAACGTTTGAGTTTTTATTTTAGTGATAATTCTAAAATCTCTCATCTGCCTGGTGGCACACGTATGATTAAAATTGATCTTGTCGGAACCAATCAAAAAACTAATCGTGAAGAGGCTATTAAACAGCTCAGATATCAAGTGGCTCTTTTAAAAGTGTCTATTATACGAATGTCTAATTACATTCTGACGGGTCCTGTGAATAAAAAAACTAAGATTAAGTTGAATCAATTAATCTCAATTTATAAATCAAGCAGACCTAATTTAGATAAAATTAATAACGCTCTAGAAAAGCGGATTTATGCCGGTATGAATAGTTACGACATCAATCATGATCAATTCATTCTTGAAAATATTGAAAAATTTGATTTTCCTGTATTATCTCAACCACCGATAAAGGTTAACAACCAATGTTCCGTACTTTTTATTTAATGAGAATTATTTTAAAGATCTGTTGACGATTTAAGTTTTAAAAACTCTGTTTTTAATTCAAGAGTTATATTTTTTAGAATTGCGGCTATGGGAATGGCTATCAACATGCCGATGATCCCAAGAAGGTTGCCCCCAATTATGAGAGCTAACATCGTAGTGAGTGAACTCAAACCCACTTTATTACCAACTAACTTTGGTGTTATAAGTGTGCCCTCTAGAGATTGAACGACACTAAATACTGCCACAACTCCAAAAAGGGAGCTAAGCTGTTCGTAGTTAGCAGCACCTATTAATAGTGAGACAGTAAAACCTATCGTAAAACCTGCATAGGGAATAATACTTAAAAAGCCTGAGAGAAGCCCTATCAGGAATCCAAATTTTAATCCAATCAGTGTAAGGCCAATAGCATAAAGCAAACTTAATATCCCGGCCACTAGGAGTTGGCCTCTTATGTAATCTCGAGAGATTTCATGACTTAAATTAAGATAGTGTTTAAATTTAGGCTTCCAGGATGCTGGGATAAAGGATTGGATTCCTTGAATGATTTTTTCATAATCATTGATTAAATAAAAAAAGAAAAGTGGAATTAAAAAGAGATTTAGGATGTTTAATATCAAACGGACTGTGCTGCTTAAAATTCCAGTGACACTCGTTGAAAAGCCACTCATTAATTGAGTCGAAAGCTCAGTAGTGTGCTCTTTTAAATATGTCATAACGGTGTCTTTATTTAATTTAAGCGGGATGCCCCATTCGTTAGAAATTAATTCAATTCTATCAATAACTTTGCTTACGGAGTAGGGAAGTTCGTTAAAAAAATATTTCGTATCTTGAATCATTTGTGGAACAAATAAAATGAATAATAGAAAGCAAAATAAACTCAAAAAAATAAAAACACCTAAAACGGTGTATTGTCTTTTGATTCCTAAGTGTTCAATTTTTTGTATTATGGGAAAAAATAAATACGCTAAAAAAAACGCAATAATAAGGGGAGTAAGAGCACTCCCTAATCCAAATAGAATTAGGGAGAATATTATTATTAAAGGAAGAATCACGAGCATTAAGCGGAGATTCATGCTGCTTAATTTAATTGAGCCGCTAAATCTAGGAACTCTGAGAGTTCAGATGTGTTTATATCTACAAATTCTAATCCAAAACCACTTGGAGAAGTGCTGGATCGGCGAGTCCATTTAGTGAGTCCCTTTCCATAAACAGATTTAGAACCATCTGCAGTCTGAATTGAAAATTCAATCTCATCGCCCGGTTCGCAATGAGTGGTTGGATTGACCACAAAAAGCCCACCATGGCTGATATTCATAACTTCACCTTTGAAATTTTTGTTGTGAACTGTGCCACTAACTTTAAAATGTGCAGGAATTCTTTGTCTTCGAATCATTTGTTTTTTCATTGAGAAACATTCAAATTCAACAGCAAACAAAACTTGATTGAGATCTAAAATATCCTCAAAATGTTGTGGTTTTTTAAAAAATTGTGAGGCTCCAAAAGTGAGAGCTTCTCTTTGTGTCAGATCTTTTACATCTGAAAGAATAAAAAGAGTTGTAGTGTAGCAAAATTCCATTCTGAGTGTTTTTAAGAAGGCCATTCCCTCTTCTCGAGGATTGACGATTTCTGAAATGCACAAATGAACTGGATGGCTTCGTACATATTCGAGAGCCTTATCAGTGTTTTTAAAGAATTCTACTTTATAACCACTCGTTTTGAGGATTCCGAAGAGTTCCAACGAAACATCATCTGAGCGATCATCGACTATAATAATTTGAAAGTTTTTTTGATTTAATATTTCCATAAAAATATTATTTCATAATTTATTATTTTTAATACAAAGTCTTTTTCAAGAAAAAGAAAAATAGACTTTCTGGGGGGTGCTTCTGCTTGATCTTTGGCAAGGTGCTCAGTATTTTGGCTAGCTACCTAGTGATGAACCAATGGAAGTTTTAAAAGAAAGCAAGTATTAAAGCAAAGAGGATCTAAATACAAATCGCCGTTGTGTTGTCTTGCTAGTGATCGAGAAATGCTCAAGCCTAAACCAGTCCCATACTGAGCTTCCTTCGTTGAAAAAAAAGGTTCAAAGATTTTACTTTGTAATTCTGGAAGGACTCCGGGACCATTATCTATAACTTCGATCTCTGCCCATTTGTCAATTGAGCGAATGGCCACTTTAATGAGTTTTTCAGAATTAGAAGGTTGAGAGAAGAGTATGTCATGGGCATTATTAATAAGATTAATAATAATCTGCATGATTTGAGTGGGTCTGCATTCAATCGTTAGGTCAGGATCTTCGACTTTGAGTTCAAGACGAATGCTGTGATTTTTAATTCTTTGTTCTGTGATTTCCAAAGCCTCGTTCATGACTTCAAGAATTTTGGTTTTTTCAAAAGGATCTGTACTGGCATCATGAGAAAAAGTTCTCATGCTCTTGATGATTTTTTCAATTCTTCCTACATTGTTTTCGATCGCAGCAATTAGTCTAAGGAGTTTATCTGTTTCTTTTTCTCCTTTGAGAATAGCGGTGCGGAGCATTTCATTTCTGCCTAAAATCACGCTTAAGGGATTATTGATTTCATGGGTGATACTGGCAGAGATTTCTCCTAGGGCAGAGAATTTAGAAGTGGTACTTATTTTAGCTTGTTGAGCCACTATAGTATCTTGGGCTTCTTTAAGGGCTGTAATATCATTACTGATAGATAAGAATTGAAAAGGATTTAAGTTGTCATCTAACAAAGGAACGATGGTAGTTTGCACCCAGTATGATTCACCTGTTTTTTTACGATTGCAAATATCTCCGCGCCAAACTTTTCCTTGCAAGAGAGTTCTCCATAGATTCACAAAAAAGGCAGGATCATGGATTGAAGAATTTAAAATTCGATGTGTGTTTCCAATGAGTTCTTCTCGTGAGTATCCAGAGATTTCACAGAATTTATCGTTTACATAAATCATTTGGCCTTGAGCGTTTGTGTTGGCAACAATGGCAGCTTGATCGAGCGCATATTTTTGGTCTGTGAGTTCTTTTAAGTGCGAGGTATTTGTCAATTTAATCTCCGCGCTTGAGAAACTGGAAAGCTACACTCAGTATTTGGAGTTTCAGCCACTGTTACTTTTTGCAAAATAGGAAGTTCCATTTTTATTTTTTCAAATAGCCAAATACAAAGTTTTTCTGAAGTGGGGTTTTCTAATCCGGTGACTTCGTTAAGGACTCGATGATCTATTTGATTTAAAATCGGTCTCACCTTAGTTTCAATCTCGTTATAATCAATCACCCAGCCAACTTTAGGATCCACAGGGCCCACTAGTGTGAGAGTGATTTTAAAGCTGTGACCATGCATTCTTGAACAAGGATGTTGCGATGGTAAAAGCGGAAGCCATCTTGCCGATTCAATCGAAAAGCTTTGTTTTAACTCGAGGAAAGATTCTGGGTTATTCTCAATATCTATTTGTGATTGCATGAGTGAGGATTATCAGAAATAATCACTGGGGACAATATGTTTTGTGGCCACTGATCGCCTGCTAAATTATAAAAGGGAGTGATTTTATGCAGTTACAGCTTCATCTATTTAAAGAAAATTTTAAATTTTCTTCTGCACATTTTCTTATTTTTAACGAGACCCAAGCTGAAAAGCTTCATGGTCATAATTATCAAGTGTATTTAGATATTGAGGTGCCTAAGGGTGGAAACCACCTCGCGGCTGGTTTTTTTATAGATTTTGCAGAATTAAAGCAAGATGTGAAAAAAATAGTAGATGAGTGGGATGAGCGAGTCTTGCTCCCACGTCACCCAGAAATGAAATATGAGCAAGAGGGACCCACATTAAAAGTTCATTTTCGGGATCGTTATTATGCATTTCCTCGAGAAGAAGTAGTCATACTTGATGTCACAAATACTTCTGTTGAAAATCTTTCAATCCTTGTGGCTCAAAAACTTGCTCATGTTTGGAAACCAAAAGGACTCAGTAAAATACAGGTCAGAGTCGAAGAAACTCGAGGTCAGTCGGCTTCTTGTCGATTGGATTTCTAATTTTACTTAAATCGTATATCATTTAGACAATACCAAGGGAGTTAAAGTCTAAAGTCTAGGATCCGAAAGGTTGAGTATCAAACCTTCCTTTTGGAGGCTCCATGAAACGAGTTTTTGGACTTTTTATTTTTTGTTTTCTCTTTTCCCAGATCCTATTGGCTAAACCCTCCCCTTATAAATTAGTAGTTCCAATAAAACCTTCTGCAAAGCCCGCGCTCTTTGTTGTTTTACATGGCTGTCTCACCGAAGGGGCTGATATGGAGGTTGATACAAAATATTCAGAGTATGCTGAGCAAAGAGGTTTTTATGTTATGTATCCTGAACCCTCTGAAGACACTTACGGATGCTGGAGATTTTTTGATAAAACAGATCAGGTTCCAGGAACCAGTGACAGTCAAGATCTTATCGATGCCATTCGTGAAGTTCAAATTAAGTACAATTTACCATCAGATACCACTTATGGAATTGGAATCTCTGCTGGAGCCTCGATTTTAAATGTGATTTCAAGTTGCTATCCAAATGTGCTGAGTGGGATTGCTGTTCATTCAGGAATGGCCTATGGTTTAACACCAAACTGGCAAAGTTCTCTTCTTGTAGCGCAAGCGGGTCCTCTTCCAATATTTGCAAGAAATAAAAGCTGTGATCCCCAAAAGTATCGCGGCAAAGTGATGGTCATCCAAGGCACTCGAGATAACGTGATGAACCCTCGTCATTATCCTCAGTTGATCGAAGATTATTTTTCTCACACACGAGTTAAAACCACAAATTATGTAACTGTGGATCAGTGGAGATATCCTTACACTCAACAAAATTTTTACAGACATCATCAACTTGTTGGAATTGGAATTTTAGTGGATGGAATGAATCACGAATGGAGTGGTGCAGATCCAATCATCCCAGTGGGACCTAGAGGACCTGATGTGTCGAACATGATTATGGATTACTTTTTAGGTTCTTTATGATGAAATCCTCCTTGTAGGAGGTTTTATCTGTGGATAATTTATCAAAAGAAAATGTGGGTAAGACACCTATCATTGAACTCAAAAATGCCACTGTCTCATTTGGAGATGAGGCCATTTTACAAGATATTAATCTCGAAGTTTTTTCTGGTGAGACTGTTGTTCTGATTGGTCCCAGTGGGGGCGGTAAAACCATTCTCTTAAAAACTCTTGCCGGACTCTATCATCCTCAAAAAGGCGTAGCTTTGTGCTTCGGAAAAAAATGGAAAGACATGGGTATCATAGAGAAGCATAAGTTTTCTGAAAACATAGGAATGCAATTTCAAACAAGTGCACTTTTTGATGATTTAGATTCCTCTGAAAATGTAGCATTTCCTCTGAGAGAACATAATTTTTTTGAAACAGAAGAAGAAGTTCAAGCAAGAGTCTTAGAATGTTTAAAAGCTGTGAGTCTTGAAAAAGCATTGCACCTCAAACCCTATGAAATGTCGGGTGGGATGAAAGTGAGATTAGGAATAGCAAGAGCCATTGCATTGAAACCACAAATTCTTTTGTTGGATGATCCGACGGCGGGATTAGATCCACTTAAGAGTGATGAAATGACAGAAATGATTAATGGTTTAAAAAATCAATTAGGCACAACTTTAGTCGTGGTCACTCATGATATTTTAAGAGCCTATCAATTTGCTGGGAGAATTATATTTGTAGGTCAAAAACAGATTTTAGAAACTGGTTCTGCAAGGCAAACAATAGAATCTAAGGATGAGCGCATTCAACAATTCATTCATGGCCGTCAACAGGGTCCACTCACAAATATTGAGACGGAAGTCGAGTTCTAGACCTAAGTTTTGAATTAAAATTCAGAGCTAAAACCAAAGACCTTATTGATTTTTTTTATTTGAAAAGTAAAATTTAATCAAATAATCTTAACACATGATTGAAGATGAAGGTAAATTTAAAGCATATTTGCATGAGATCAAACAAAACATGGATGCAGTCACTGCATCTGGACATGTTGGATTTGAAGTTGTTGAATTAATCAAAAACTTTAAAGTTGTTATTAACGCTTTTGAATCAAGTATGAGCGAAAAGAATAACCAAGGTTATTCTATGAAGGTCATGAAAAAACGCACTGATCAATTGGTTCAAGAGAAAAAAGACGCTGAAAAAGTTGTAGAAAATTTAAAAAAAGTGACAATCCCTACTATTATCAATGAGCTAAAAGCTATTAGTGTAGAGTGTAATGCCATCACGACTCGTGAACCTAATCCAGAATCACCTCATGCTAAGAGTGCTGAGTCTATTAGAAAATCTATCCAAAAAATCGTTGAAACATTTGCAAAAAAATAAATAGATTCCTATTTCTTAATAGGATCTATATTATCCATCTGCAGCTTGAAGAAAAGCCCTTTTGCCTCTATAGGCTAGTTAATTATTTTTGGTGCTCACTCAGTTGTTAGAAAGATTGTTTTAGGAAACCCAATGAATCTATTTGCAAATAAAAGTCCACTCAAAGCTCTCCTTGTAGGGCTCCAACTTCCCAAAATTTCAGAAGAAGAAGTGCAGGGTTCGATTGCAGAACTCAGTCGTTTAGTGACAACCCTAGGGTATGAAGTTGTGGGTCAATTGATTCAACGGCGAAGTTCCTCAAAAGGCGCCAATGTTCTTGGAGACGGAAAATTAAAAGAGCTGGCGCAATGGACCGGTGGAACTGGTGTTGTGGCTCCTATGTTTGTTAAAAAGAAGCATAAAGCAGCCTTAGCATTTAGTCATGATGAAGACATGGTTAATGAAGTACCAGAACCAGAAGAAGATGTTTCTACATTAGATGAGCAATTCCATAATACGGCAGAGATTATCGTGTTTGATTGTGATCTCTCTCCATCCCAACTGCGCAATTTAGAAAGTGCAACCGGCGTGACTGTTTTAGATCGCACTGGAGTGATTATCGAAATTTTTAGCAGACATGCACGCACGCGTGCAGCTAAGCTTCAAGTGGAGATTGCGCGTCTTTCTTATGTGGCTCCAAGGCTTCGTGAAACTGGTGGAAGTGATGATCAACAAGGTGGTGGCGGAAAAGGCGCTGGAGAAACCAGTTTAGAATTAGATCGACGACGCATCAGGGATCGTATTAAAGAACTTAAAGAAAATTTAGCAGCCATTGCTCAAGAACAAGATCATCGCAGATTAAGAAGAGAGCAAGAGCCTACAGTGGCTTTAGTGGGTTATACCAATGCAGGTAAATCCTCTTTAATGAGAGCCTTAACGGGGAGTGAAGTCCTTGTGGCCGATAAACTTTTTGCTACTTTAGACACCACTGTTCGGGCCTTGTATCCGGAGTCTCGTCCTAAAATTTTGATTTCTGATACCGTAGGTTTTATTAAAAAACTTCCTCATGATTTAGTGGCCTCTTTTAAATCAACATTAGATGAAGCTTTGAGTGCCTCACTTTTACTTTATGTTGTGGATGCTTCAGATCCTGTTTTTAGATCTCAGCTAGAAGTCTCAAAGTCAGTACTGGCTGAAGTGGGTGCAAGTGATATTCAAAGTTTATTAGTTCTTAATAAAATAGATAAAGTCAGCGAAGAAGAACTCAATCAACTTAAAAATGAATTTCCAGAGGCTGTTTATATATCAACACGTAATCCTCAAGATGTTGCGGATATGCGTTTAAAAATTATCAGTGTCTTTGAAACGGGCATGATTGATTGTAATTTGTTAGTTCCTTATACAGCCACAGGGGCTATTGGAACCATTCGATCTCAAATTAGAGTTCTTGGTGAAGATTACCAAAACGATGGCGTGATTTTAAAAGTTCGTTCTTATCCAGAGCTTTTAGAGAAGGTGATTAAAAAGTATGAACTTATTAAAAAATAAGTTCGTTCATAACTGTTCTATGCAATTGAAATAATCTCATACTCTTTGACTTGTGAACCCAATTCTACTTGGGCCACATCTCCCACTTTAAGTTGGAGGAGGGCTTGGCCAAGTGGTGTGCTTGGAGTCACTACTTGAATCTTTTTACCTTCACAAACAACATTGAGTCCGCCTCCCTTAGGCATATAAAAAAGAGTCTGAATCTGTTCATTGAACTCGACTTCTATAAGAGCCGTTGCCGTAATGGGATCAGCATCGGTAAAATCTTTAAGGGGTAAGTTTTTATAGTCGTAAAGCATCTCTTTGAGCTCAGCAACACGTATAGCTTGTCCTCTGGCAACATAAGAGGCCTCTAGAGCCCGAGTGTCGTATTCATTTTCAGGTTTGCTCTCTTCATTAGTGGCATCTTCATGGGCGGTTTTAGCAGCCTGTGTGGCTGTTAAAAGTTCCTTTTCAATTTGTTGAATCAAGGCATTCATGACTTTTTGTTTAAGCTGATTTTTCATAAGCCCAAGTTACCTGAACTGGGCTTTAAAATCATTAAAAAAAATCAAGTTGAGGACTCTTTCTATCTAGGGTTTTGCTGTAAAAAAGGCCTTGAGCTTTTGTTCTGTTAAATGAGTGGATTGATTCTCACATAGATTCATATTTTGTTTCACAAGAACTTTTTGGAGTTTTCTTTGCGCTTTAAGTTCCTCAGAAACTTTAGATCTCACTGAAGCTTCCACAAATTCAGAGTTTTCTCCATAAGTGGTAATCCCTAAGCTGATTTCCTCATCGTTATGGTTTTGAATATAATTTTGATCATAAAAGGGACCCGCAAATACCAGACGTTGTTTTTTAATTTCAGAATCGAGTTTAAGATTTGGATTTGAATCAAGAAGAGCTTGTTTTTGTTCGTCATTAAGTAATCCTTTCCAGTCGCCTTCATTAAGAAGTTCCAGAAATTTTTTATAACTCATGTGGTGCTCAATTTTACAGGCGACCTTTTTTTCAAAACCATGAAGATCGTATTCGCAAGTTTCAGAATGCAAGCTATCATCGTTTAAGAGTTCATCTTCAAAAGAATCAGATTGATCTATAGGATTGTTAACATCGGCAATAGGATAATTTTTTTTAAGGACAACTTGAACATCATCTTTATCTGGAAACGCTCTAGATCTAATAACGATGCCATTTTTATAAAGTTGCAATTGTGAGTTATCTATAAAATAGGCATAGTTTTTCTTTTTTAATTTCCAGTCATTATTTTCAATTTTTTTGTAAACACTTGATTTAGAATCACACAAAGTGAATTGAACTTCTGTTTTCATCTGACTTAGTTGCATCAATGTTGAAATTGCAAATTCAATCATATTTCCTCGTCTTGAGTTTTTATATTTAAAATATTTATGTTCTGAAGTGTGAATTTATATTTATATAAAGACAAGAGGGGGAGGTCTCAAATTGTGTTAAGATTTTGTTAGGTTTTAATTTAAGAGGCTTTTAAAGCTTTTTTTATTCTTAAAAAGAGATCTAAAACTTGATGAGGGAGAGCATTCAAGTTAGGTATGGATCAATTCAAAAAGGGATTATTTATATGTTATCAAAGCTTGTCGCTATATTTTTAAAGAGATTTTATTTTTTTAATATTTTATTAGGATTGTTACTTTTTAACTCTCTAGGTTGTGTCAGCCTTCAAGAACCAGTGCGTTTTTCAAAAAAAAATGAAATTCAACATTTAAAACTGGGTTCCGTTAAATGGGAATTGTTTGAAATTAAAAATCCACCAATTATGGGTGAAACCAATGCTGGGCAAAAAATAACTTTGGGTGGATTAAGTGCTCTTAATTTTATTAAAAAAGAAAACAATGATTTATACTTTGCTACAGTTACGGATCGTGGCCCTAACGCTGAAGAATTTAATTCCTTAATAGGTGTTGGAAGAAACGTCAGACCTTTTCTGCTCCCTCAATTTAATCCAAGTTTTGTAGAGCTCAAACTCAACACCCAAGACAAGTCTTTATTTGTACAAAAAGTTCAATCTTTTTATAACTCCAACGGCAAAGCATTTACAGGATTGCCACCTGAAAATAAAATTTCAAAAATTTCTTTAAAATCCACTCAAAATCGATATGAAATTCCTGTTGATATTCATGGATCCAAACTTAAGGGAGATATTGATGGGATTGATACAGAGGGGTTTTGTCGCCTAGAAAAGGATCCTCAAAATCGTATTTTTGTGTCCGAAGAGTATGGGCCCGACTTGTTAAGTTTTGATCAGAACTTTCATCTCCTTAAGAGATGGCAACCAACTAAGGGATTGCCTCAAGAACTTTTAAAAAGAAAACTCAACCGAGGTTTAGAGGGTTTGGCTTGTTCAAGTTCTCATGTCTATATGATGCTTCAAAGTCCTTTAAAATCTGGCTTAGAGCAGGATCAAGATAAAATCAGAGTTCTTAAATTTGATCCTGTTCAAGAAAAAGTTGTTCAAACTTACTTTTATCCGATTCAAACCCAGGATGCCGATAAAATTGGCGATTTAGTTTATTTAACTCAAGAATCTTTTTTAGTCATTGAGCAGAATGGAAAGCTTGGATTAGAGACGGGGATTCGTAGACTTTATCAAATTGAATTAAATAAAAATAAGGATTTAATTTTGCAAAAAGAACTTTTGCTCGATTTGAATCAAATTGGTTTAAGTGAATTTGAGAAAATAGAGGGCATAGCCCTGGTAAACTCAAAAACAATCGCTTTGATTGTAGATAATGATTTTGGTCTTCAGGGGCCGTTGGATCTAAGTTCCTCGCAAGTTAAAATGAAATCAGATGCGGCTTCTTATTTGGTTCTGATTGGGCTTGAAAAGCCCTTGTTCTAATCGTTGTCTTCGGTTTTAAAAGTAGGTTGATGATCTTCATCAGCCTCTGGGGGGATTTGAGAGGCCCCTTCTCCTTGTTTATCTTTTTCACCTAATTGGAGAGTTTGCCCTAAAAGATGAAGCTGGCGAGTCTCAGAAGAATAATTTTTTAATAAAACACCCCCAATCAACAAAACAACCACAATGTAAGCAAGCCCTAAGGGTCTATGAGTTTCAGTTATTGGAGTATGAGATTCGTCCATCAAAGTTTTTTTGCCACTGACCATGCTCAATCCAATAGGATCTTTGCGAATAATTGTATGAACGATAATTCCTGCAATATGGGTTGTAGCAGTGAGTACAAATAAAGTGGCAATAATCTCATGAACTTCTTTAACGGATTTATTTTCACCTTGTGACATAATAATTCCAGAGATACCCAATAGAATGGCACAAACCATCATCACTAAGCTTGCCCAGCTTGAAGCAGGGTTGTGTCCCATATAGGTTTTATTCATAGGAGCCAAAAGGTTTACAAAATAATCAATGAGTTCTTTAAAATGCAATCTAAACGAACTAAACCTCGCAAATTTGCTACCTGTAAAACCCCAAACCAATCTGATTGCAACAACTGATAAAAGAGTGAGGCCAGCAAGCATGTGATAAGAGTAAATTGGATTTTCATCATCTACAAAATTACCAATTCCATAAGCGACACAAAATAAGGCAACAAACATCCAATGAAAAACGCGAGTGGGGAAGTCGTAAACAAGTTTTTGCTTCATAGTGTCTCCAAAGATGTTCAAGAGGTGAAAGCTTTTTGTAACGAGCTTTCAAATTAAATTAAGCAATAAATATCCTCGCTTAATTTATTTAAAGAATCAATAATGATTCTCCTCGTCAGAGGGTGGGTTTTCAATAGATTGATATTGAGGTAGTAGTTTATTTTTTCGTTTTTGTTCGTCTTCAATTTTTTGAAAAAGATGAGTTTTTTGAACAGGCGGAGTGATTTCTGTGAGTGAGATTCCTGTTTCGAATCGACTGTTATCTTCATAGATGCTATCACTTGTATTTAATCCCACAATTCCTCGCACATAAAATTTTAATTCTGCATAACCGTTAAAGGGTTTTGCCAAAACGGGGGATTCAATTTTCATCGCAATTTCTTTTCCTTGGTATTCTCTTAATGAATTGGGTGTATAGAGGCTTTCTATGGGGATATACATATCTTCAACTCCACCCACAATATAAGAAATTTGAGCAGCCCAATTATTGAGGGGTTTATCTTTAAAAATTTTATTTGCAGTCAATGCCGATCTTTGAACAGTGTGATTTCCTTTTGTATGAAGTCTGCTTTCAACAGAGAGGGAGTTGAGGATTTCTTTAAATAGTTCGGTGATATTGTATTCAGCATAAATTCTTGGAGAGTAATCAATCGGGTCTTGAGATTTAAAGCCAGTAAGAACTGATTGAGTCAGGTCTACCTTGAGATTTTTCATTGGAAGAACTTCAACATTGAATTCATAAAAATTAGGCTGTCCCCAGCCATCAGTCGCCATCGGATTATTGAAGTCTTCAACTCTTCCGGCAGTAATGCCAACTCTTTCAACTTGAAAGCCAAGCAGCTTCATTTTTTGGCCAATCACTCGCGCTCCTTTGATCCAGCCACTTGAATCAATTGATGTGACTCCTGAAGTAAATCCAGGTGTTGTGGATTCAAGGCTTCCCACTTGGGCGATATTTTGCTGCCAATGATACTCGATCCAAAGAGTTTTTAGATTAAAATCAGTGCCCACTTGATCAATAGAATTGCGGCCATTTCTGCCTATAAAATCATTAGCGGTGAGAGTAAAAGTGGGGCCAGTGCCACTCGTGCTTCGTAAAATCCATTCAGGAGAACCCTGGTCGTTCTTAATTAAGGCGAGAGCAAAATTAATTTTAGCCTTCCATTGAACTTTATCGGCAGCATCTAGTCCTTTTGAGTTTAAGAGAACATAACGAGTTCCAATGGTGCTTCCATTGAACATATTTATGATGGAAGTATAAACTTTTGAATTTTCAATTTCTTGAGATTTAGCTCCAAAAGATAAAAAAGTTGAGAGAAGGACCGTGAAAATTATTCGTAAAACAAGTTGTAAATTCAGCTGGCTGAGATTCCACATAAAGACTCCTTGAAAAACCAAAATCAGATTGTGCAAAGCAAGTGCCATTAAGAATTAATTGAAAAGGATTTTTATTACAGATGAGTCGGCTTTAATTTTGTAAGTCGTTTGTTTGACAAAAAAAGTTTCAAAACTCCCTCAGGTTGATCAATTAAAAAAAATTTAATGAGCCAAATAAGCCCTTAGCTCCATAAAATTAAGCAAAGAAAATATAACGCATGAGGAGTGCCGTATTCAGATTTACTGAAGGGGTTTATAATCCTTTGCTGAGGAATCCAAATAAGGAGGTTTTATATGAAACCAATCATGCTCGTTTTTATTATCCTCATTCTTTCTCACCTTCCACCTATTGCAAAAGCACAAGGAGCTCAGCCTGGTGATATCCAAAAACTCTACACATGTTCCTTGAATAAAAGCGAATCTTTAATGATTTCTCTGCAAAAGCAAGAGGGAGATTCGCACCTTATACTTGATATCAAAAATTTTTTAGGGACTCAGAGAGAACTTCTTAATTTAAGAGTTTCCAAATTTGTACATTATGGAAATTCCAAAATTATTATAGTTGATCAAGGCAGAAGTGGATATTTACTTTTAAGGGCTGAAGAAAATCATGTGCCAACTGAAATTGATCATAGTACGGTGTTGGTGCAAATGGATAATTACTTATTTGGCCAAGAGCAATCCGCTTTGTATACTCAAGGTCAATTAAGAACACTAGATCTTTGCCACCCAACTAGAAATTAAAATTTGATGACAGGTCTAAGATTCCGAATATAAAATTTAGATAATATTAGATTCACAGAATCGGATTTAGAAATGTTTAAAAAAAATAAGTTCAAATTTTTTTTGGTCTTAGCTCTTCTGATGGGATTGGGTTTCTTTTTAAAAATCAAGTTGTCTCCCAATACAATTAAAGTTGTTCCCTTAAAAATAGGAGATATTAGTTCTGCCATTTATGGATCTGCACAACTTAAAACAGATCATTCATTTGATCTTAAATTGGGAACCACAGCTAGAATTATTGAAATAAAAAAATCCTTAGGTGAAAAAGTTAAAAAAGGTGATGTGTTAGTTACTTTTGATACACTTCCTAACTTTCATTCGCCCATTGATGGCATTGTGACAGCTTTAAATTTTAAAAGTGGAGAAAATGTTTTTTCTCAAGCAGTCATTTTGTCGATCACTCAGTCTAAAGGTTTTTATTTAGAAATGAGTTTAGATCAAAAATCTGTTCGTTATGTTAAAGCTCGCCAAAAAACAAGAGTCAGTTTTGATGGGTATCGGGATTTAAAAATTGAAGGTCAAGTCAGAGCCTCCTACTCCCATGACGGACTCTTTTACTCTATCATTGATCTCAATAATGTAGACCCTAGTTTTTTAGAAGGAATGTCTGCGGATGTTGCCATCATTACAGAAGTTCGTAAAAATGTTTTACTAGCTCCCTTAGGAGCTTTTAAAGATGGTAAAATTCTTCTCTTAAGTGATCAGGGTCCCTATGAAATGAGTGTTTCAACGGGTATAGATGATGGCAATTTAGTAGAAGTTCAAAGCCAAAGGTTGAGAGAAGGAGATCAGGCCATTTTGAGAACTTCTCTCCCTAATTTTATACCTAATAAAAATCTTTCTAATGATGGTAAGCCTCCATTTAAAAATTTCTCGAATAAGGATTAAGGAATGATCTTTTTAGCTTTTAAACATTTGATCAGTCGTCGTCGGCAGTCATTTTTTACTCTCGTAGGAATTTTTTTTGGCACGGCTGCTTTTGTGATCATCTCTGGATTTTTTTTAGGCTTTAGGCAGTATCTTACGGACTCCTTGGTTTCAGGAGATGCACACATAAAAGTGACTAAAAATGATGAAAAAGTGGATTCAGATATTATTGAAGATTCTTTATCTCGAGGAGATGAGTATCTTGCATGGATCAAGCAACCCAACCCAAGAGTTATTGTCAGTGATATCAGAAATCCGCAAGGATGGCTTGAAAAAATTAAATCAAATCCCGATGTGGTTGCAGTAGGTTTTCAGTTTTCAACTACGGCACTGATCACTAAATCTGGAATATCTCAATCGGCCCAAATTATAGGAACTGAGCCTGATCAGCAAATTCAAATCACTAATATTGCCACTAAAATTACTAAGGGCAGTTTTTTAGAACTTAAAAAAGGACTAGATCTTTTAGTGATCGGAGAAACCTTAGCCAATGACTTGGGTGTGGTGGTTGATGATATTGTTGTGGTCACTTCCTCAAATAATAATTCTTACCCGATGAAAATTGTAGGAATTTACTCGAGCGGAAACCGCCATCTAGATCGTGCAACAGCCTACACTTCTATCAGTACAGCTCAAAAAATGACGGGTCAAAACGGAGCCATTAATCAAATCTCAGTTAAAGTCAAAGATACTTTAAAGGCAGCCCAGATGGCTGATGAATGGAAGAATTTTTCTAAAGATAAAGTCGAAAGTTGGGATCAAGCCAATTCTAATTTTTTATCTATATTTCAGACTCAAGATTTAATGAGATATTCTACAATTTCAATCCTTCTCTTAGTGGCAGGATTTGGAATTTATAATATTTTAAGCATGGTAGTTATGCAAAAGCGTAAAGACATCGCGATATTAAGATCCATGGGTTTTGACTCAGGAGACATCTTAAAACTTTTTCTTTTGCAAGGTGTGATTCTTGGTACACTTGGGAGTATTTTAGGTGTTTGCGTTGGCTATGTGGTCTGTCGATTTTTAGCCACGGTGAGAATGGGTGGTCCGATGGGGAGCAATCTTGTGCAAATTGCCTTTAACTTTGATATTTATGTTAAGGCGGTTTGTTTAGGTATTGGTGCTTCTTGTGTAGCGGCGTATTTGCCAAGTCATTCTGCCAGTCAAATGACTCCCATTGATATTATTCGTGCAGGAGCTGAGTAATGAGTTTGATTTCTAAAAACATTTATAAAAATTTAGGCAATCCTCCTCAAGAAATTTTAAAGAATATTTCTTTTGAAATTGAATCAGGTGAGTTTGTTTCACTCAAAGGTCGTTCTGGCTCTGGTAAGAGCACTTTGCTTTATGTACTTTCTACTCTTGATAATCCAACCAAGGGCGAACTTATTTTAGATGGGGTTTCTATTAAAGATCTATCATCAGAAGCCCTCCACCGTTTTAGAAACGAAAAAATTGGGTTTGTTTTTCAATTCCATTTTTTACTCCCAGAGCTTTCGGCTTTAGAAAATGTATTAATGCCAGCACGTAAATATAAAAAAGAAATTGAAAAAGAAAAATACGCCCTCGAATTGATGGAAATGTTTGAACTCACAGATAGAATGCATCATCTCCCGCGTGAGCTTTCAGGGGGGCAATGTCAAAGGGTGGCTATCGCCAGATCGCTCATTATGAACCCCACTTTTTTATTTGCGGATGAACCTACAGGAAGCTTAGATTCCGTCAATTCAGAAAGAGTGTTTCAGATTCTAAGCCAAGTGAACAAAGATTTAAAAACGACTATTCTTATGGTCACTCATGATGACGAATTCTCTCGTCGTGCACAGAGAGTGATTGAATTAAAAGATGGAATGGTTGTTTCTGACAGTAAGAACTAGAGAGAATAAAAATTAAGAGAGGTTTTTATGACTTCTGGTAATTTAAAAATTAAATTCTACGGTGCTGCCGGCACTGTTACAGGTTCAAAACTTGTATTTGAATATCAGAATAAAAAATATCTATTTGATTGCGGTCTCTTTCAAGGATCCAGAGATTTAAGAGTAAAGAATTGGAAACCTTTTGAAGAATCCAAATATATCGAGGCCGTGATTTTATCTCATGCTCATATTGATCACTCGGGGTATTTGCCTAAATTAGTTAAAGAAGGATTTAAGGGACCCATTTATTGCACACCTGCTACTGCTGAACTGTGTGAGTTTTTATTGCTAGATGCTGCTCACTTGCAAGAAGAAGACGCTCGCTACGCCAATGAATCCGGGTATTCTAATCATAGTCCCGCACTGCCATTGTATGACAGAGAAGATGCCGAAAAAGTTTTAAAACAGATTCAAACAGTGCCCTTTCATCAAGACTTTGAACTCTCTAAAGATTTAAAATTTAATTTTTCAAGAGCGGGTCATATTTTAGGCTCTGCCATCACACAAGTTTCTTTTTTAACAAATGGTGTATTTAAATCACTTACTATGAGTGGTGATGTAGGCAATGGTAGATCTTGTATTATAGAAAACCCTGAAGCCCTCAAACAGAGTGATTATTTGGTTTTAGAATCTACCTATGGAGATCGTCAGCAGTCTCGTGAGAATCCTTTAGATCAGCTTGCTGTGATTATAAATCGAGTCATCGAGAGGGGTGGTACTTTAGTGATTCCTGCTTTTGCTGTTGGGAGAACTCAAGAACTATTATATTTGATTCATAAATTACAATCAGAAAATAAAATTGCTAAAATTAAAGTGTTTCTAGATAGCCCAATGGCAAATAAAGCCACAGATGTTTATCTCAAATACCCTCAAGAATTAAAACAAGAGCTCTCAGGTGATGAACTCAAGTCAAGACTTTCGAGTTCCCATTTTATTGAAGTCAGATCAACTGAAGAATCCATGAAGTTGTGTCTGAATCAGGATCCTAAAATTGTGATTTCGGCAGGGGGAATGATTACCGGAGGAAGAATTCTCCATCATCTTAAATCTCATTTGCCAGATAAAAAATCTGGGGTGTTGTTTGTTGGGTATCAAGCTTCTGGTACTAAAGGTCTCTTGTTAAAAAATGGTATGAGAGATATTCGTATTCATCATCAAAAAATAAAAGTGGAAGCTGAGATTTTTTCAATTGATTCTCTCTCAGCCCATGCAGACAGCGAGGATCTTTTGAGTTTTACAAATCAAATAGTTCCAAAACCAATTAAAATATTTTTAAATCACGGAGAACCCAATGCTTTGGAGGCTCTAAAATATTCACTCTCCGTTGATCAACAGCAAAATGTTGTGATTGTCAAAGAGGGTGAAGAATATCTTTTAGAATAGTGCCGTCAGAGATTTATTTTTTTTAATGTTCGCAAAAAAATCTGAATGTTGAGCGAGTTCATTGATGTAAGGGTCAATTTCAATCTTTAGATTTTCTGGCAAATGAGGGTAATCCACAAAGCAATCTTCAGGCACATACCTAAAAGTTAAATTGATTCTTCTCACTTCGTAATTAGGAATTTGGCATTTAAATTCTCGAGGAGATTTGCGATCCACTCTTTGCACTCTATGAAAGAGCTTATTTTTAAATCGATCTCCTGCAAATGCTAAAAAAGAATTGTCCTCAAGCCATTGCTGAAAAGCAACTTGAGAAGAAGCTTGTCTGTGGGCACTGCTCACAAATTGAAACATGGTTTTAGCTCCAAATGAAACCGAAGCCACTGGCCCTGGTTCGTGATCTTTGTGTTCACCCAAGCGAGCTTGGTCGATTTTTTTATCATCCTCAATAAGGCTGCCATAATAATTAATAAGAAGAGTGTTCAGTTTCCAGTGTTTGGGAATAAAAGTGGGAGGAAATTTATTTCTGATTAAATTCTCCATATGATCTACTTTTTGCTGCACAAACCATGGAAAAGGTTCAGCCGTGACACAACGATTTTGGGTGCCATTGGGTAATTGAAAATAACCTAAGCAAGCAAATTGCCAATTTCCCATCCAATAAACGGGTCGTAAAAGTTTTCGTTGTTCCACTTGGTTTTCAGCTTGTTGAGCTTCCAAATAACGAGACTCCCAAATAGGATGCAAGGAGCTTAGCCAGTTGATCCATTGATCATATTCTTGGTTATTTAAAAAAGAATTTTCAAGAATCAAACCTTGCGGTAGGGATTTTTGTGCCGGCCTTTGTTGGGGATCAAATGACTTTTTGGGAGCAAATGTTTTATTTGGTTTTTTAGGTCGGTAATTATTGGACTTCATTCATTCCCCATGTGTGCAAATTGACAAAGAACTCTTAAGATATTTTATAAGAATTGCCAATAGGAAATCAAATTTTGCAGATTTCTATTTTTATTTTGCCCCATTAGAATAAAACCAGAGCTTAATTGCCCCAATTACAAGGATCACTGCAAATAATTTAGAAGCTAACTGGGTTGAAATCACTGAATTAAGTTTGGCTCCAGTCCAGGCTCCTACAAAAATTCCGACCCCAATTAAAAGCCCACCTTGGATATGTGGCTGCCACTGAATGTAGCCATCTTTATAGTACTGCCAGACTGCAAGGATCCCTACAGGAAGAAGCATAGCCACCAATGAAATTCCATTGGCCGTTCTTTGCGGAAAATTAAATACTAAAACAAGGAGTGGGACCATAATAAGTCCTCCACCAATTCCCATCAAACCTGATAAAATTCCGGTGATAATTCCTAAGGCAATAAAAGAGAGAGTTCCAAACATAAAGTAAATGTTCCTTTAATGATCGTTATTTTTAGGGCTGCGACGCTGTTCTTTTTTAGCGCCGATCATTTTTTTGCTCGATAAACGTCGTTCTTTAGAGCCGCGAGTGGGTTTTGTTTTAATGCGGGCTTTAACTCGAGTAAACGCCTTTACTATCAACGCCTCGAGTTTTTCATAAGAGGTCTCAATATTTTGTTTTTGATCTCTTGATTCTGTAGATTTAATAAGAAGCTCTCCTTCAGTTGTGAGGAGGTGCGCGAGCTTTTTTTTGAGGAGTTCTTTTTCTTCAGGTTGTAGCACATTGCTGAGGTCAATAGACCATCTCAATTGCACCGCTGAGTTTGTTTTATTCACATTTTGACCACCAGGTCCAGAGCTGCGCATAAACTGAAACTCAACTTCTTTTTTAATTTGTTTTATTTTTTCAGCGAGTCTGGAACTTATTGCCCCTGTCATTTATCACCTCATCTTAGCCATGCTCTGTTTATTCTAACAAGGAATCAGAGCACAGCAAGATTGAATTTACGAATCATTCAAATATTTTTAAGAGAAGTTCATTGGTTGCTAACCACTCAATAGCTTCTTTATTGAGAGAGACTTTTTCTGCGGGAGTCATTTCTGCCTTTAGTAAAGCAATATCCTCATTAATGGATAGTTGAGAGGCGAGAACAATTTTAAATCCCCAATCAGCACTTTTATGTTCGCTCAACATGGGAGAGAGAGTCGCTTTTATTATTTAAAAATGATATTTATATAAAGGAAGCAGAAACAACAAAAAATACAGTGCA
>JBIIER010000072.1:0-25543 GCA_044237745.1 Pseudobdellovibrionaceae bacterium
CAAAGTTACTAATAGATCCAAAAATTGCTATTTTTAGAAAAGAATTATCTGGATATGAGTTACATTATTATATTGCAATAGAATCTGCTAGACAAAAATACAAATGTATTGAAGTTCCAGTGTCTAGATCTTACCCTCTTCATGGAAAAATCCCGACTAAAATTTCTTTTTTTTCAGGTAATTTTAAAGTGTTATTTACGCTTTTTAAAGTTTGTTTGGGATTTTATAAATTATAATTTAAGTTGTAAAAAAGGAAAGATATGATTGAGGGGTTATCATTATTTTTGGGGACACTTATTTTTATTGGATTAGCGCCAATTTTTTTTAAATTTTTAGGGCCTTATTTTTTACCAACAATAAAAGGTGTTTCTTTTTTTAAGAGTTATCCAAAAAAATTAGACTTAATATTTGCATTTGCCTATGTAATATTACCGATAATTGTTTTTTCAATATTAAGAAGTAAGCAGATTATAAAAAAAATTACAAATGCATCAATCATTGAAATAAAAAAGGTGTTTGATTTAAATCTAACCAAACTATTCTCTTTTATAAAAGTAATTGATAAAAGAATTAATAATAGTTTTTGGAAATGCTTAATATTTCCATTAGTAGCTTTGTTTAAATTATCTCCATTACCATTTATGGATCGTTATCATTTTGGAGAATTTGTAGTTGCTACTCAACTTTGGATAAAAGGCCTCGTGCCGTATGTAGATTTTATTCCAGGACATGGGTTGATAAATATAATTGGTGGATTAATTCCCACGAATGATAATTTTTTAATAAATATAATTTGGGGACAAGTAATTGTCACAATTCTTTTTGCATTGATTAATTTGATTGTAACAAGTATTGTTCTTGAATCTGTATTAAGCTCAGTTTTGATTTGCTTATCTTTACCAAATGCAAGGCCAGCCTATTTAATTTTATTTGTAATTGGTTTAATTCTTATTAAGTTTGAGCAGAGTAGGCAATTTTGGTATTTAGCAATGGCTTTTTTGTTAAGTACAATTTTACTAACTTTAGAGGTAAGTATTGGGACAGGGGCTGTGGCTTCAGTTTTAAGTGTTACGACTATTTTTATATTTTTTAATATTAATAAATACAACGAAATACTCAAATTCAATAAGGATAGATTTTGGTTAATTATTATTATTTTTAATTGCTTATTAATTTTTTATTATAAGAAATTTTTTACTGCCATTATTTTAACTGTTATAAATTTAGGGAAAAATAACTTAGAAGCTTTTGGTATTCCATTTATTGATTCTTTAAATGATCCTAAAATTATTTTTTTATTAAAATTTTTATTTTTACCAATAATGAGTTTAATACTTATAAGATTTATCTTTTTTAAGGAAAAGTCTGTAATTCTCCAATTCGGTTTTATATATGCATGCACAATCATGGCTTATTCAATGGGCAGAATTGATTCGATGATTTTAAGTAGGCCGGGATTTACATCGCAAATTTTATTGTCGTTATTATTTGTTCACTTAACTTATCAAAGAATTAATAAATCTTATATTTTCTTTGTTTCGTTACTAATGTTTATTTTTGTTAGAATAGAATTTGTGAATCCAATAAAGAGTTTGAGTTATTTATCTAATATAAAATATCAACTTCAAAATGAGAATATTGCATACCCTGAGGCAGAAACTATTAAAAAAATATGTCTTCAAAATATTATTAAAAATTTTGAGTTTTTAGATTTAACTAATAATAATATGAGTTATTATTTTTGCAATTCAGTACCTCCATTGATGGCGTCATCTTTTTATAATATATCTGATGAAAAATTTTTTACTAGAAAAAGTAATTTTGAAATTACAGATTTGAAGGTTATCTTAAATGACTCAACTAAATATTCTTATTTACACGATCAAGTTAAACCTCAAGACCGTATACCAAATTTAATGAGTAAAATAAATTCTGAAAAATCTTTTAAAACTGAATGTGAATCCGACTTTTGTTTTAAAATAAAACAAAAAATAAATGAATAAAAGCCCAATAGTAAAAAAAAATTAAACGGATTTAGAGTCATCTTTGTGCTCTCGATTTTGTAAATAAAAAAATAAAATTTCTTTCTAAAAAGTTTTTTTATTTTTAGAAAACCATAAAGTAATGGGGGTCAAAAACAAATGTTTAAAACAAATAAAATTACTTTCAAAGATTTAAATGACCGTATTAAATTTGAACTTAAAATTGAAGTTGCAATATACTTACTTCTATTTTTATTTGTCGCCTTAAGTTTTCGATATCAATATCTACTTTTAAACTTTAAAGAATGGGGGGATGAGTCTGAAACTATTGTTACTTCAAAAATGATGGCTGCAGGAATGAAGTTGTACTCTGAAATTTTTAATCATCATGGTCCACTTACATTTTTTACGGGATTAATTCTTGAAAAAATTGGAGACTTCGGAGTTTTGGAGCATCGGGTACCAATTGCGTTCCTCCAGATAATGGCAATACTATCCATTTATAAGTCACCTGCTTTAAATTTAAAATCTCAAAAAATTATTGCATCTATTTTTTCTGCGACTGTATTTTTATTATTTATGCCGAAAGTCTTTGGGCATATGTACAAATACCAAAATATTACTGGACTTATTCTTATAATTATTCTCTCACAATATACAATTCCAGCTATACTATGCCCTGATAAAGTTAGCTTAAAGCAAACCTTTTTAGGAAATTTACTAATCTCATCACTTCCATTTTTGGCAATCACTTATCTTCCAATCACTGGACTTTTTTTTATTGTTTCTCTGAGACGTCAATATTTAAAAGGCGCTGTATTTGGCACTTTAATAGGGCTTACTGGTAATTTACTTTTTTTAGGGTTTTATGGATCTTTTGCTGGGTTCATGGCATTTCATTTATACTTAAATGCAAAAATTCTCCCGCTTTATGGCATGCAGCTAGGAATATGGTCAATTATCGTCAATGCTTTTAATGTAGCTACATCAAATTTTGCACAATACTTTTCATTTATTGCAATGCTTATTAGTGGATTCATTCTGGCAATAAAAGAAGAAAGATTTCCTTGGAGAACTATTTTACTAATCATTGGGTTTTATAGTCTGCTTATACGAGGCCCTAGCTTTCATTCATTACCTTTTTATTATAGCATTCTTCCTTTGATCTCTATGAATTTAAGGTTACTTAATACAGACACTCTTTCTTCTAAAAAAATTTTTCTTGGTTTTCTTTTGCTAAGTTTAATTAAAATATCGCTAATTTTGCCAAGGGACCTACATAAATTCAAATCCGCACAGATTCCAACTGAAACTGAATTTTCAAAATTAGTCGCTGAATTCACTAGTCCAAAAGATAAAATAATCGCCTATACTTTTCAGAATTTTCAATACATAATCTCAGATAGGTTGCCTGCTTCGGGTCACTTCTTCTTTTTGCCTTGGCAGGAAAAATATAATGAAAATCCTAAATTTGGTATTTTAATTGATGCATGCAAACAGATTAAAGAAACCGCACCAAAAGTCATGCTAATTGATAAATGGAAGGTGTGGGATCGTTTTGAGTGGGAAGGTTATGCGGGCTGCATACAAAAGTTACTCGATGCTAATTATCGTAATATCCCTGGTAAACCATATTATATTCGAAAAGACCTTTTACGTGGTTTTGATAATTATAAATTTAATGAAAATCAAAAGATGATTTCTAGCTCACCTCTCAATGAAGGTAGCTCAATAAAATTAAAATTTAATCATGAGCTGATGAAAGCTGGCCAAACTAAAAAATTAGTTGCAATTGAAATCATGTTTAATACTTACATTCAAGTTCAATTTGGTAAGGCACAAATAATTCTTGAAAAAGAGAGTGGAGAAAAAACTAATTTAGAAATGAACTTAACCGAAATACTAGACAACAAGTATAAACACTTTTACCTTCCAGAAGATTCATATATTTCAGGGGAAATTAAGTGGCTCACAGGTGGGGGAATTAGTGCATGGGAAAGTGTCGATAATAAAGAAAAAGCTTTAACCTGTATGAAATATGTTTTTGCAGACGGCAGCCATGGTTATACTCCTGGGTGCCCAATACTTTAAAGGAATTTATATTCAAATTATGATTGGCTTTTCCATACGTTATTAAATAATTTATTAATTAATCTAAATTATTTTTTAAATTTTAATGCAGGTTTCTCTATAAAATTATTGGATAGATATCCTAAAACATAAGCGATCACTATCGATAAAAAGGTCAGTTTATAGGGGTTTTGTATTCTCAGTGTTTCAATAAGTGTTTGCTGAACGGGGAATCCATATAAGTAAACAGCATACGAAATATCTTTTTTTAATTGTGTCCGAAAAATCGGTGGTCACTCCATAATTTGTAATATTTAGTAATGTTTATCTTGTACTTTATATTCAATTATTTTAATTTTTCCAAATGATAAAATACCGAAAAGACATAGATGGACTGAGAGCCTTTGCCGTGCTCTCAGTTTTTATCTTTCATATAAAAAATAATTGGTTGCCTGGTGGTTATCTTGGGGTAGATGTCTTTTTTGTTATATCTGGTTACTTAATTACTTCTATCATTGAATCAGATTTAAAAAGTGATGCATTTTCTATTGGGCAATTTTATGTCAAACGCTTCAGAAGAATTTTGCCTGTTATGTGGTTTGTGACTTTTGTGGTTTTAATTCTTGGTATATTTTTATTTTTACCTTCAGATTTAAAGTTTTTAGTAAACTCCATAAAATCAACACTGACTTTTAGTTCAAATTATTTTTTTGCCATCGAAACAGATTATTTTAATCCTTATGCAGAACAATACCCCTTGCTTCATACTTGGTCCTTGGCTGTAGAAGAGCAATTTTATTTTATTTGGCCACTTCTTTTATTGGGCATTCACAGAATTAAATTATCAAAATTAAATAAAATTTTAATTTTAATTATTATCTCTTTAATAAGTTATCTTTTTTGGGGTTACTCAATAACCTCAGATTTATTGAGCAAATTTGCTTATTACTCCCTACCCACAAGAATGGGTGGGTTGATTATTGGGGGGCTAATTGCTCATTGGCATAGCGATAAAGTACCCTCTCAAAATAATTTAAAAAGTTATCAATCCATTTTAGGATTTTTTATTTTAATTTTATCTATGATTTATAAAGATAAATTAAATTTAAGTTCTCCCATTTTATCCTTAATTGCATGTATTGGGGCTGCACTTATTTTAGAAGCTGGATCTAATTCAATTATAAATAAAATATTAAGTTTAAAATGGGCCGTTTTTATAGGGACTATTTCGTACTCTTTGTATTTATGGCACTGGCCCATATTGGCCTACTTTAAATATTTTGGAGAGTTAAAGCCTATTAGTCTATTTTTAGTCCTCATTTTAACTTTTGGTTTATCAATTTGGACTAAGTATTTTATTGAAGATAGATACCGTAAAGAACGGCATAGTTTTAAATCGGCAACGTTTAAGTTTTGGTTGTACCCAAGCCTTTTTTATTTATCTCTTTGTATTTTAATTTATGATTCAGGAGGGTTCCCTCAGTGCTATAATTTTTATTCGCGTGAATTAATTAATGATGTTCAGCCATTTTATAAACACTACTGTCATGAGCAAATGGTAGGGAATTGCCTTATTGGTGATCAATCGCAAAAACCAAAAGTGCTTTTAATAGGAGATTCTCATGCAAGTCACTTTATGCCTTTTTGGGATCTCATCGGTAAAGAAAAAAACATTTCAATCTATGCTAGAAGCTCAGGTTTTTGTTTTCCGTCATTTGAGATAGAAAATTCAGATTCTAAAAATTGCAAGGAGCAAAAAGAATGGTTTCAAAATCACTATAAAGAATTTGAAACAATTATTTTTGGAGGACGTTGGGAATTTTATCTTTCAAATAATTTAGAAAATGCTGAACAAAAAAAGCATTTTATTTTAAATTTGAATAAAACATTGAAAATATTAAATGAATCAAAAATAAAAACGATATTGCTGGCTCAGATTCCCAAATTTAAAGATCAGTCTTATGAATACTCAATTCGTAAAAAGTATTATTTGTTAGGTAAGTACTCTTCAGAGCCATTTGCTGTTAATCAATTAAAAAATGATCAAATTGTAGATGAGGCTAATGATTTTATTTTGCAAACTTCAAGTCAATACAATGGGGTTGTTTATTTTGATCCCATTCGTACTTGTAACACTTTTGCTCAAAAAATCCCTTTTAGAACCAACGGAATGTCTTATAAGGATGCCACACATATGAACGAAGCTGGGTCCAAAGAGTTAGCTCAATTATTTATTGGTGAAAAAATCAAAATCCCTTTATAAATAAACTGAAAAAGTTTTGATGAATGGGACTTTTGAATTATAATTTGGACATAATTTTTATTTTAAAGGGGATAAATTGATAGACTCTCAATCTCAAAAAAAAATTGATTTAAGTGTTGTGATTCCTTTATATAGAGAGTCTTTGCATTTGCACCACTCATTAGATGAAGTGCAAGCTGTTTTAAAAAGTACCAATTTATCCTATGAGTTGATTTTAATTGATGATGGATCTCCAGATCATACTTGGCAAAAAATTACTGAATATTGTCTTCTTCATAAAAATGTTAAAGCGTTTTGTTTAAGTCGTAATTTTGGTAAAGAAGCCGCAATGGCTGCTGGTTTAAGCCATGCCCAGGGTAAAGCTGTGATCACTATGGATGGGGATTTGCAGCATCCTCCGGCTTTTATTCCTGAGATGATTCAAAAATGGAATTCAGGTTTTGAAGTTGTTGAAGCAAAAAAAAAGCATCGTGGGCAAGAAACCTTTTTTAGTCGTTTGAGAGCTAAATTATTTTATTCATTATTTTCAAATTTAACTCATTTAGATTTAAAGGGTTCCTCTGATTTTAAACTCATGGATCAAAAAGTCCTTTCTGCCTGGAAGCAGATGGGTGAGTCTAATTTGTTTTTTCGGGGTATGAATGCTTGGTTGGGTTTTAAACGAACTCAAATTGAGTTTTCTGTTGCACCACGCGCTGGTGGCTCTTCTGGTTGGAGTTTATTAAAACTCCTCAGGCTGGGTATTACTGCTGTGACATCTTTTTCTTCTGCACCACTTTATATGTTAGTTTTGATGGGGCTTGGATTTGGGTTCTTTGCTTTAATTTTGGGTATTCAAACCCTCTATATGAAACTCTCTGGCCACGCCTTAGATGGGTTTACTACTGTTATATTTTTAATATTACTTCTGGGCAGTGCGATTATGTTTGGAATGGCTTTAATGGGTGTTTACATCGCTCAAATTTATGATGAAGTAAAACATAGGCCTAGATACGTTATTAGAGAGTTTATTAATTAATATCTCTAAATCAAATTTATGTTGGAGTTATTAATTCTTTTAGGAGGAGGTAATTGTGGCCAAAAGTAAAAAACATAAGCTTATTGATTCATCGGACATCAAATGGCCTTCTCAAAAAAAGTTAAACGCCATTGTTAAGGAATTATCTTCAGATAAAGTTGAAGGTAGTTATGTTCTTCCCAAAGAGGCTTCGCTATCAGATAAAATTAAAAATCGCTGCTTAAAAAAAAGACATATTTAATTAAATCATCTCAAAAATCCTGAAAATCAACATCCCGGTTGTTGAATTTAGCCGAAAATCAACAACGTCGGTGTTGATTTTTAGTAAAAAGCCTCATTAATGATTAAATTTAGATATTTTTGTTAAAAAATATGTAAAAATTTAATTTGATATGTCTCGATTTAATAAAAACATAATATCCATCTTACTCTTTACCTCCCTCCTCAGCCTCCTCTTGGTAGGCTCAGACTTTATCGCCGTTCACTGGCTTAATATGCAAGCTCAATTCCCAAGGCCTTTTATCACTCATTGGATTCAATGTTTTTTGATGATCGGTTTATTATCCCTAAGCTTTTCATGGTTCCATATTTGTATTTTACTCTCTGTATTTTTCACATTTTCACTCCTTCAGTGGAGCAGCTTAAATTTTTATGGGAGTTACCTCTCGCCCATGATGATCTACTTGTTTTTTCGAGAAACCGGCGAGGTCGCCGAGACTGCACTTAAAATCATTCCTGTGTTTATAAAACCCCTCATCGTTTGGGGTGTGAGCTTGGTCTCGTTGTTTTTTATCTACAAAAAATTATTAAAACCCTCTTCTCTTTTAGCTCATGGGAATCAAGGGGCGCCTTGGGGTTTTCAAAATAAAATTAAAACTCCATTAAAAATTTTAATCCTTTTTGTATTTTTATTTCCGTTCCCAAGAGCTTATTTTAAGGCTCACAATTTTGGCAAACAGGCAAAAGTTCAAGAAATGTCTTTTATGAATTTTTATGGAGCCCTCGTTTATTTTGCCGGTAGAATTTTGCCTTCAAAACTTTTTGCAGCTCAAACCGCTAACCTTAAAGTATTAGTGCCCGCTCTTAAAGAGCCTCTCCCTCAAAGGCATGTGATTTTTATTCTTGGAGAGTCCTTGGCATCTCGCCAAATGCAAATTTTTGGTTATCCATTACCTACGACACCTCATCTCAATGATTTAAAAACCAAGGGTGAGTTGCTCACGCTCAATGGGGCTTCAGGGGGCGTTTCAACAGACGTGAGTATACCAATGCTCATTCATGGCACATCTGGATTAGAGGCGTCTGCAGTGATTGCCAATCAAGGTCGATGTGTTTTTAGGTTAGCTAAAATGAATGGTTTTGAAACCAGTTTTATCAGTGTGCAAGATCAATCCAATATGCAGCACATTTCAAATTATTTTTGCTCTGCTTTTTTAGATCATTTTAAAATTGGGGAGAATCTTAAAAAAGTGGGGGAGGAAGCCCTCATGATGGACGAAGATCTTTTAAAATCTGCCGAGCTGATGGATTGGCAAAAACCTCAATTTGCGGTGTTTCATCAACGGGGTTCGCACTCTCCCTATGAGTTAAGATACCCACCGAGCGCTGGGTTTAGAGAGGTTCATGAAAATGAATCTTGGGAACAAACCCAGATTAAGCATTATGATAATAGTGTGAGATACGGTGATAAAATTATTTTTGAATTAATTAGTTTGATTCAAAAAAAATCAAAACTCCCCATTGAGATTGTGATGACTTCAGATCACGGCGAAGCCCTTGGTGAAGAAAAACACTGGGGCCATGTCATCCTGCTGCCTGTGGTGGCAGAGGTTCCGATTGTGTATATTCCAAGCGCTGAGAATAATTTTAAATCAGAATTTTTAAAAACTAAAGAGTCCCATCAAGAATGGGTGCCTCACACATTTGTGTCTTCGTTTTTGTATCATCTTTTGGGCTATGAAATGGAACCCAGTTCTGCAGAACAAAAATACTTTGTCATGGGCTCCGACATCGACGGCCTCGGTGAGTTAATGTGGGTTAAGCCGAATAAGAATCACCTTGAGCGGGTTGATGAAAAGGTTAATGAGCAAAAGTAAAAAAATAAAGTAATAAAATTTAATAGTTTAAATCAATTAAATTAGAATCTTGTTTTAAGAGATTTTTGAAGCTCAAACTCCAGGAACGCAACTTTCATAAATTCCTAACCCAAACGGATTTGAAGTTGCGGACAATCTCAAGTGCCAACCTTGTTCAAGCATAAAAGACTCAATTCGCTTGTGGATTTTTGATACATTTTGAAAGACTACAAATCGAGGGCCTTTTTCTAAAGCTTTTAAAACTTTTTTATAGTCATTAAAGTAGTAAATTACCTCAGAAAAAAGCACTACATCTGGATCATAAATACTAATATCATTAATTTTATTTTCAAAATCACCTAATATCCACGTTGCAGTTGGTGCATTTTCTTTTCCTCTCGATAAAGCAACTTCAGAACGCTCAAATGCGAATACATTTGTAAATGTTAAAAGCTTTTTAGTAAGGGCTCCTTCGTGTGCTCCTATTTCTAAGACTTTCTGTACTTTTAAAGCATGAACTTCTTTTGCAATTCGTTCAAGACGAGCTAACTCGTAAGATGATTTTTCATAAGCCCAAATATCGTTTTTTCCAAAAAAAGAAGCTTCGATGGAAGATTGCACATAATTTGGAGAAATAATCCTTTCTATGGCAATATCAAATAACTTTATAAAGTATTTTGAACTTTGACTTGAATAACATTCTTTCAAAATAGTTCTTTTCTTCTCAAGTTCCCAGGAATTTAACTTAATGTCTATATCTGAAAAAGTATTATACCCAAAAAAATAACACTTTTTAAATACTTGTTTTGCCGCATGATGAACACAAATATGATGAGGATGACCATACTCACCTTCTGAATTGTGTGTAAATACAATATCAAAAAGCTGCTGACTAAGTTCTTGAAGAGATAGCGCTATTAAATCTTGATTAAGTTCTTTTTCAAAACAATCTTCATATCCGAGCATAATGGGTTTAGCAGATAAATAATTACAGGCTTGGATAAACTCTTTTCCTCTTAAAGAATCTAATGAGTAAGTAACTGAAACTACCGTCCAATCCCATTCGGGATTTTTAAGAATATACCCACCTAAAAAAATTGATTCATCGTCTGGATGTGCAACTACCACCAGTGCTTTCATTCTAACTCCTTAAGATTTGGCTTAGCAAAATACGTAACAATTGCTGCTATGATCGCTAGCCATGAAAAAATAACGAACTGATTAGATGGACTCAAATTTGAAAAACCCAAGCCAAAAATAAGCATTCCACTTGATCGAGCTGTTGCATTAAAGACTTTAAATAAACCGGCAGTTTTTGCTAAATGATTTTCAGGGGTTATTGAAAAAAAGATGTGTGATCGAAAATAATAATAACAAGCTTCTGTAATTCCCAAAATAAAAGTTATTGAATAAAGGAAAATTTTCGACTTTGTATTTGATATTCCTAAGTATAAAACCGCAATAACAATAAAAACTAATACCAATCCGGAATATGATTTATTTAAAGAAATTCGATTTGCAAAAATATTTCCAAAAATACCTCCAATTCCTCCAATGGCCACAATAATGGCATAAGTTTTATTTTGCATTCCAAGCTCATTAACGACCAATTGAATTAAAGTTGTATCACGCAGACCAAAACAAATTGCTGCAAAAGTTGAAATAAGGAGAAGCCAAGGAATCGTTTGAATTGAAAGTACATTAAATAAATTCATTTTTTTTTCTTTAACTAAATCTAGATCTACTTTTTTGAATTTATATTTGTTGAAAATAACTAACACTATTATGCCACTTATCAAAAATGAAATTGAATCCATCGCAAATCCTAATTTAAAACTCCAATGACTCCCAATTACACCAGCGATTGAAGTGCCACCTAGCAAAGAAAGCCCTTCGAGTAATGATTGCCTAAGAATTGATGTCTTAATGTTTTCCTTGATTGTATAAGCTTTAAGAAGCCTATTGAATGCTGAAAAATGAATAGATGTCACAGTAGACAATATGCCGGCAATGATTGCAGTAACGATAATAGAGTGAAAATATGGGATTGAAATTGTGATTATTGCTGCTAAGAAATCACATGCGAACAACCACTTCCCTGAAGGAAATCGATCTACAAATTTTGTGAGTGCCGGAGTCAACATCAAAGGCATAAGAATTCTAAACGCAAAAACTAAAGATAAACTTTGTGCCTTTGAAATTGCAACTTCATTTGTATAAAGCAGTAAAAGTACAAAACTAATCCAAGAACCTGTGTCACTTATAAATTTAGCAACTAACATTCCATTTAATCTTTTTTGAGAATTGTAATCAAAATTCATAAAGCACTGATTCCAAAAGTTGATAAGTTAATTTAGGTTTTTCATAAATTGGTGAATGTCCAACCTGATCTATAATTTGGGATTTAAAATTTTTATTTGTATTTAATAAAGAGATATTTTCCACGCCTGTTGTAAATGGGTCATCAGAGCCAGTTATTATATTAACTCGTACTCCCTTTTCTACAACTTGCTTAACTAACGGCCAGCGGCTTTTAAATTCCCAATCAGTTTTAGCCTCGAGATCTTGAGAATATGTCTTATTTGTTCGATCTAGACTTAGTTCAGTATATGGAGAATTAGGAAATCTTAAAGCTTGCTCACGACAATTTTTAACTTCATAAAATGTAGAAGATGATTTAAAAAACAATTCATATTTTTTAGCGAGGAACTTAAGCTTTTCGGTTGATAAGGGTTGATCATAATTAGGACTTAATTCAAATATTTTAAGATCATCATTTAAACTTTCAACTAATAATTCTTGTAAAAAAAGTGACAATTTATTTTTCTGTAAGAATGTGGAAAATTCATTTTCAAAACAAGTTACTTTTTCTTTTGGCCATTTATTAAGAATAAATTCACTTCCTAAAGTACGCTTTTTACTTGAAGATTCGCGAAAACTGAGTTTATCTTTTTTTCTTTGCAAAAAACTTCTGAGAAATTCTGATTTGTGTGGTTCTACTCCTAGATCTATAATCAAACGCCGAGCAATCAAAGAAGCGAGTTTGTAAATATTCTTTTGGGCTTGATGACGATCAAAATGTGGACCAACAAGAGTCAAAGAATTAATTTTACTAGGATACCGACTTGCGAACTCTAAAGCTAAAGTACAACCAAAGCTTTCTGCTAAAAAGCGAACATTTGAAAATGAATTCAAATCTAAAAAGAGATGATTGCATATGCTTTCAAAAGTATAATTATCAACAAAAGATTTATCAAAGCCACATGCCGGTTGATCATGAAATATAATATTGCTTTTCATGTGTATAGATCCATGACGAAGAATAGATCCCAAGAAAAGACCTGAATTTGCACCCGGTCCTCCATGAATAAAAACTGTTGGTTGAAGAGTTTTACTATTAGAATTTAATTTAAAGAGTGCCATTCTAGACCTCGTCTTCGAAGGTTTTTAAATTCAATCGATGAAAGAGATGAATGAGTTCTGGAATATTCAAAATAAGATGCGCCAAAACACATAAAATGAAATTATTTGTTTCAAAAAAATAAATACCAACTACCAATGAAAAAATTAACTGTCTTATCAAATCTTTGACTTGAAAGGACTTTCCCCACGGTGTTAATAAATGACCACCAACAAATGCCAATGCCTGAAGTACTACCGCTACTTGAGAATGTATAATACTTAATATTCCAAGCCTAAAGAAGGCCTCTTCACCTAAAACAAAAGCAAGAAGATTGAATATGTTTGCAAAATATTTTGTTTTATTTAGTGGACCAGAAAGGTTCGCATACATTTTGGAGGTCTTAAATTTAAATTCATCTCGCTCCCAAAAGAGAAGTAATACTACCATTGAAAACAAGAATAAAATCTGTAAAGTCTGCCATTGACCTTTTTTTAAATCTAAAAGTCTCAACCATAACAAGTAAGGAAAAATGATTAAAAATCGTCTAAATAAAAAAGCCCGCACTCCTTGACCCTTCATTTTTGCAGGCATCCAGAAAATTATAAATGGAAATAAAAATGTAATAATAAGTAGTATGTACATCATATTTAGTTTTGAATAGCACCAATGTTTTTAAGAATTTCTAATGCAGCATCGATGTCTATTCTGATTTCATCAACATGATTTATAGTTTCAAAAGTATTCTTAATTTCAGAAACCATCATGTCGATATCGTGCTTCCCATCACACATCAAAAAGACTTTGGCTGCTGTAGAATTCACTTCAAAAACTCTTATTGAATTTGTTAGGAAAATTCCAGTCCCCACTACTCTCACTCTCCAATCAATATTTCTAGTTACCATTTTTACCTCTTTTTTAAATGTTTTGAAGTTGAATAGCTTCAATCTTTTGCTCGCAAAATTTTATTGCTCGCATAATTTCATCTCTTTTTCCATATACTAAAGATTTCTTTATTTCCTGAAACTCTCGAAAAAAATCTTCAGAAAAAAATTCTCTCTCTTGCAATTGAGATATTTTCCTAGGTACCCACTTGTCTCGATCAAAAGTTTCACCAGCCGAAAGAATTAGAATTTGAGAAATAAGGCGTAACTTTTGCTGGATAAGCTCCTCTGCCGTCAAATAGTCATCCGACTCAAGGGAGCCTATGAGATCTTCATAAAGTCCATCATATTCATTTAATTTGATACGTATTTGCCACTTAATATAAGAAGCAAACGGAAAATCTTCTAGGATCTGATTATATTTTTCGTGATTATAAATTGGAGATCCAACTTTTAGTCTATGAATCATGGTACAAATCTCATAATTAGAAACTTGAGGGTGAATTTGTCTTGGAACATAAACATTAGGATTTGAAAAATCTAAAGCATTTAAATACTGTGCTGTCTCTAAAATAAGTGAGATCGAAAAAATGGATAGATCAAATCGTTTATTTCCAATAATAATATTTTGATCTATTGTTTTTTCATTTTGTAATAAAGGATGAAAGTCATTAGTTACTAAATAGATATCAAGGTCAGACCTCTCATTACCCAATCCATCAAATTGAGAACCAGATAAAAAGACTATCTCATGAGATTTTGGATCCAATTGATTGCATATTTCTGATTCGTTTATATTAAACTTTTTTAGTATTTTATTTTTAATCACGATAACTCCTAAAACGTTCTACTGCAAAGGGAGTACCATGTATTTTTATTACTAGAAAACATAGTTAATAAGATTAGGTATGCCTCCTTAATTAAATTTGTCCGAAATCAGGATATTTGTGTCCACAATTTAGGAAAATGAGTCCACAACTTAGGAAAAATAAGTTTATTCTTGGAATTAAAAACTACAAGTTTGATTTGAAATTGGCCTTTCAATTGCAAATAGCCAAAACAAAAAGGAGGAATTATGAAAAAGTATTGTAAACCACAAATCAAAGAAATTCGCATTCCAGCAAGTTTGATGCAAGAACGAGGAATGTAATTGGATGGGCCCTATCAATTATATTGGAGGGCCTATTTTATCTTATGAAGATTCTTATTTTATCCCCTCTTTATTATCCAGATCGTTTCGGTGGAATTGAAAAAGTAGTCTATGAGTTTACAAGACGAATGGTTGAAAAAAAAATCAAAGTTTATGTAATTTGTGGAACACAAAATGTAGAAGGAAATTTAATTCAAGAAGGAGTTAAATTACATCGTATTTCTACAGTTGGCGCCTTTAATGAAGGATCTTTTGAGAAATATTATGAAGCCAATAATAAGGCCATTGATATTATCAAAAAAATAGAACCAGATATTATTTGGGTTCATGATTGGTTTTTTGCATTGGCAGCTCTCAATTATATTGAAACAAAAAATATTCCATTAATTAGTCAGGCTCATTTACTTAAGCGCTTCGAGAGTAAAAACCGTATATCATCTTGGCGATCATTTGTTGATCTTATGCAAACTATACTTTTTAAAAGTTCAGAGGTAATTCTTGCCGCAAGTCCTTCACAAATAAGATCTATTCACCAGTACTATAGAATTCCAAAAAACAAAATTCAGCAAATACAATTCGGCTTAGATAGCTATGATTTTAAAAAAGAAAAAAAATCTTTAGTAAATAAAATGCCAACATTTATATATATTGGACGTTTTGAAATAGAAAAAAATATTATAACATTTTTAGAGTCATTAGAAATTTATGAGAATGAACTTACAACCTCAATTTGTTTGCGACTTATGGGGACGGGCTCACTTATAGAACAACTCAATAATTGGAAATCAAGAACATCTAAAGTAAACATCGAAATTATTCCATTTTCAGATAATTTTAAAATTGTTCAAAAAATGATTTCTGAATCTGATGCTCTTATTTTACCAAGTTTATATGATTCATATGGGCTTGCTGCTTTAGAAGCTTTTTCAATGGGAGTTCCTGTGATTTTAAGTAAGCAATGTGGAATTTCTGAAGATCTGCATTGTTATCCTAAGAATATGATTTTTGACGGATACAACAAGAGGGAAATGTATGAGGCTGTACAGTACTGCCTACAGAACTTAGGCAACTTACCTACAATTGGTTTAAATGCACGTAAAAGTTTTATTTCCACTCATAATTGGGATTTGAGTTTAGAACAAATTCTAGAGCGGATTAATCTCATCAAAAAAGAGGAAGTGAATGCTTAAAAAAATTTTTCTAATGTCAGCATCAAGTAATAGCGGAAAAACTGTATTGGCAAATGGATTAATTCATATTGCACAAAAATTTGGTAGATTAGTTCAATATTATAAACCACTGTCAATAGACAAATCATCAATTAGAACACAAGACAACTCTTTGGTAGCGGCGTACATGGAGGAATATTCATTAAATGCAAATCAACCTTTACTTGGATTCAACAATTCAACTTACTTTAATCCCGAAAGTCAGATTTTATATTGTCACGGGCATGCCATCTCGCGATCTAAACTAGTCACTCGTGATAATATTGATTGTGATAAACTAAGTTCGACAGCAGTATCCAAAATTAGAAAATCTATCTTATTTGATATCACAAATCTTCTGAATAGATCGGACATTTTGATAGCTGAGGGTGGTGGAAATTGTCTTTTAGGTGGTAATCTAGAGTTTTCAAATCGTTGGCCTGCCATAGAGTTTGATTTTTCTATAATTTTAGTCGCTGAAGGTAGAGATGGCGGTGGTTTTACTTCTCTGTTGGGACTTAAGCAGGCAATGCCATCTAATCTTCAAAAATTAATTAAAGGCTTTGTTATTAACGGAGTGATTGAGCGAAATGATGCCATAGAAAAAATTATCAAAGATATATCGGTAAAAACTCAGTGGCCGTGTCTAGGTATCTTGCCCTGGTTTTCATTTGAAAATAATAATTCATATGAGTTATGGCAATCTACTTTAGAAAATCAAATTCTTAAACATGCTCAACCACTAATAAATTTACTATAAATCATTTAAAAACAATTTTAAAGGAAACTAATCCACCAAAACGGTTAAAACTAATCGAGATTCCAATAATATCTGCCGACCCCACTTATCAGAGATTTTCCGTAAGTTACTAAACACCCCAAAATGGTTCTTTGCCTCTAATGGATTTAATCCAGAACATTTCTTGAAATTCACTTTGATCATAACCAGTACAGAGGTGGATATTCTTAAAATCCATCTCATAGGCTTTTTTCGCAATATCAATTCCATTAATGCCATGGCCTAGATTTGAATCTATACAAATAAGAGATTGAAGATCAAAGAGATCCTTTTGACGAAAAAAATCCTCAGGGTTTTGAAAGCCCTTAAAATTAATTTGTTTATCTTTTGCGTCTAATTCCCACATCATTTGCGTGAGAGAATCATCATCAATCAGAATGTTACATAATTCTTTTGGCTTTTGAATTTGAATGGGAACGTAAGCAGCCATCGTTTTTGGAATTAATTTAACATTTAATTTTTCACATCTTTGTCTAATATTTTCTTCTTCATAGCGAGAAGTGATTAAAATAGATTGTTCTCCAATTCCTAGTTCTTCTATGAGATCTAAACCGGTTGAAACTTGATTAAGAAGTTCATAATCAAAGAGAAAAAGATTTTTACAAATGGTTTGATGATTATTTAATGAATCCTTAAACCAATTTTTAAAATCAGCACCCGATGTAAATGTAAGATGCTTGATTGGTGTGTTTTCACTTTGTAGGGATTGAAAGCGACCTTTCCAAATTTGATGAATAGATAAATCATCATCAATAGAAACTACTTGAGTGTTGGTATCAAAAAGAATTTTATCTAAAAACCAATTTGGAGACGGTGCCGCGTTTAAAATGAGATCAATCTTAGTACCTTGTCCTTCAATAGAATTGATTTTAAAAAGCCCCCCAAATGACTCAATCGTTTTTTTAGCATGATAAATGCCTAAGCCCGATCCAGACTCCGTGCCAATCTTACCATGAGTGACTCCTATTTGGCCTAATTGGTTCAAGATAGACTCAGGAATGCCTTTGCCGTTATCTTCTATACGAATGAGGATTTGCGAGTCTTGTTTAGCAACAAGAACTTTAACAAGGCCTTTATCGTTTGGCAGGGCTTCCACAGCATTTGTAATTAAGTTGCTAAGAGTGCGACCAAACTCAGTCACATTAATATTTGCAAAGAGTCCATAACTTTGCGTGAGAGCGGACTCAATATGAATATTTTGTTTATCTCTAAATTGCATACGTTTTTCAGAGACGATGGTATCAATAATCGGCGCTAACAGTTCTGTTGTCAGATTGTTTTTAGAAACTGGAGATGCTTGTTGTTTAAGTTGCTCAGCTTGGTTTTGTTGAGGTTTCCCTTTTTCAAGAAGCTGATTAGCAATATCATTAATTCTATTAACAGAGTTTCTAATTATAAGCCTCTGTGCCTCAGGTAGCTGACCGATCTGCCCCAATATCATATTGAGCGCAGAGAGGGGGGATTTGATGTCGTGGGACACTTGTTTACTTTGTAAAACAAGAGCTTCCATCATTTGAAGTTTAATTTCTTGATTTTGTAAATTACGTTTGTACAGAGAAACTGCTAAAAGAATTAATACATATGCCATTATCTCAAGCATAAAAGTCTGCCATTGAAAGGGGATTTGATATTTGACCCTATACTCAAATCCATTAATGGCTTTGAGTAGAATGTCATCAGTAAATTGAATTCCTAGAAATGGAAGCGATTGGCAATTGGATTTATTTGTAGAATCATAAAAAGGTAGTGAGTTTTGGGCTTCAAATAAATTTGTACAATTTAATAAACCTAAATTTTCAAGATCTAAAATGGATTTTGAAAGTGCATAAGTATTGGCCACGGAGGCTTCGTTTCTTAGTATTGAACCAATAATTGTTTGAGATTTTAATTTATTTTGACTATGTAGCCAGCGAAAGTAACAAAATGTAAACATAAGAAGAATACTTGCAAAGACAAGTACCTGCTTCAAAGATATAATATAAGAAAATTCTGATTTTAAAGTCTTTTTAAATTGAGAATTCATTAATATAAAAACCTTTCGATGGGTCCTTGATTCCAACTTTTCCAACCATTTAAGATAGTTCTAGAAATAAAATATTTATTTTCATTAAAGTCTTCTGAATTATGAAAGCTTATTTGTGGATTAGGCCATTCTGAATTTTTATTTTTATATATTTTCTCAAGAGCTAAATTTTTATTGTTTGCAAAAAATCGAATTTTATCATCAGGAAACTTATTTGCAGAAATAGGATTATTTTTTACAAATAAAAAATGTCTATAAGTTTCAAGTAATGCATGTTGCCAGTAGTCACCGTCACTAATTTGAGCTGATGATCCAGGAAAAATACCACCCTTTGTTAAGCCCATTGTTTGAGCTACGGTAATCTCCATAAACTGATCGTTAAATGGTAGTATAAGTTTCTTTTTAAAAAATAGAACTTGTTCAAATTGAGAAACAAAAAATTGTGAGATTTTATCTAGTTTTGAAGTTACAATCTCAGAAGGAATTTCTTCAATTAAAAGATCATCATCAATCCACTTAGACATAACCCATCTTTCAGCCGCTTCGCCAATGGATCGTCTTATAGTATTTTCTTTTTGAAAGCCAGCAGCAAAACCACAAGCTGTGGGTATTAAATTTAGCCCCCATTTTTTTTGAATTTCTTCAGAAGACTTTCTAAATTCAGTAAAACGAGTTCTTTCAAGGTATTCAGCTATTGCAATTTTACGAGATTGCATTTTATCTTTATGAAACCCCGCTGAAATAACAGTTTGGTTGGGTATATTTAGAATAACTGATTGCCAAAAATCTAAACCACATTCTGGTAGAAAATTTGTTTCCTGAATTTGTAGCTCTCCATTTTGAAATAATTCAGAAATCAATTTTTCCATAATTAATCCTCAATATTTAAATTATCAAATCGAATAACATTTATAAGTGGACTGATAGAATTTCTGTCTATTTCTTTTGATACATACCACTGTAACCCATAGTGACTGATCGGAAGAATGGCGACATCTTCCTCTATAATTTTAAAGAACATATCTTGAGCTTGGTCATCAGTAATTTTATTATCCTCATAGCTTTCAAGCATATTACAAATACGACCAGTTGGATCAGGTAGATTCATTCCAATCGTTGCACAAAAATTTACGTTGATGCTCCAAACCTCAAAGCCAGCACCTACAGATGGGCCTAATAGGCGAATATCATAATTCGAGTTAACAGACTCAGACCAGTTTGAAATACTTTCTGAAAACCTATATGGCCATTTGAGTTCATCAAGAGCTTTTTTTAATATTTGCCATGAAAACCATTTTGCGGATTCAATAATGGGCTCAGATCCTCCAATTATTAACGGTGATTTAGGAGGAGTAAAATTTAATTCATGAGAAAAATTATTATTAGTTTTTTGTTGTGATGGAAAAAAAGAAGAACTTTGTCTGTGAGTACTCCATTCATTGGGGAGTATATGTCTAGATTTTTCTATAGTGGCCTGTAAAAGCTTTCTTGGAGCAAACTCTTTAAAATAACCACTATTAAAGTTTCCAAGAGCAATTGTATTTAAATATTCAGGTACAAGTGAGTATGGTTTTAATGATTTAGGGATATTCTCAAGAATTGAAAATGAATCAACAATTGTTGGTCCGTTTTCAAAACTATCGAGATTAGTTGTAATGGTTATTTGTTGGGGAGATTTGCTATTTAAAAATGGCCAATCTTGTCTTTTTTCTAAAACATATTTACTTCCAATCGTAATGTCTTTTACTCGATAAGGTCCTGATGAAATAAATTTTGAAGGATCTTTCCACTCATTTTTTTCATTAAAATTATCCTTACAAATATAACCAAAAGGTGCATACGAAAGCATTTCTAATAAGCCAGTTTTTGTTGGCTCATTAAAATGAAACTCTAATTTATTTCCATTTGCGACTAACCCAGTGATTGAATTTTTATCTTTTAAAAATGAGTCATAACCCTTAAGTTTGCTAAAAACAGGAAGGCGACTTTTAGCGCTTAAACTTAGAATCAGTCGCTCAAGACTTTTTTTAAAGTTTAGTGGGTTAATTTCTTCTCCATTTTCACATTTAAAGTGAGTATGAAGATTAAAAATCCATTTTGTAGGTTCAACTTGTTGCCAGCTTTCAGCAATTCTTGGTTCATAGCGGCCTTGATTAGAAAAATAAACCAAATTACCAACTAATTGCTGAACAACTACTGCAGAGGAGTATCTTTCAGCGTCGAATATATCCAAAATGATATGAGCACTTTTAGGATTTCTAACAATTAAATGGTAATTTAAATTCATATTTGAAATATGCTTTGGATTACTCCAAAACATCCCCTTTGTTGCCGGCACCAAGAGACATAGTGGGAGCAGAAATAAAAACGCTGTAATGATCAAGAGTCTCAAATTTAATATCTTTGCCTTCATTGTCATAGCTCACTTTAATTAATTCATTAGGGTTTAGATTAATTTGAAGTTGATCTTGAAACGCAGTTGCTATCAATGCTGAATCAAGGCCAAATTTATTTAAATCTTTTACAGAGATTTGTGTGGATGCATTTGCTGTTGAAAAACTAGCAGTTAAAATAGCAGATGTTGCAATTATTTTGAATTCTTTGCTCATTAGTTCCTCGGTGTTTAATACGATAAAGTTCGTATTTGAAATTTGTTGAATTATTTTAAAGTAATTCAACTTGTGTTCCAAAATTTTATAGCCATTTAATAAGAGGTTTTTACTTTTTTGGGGTCAGCTAATATGTGACTAAGTATATAAAAATATTAACTATTCATTAATTATAGGGGTGGAGATTTTGATTATTTCCAAAAAATTATGAGCTGTATACATTTTGTGCAGTTCGCATTTATAAGTACTGTATGCCGATTAAATATCATTATAAATTATGTCGAAGATTAGATGTATTCTAGATGAGTCCAATGGGTTAGATTATTTGTGGCCTAGAAGAGCTAGGATTTCAATCCATGATCTGGAATTTTCCAAAATTGAGAAATCCGTTGTTCAAGAGATTGAAGAAAAACAAAAGAGACTCTCTTTTCCAAAACAAAAATATTCCGTCAAAACTGGAATTATTTATCCTTTTGAAATTGACTCACAAATTATTAAAAAAAGAATGATCGATTTTTCAATCCAGTTATCTGAACTCATTTAATGGATCAAGACCAAATCTAATAAACATACTCCAACTCAGAAAAAACATACCCAGATCCATAAACAGATTTAATCTGTTTACCGGCATTGCCGAGTTTTTTTCTTAAAAAGCATAAGTGCTGATCCACCACTCGATCTGTGACGTAAGTAGAATGTCCCCACACCTCATGAATAAGTTGATCCCTAGCCATCACCTGCCCAGGATGTTTTGTAAGGCTCCAAAGGAGTTTAAATTCGATGGGGGTTAGAGTGACTGGATTGAGCGGTTGCATTTGCTCATAAGTATCGTGGATGACTATAGAGAGGGTTTGTGGATGAATTTCAAAATTTTGTAAGTAAATGACCTCTTCTGATTCAAAGTGCCTCATGCGTTTGAGCCAATTTAAAATTTTAGCTCTAAAAATAAGAGGGTTAATAGGTTTGATGATAAAATCATCCATGCCATGTGAAAACCCATTCAAGGCATCTGTATCATTGAGTTGTGTAGAAACAATAATAATGGGGAGTTTTTTGCAGCGAGGGTCTTTGCGGATTTTTGCGCAAAGTTCAAAAGTTTCTGAGTTAGGAATTTGTAAATCGATGAGAATAAGGTCAAAAATTTCTTTATGCAGAAATTTTTCAAGATCCTGAGATGAAGTTGAATGAAACACCTCTTGGTCCGAAAAAAGAGATTGGATAGACGTCTGTAACTCTGGCTGCTCTTCAATCAGAAGAATTTTATACATGATGACCTCTTTTTTTATATAATTAATATTTAACAAGTCTTTTGTGCTCCGTCTCTGCGCATAAATAAAATGGCAAGCTTGCGTCAAAAAAATGAAGGATAATTTGTTCAAATTCGGCAGTTCATGTCCCATTTTTTTAAATTTAAGTGTATGCAGCCCTTTAAAAAGATTTGAAATCCGAACCTTTTGGGATGGACAAAACTTCCAAATAGAATTTTAGGCATTTGAAACAAGATCATTGATTGCATAGATGCCTAAGGATAAGAATTTAGAACGACAGCTCGACCTCCATTTTTTGGAGCACCAAGTAAGGACTCATTTGTGAAAAATATTTTAGTTATAGCCGAAAAACCCTCAGTGGCTCGAGATATTGCTAAAGTATTAGGCGCCCATCAAAAACACGATGGGTATCTTTCCGGAAATGGTTACGAAGTCACATGGGCCGTTGGTCATCTCGTTGCTTTACCTGAACCTCATGAAATCAAAGCTGAGTGGATGGTTTGGAAAAAATCTCTCTTGCCAATGCTGCCTCAAGAGTGGCCACTCAAAGTGATCGATAAAACTCAATCGCAATTTAAAATTATTCACTCGCTCCTTAAAGATTGTCAGGAAGTCATCTGCGCAACAGATGCTGGGCGCGAAGGAGAATTAATTTTTAGATACATTATTGAAGCCGCTAAAGTGCAAAAAAAAATGCAGCGACTTTGGATCTCCTCACTCACTCATGAATCCATCCAAAAAGGATTTAGAGAGCTCAAAGATGCCAAAGTCTATGAGCCACTTGCAGATGCGGCTCGCGGGCGCAGTCGTGCGGACTGGTTAGTGGGAATGAATTTTTCAAGAGCCTATGCTCTTTCTACTGGAGAATCTTTTTTTGTTGGCAGAGTGCAAACTCCAACCTTAGCCCTTGTAGTACAAAGGGATTTAGAGATCAGAAATTTTGTTCCTGAAAATTATATTGAAATCATCGCTGATTTTTTAGAACTCAATCCTCCGGCTCAATACAAAGGGACTTACATCGTTGATGGCAAGCCTGCACGGTTAAATCCTGATGGTATTGAAGCAAAAAAAATCCAAAAAATTGTAAAAGCCGGAACGGGAGAAATTCTCTCCTTAGAAGAAAAAGAAAACCGCCAGGCTCCGCCCTTGTTATACGATCTCACAGAGCTGCAAAGGCAAGCCAATAAAATTTATGGATACTCGGCTCAAGAAACTCTTGAAATAGCTCAAGCACTTTATGAAAAACATAAACTCATCAGTTACCCGAGAACCGACAGTCGTCATTTGTCAGAGTCTGTCATGCAAACTTTGCCTAAAACAGCCTCGGTGGTGCGCGGTCCTTATGAAGAGCATCTTGGAGCGAGAACAGGGCAAATCCCTCTTTCAAAAAGATTTATAAATGATAGCGAAGTCACAGACCATCATGCGATCATTCCCACAGAAATTTCTGTTAAACCGGGGCAATTAATCACTCGAGAAGTTCATATTTATGATTTAATTTGCCGTCGTTTTTTAAGCATGTGGCAATTAGATTATGTGACTTCAGTGAGCACTCTTTTAACTCGAGTTGAAGAATACGTTTTTAGAACTCAAGGCACAGTCGTAAAAGAATTGGGTTGGAAAAAGCTCGAAGTGCATAAGCGTTCTGATAAAAAGAAAGACGCACTTAAAGAGGGCGAAGAGCCGCTCATAATTTGTTTAAAAAAAGGTGATAAAGTTAAAGTTGAAGAAGTTCATCTTTTGGATAAAAAAACCGAGCCACCATTGCCACTGACTGAGGCCAGCTTGTTAACAGCCATGGAGTTTGCAGGTCGAAAGATTGAAGATAAAGAATTGGCCAAAGCTTTAAATGAAACGGGCTTAGGCACTCCGGCCACTCGGGCTTCGATTATTGAAACTCTTATTGCCAGAAAATACATGGAGAGAAACGGAAAAAATCTGAATGCGACTTCTTTTGGAGAGCGTTTGATTGAAACCGTTCATCCTTTTTTAAAGAGTCCAGAACTGACTGCCCGTTGGGAAAAAGAACTCGGTGTGATTCAATCCAATAAAAAATCCTTAGGAACTTTTATTCAAGATTTAGAATCTGAAATTAAATTGCGCATGAGTGAGATTTTAAGTGGTCCACAGGCAGCGCCTGCTAAAAACTTTAGTTACCAAAATTATGGTTCTCAAAATTTAGTTCAAACAAATAATTTTAACCAAAATAATAATCAAAATAACGCTATCCAAGCAGAGAGAGCGGATCGTAAAAACGAATCGCTTTCTTCGTTGTTAAAAAAATATTTTGGTTTTGATAAATTTCGTCCGCATCAAGAAATGGTTTGTAAAACTATTACTCAAGGCACTGATACTTTGTTGGTGATGCCTACGGGTGCGGGTAAATCACTTTGTTATCAGCTCCCAGGGATTGCTCGCGGGGGTACAACATTGGTGATCAGTCCATTGTTAGCATTGATTGAAGACCAAGTGATCAAATTGCAAGCAATGGGATTTAAAGCCGAGCGCATCCATTCGGGGAGATCTCGTATGGAGTCTCGTCAAGTTTGTATCGATTATATTGCAAAAAAATTAGATTATTTATTTGTGGCTCCGGAGCGTTTAGCGGTTCCGGGGTTTATTGATTTATTGCAAAAATATCGACCTGAATTGATTGCCATTGATGAAGCCCATTGTATTTCTCAGTGGGGTCATGATTTTAGGCCGGACTACAGATTATTAGGGAACCGTCTTCATGAGTTCCGCCCTTCTCCGATCATAGCTCTTACGGCCACGGCAACTCCGTTGGTTCAAG
>JBIIER010000001.1:0-378679 GCA_044237745.1 Pseudobdellovibrionaceae bacterium
CAGAACGCTCATTTGGCAAATGAACTGAATAGTTCTGCAAAATTATTGTCTGAAAAGTCGAGTGATCTAAAAGAAATTATCGGAAGTTTAATTAGAATGTCTGGAATAAAATCTTAGGTTTTATTTTGAAAGTGCTTTGCCATTTTAAAAATGGTGGCTTGGGACGGAATTGAACCGCCGACACAAGGATTTTCAGTCCTCTGCTCTACCGACTGAGCTACCAAGCCGACTTTGATCTGATGAATGACCTTTGTACTTGCGATGAACCCAACTTGTCAACCCTTAGTCAACTCATTGGGTTCTAAATTTAATTATTTTATTTTTGCAAAGGCTTGTTCTAAATCTTTTTTGAGATCCTCAAGGGACTCAACTCCAACGCTGAGTCGAATAAGTCCATCATCAATCCCTAAGGCCTTTCTATTCTCAGCTGGGACGCTAGCGTGCGTCATGATAGCAGGGTGTTCAATGAGGGATTCCACTCCTCCCAAGCTCTCAGCTAAGGCAAAAATTCGCACGCTTTCTAAAAAGGTTTTAGCTGCAGGCAGGCCACCTTTTATGTAAAAAGTAATCATTCCACCAAAGCCATGCATTTGTTTTTTTGCAAGAGCATGCTGGGGGTGTGACTCCAAACCAGGGTATATAACTTTTTCAACATGGGAATTTTTTTCTAAAAATTTTGCAATTTGAATCGCATTCGCTTCATGGGCCTTCATTCTTAAAGGGAGAGTTTTAAGACTTCTTAAACACAAAAAGGCATCAAAGGCAGACATGGTTCCACCCATTGAATTGCTTAAAAAAGCCAGTTTTTGTGCTAGATCCGCAGAGTTAGTGGCTACAACCCCACCCACTACATCAGAATGTCCTCCAATGTATTTAGTCGCTGAGTGAACGACTATATCAGCTCCTAATTCGAGAGGTCTTTGAAAGTAAGGACTCATAAAGGTGTTGTCTACGGCGACCAAAATATTTTTGCTATGAGCAATTTTACAGATCTCTTCAATATCCGCCAATTTAAGTGTTGGATTTGTTGGAGTTTCAATCCAAATCATTTTTGTATGACTGTTAATTGCAGATATTAAAGTTTCTTTTTTAGTAAGATCCACATAAGAAAATCTCAATCCATGATGCTTTAAAACTTTATCAAAAAGTCTAAACGTTCCTCCATACATATCATCCATTGCTACAACGTGATCCCCTTCATTCAGAAGATGCAAAATTGTTGTTGTGGCAGCACAGCCAGATGCAAATGCAAAACCGTATTGAGCACTTTCTAAATTTGCAAAACAGTTCTCAAAGGCCTTACGAGTCGGGTTATGGGTTCTGCTATACTCCCAACCTTTATGAACTCCTGGAGACTCTTGAACATAAGTAGAAGTTAAATAAACGGGAGTCATAATAGCGCCTGTTGTAGGATCTGGTTCTTGACCAGCATGAATAGCTCTTGTGGCAAAATCTAATGACTTAATATCTTTCATAAAAAATTCCTTAAAAATAAATATTTTGAATACGATTAAATAAAGTTATATTCTTTCATCCATTCATCATTGAATACTTTAGAGAGATAACCCTTACCGCTATCTGGAAATAACACCAAAATCTTACTTGGTTTTGTGAGTTTTTGAGAGTATTTAATTGCAGCTACTAATGCCAAAGCTGAAGAAGGACCTACACAAATACCCTCTTTTGAAATCAATTCACGAGTCATCTGAAAAGCTTCTTTATCATTCACTTTTTCAACATCATCCACAAATTGAAATTGCACATTATCTGGAATCATATCCTCTCCCACACCCTCAACTTTGTATGATTTAGGAGGATCAATAATTCTTTTATGATAAAACATATCAAATAAAATACTTCCAACAGGATCTGCACAAACCATTTTTATAGTTTTGCCGAGAGACTGACTTTTTTCTTTTAAATATTTTCCAATCCCAGAAAGAGTTCCGCCTGTTCCCATTCCTGCAACAAAAACATCAAATTGACCTTGAGTTTGGTTCCAAATTTCTGGCCCCGTAAAAGTATAGTGTCTATTTATATTGTCTGGGTTGTGATATTGGTTCGTTAAAATAGAATTAGGAGTCTCATTCACAAGTCGTTTCGAAACTGAAATATAACTTCTTGGATCCTCAGGCTCCACAGCCGTTGGAGTGATAATCACTTGAGCTCCATATGCACGAAGAATGGCTCGTTTTTCCTCACTGATTTTATCTGGCATTACAAAAATACATTTATAACCTTTAATAGCCCCCACCATAGCAAGACCTAAACCCGTATTTCCTGAGGTGGCCTCAACAATTGTACCTCCAGGTTTTAACTCACCTCTTTTTTCTGCTCCCTCAATCATGGCTACGGCCACTCGATCTTTAACACTACCACCGGGATTGAAATATTCTAATTTGACATAAAATTCATGGGGACCTGAAACAACCTTATTGAGCTTAACAATAGGAGTATTGCCAATAGTTTCCAATATGGACTGATACATCATAATCAACCTAACTCTTTCTCTTTTAATATTTTATTTAATGATAATTTTCATGATTTATAGTTTAGAAACTCGTTGGCCTCTATAAACTTGTTTCTGGATTCGTTTTTTTAAGCTCAGAGAGCATTTGCAACACGGTATTCATTTCCTGAATGGTGTCTCCAGTATAAGGTAAGCCAGATTTCTGCATAATTTCTTTAATCAATTTATGATCAGGAGTTTCTTTGAGAAATTCTTCTACAAGTATTTCTGCATTTTTTTGGGTAAGATTCTTTTTTAAAACATCACGCATTGGACCATCCTTGGCATCACTTTATCCTCAGCTCCATGGGAGACACAAGCTCTTTTCACTGAAGTCCCTTGACTAAATTCTCAATGAGAGGTCCGATAATCACCAACATGATAGCTGGTAATTGGAGACATAAAAGTGGAAATAAAGATTTAATAGGCATCGCTGAAATCTCTTTTTCGCTAAGATCTCGGTACTGCTCGATAAGCTCTTTTTGTAAATCAATAAGCGCTTTTAAGATGGGATCCCCATTTAAACCCTGCTCTGCAACAATCAACACAGTCTGCGTACGATCATTTCTTTTTTTAAACTGGGCGTGGCTAGAAAAAGGGCGATCCAAAGTATGGAGTGAAGAGTAAATTGTAGAGTTTATAAAGAGAGAAAGATCACTTGAATTTTGAGAACTAAATTTTTTCAATCCCCACCGCACGCTTTGACCGCCCTCTAAAGCCATTCTTAATGTGAGGACTAATTCTAGAGGAGGCGCTATTCTTTCCATTTGTAAGTTCTCCTTTTTAAAATTAAAAAAGTTCCAAGAATAAATGGCCCTAAAGAATAGAAGAACCATCTCTCGATTGCAGTAAATCCAAATTCAAATGTTGAAAATCCCACCGCTAATAAATAAATAATGATTGAAATAAGAGCCTGCAAACGTACTTGATAAAGAACTCTTCTCGACCTTAGGCGAAACTCATCTTCAATCTTAATTACATCCCTGTAAGTTTCAAAAATCGAAATTATTTGGTGACTTTTTTTGTCAGCATCTTTAATCGAACTCGCAAAACTCTGCATTTCTTTAATATCAAACTGCGATTGAACGGCTAAATTTTCTCTAATTATGAGTTGAGTCCTTTCAAAAAAGAATTTCAAAAGATAATCATCAGTTATTTGTGAAACCCTCAAAAACTCTCTTAACGAACGGCCACTTTTTATATTTAAAATAAGATTGTTAACCAAGCCTAGTCTGCATTTCAAGAATTTCTCATGAAAATAAAAATCCATAATTTTACGAAATGAATAAATCAATAAAAGTAAAAATAAATGAAATAAAATTCCAATTTTTGGATGAAATGAAACTCCAAAATTAATCATCAGTCCAGAAATTGGAATAATGATTTCCAAAATATAAAGATCTTCATTTTTAAGATATGGAAGCTTCCTAATTAATTTAAAAATCTCATTTACGGATACAAATCCGAACATCGTAAGCGCAATAAAAGTAATTTGATATGAGGTCATCCAAAAAAAAAGTTGCAAAATGCATACTAAACAATTTTTTTTTATTGACCACGTTAGTCAGATTGGTGAACACTATAAAAAGAAGTTTAGTGAACAACAATGTTAACAACAACAAATGTTTCCTAGGAGGAGCACATGGCAAAGAAAGCAACAAAAAAAGCTGCTGCAAAAACTACAACTAAAACTGCAACTAAAAAAGTAGCTAAAAAAGCTACAACTAAAAAAGCTGCTACTAAAAAAGTTGCTAAAAAAACTGCAACTAAAAAAGTAACTAAAAAAGCTGCTACTAAAAAAGCTGCTGCTAAAGCTTAATTTAAAAGCTTAATAGCTCTTTAAATTAAAAACCCCGACTCAAATCGGGGTTTTTTTTTGCCTTTTTTATATTGAGTTTTGATCCCAAAAATCAGAATAACTTTGCTTTAATCCCCTCTTCTTGAAGAAATTTTTTGATAGCATGACTATCAAGCCCTTCTAATCGAGATAATAATTTTTGAGCCAATTGAACCGTTTCTTCAGACTTTTTAGAACGCAAATTTTTAGTAATATAGGCTAGATCATCAGATATTGAAATCGCATTATCTAAGAGACGTGCAATTTCCTTATTCTTACTTGTTTTATCTAATAATATGAGAGTTTTATTTAAATTTGTAAGCATCGTGTCTAGCTGCGACAGCATACTTGTAACCGAACCCTCGTTTTTACCAACAACTTCTATAAGTTTACCAGCTAATCCATAACTTTGAGAGATGAGTTGATCAATTCGGGGAGGATCTTCACCTCTTACTAGTTCTTTGGAGGCAAATTCACCAGCTTCTAAAGTCCCTGGTGAAATCTCTAAAAACTTTTCACCAATGACACCTGCCAAATTGATAAAAAACTTAGAGTCTTTTCTCACTGTTGCCCAAGCCTTGTTATCGATTTGAATTTGAATTCTCAGCTTAACTTCTTCTCCTTTGGGGCTTTTTTGAGAAGGATCAAACTCAATTTTTTTTACTTTTCCAACTTTGATACCCATTACTCGTACTGGAGAACCCTCTTCAATTCCACCCGCATAATTAAATAGGACATTAAGCTCCTTATAATTACTAAATGGATTGATAACCCCCAAATAGTACGCAAAAGTAACGACTAATGCGACTGAGACTACAAACAGTAAACCTACCTTGGTTTCTGGTTTCATTTGAATTCCTTTCCTTAATAAAAATGCGAAAAAGTATACGATAAAATAAAATCAATTATAATAATGGCGACTGAAGAAGCTACCACAGCATTGGTTGTCGAATTTCCAACTCCTTCAGCACCAGGTTTGCAATGAAATCCGTAAAAGCAGCTAATCAATGGAATCACTGCACCAAAACAAGCTCCTTTTATGGCCGAAAAAATCACATCTTTAAAAACTACAAATCTTGTCATTGCAGTTAAAAACATTCCTGAGGTAAATCCCAAATAAGCATCAGAAACAATCATCGAAACATAAATACAAACCATATCTGCAACAATTGTTAAAAGCGTAGTCCCTAATACACAGGCTACAAATCTTGGCGAAACAATAAATTTTATGGGGTCAATTCCTAACATCTTTAATGCATCAATTTGCTCTGTAATTTGCATGGTTCCAACTTCTGCTGCCATACCAGCCCCCACTCGAGAAGTGAGAAGCAGAGCTGTTACAACAGCGCCAATTTCTCGTAAAATGAGCAACGCTGCAAAGCCGGGAACCATGGAGTCATTTTGAATGACAATTTTCATATGAAATGATGACTCTAAAATGGCCACCATCGCAGCAAATGAAACACAAAAGAAAATAATAGGAAGGCTTTCATTGGCCACAAAATTAATTTGTTTAAATATTTCTTTAATTCTAAATGGGTAAGTAAAAATCTCTAGTAGGGCGTGAGTGGTCATAGATAAAAACTCTTTTAAAACTTCTAATCCCAAAATTAAGATTCTTCCAATTGTATCTATTAATATCATCTTAGGACTCCAAAACCATTCTCAGAATACGATCCGCTATAAAAGAGACAATCCAATCAGAAGCCACAATTCCGATCATTGTCGTCACAGCTGTGCCAACTACAGAAATTCCTACGCCCTTTGCTCCCCCAGTTGTTGTGTAACCCCTGTAAGTACAAACTGTTGCTAAGAGAGTCGAAAACACAAAGCATTTGATTAAACCCACAACTATTGAAGGCCATGTTACAATTGTGGGAATGTACCTTAAATATTCTTCAGGATTTACGCCGGCAAAAAGATCACCCATGATCATTCCACCTAAAATAGACATAATGAGACCCGTAAATAAAAGAAAAAAGCTAGAAATCACAATGCCTATAAATCGAGGTAAAACTATTTCTTGAATAGGATTTGCTCCTAAACATCTGATAGCATCAATTTGTTCAGTCACTCTCATCGTGCCCAACTCAGCAGACGTAAATGCACCGACTTTTCCACTCAACATAAAGGCAATTAATAAGGGGCCTAACTCTCTAAAAGTTCCACTTGTAGAAAGTCCTCCAAGATAACCCAAGGCATTGAACTCTTGCATTTGTAATGCAAATTGCACAGTCATAATGGCGCCCACAAAAAAACCGGCCATAGCAGTCGTCAGTAAGCTTTGAACAGTCACTCTCCAAATTTGAATCATGACATCTTGAAATTTGCAGGGAAAATATATTGAAGTCCATATAACTTCTTTAAAAAAAAGGATGGTGCCGCCAATTTCTTCAAAAACTGACATTGTTTTTTTGATGAGATTCATATTTCTATGGCCTCCATTAAAAAATCTTTAACTAAGGCTTGCTTAGAATTTTTTAGTTCCTCTGGACTGCCATAATCAACAATTTCACCCTTATCGAGAACCACAATTTTATCCGCAATGGCTAAAGCACAGTGCATATCATGAGAAACAACAACTGAAGTAGTTTTTAAAGTTCTTGATAAATTGAATATCAACTCATTTACAGCAGTTGTTGTGACTGGATCTAACCCCGTTGTGGGCTCATCAAAGAGTAAAATTTTAGGCTCCAAAGCAACTGTTCTGGCAAGACTCACTCGTTTTTGCATTCCATAGGAAATTTGTGCTGGAAGCTTTGATTCTACTCCGTGCAAGTTCACTAAATTCAGAGATCTTAAAACTTTTTCTTTGATGACTTCTTCACTCAATCGAAAATGTTTTCTTAGACCAAAAGCCACATTTTCAAATATTGTTAAAGAATCAAAAAGAGCGGGCTGCTGAAAAACCATTCCGCATTTTTTTCTAATGTCTAAATATTGAAGCTCTGTGAATTTTGAAGTTTCTTGGCCATCAATCCAAATTTCTCCGCCATCAGGGCGCAAAAGACCCACAAGATTTTTTAATAAAACGGATTTTCCTGTACCAGAAGTTCCCAATACAAAAAGGATTTCTCCCTCTTTAACTTTCAAAGAAAGGCCTTTTAGGATAGTTCGATCACCGAATTTTTTAACTAAATTTTTAAACTCTATCATTCATTAATAACCGTCAAAGGTCCCTCAAGAGTGCCTCTTATAAATTGATGAATTCTAGGATCATTATGTGCTTGAGTCTGCTCCACATTTCCTGCCACCAAAACATTTTTATCAACGACCATCCATATTTGATCTGCAAATTGATAAGCTCGTTTCATGTCATTGGTAATTGCTAAAAAAGTGGAGCTTTTCTTTTTTTGTAGATCGTTGATTAAGTCTATAATTTTTCGGCTCGTGATGGGATCTAAACCTGCAGTTGGGTCGTCATAAAAAATGATTTCTGGATCTAAGGCTAAGGCGCGAGCAATTCCCAATCTCTTCTGCATGCCTCCACTAATTTCATCAGGAAATAAGTTTTTTGCATGAAAAATGCCCACAGCCTCTAAAAATGAATCCACTATTTTATCAATTTCTTGTGAAGATTTTTGAGTCGTTTCTCGCATTGGGAATGCAATATTTTCACTGACTGTTAAAGAATCAAACAGAGCATTTTTTTGAAAGAGCATTCCCATCCTGTTGAGAATATTTTGCCGCTCTTGCCCTCTGACTTTTAACCAGTTTTTGCCTTCAATTAGAATTTCACCCTCAGAAGGTAAGATCAAACCCGCAATAGTTTTTAAAAGCACGGTTTTACCTTGTCCACTCGGACCTATAATGGCAATTTTTTGTCCACGGAAAATTTTCAAATTCACATTTTTTAAAATTTCTTCACCAAAAAATGAGACTCCAACATTTTTCAGCTCTACTTGAGGCTCCTGAAGAGGAGACTTAGTTTCTTGATCTAAATTCTGACTCTTAGAATTTTCGCTTTTTTGCTCGTATTTTTTGTCATTTTCAGGTAACGCCATGTTCTAATCAGTCCTTTGAAAGAGGAGATCTGCTGACATCTTATACCTATAGATTTAAGATCCATTTGGGCTTTCTTAGCAACCAGTGGTTAAAAAACTAGACGAAAAATGAATGACTCAATTTAAATCGAGTTCAAAAATTTTAATATGAAGTTAACTTCATAAACAGAAGGGATTTATATGGCTCACAAAAGAAAAAAAATTTCGGTTATTGGCGCAGGCTTTGTTGGATCAACAGCAGCTCATTGGGCAGCTCAAAAAGAACTTGGTGATGTCGTTCTTTTAGATATCAATGAAGGCGCAGCTAAAGGAAAAGCATTAGATCTTTTTGAATCTTCTCCTGTTGAAGCTTTTGATTCTAAAGTTTCTGGCACTGCTAATTATAAAGATATCGCAGACTCTGATGTTGTTATTTTAACAGCAGGTCTTCCAAGAAAACCTGGCATGAGCCGTGACGATTTATTGGCAACTAACGCAAAAATCGTAAAAGCTTGTTGCGAAGGAATCAAACAATACGCTCCTAATTCTGTTGTGATCATCGTGAGCAATCCACTTGATGCAATGTGCACAGTTGCTAAAAAAGTTCTTGGATTTCCAAGAGAGCGCGTCATTGGTATGGCGGGAGTTCTTGATAGCGCACGTTTCCGCTCATTTGTTGCTGAAGCACTTAATGTTTCAGTAAAAGATGTTCAAGGCTTCACTCTTGGTGGACACGGAGACACTATGGTTCCAATGCCTCGTCATTGTTCAGTAGGTGGAGTTCCACTCACTGAAATGCTTTCTCAAGATAAAATTGATGCCATTGTAAATAGAGCTGTCAACGGTGGTGCTGAAATCGTTAAATTATTAGGAACTGGTTCTGCATATTATGCTCCTTCAGCAAGTGCAGTTCAAATGGCTGAAGCCATCTTAAAAGATCAACAAAGAATTTTACCATGTGCAGTTGAGCTTAACGGCGAATATGGAATGAAAGGTTTGTTTATCGGAGTTCTTTGTCGTTTAGGTGGAAACGGTATGGAATCAGTTGTTGAGTTAAAACTTAATGAAACTGAAAAAGCTGGTTTAGAAAAGTCTGGTAAAGCAGTGAATGAGCTTGTAGAGGCTCTTGCAAAACTTGAGTACTAATTCAGTTTAATTAAAAGTTTAAAATTAATATAAAGAAGGAAATTATAATGAATATTCATGAGTATCAGGCCAAAGAAATTCTGAGAAAATTTGGAGTGGCAACTCTTAAAGGTAAAATGGTTGAATCCATTGAAGGTGCCACTTCTGCAGCTCAAGAAATTGGTGGCAATGTTTGGGTGGTAAAAGCTCAAATTCACGCAGGTGGAAGAGGAAAAGGCGGCGGCGTTAAAGTTGCAAAATCTCTTGATGAAGTGAAGCAATATGCAAAAAATATTTTAGGCATGACTCTTGTGACTCACCAAACTGGCCCTGAAGGTAAACTTGTTCAAAAATTATTTATTGAACAAGGATGTAATATTGCAAAAGAATATTACGTTGCGGCTCTAGTAGATAGAGCCACTGGAAGAGTTGCAGTGATCGCAAGCTCTGAAGGCGGAATGGATATTGAAGAAGTTGCTGAAAAAAATCCTCAAGCAATCGTTAAAGTTGATGTGGATCCAGCAACGGGATTAACTGCTTTCCAAGCAAGAGATCTTGCTTTTGCTATTGGCATTCCAGCTGATGCAATCAATAAAACAGTTTCTTTCTTTATCGGTCTTTACAATGCTTTTATAGCCACTGACTGTTCAATTGCAGAGGTTAATCCTTTAGTATTAACTAAAGAGGGCGAAATTTATGCTTTAGATGCTAAAATGAATTTTGATTCGAATGCACTTTACAGACATAAAGACATCGTAACTTTGAGAGACCTTTCTGAAGAAGATCCAACAGAAATTGAAGCAAGCAAATATGATCTAGCTTTCATTAAATTGGATGGAAATATCGGATGTCTCGTGAACGGAGCTGGTCTTGCGATGTCTACTATGGATATTATTAAAATCCATGGCGGATCTCCTGCAAACTTCCTTGATGTTGGTGGTGGTGCTAATAAAGAAAAAGTAACCAATGCATTTAAACTCATCCTTAAAGATCCAAACGTAAAAGGGATCCTTGTAAACATTTTTGGCGGTATCATGAAGTGTGACATTATCGCTGACGGTGTTATTGCAGCTTCTAAAGAAGTTGGGCTAAAAGTTCCACTCGTTGTAAGACTTGAAGGAACCAATGTTGAGCTAGGTAAAAAGCTTCTTAAAGAAAGCGGACTCAACATCATCCCTGCTGATGATCTAACTGATGCGGCTAAAAAAGTTGTTAGCGCTGTGAAAGGACTGTAATCGTGTCTATTCTTATCAATAAAAATACTAAAGTTATTTGCCAAGGTTTTACTGGCGCGCAAGGGACTTTCCACTCTGAACAAGCTCTTGCTTACGGAACTCAAATGGTGGGTGGAGTGACTCCAGGAAAAGGTGGAACCACTCATTTAGGTCTTCCAGTTTTTAATACAGTTAAGGAAGCAAAAGCCGCGACTGGTTGTAATGCTTCAGTGGTCTTTGTACCACCACCATTTGCAGCTGATTCTATCATGGAAGCTGTTGATGCTGGCTTAGATCTTGTTATTTGTATCACAGAAGGAATTCCAGTTCTTGATATGGTTAAAGTAAAAAGATTTATGGAAGGCAAGCACACTCGTCTTATTGGACCAAATTGCCCTGGAGTGATCACTCCAGGAGAATGTAAAATTGGAATTATGCCTGGTCATATCCATAAACCAGGAAGAATTGGGGTTTTATCGAGATCTGGAACTCTCACATACGAAGCTGTTCACCAATTAACTCAAGTGGGTCTTGGTCAATCAACATGTGTGGGAATCGGTGGAGATCCAGTCAATGGAACTAATTTTATCGATGTTCTTAAGCTTTTTAACGAAGATCCAAATACTGATGCAGTTATTATGATTGGGGAAATCGGTGGAACAGCAGAAGAAGAAGCTGCTGAATACATTAAAAAAGAGTTTAAAAAACCTGTCACTGTCTTTATCGCAGGGGCAACAGCTCCTAAAGGTAAAAGAATGGGCCATGCTGGAGCAATTATCAGTGGTGGCAAAGGAACTGCAGAAGCTAAATTTGCAGCTCTTGAGGCAGCTGGTTGTAAAATTGCGAGAAGTCCTGCTGATTTAGGAACCACTCTTAAATCTTGCTTAAAATAATCTGTTTATGCGCTTGCTTTTCAAGCGCATTTCTAAGATTCTCCTGCGAAATACAGGATTTAACCTAATTATTTATTTATCTTTTACGGAGTTACTATGGCACACGAAATGACATTTAGTATTATTAAACCAAATGCAGTTAAGAAAAACGCTCTTGGCGATATCATCAGCCAATTTGAAAGCAACGGCTTAACAGTTGCTGCTGCAAAATTAACAGTCATCTCAAAAGCAAAATGTGAAGAGTTTTATGCTGAACATAACGCTCGTCCATTTTTTGGTGAGCTTGTTACATTTATGACTTCTGGACCTGTTTTATTGATGGTTCTTGCTGGTGAAAACGCAGTTCTTAAAAACCGCGAAATCATGGGCGCAACTGATCCTAAAAAAGCAACTGTTGGCACAATCCGCGCTAAATTTGGTGACAACATGGGCGAAAACGCAGTTCATGGTTCTGACAGCCTTGCGAGTGCTGAAAGAGAAATCAAATTGTTTTTTGAAAAACACGAAATTTGCAACGTTAAATAAGTGTTAGAATATTAATTTAAATTAATAGGAGTAGCTGTCTCTTTAATAAAGATGACAGCTATTTTTTTATGGAACTTACAATTGGTCAGAGAATTTTTGTTACTGTTGAGCGTCTTGTGTTTGGTGGAGATGGTCTAGCTAAATACAATGGCTTTATTTTATTTATTCCTCGATCGGCAGCTCTTGATGAGCTTGAAGTGGAACTCACAGAAATTAAAAAAAGCTTTGGCCGAGCTAAAATTGTTCAAATAATTAAAGCGAGTCCCGAAAGAAGAGAAACCCCTTGCAAATATCTCTCTCCAAAGCTCACTCATGTCTGTGGGGGTTGTGATTGGCAGCATTTAAATTATTCTCACCAGCTGCAATGGAAAGAAAAAATAGTTCAAGAAACGCTTAAAAAACATTTAGAAGACGATTCACAAGTCCTCCCAATCTTTTCTTCTCCAAAAGAACTGGCTTACAGAAATCGAATTCAATTAAAAAATAAATCTCAAAAAGTGGGATATTTTGGAGCTGATTCTCATCAGCTCGTGCCAATTGATTCCTGCTTAATCGCTGACAAGGCTTTATCTGATCACATTCAAAATCCTTCTTTTATTCAAAAAATAAAAAAAAATGAATCAGAAAACATTCAAAAAATTGAACTTTCTTTAAATAGAAACAACACTGTTAAAGAGGTTTTTAATTCTTCAAATCTATCTGAACCCAATGAGTTCTCTCAAGTAAATGAGGCTTGTAATGAAGTCCTCATTAATCAAGCCCTTGAGTGGACTTCGCATCTTAAAAAAATTGATATGTTTTTAGATCTTTATGCAGGTATGGGAAACTTTACTTTTCCTATTTATAATAAGCTCAAACCCCATAAAACGATGGCTGTAGAATGGACTCCTGGTTCAGTTGAAATAGCCAATCAAAAAATTAAAGATGAGCAATTAAAATCAATTCGGTTTTATGCGGGTGATGTAGGTTCGTTTTTAAGACGTTTTAATTCAGTAGAAAATGATAACTCGCTTATTTGCTTAGATCCCCCAAGAGGAGGATGTGATCTTGAAGTGATTAAATACCTTGCTGCTTTAAATTGTAAAAATATTCTTTATATTAGCTGTAATCCCACGACTCTCAGCAGAGATTTAGACTGGCTCAAGAATTTTTCTAACAACGCTTATCAAGTAAAAAAAATGACCACTTTTGATATGTTTCCTCAAACTCACCATGTAGAAACAATGGTCCTTCTTGAAAGGAGAGGTTGACTCCCTTCCAAGTTAAAATTTTAATAAATATATGAAAAATAAAATTTTAATTCTATCTATGACTCTCTTCTCTTTTTTTTTAGTTAACTGTGCAAGCCTCTTTTCTCAAAGCAAAAAGGAAGAGGCAGAACTTAGATTGAGAGTGGGTGCCTCTCATCTTACATCTGGTAACTATCCAATGGCTCTTTCTGAGCTACTCAAAGCAGAAGAGCTAGACCCTGAAAATCCAGAGATCCACAACAATTTAGCGCTGGTTTACTTTGTGAGAGAGCGTTTTGATTTAGCCGATAAACAAATTAAAATAGCACTTCAATTAGATCCAAAATACACTGATGCTAAAAATAATTTAGCCAGAATTCAAATCGAACTTGGCAACTACAATGAAGCTATCAAGGTTTCACAAGCCGTTATTGAGGATCTTACCTTTAGCCATCCAGAAAAAGGGTGGATTAATTTAGGAATTGCTCAATTTAAATTAAATAAATTCACAGAAGCTAAAAGCTCCTTTCTAAAGGCTGTCCAAATTGAAAAAGACAACTGTGTCGCCAATTCTTACTATGGCCGCTCTCTTTTTGAACTTAAAGATTATGATCATTCAACACTTTCTCTCGACAAAGCGGTAGGTTACTGTCAGAATTATCTCTTTGATGAACCCCACTATTATAGCGCAATGAGCTATCTGCAGGTTGGGGATAAATCTCGGGCAAGAGCAAGATTTGAAGAGATTGTGAAACTATATCCAAATGGTAAATATGTCGAAAAATCTCGAGCTATGCTTCAAATCATTCGTTAATTTATCTCAAATTAAATGTTAATTTGTTTCAATTGAATTTTGGGGAGAAAAAATGAAACGTACTGGGGAAAGTTTAAAAAACGAAAGACTCAAAAAAAATATTTCACTGAATGAAGTCTCATTATCTTTAAAAATTAGTTCAAAAATCTTAAAAGCTATTGAAGAAGGCGAAGACACAAATTTACCTGCTAAGACTTTTTTAAGAGGTTTTGTTCTGAGTTATGCCAGTTTTTTAAAAATGAATACCGAAGAAGTTTTAAATGTTTTTTACGAAGAAATGGGTTCAACAAGACCTCAAGTTAAAATTGAGCCGGAACATGGTCAAATTTCAAACACAGATTCTCTTTCTCCTGAAACTTCAAAACTTCCTAAGATTGAATTTTCAAAACCACAATCTTCACAAGACGACTTTGTCGCTCCGGTTGGTGATTGGACCACGAAAAGAAAAATTTTTGTTTTTGGTGGCTCCCTAGTTTTAATACTCTTAATTATGCTCTCTAAACAGATCATTGAAAAATATGAAAATGAAAGCAAAATTGAAGCTGTTGTTGTAGGCACTCCACTTAATAACTCGACTCCAGCTGAACCCGCTAAAGATTTAGCCGCTGCCGATAGCACTTTAAATCCGGCACAAAACCTTGTAGGAGGTCTTTCAACTCCAGCAACTACAGATTCTAATAATCCAACTCAACCTCCTGCAAATCCAACTCCGGAGCCTACATCTGCAACGACAGCCGCTGCAGCACCAGCAGAAGCAACTCAACAGCCTGCTGCGAAAACTACTGCCAATGCTGCCTTAACTGCGCCAACTCCTAAAGAGGAGGCCACTGCTGTTGCGCCACCAAAGCCCACTCCGCCTGCAGCTACGTCAACACCTCCTCCAACTCAAGCTACGGCAAATGCGGATGAAAATAAAAAACCTGTAGAACTCATTATTGAAGCCCTAGATAATGTTTCCATAGAATTTTTAATTGATGGAAAAAAAGAAAAATTAAATTTAAAAGCTGATGAAGTTCACACCATTAAATCTAAAACGGGTGTTAATCTGAACGTTAGCAATGGTGGCGCTATTAATCTCATCGTGAACGGCAAAGAAAAAGGTGTTCCAGGGTCACTTGGCAAACCTTTGAAAATGAGCTTCTAAGTGACTGCTAAAAAATTTTGGATATTTTGGGTTGTAACCCTTTTTATCAAATTTATTTTATCACTTTATTTACCCATGGGGGTTGATGAATCTTACTATTGGGTATGGTCAAAAAATTTACAGCTCTCTTATTTTGATCATCCACCCATGGTAGCCTGGCTATTTAAGCTAGGTGAGTTTTCTGAATCTTTTCTTAACAGCGTTCGATGGCCAGCGGTCTTTGTGGGTCATCTCACATTAGTTGCGTGGTATTTAATCTTTAAAAAGCACTTTGAATTTAAAGAATTTAAGTCTTGGTTTTTTATTTTTTGTCTCTCGCCTATTCTAGGAATGGGTTCTCTGATTATCACTCCAGATCTTCCGCTGATTGCTTTTTGGTCTTTCTCAATCTATTTTTTCTTAGAGTGCTTAGAGCGTCCCACCAAAATTAATTATTTTATTTTTGGGTCTATGCTAGGATTGGGCTTTCTCTCTAAATACCATATCGTCATTTTTATTCCAGCAGCGTTAGGGTATATTGCCTATACAAAAAAATGGTCACTCATTAATAAAAAATATTTATTTTTTACTTTTATAAGTGGGCTTATATTTTCTAGTCCCGTTATTTATTGGAATTATTTAAATGATTTTAGTTCTTTTAAATTTCAACTTAACCACGGTTTGAATGGTAAACAATGGACTCCCTCATGGATCGCTGGCTATTTAGTTGGTCAATTTGTAGTTATTTTTCCTCTGATGTTTATCAGTGCAGCCAAAAAAAATAATAAAATTCCTGTATGGCTTTATTTTTTCGGATGGACACCCCTATGTTTTTTTCTCATCACGTCTCTTAAAGGCAACGTCGAAATCAATTGGCCTATGATGGGTTACCCTGCAATCTATGCAATAGCAATTATCAATTCAGAACATCGTTCATGGTTCAAAAAAATCACCATTGCATCTTGGATTTGTATTTATGTATTTGTAGCAGCAGAAATTCAGTTTAAATTCTTAGCCCATCCCCCTCGTAAATTTAATGAAACCTTTCAATACGAACCTGCTCTACAATCGATTTCAAAATACCAACCCATTTTTGCAAATACCTATCAAATGGCTTCTTTTATTTGGTATCGCACTAAAAAACCATTTTACAAACTTTATGATATGTCTCGAAGAGACTTTTATGATGACTTTCCTCAAGCCTATCCAAAAGAAAGCCCTTTTTATGTATTCGCAGATGAAATTGATGCTCTTCCAAGTTGGATTAAACCTAAAAAATATAAAATTAAAATTGTTGAAAAATTAAATCATCATTTAAGAGTGATTCAAATTACAAGACGAATTAAAGATCTCACTGAGGAGATAGAAGATTGAAGTTTTTTACTTGGGGCGCAGCTTTTTTTATGATGTATTTCGTTTATGGATTTTACATCCATCAATCGGAAATTATCGTTATTAGCGAAGATATTCATAAAAAAAATCCAGAAGGATTTTATGATTACAAAGGTGTTTTAAATATTCACTCTGATGTAGGATTAGGGTCTTCTTCAACTTCAGAAATAATTGAAGAAGCACAAGCTGCCGGCTTGGACTTTATGATTTTTAGTGATTTAAATTCTTTCAATCCAAACTTTAATTTAGAAGCTTACCATAATAACTTACTTGTTTTATCTGGTGCTCAATATAACTATTTAGATAACCGCATTCTCCTTTACTCTGCAAAAAAAGATCTTTACCCAAATAATATTTCAGAAGTCCATATGAAACTCACAGATAGTATGAGTCAGCACGCGAGTGATATGAAAGAGAGCCTGCAAATTCTTACACACTCTAATAAAGCCTCCAATCGCATTGGAGGCTTGCGTGAGATTGAATGGAGCCAAGAGTTTCCAACTGGCATAGATGGTCTTGAAGTTTTGAATCAAAAATCGCTTTCAGAAAAAAAAGCTCAAACAAGTCGCCTTACCATTTTATGGAGTCTGATAACATATCCGTTTAGTCCTCGTTTATCTTTTTTGCGACTTATATCTGAACCTTCAGAAGAGATCGCTATGTGGGATCGCTTAAATCAAATAAATTTTAAATCACCTCATTTAAATCATCCAATTTTTGGATTCCACGGTGCCGATGCAACTGCCAGAGCTATTCCTTTGGCGAATTATTTTGTGAGATTTCCGAGTTATAAAAAAAGCTTTGAAATGGCATCTAATCATCTTCTCTTAAAATCTGAACTCACTGGTAACTTTTCAAATGATCGGACTAAAATTGTAAATGCTTTTAAATCTGGAAATTTTTATTTCGCATTTGATTTAATTGGAGATCCTTCTGGATTTAATGCTGTGATCAAACAAAAAGACAAAATATATTTAATGGGTTCAGAACTCAAAAAGGATAAAAACACTCTTCTTAGTTTTAAATTACCTGCAAAACCAAATTCTTTTTTCGAGGTGGTCATTTACAAAAATGGAGAAAGATTTAAAACATTTAATGAATCTTCAGGGACTCTAAACATTGAAGAAAGTGGAGTCTATAGGCTTATTGTTAGGGTCATTCCACTTTTTCCAATTCCTGAAGGAAAAAAATGGATTACTTGGATTTATACAAATCCATTTTTTGTTTATTAAATTTTTAAAGTGGGAATTTCAATTTCAATTTCAATTTCTTGTTTTAAATTTTTAAATTTTTCATCTTCTAAAAAAAGACAGTTAAATTGGCAAGCTAACCGTTCATTCTGTTCTAAAGGTCTTTCGTTACAAAACTGTGATTCAATATCACTTCTTTGTTGGAGCTCTTTATCAAGGCCCAAATGAATTCCAAAAGTATCTTTACAAGATACCAAAACTTTACAAGTTCCACAGGTGGCATTTCCTCCACAACTTTGATTTAATGGAACTTTATTTTTATTCAAAATTGTCAGTAAAGATTCTTCTTGGCTCTGCATTGAAAAATTCTTAATTGTAGGATTATCTAATGATGCATCCCGTGATTTTGAAATAATTTTTAAGTTAACAGAACGTCTTGATTTTCTTATTGAAAACACTCTAAACTCCAAAAACTGATAACTCTTATTAACTTAGAATATCTAAAAATATCTCGTTAAGATAATCCAAATAAACTCTTCTTTTTTGACACTTTAACATAGAAGTTGTAGGTTTCTTGCATGAAATTTATTGCCTTTGACTTAGAAACAACCGGAACAGTAGCAGGTGTAGACCAAATCGTAGAATTAGGTGCTGTACTTTTTGAAAATGGTTCACCAGAAGCGATTTTTTCGACTCTTGTGGATCCTAAAAGACCCATTCCTCCTGGTGCATCAGCAGTCAATGGCATTTCAAATGATATGGTTTTAGGTAAACCCACTATTGATACTCTCTTAGAATCTTTTGCAGAATTCTGTGGAGAACATATTTTAGTGGCTCATAACTCACCTTTTGATACTCAATTTCTCACTTCTGATATTAAAAAGTTTGAAAGCTCAGCGCCCAAAGGAATTATTTTAGATACACTTCCTATTTCAAGAAAAGTATTTCCAGGTTTACCTAATTACAAACTAGGCACCTTGGTTCAACATCTCAAAATTCCTACAACTGATTTTCACAGAGCTGAAGAAGATGCCACTTATTGCGGAAAACTTTTTCTTCACCTTGTTCAAAGAATTTCAATCAATGGACAACCACCTGCCATTGAAAACTTAATTGCCTTAACTGGTAAGCCCGCATTACGATTTCCACAAATTGTGCGCCAACCAAAGCAATTAGATCTTCTTAGCCTACTTTAAAAGCTATAGGCCACCTTCTGCCTCGACCAAAGGCGTGTGAGGTAACCTTCAATATAGGTGGCGCCTGCCACCTTTTAAACTCAGTTCTCATCAATACTGGAAGCAACCATTTTTCTGCAGATGTTTTTGCAGTACCTGCCTTTTCAACAAGTTTAATCACTGCCTTATCTAATAAATCATATTCTGGTAGAGTGTCTTGATCTTTTTGGTTAGGTCTTAGTTCTGCTGATGGTGGCCTTGAAATGATTTCTTGAGGAATAATCTGTTTCTTATTTATCTCATTGTAATAATTTGAAAGTTTATAAACATCTTCTTTGGTTAAATCTCCTAGTGGAGCTAATCCTCCACACATATCTCCGTAGAGAGTAGAATATCCTGAAGCATATTCAGATTTATTTGAAGTTGATAACAACAGACTATTATGTGCATTTGAATAGCCCATTAAAAAAAGTCCACGCAATCTAGCCTGAAGGTTTTCCTGAACAATTCCAAATTCTTTGATTTTAAACTCTTTAACTAGATAAGTATTAATTTTTTCATAAGCTTCTGAAATTGAAAGCACTTGGTAAGAACACCCAATATTTTTTGCCAACTCTCTTGCCAGCTTTTCACTCTTTGGAGAGCTATAAGGTCCAGGCAAGGCTAGCAAGTGAACATTTTCTTTTCCAATAGCATCCACAGCTAAACAAGTGACCAAAGCAGAATCGATACCTCCGCTGAGTCCTAAGTGGATTTTTTTTAACCCTGTTTTTTTACAAAAATCCCTGATTCCCAAGACAAGCGCGCGATGTAGAGCTGCGACCGACGAGAGCTTAGCCTCTGAACTCGATTTCTTAATTGTTTTATCATTTAAAAATTCAGTATCTAATAAAAACAAATCTTCTCGCAGTGATTTGGCCTGAAATAAAAGCTTACCCCATTTATTAAATACCACAGAGGCCCCTTCAAAAATAACCTCATCTTGAGCCCCTACCATATTACAATAAATCATCGGGGCTTTTAGTTTTAAAGCTGTATTTTTTATTACGAAATGTCTTAGAGACTCTTTATTTTTAAAAAAAGGAGAAGCGCTCAAATTAATAATAAGATCCACTTTGGATTTAATCTTATTAATAGGATTCGACTTATAAAAACTAAATCCTTTTTCATTAGGCCAGGCCCAAATGTCTTCACAAATTGTAAAAAAAATCTTTTGTCCTTTGATCTTAAAGATATTTTGAGTGAGATCTCCGGGTTCAATAAATCGACTTTCATCAAAAATATCTCCCGTAGGTAATAGTTGTTTATTAAATTGAAAAAGAATACGACCCTTTTCAAATACAACTCCTGAATTAAAATAAGGTCGACCTAGTTTGCTTTTATTAAAGGTAATTAAACCCAATACAACCACTAAATCCTTTGGAATTAATTTTTGGATTTTTTTAAAAACTAAAAGTTGTTTTTGAACAAAATCTTTTCGTTCCAAAAGATCAAAGGGATGATAACCCATAATGGAACACTCTGGAAAGATCACAAGTTCTGCACCTTGCTCTCTAGATTTATGACAAAAGTCGAGAATTTTCTCAGCATTTAAATCAAAACACCCTAAAGCTGGATTAATTTGCGCCACTGCTATTTGCATTTTTATTCCTCGTAAAAATTCAGTGAGTTAAAACAACTATAATTATTACTAATAATAAAAATTTAATCTATATACAGAGTTTTGTCTTTGAGTAATTTTTAATTTTTTTTACTTCATGTTTTTAATTGAAACTCTCATTTGCTGACAAGTCTCGTTTAACTTAAGGTATTTGTGACTAAATTGAATCGATCCTTCAGGAAATTTCCAACAGTAAATACCTAGACCATTATCAAAATCAGCGGTCCACATATTTGTCGGAGTCGCACCTAGTTTAACTATTTTAGATTTCCATTGATCAATGATATGAAATATTTTTTGATCGGCAAAAGCACTTTGCTCTTCAATGGTGCCAGGATAAGTATCTAACTGATTTATGATGCTCTTTACATTGGAATCTGCAGCTTCTGTTATTTTAATTATTAATGGCAACAAAACATCTGCTTGATGCACATTAAATAGTTTCTTGCGATTAAATTGGATGAGTTCACCCACGCAGTAGCCCCCTTAAACAGATCCGTAGAGGTGTTCCTTTTAGTCAGTTACCTTCCCTTGATGCAACAAAATTAAACAATTATTTTTAATTTAAAATATTTAGCTGAAAAAAATTCTAACGCAGGTTAGTGAAAATTATTAATTCAATCTGCTTACTTTTCCCAGCTATTTGAAATCTGCATAATTTGAGATCCCACAAATATAATAATTGCGAGAATAATAATTATTATGATGAACCACTTAAACAATCCTGAAAATGAAAAAGAGCTTTTTTCTACTTCAACCACCTCTTTGGCTTTGGGTGGATTCACAATAAATTTCTTTTTTGTTTCAGACGAAACACCTTCATTTTTAGTAAGTACTTGGTACTTACCTTCTTTCTTTTTAAGCTTCTTCTTATCTTTTTCTGAAATTTGATCCCATTTAACGGCGAAGTTACTTTGTCTTTGTATATAAATGATATTTTGACCAAAACTCCCACCTTTAAAGAAACTATTTTTTCCATTAGTACCATCAGAAATTTTTCCGAGCTCAATGGTATTTGGAGCATTGTTTTCTCCCACACCTGTTGGTGATGGGCCAAAAGTTGTTCTCATTCTTAAAGCATTCGCAGCTTTATTTTTTCCACCGCGAGTAGAGTCCTTACTTCCATCAGCAGAATCTCCACCCTGAGCAGAACCATCTCCATTTCCATTTCCGTTTCCGTTTCCATTTTTACCGCCGCCATTAAGACCTAGATTTCCATTTGAATTATTCTTAGCAGCATCTTGTAAGTTTTTTCTGGAAGCATTGAGATATGTTGAACATTGCCCCTCTGAGGATTGATCCTCACCGCCCAGTTTTGGGAGCTCACCTGTTTGTAATAGACATTTAGTATAATCACCCAAATAACTATTCAAAAAATCTTTAACCGGTCTGACAAAAGCGAAAGAGAAAAGTAAAACCAAACCAATAGTCATCACGAGCACAAGGACATACTCAATGATAGCCTGACCTGATTCCAGACTAGACCGTTTTTGAATTTTCTTTACATTATTAGAGTTGAACATCTCAATATTAAGAATAGCACAGAGAGAGAATTATCATACTGGAAGGGCTCACCAATGGCATTAAATACTCATAATTTGGTTGTTCGACTAGCGCTTGGGGGAATGAGTCTTGTCTCATTTTGGTACGCTCAACCGACCTTTGGCCAGCCCACTGCACAGGTTATTCAGAAAAAGAAATCAAATCCTGTAAAAGTAAAAACAGAAAATAAAGAAGAAAAAATAATTCCAAAAACAGAAGTGATAGTTGGAGATATTAAAACTCTCTATAATAAAAAATTATATAAAGAGGTTGTAAACCAGTACTCTCCAAAAATTGAAACCCTCGATAGATCGTCTTTGATTGATTTATCAAAATCTTATCTAGCCTTGGAAGACTCTCCTAACAGCATCAAAGTTTTAAACTTACTTTACAGTCGCTCAGAAAATGATGTGGAAGTTCTCACTCTATTAGGACAAGCTCATTTAAAATCAGGCAAAAAGGGAAGCGATGCCTTAAATGCATTTAAAAATGCCCTGGAAATAAACCCAAAATATGAACCTGCATATGAGGGTCTTGTTGAAGTTTATGAAAAACAAAAAAATCAATACGAACTCAGAATTTTACTTCAAGATATGGTTGAAAAAATTGCCCCTAGAAAACGTTACCTCACAAAACTATGTAACCTTTGTTTAGAATCCAATCTCTATGATATTGCTAAAAAATACTGCCAACTTGGCACTCGCTTATTTCCTGAAGAGGCCGAAAATTTTGTGAGATATGGACAAGTTATTAAAGTTTTAGAGGACTCAAAAAATAATGGCGATCAATTAATTAAAAAAGCTGCGGAAGATTTTAAAAATTCAGAGTTGGCTAATTATACTTATGCCAATTTATTAGAAGAAAAAAAAGACTTTGTAACTGCTTTCAGCTTTTTTCAAAAAGCTGTGAATGCTGACCCCTCATCCATCAGATCTCAAATTGGATTGGCAAAATCAGCTTTTGAATTAAAAAAATATGATATTGCATTGGAGGCTTTTAAAGCTTCTTGCAAAAAAGATAAGGTCTCTCAATCTGAATTAAGAAAAAAACTTTTTATCCTTAAAACAGAAAAAAATGCTGACTGGATTGCAAAATACGAGTCAGCATTAGAGACCTGCTCCCCATCAATAGTGGGATTCTAAAATTCTACAATTGAACCAATAAGGTCGTACTCCATAGCTTCAGTAATTTGAACTTTGACCATGTCTCCAACATTGGCAGAACCTTCGTTGATCAAAACAACTCCATCAATCTCTGGGGCTTGTTGTGACATTCTCCCTTGAAGCAGTAAGTCTGTTTCTTCACTAAAACCTTCAACTAGTACATCAATTGTTTTACCAATAAATTTTTGATTCATTTCAAAACTGATCTCTTGTTGAAGAGACATAAGTTCATTATGGCGACGTTCCTTAACATCATCTTCAACTTGATTGGCCATCTTTCCACCTGGAGTGTTATCCTCAGGTGAATATTTAAAACAACCCACTCTATCAAAACGATGTTTTTCAACAAAATCTAAAACTTCAATAAATTGCTCTTCAGTTTCCCCAGGAAAGCCCACAATAAATTGAGTGCGAACAACAGCTTCAGGAATTTCTCTTCTAATATTTTCTAAAACAGATTCAATCTCAGCCTTAGTCATTTTTCGATTCATAGACTTAAGTACTGGATCACTCACATGTTGCAAAGGCATATCAAAATACTTCACAATTTTTTTACTGTTTTTAATAATAGAAATCATTTCTTCTGTGATTCCATCTGGATAGAGATAAAGCAATCTAATCCACTCAATGCCATTCACTTGATCTAATGCTTTCAAAAGGTTTTCTGGACTCTCCGTTGCTTCTGGATTTTTTCTTCTTAAATCCCAACCATAGTCTGTAAAATCATGAGAAATTATTAAAAGTTCTTTAGCTCCACCAGCCGCTAACAGCTGAGCTTCATTGACAATATTTTTAATGGTGCGTGATTGTAAGTTACCACGAATATGTGGAATCGCACAAAAAGCACAACGCTTTAAACATCCCTCTGAAATTTTTAAATAAGCCCTATGTCCAGGTTGCGAGTTCACACGAGGAGTGTTTTCTTCTTGAAGAAATGTCGGAAGATTAAAATACTTTTTATTCGTATCACCCTCATCATGCTTCTTAAGAATTTCACCAATTTTTTGAAACTCTCCTGAACCCACAAATAAATCCGCCTCTGGCAATCCATCAACGAGTTCATCTTTATATCTTTGAGTTAAACAACCGGCCACCACAACTTTACTGAGGTTTCCAGATTTTTTAAGCTCAGCCATTTCAAGAATTTTTGAAATAGACTCTTTTTTAGAATCATCAATAAAACCACAGGTGTTCACAATAACAGCATCTGCTTGTTCTGGTTCATTAACAATTTCATAGCCATCTTTTAAAAGAGTTCCAGCCATGATTTCACTATCAACTAAGTTTTTAGGACAACCTAAGCTGATAAAATGAACTTTTTTAGTTTTTTTGATCTCTGTATTTTTACTCATAAGTTTGTTACCTGTGCGTTTTTAGGCGGAAAGTATTTGAAGAGGCCTTTTTTAATTTCAGTTTTAAATTCTACTTTTGAAAAGGACATTAAAGTCACATTGCCGATATCATCTTTATATTTAACTTCTTCAATATAAAGGTTTTCATTTTCGACTTTAATTTCTAAGTCCTGAACCATTGGATCTTTATTTTTTGCTTCTAATTTATAAACTGTTGAGTTCTTCTCTTTTTTTTCTGATAGAATTTTAAACTCATTCATAACATTTTGTTTTTTAAACAAAGATGTTAAAAATATTTTTGATTGGTTCTTTTTGTCAATTTTACCTCTTGCCACTTGAACTGGACCTGGAAAATCTTCTGACGGAAACTGCACATTCCACATCGTATCACCATCAAAAACAATCAAAGACTTTTCTGGTTTTGAATTTTCCCATCGCAATTTTCCAGATGAAAAATATATTTTACCTTCAAATTTATTTTCTTTTTGCATCACTTCTGATTTCACAATTTTAGTGACTTGCATTTGGACCAATGTCGAGTCTTTATATTTTTGAAGAGTGGATTCCAAAGGAGATACATTGGCATAGGCACCAATAAATATATTAAAAAATAATGTTAAAAATACAAATAAACTCTTATTGAATTTCATGGGCAGTTTATCCTTAATTTAGTTGAGTTTGAGTGCGGTCCTTTATATCAGGGTCCTATAGTGGGTGCAATAGCTCTCTATAAACTAAGACAATCGCTTTGAAGTTATCAGGCTTCCCAAGTGCTTCATGAGCCGCCAAAATCGTGGCCCCTGTTGTACAGACATCGTCTATAAATATATAGCTTCTTTCAGTTATTTCAGCTTCTGAAAACTCTAAATTAGATTGCAATTTTATTTTGGATCTCTCATTTTTGTTGAGCTTTTTTTGCGATTGCTGGGGCTCTTTAATGAGCCCCCTCTTGAGCTCTAATCCGGTTATTTGAGATAATGATTCTGCAAAAAGAAACGCATGATCACTTAGATTCAACTGAGAAGAGGGCGCTGGAATCAAAATAGCATCCCCTTCTGCTCCAGCTTCAAAGCTCAAAAATTGCGCCCAAAAGATCCATTCACTTTTACCCTGAGTCCCTTTCATAGAATGAATAAGCCTAGAGATTAACTCATTATTCTTCTGGTTCCAGGTAAGTAAATAGATAACTTCAATTTCTTCATTGAGATAGATTCTATTATTGGGAGCTTGAGATATTTTATGAATTAAGTAATTTTCGCAGACTCTACACAGACCACTTTTAAGACAACAAAAAGACTCGCAGATTGAACAGCACTTAAAGAGATCAATAAGACTTAATTGAACTTTGTTTTTGAATTTCCAAAAAAGCTCAAAATACTCAAAGAATAGAGCCCCTAAATTTTTAAGGTCACTTGTAGAATTAAAGTTACTGGTGCATTTTTTTTCATGAAGCATTTAAGTTTGCTTAGCAAACTCAAAGCCTAATCGTTATGGTAAGGAATGTTCTTTAAGATCGTCATTGCCCGATATACCTGCTCTAGAAGCACTGTTTCGGCCAATAAATGATTAAAGGTCAAAGGGCTTAGACTTAGGACGAGGTGGGCTTTAGATTTGATATCCTCATCAACACCAAAAGGTCCGCCAATGATAAGAAGAATACGCTTCTTTCCTGAGTTAAGGGCCCCTTCAAACTTTTTGGCAAAACCCCTAGAGTCTAAATTCAAACCCTTTTCATCAAGCAAAATGACGAAATCTTCTTTAGCAATTTTGGTGCGGATAATATCGCTATCTTCATGACGTTTTTTATCGCCCTGAGCGCGAGAGTTTTTTGAGCCTTTAAGCTCAATCTTTTGAAAATTAAAAAAATGAGAAATTTTTTTTTGATATAAAGCTGAAGCTTCGTCAGCCCATTTTTCATGGGCTGTTGCAAGGGTTAAAAGATCAACTCGCATTGAAGTGTTTACTTAACAGGCTCAGATTTATCTTTGAGAAGCATATCACGACCTTCTCTCCACATATTCTCTAAGCTGTATTCTCTGCGAACAAAATCATAGAAAACATGGATAATAAGACCGCCGTAATCAAGAAGAACCCAACGGCCTTCATCTTTTCCTTCAATAGAAAGAGGAAACACATTGTATTCTAACTTTACGGCTTCAATCACATTTTCAGCAATTGCACTTGTATGACGAGTGCTTGTTCCTGAAGCGATCAAAGCATATTCACTTGGAGCAGATAATTTTGAAAGATCAAATCCACGAACTTGGATTCCTTTTTTAGCAAACAATACATCCCCACAGAACTCAGTAAATTTATCGTAATTACCAATTCTATCTTTTAAAGGTGGAAAAATATTGTGTTTTTTAACGTAAGATTCCACCGCAAGTGGTAAAAACTTTTCAACATTTTTACCACTACGAATCCATTTACGAAGATCTGAAGCTGAAATTTCAATATCTTTTAAACTCAAGAATTGAATGTTTCTACCCGTGTTTAATTCAATAAAGTTAAAGTCATAATCAGAAACATATTTTTGAATAAATTCAGGAAGTTCATCTTTTTCTGCAGGTAAATCAAATCCCGGACGTGAAGTTACAATGAGATTAGTTTCTTTAAGAATTTGATCGATGTTTTTCCAGCTCTCCAATTGATCAAATAAATCCATTCCGATAATCAAAAAGAGATCTTTACTATCAATAGTTTTTCTTAATTCCATAATTGTATCGATAGTATAACTGAGTCCGCCTCTTTTAATCTCACGATCATCAGCTTCAAGTTGACCACCGTAAGAAGCAATGGCTTCTTGCACCATTTCTAATCTTTGTTGAGCAGTAGGGCCATCAATTGGAGATTTTAATGGATTTTGAGCCGTTGGAATCACCAATATTTTATCTAGGCCCGTTTTTTTTAAAACAGTTTGCAAACTATTTAAATGTCCCATGTGTGGAGGATTAAAACTACCCCCAAATATTCCAACTCTCATAAACCTTATACCTCATCTTCTTTGTGACTCTTAAAGAGCTCATCACCTATAACTTGTATCAAATCTTTTACATTCATACCAGCAACTGCTGAAATACAATAGGGAGTCACACCAGTTTCTTTTTCAAATTTTTTAGCAATTTTTTGAACTTCCTCTTTTGGAAGTGAATCTACTTTATTCAGAGCCACAATCTGCTTACGAGTTGAAAGAGGAAAAAAGCCATCTTTATCTTTATTGGCTTCATCATAAGCTGCTAACTCGTGATTAATATCTTGATAATCTTGAACAGCTGTTTGACCAGACATTCCAGTAATATCAATCACATGAATAAATATTTTAGTTCTTTCGATATGTTTTAAAAACTGAATTCCTAGACCAATGCCCAAGTGAGCGCCTTTAACTAGTCCTGGAATATCAGCAACTACAAAGGATTTAAAATCAGCCACTTTAACAACTCCCAAATGAGGAGTTAAAGTTGTAAAAGGATAATCAGCAATTTTAGGTTTTGCTGCAGAAATTCTTGAGATTAAAGTTGATTTTCCAGCGTTGGGAAAACCAATGATTCCTACATCAGCTAATAATTTTAATTCTAAAGAAACTTCAAGAGTTTCTCCGTCTTCACCTGGCTGAGCATGTTCAGGAGCTTGATTTACACTCGTCGTAAAAAAGGCATTTCCTTTTCCACCACGTCCACCTCTAAGGGCTACATAATCTGTGGAGCCAGTTAAATCAGCTATGATTTCACCTTCGGCATTTCTAATAACAGTTCCCTGCGGAACAATCAGAATTAAATCTTCTGCATTGGCTCCAGTCATATTACTAGTGCCGCCTGGAGTTCCGTCTTTTGCGGAGTATTTTTTGTTTCTTCGATAATCGACAAGAGAATTTATATGTTTACTTGTTCTAAAGATGACATCTCCACCACGTCCACCATCTCCGCCATCGGCCCCACCTCGTGGAGTCATAGCCTCTCTTCTGAAACTAGACTTACCAGGACCACCATGCCCTGATGCGATAACTATTGAGACCTCATCTATAAACTTCATACTTCACCTAAAATCGTTAACAAAAAATAAGCCCACTTAACAAAGTCGAACTTTTCCCAAAAAAAAGGAGCCATTAAAGGCCCCTCTTTTATTTGTTCAAAATCTGTTTTCTAAAAACTATGCAGCTTTAGGATAAACGCTGATTTTAAATCTATCTTTTGAGAATCTCTCAAATTTTACAAGACCTTCAATTACTGAATAGATTGTGTGGTCTCTTCCCATTTTAACATTGTTGCCCATGTGGAACTTAGTTCCTCTTTGACGAACAATGATGGTTCCAGATTTAACTAATTCTCCACCAAATCTTTTTACACCAAGTCTCTTACCTTGCGAGTCTCTTCCGTTTTTGGTACTACCACCGGCTTTTTTCGATGCCATTTCTTACTCCGTAGTTATTCAAATTAAATTTAAAATATTAATTACTTAGCTTTAGCAGTCGTTTTTTTAGCTGGAGCTTTTTTAGTTGCTACTTTTTTAGTAGCCGCTTTTTTAGCTGGAGCCTTTTTAGTAGCTACTTTTTTAGTAGCTGCTTTTTTCTTTGGAGCTGCTGCAGTTTTAGTTTCTTTTTTAGTTGTTTTTTCAGATTTGCCTTTAGCTGCTAATCTAGCATCAACTTTTGATTGAAGCTTTTCATCACGTTTTGCAACAGCATCAATTACTGGAGCTTCAACATCAGCTTTAACAGTTTTACCGTCTGGGCTTGTGATTGATTTAACAAAAAGTTCTGTAAATTGTTTACGAGAAGTCGCAAATTTACGGTAACCTTGACGACGTTTCTTTTTGAAAACAAGAACTTTTCTCTCTCTTGATTGCTGAGTTACAACAACGCCTACTTTTGCATTTTTAACAGTCGGTTGACCAATAACTGTTGAAGCATCTCCACCAATCATCAAAACATCAACAACTTCAAACTCAGATCCAAGGGCATTTTCCAATTTTTCTACACGAATTAAATCACCCGCTTGGACTTTATACTGCTTACCGCCTGTACGAATAATGGCGAACATTGAAACCTCCGTAACCAGAAATTAGATTAAACAAGTTTTGAGTAAATGCCACCACGCACAAGTGTTGTCAACGAGTTTATATATAGAAGAGCGCAGTATTCCCAATAATCCTGAAGAAAAAGCTAATTTCTTAAATAATAAGGCCTTAAAAAATCAAACCCCTTGAAATTATTAGATCTCAAACCGCTTAAACGAGAAAAATTTCATACTGCTCAACATGGTAATTGGGTTCAATTTTAAATGCCACAGAGCGGCCAATCTTTTTTTCAATAAATTCAAGGGTCTCCCCCTCAACTTCATAAATCCAATCTACTACTTGAGCGTGGCAGTGAACAACCACATTAGACTTTTTATTGTTGTAAAGTCTAACGTCTCTCTCAAGCTCTCGAAAGAGTTCATTTGCAATTGTTGTTTTGGTTTTAATGTAAGCTTTACCATCACAATAAGTACATGGTTCACAGAGGGTTTTAATCATACTTGGTCGAATTCTCTTACGAGTCATTTCTACCAAACCTAAAGAAGACATCGAAATAATGTTAGTTCTCACTCGATCTTTTGAAAGCTCCTCAGTGAGATGGTTGAGGACTTTTTCACGATGAGCTTCTTTTTCCATATCAATAAAGTCAGCAATGATAATTCCACCGCAATTACGAAGTCTTAACTGATGTGCAATTTCTCTCGTGGCCTCAACATTTGTTTTTAAAATCGTGTCTTCTAAATCTTTTTTACCTACAAATCTTCCGGTATTAACATCAATCACGATGAGCGCTTCAGCTTCATCAATAACAATGTAACCACCTGATTTAAGCCAAACTTTTCTGTTTAATGAGCGCGATATTTCTAAATCAATATCATATAGATCAAACAAAGGTTTTTTCTCTGAATAGAAAAAAATATTTTGTTTATAATGAGGCATGAGCTGAGCTACAAATTCAGTAATTTTTTGATAACTTTCTTGGTTGTCGACATAAACGCTGGCCACATCTTCGCTCAGCATATCTCTTAAGGCACGAAGTTCTACATCCAACTCCGAGTGAATAAGACCAACACCTTGTTTTTTTTCATATTTTTTAAAAATTTCAGCGCTCAATCTATCTAGATATAAAATGTCTGCACAAAGACTCTCTTCAACAGCACCCTCGCCAGCTGTTCTTACAATGACCCCTCCAGCCACACTCCCTGTGGGAGTCATTGTTTTTTGCACAAGATTTTTGAGTCTTTGTCTTTCTTCTTCTTGTTCAATTTTTCGAGAAACCCCAAGATGACGAACAGTTGGCAAGTAAACTACATATCTCCCGGGCAAAGAAAGATGAGTGGTAATTCTTGCGCCCTTAGTGCCTAAAGGATCTTTGGCAACTTGAACTAAAATATATTGTCCTTCTTTTACAAGCTCTTGAATTTGAACTTTATTAACAATTGTAGGGGCTTGGGTTTCAGGTTCAGATGAAAGTGGATCTTCAGTATCTAACTCACTTAAAAACCCCTCAGCATCAAGATCTCCCCTGATATCATCAACATATAAAAAGGCAGCTTTATCTAGACCAATGTCTACAAAGGCAGCCTGCATACCTGGCAGTACCCTCATGACTTTTCCGCGGTAAATAGAACCCACCATAGTTGGTGAAGTTTTTCTCTCCACCTTAAAATCCATCAGCTGGCCACCCTCTACATAAGCGACTCTTGTTTCTTGAGGTCTAATATTAATTAAAATTTCTGCAGCCACAAATCACTCTAACCCATCTGACTTATTGTCGAATATCAAATTTAACAAAGCCCTTTGTATATGAGGGTCTTATTTTGCAAACACTACCTTAACTCTTTTTTCCTTATTCCCCAAATACAAAACCTAGACCCTAAAAGGAATGTTTTTTTATTAAAGAATTTTTATATAATTCCGATACTTAAAGAGAGTTTATAAAAAAATAAAATAATTATTTTAATTCATTGAGGGCTTTATGGCTGAAATTGATGAGCTGTTTAAATTAATGATCGAAAAAAAAGCATCTGATTTACACATCACAACTGGAGCTCAGCCTTTTTTAAGAGTCGATGGCAATATGGAGCCTATGAATTTTAAAGAATTAAACAATCAAGAAGCACAAACACTGATCTTTGAAATCCTCTCTGAAAAACAGAAAAAAGCTTTTATTGAAAAATGGGAATTAGACTTTGCTTACTATGTTCCAGGAATTGGCCGATTTAGAGGCAATGTTTATATGCAAAGAAAAGGTTTAGGCGCTGTTTTTAGAATCATTCCTGAAAAAATTAAATCAGTTCAAGAACTCAATTTACCCAATTCACTTTTAGAACTTATCGATGTCGATAAGGGCCTTGTTCTTGTAACGGGACCTACAGGTTCAGGAAAATCTACAACACTTGCCGCTTTAATTGACTCAATAAATGCAAAAAAAGATTGTCATATAATAACTGTAGAAGATCCCATTGAGTTTGTACATGAAAACAAAAAATCTCTGATCAATCAGAGAGAAGTTGGCTCTCACACTAAGTCCTTTGCAAATGCCCTCAAAGCTGCACTGAGAGAGGATCCTGATGTTATTCTTGTGGGAGAACTCAGAGATCTTGAAACTATTTCGCTCGCTTTAACTGCAGCTGAAACTGGCCACTTAGTTTTTGGAACTCTTCATACTAATAATGCCTCAAAAACCATTGATCGAATTATTGATGTGTTTCCTAGTGGCGAACAACAACAAATTCGCACCCTACTCGCAGAAAGCTTGAGGGGCGTGATTGCACAAAATCTTTTTACCAAACAAGATGGAAAAGGTCGAGTGGCTGCCTATGAAATTTTAAGAAATAATAAAGCAATTGGAAACCTTATTCGAGAGGGAAAAACTCACCAAATACCTTCTGCGATCCAAACAGGGCAAAGATCGGGCATGGTCTTATTTGAAAGATCTGTTGATGATCTTGTTAAAAAAGGAATTATCAGCAAAAAAGATGCGGAAACATTTTTGGGTAAAGATGAGTCTCTGAACCCTATGCAAAATAATACAACTCCGCATTTGAAAATTGCTTAGTTTGCATTAAAAAGTTTCGTTCAAAAGTAACCATTGAAAATTTTGGCTTGAATTCTTTGAATTCATTGCCAATTTTTTTTTCTTTTCTTCCGCAATAAACTCCGGCTCATACCGCCAATTGGGAATTGATTGTTCCGCATATGAGGCCGCCTGATAACTCATAGCTACTGTTCCTCCAATGATTCCCAAAGCAAAACCCGTAGCAATATTAGACACATGAGACTCTGGTCGACCATAAAAGCTGAGCGTACTCATACCTAAAACAGCTCCACCCAAACCAGAAAATATGATAGTTGCAATTTGTCTTCTTGGAGCAATGATCGAAACGGAAGGTGTTGCTAAACTACTTAAGGAATGAGTCATTATTTCTAAAAAAATAAAAAAACTTATAACTATTTTACGTGCCATTTTTTTTATCCCCTTATTGCCTAGATTCTAATATAGTCTATCAGGTATTTATTGGCTGCCAGTTAAAAAATTAAAATTGGATGTTTCTTCCATCAAACCCTTATTATAAGGACATTTATGCAAGGCAATAATTTAGAGTTAAAAAATCTACCTCAATTTATAGATCACACTCTTCTTAAACCAGAGGCCACTGAGTCACAACATCGCCTCCTTTGCCAAGAGGCTAAAGAATTTGGCTTTGCAACAATTTGTATCAACTCAAAGTGGTTGCCTTTTTGCGTTCAAGAGCTTGGGACTTCAAAAGTTAAACCGATTTGCGTGATTGGTTTTCCATTAGGAGCCTGCTCTACAGACGTTAAAGTTTATGAAACTGAATGGTGTGTAAAAAATGGGGCCTTGGAAATAGATATGGTTATTTCTGTAGGTTCTTTAAAAAGTGGGGATCTTAACTTTGTAGAAAATGACATTCGTTCTGTGGTAAAAGCTGCAAACGGAAAACCTGTAAAAGTGATTATTGAAACGGGCTTGTTAACTTTAGAAGAAAAAAAACTTGCTTGTGAACTCTCAGTAAAAGCTGGTGCTCACTTTGTTAAAACTTGCACGGGCTTTGGTCCAGGAGTCGCAACAATTGAGGACATTCAACTGATGAAATCCATTGTTAAAGACGCCTGCCTTATAAAAGCTAGCGGTGGAATTAAAACTTTTGAACAGGCCGCTCAACTCATTCAAGCTGGAGCCAGTCGACTTGGCACCAGCTCCGGCGTGGCTCTCGTGAAGGGCTTAACTATCAATCCATCATCTTATTAAAAGGAAATTATGAATTACCTACCTTCTGAAATTATTCGCAAAAAAAGAAATAAGCTGGCTCTTACTGAAGAAGAAATTCTGTTCTTTATCAATGGCTACACATCTGGTGCGATTCCAGATTATCAAATGTCTGCTCTTTTGATGGCCATTTATTTTAATGGAATGAATGACCAAGAAACCCTTTCTCTCACCAAAACAATGCTTCACTCCGGAGTGGTTGTTCAGCACGAAAAAGTAAAAACTTTTAAAGTTGATAAGCACAGCACTGGGGGAGTGGGAGATAAAACAAGTCTGATTCTAGGACCCATTGTCGCTGCTCTTGGAGTTGCGGTTCCCATGATTTCAGGAAGAGGTCTAGGTCATACGGGTGGAACACTTGATAAACTCGAAAGCATTCCTGGATTTAATACTCAGCTCACACTTGAAAAATTTAAATCTATGGTTGAAGAAATTGGCGTCAGTTTTATTGGCCAAACTCAAGACATTTGTCCAGCTGATAAAAAGATCTATGCTCTTCGCGATGTCACTTGCACTGTGGAATCACTCCCGTTGATTTGTGCTTCTATTATGTCAAAAAAACTCGCCGAAGGTATTGATGGCCTCGTTCTAGATGTAAAATTTGGTTCCGGAGCTTTTATGAAAACACAGCAACTTGCTGAGGAGCTTGCCACTCATCTTTTAAAAATTGCTCGTGGTTACGGAAAAAAAGCAACAGCTCTGCTTACAAATATGAATCAACCTTTAGGCAGATATGCAGGAAATTCCTTAGAAATTTTTGAATGTTTAGAAATTCTTAAAGGTCAAAAATGTTTGAATCATGACGGTAAAGATCGTTACGAAGACACCCGCGAACTCAGTCTTCAGTTAAGTGCTCACATGCTTTATTTGGCTTCTTATAAGCCCGACTTAAAAAGCTGTTATGAAGCTGCAAAAACTTGCCTCGATGATGGTCGAGCACTTAAGAAATTTGAAGAACTCATTAAGGCTCATGGAGGAAGACTTGAAGAACTTCCCATCAAATCTCTTAGTTTAAATATTCTCTCTGAACAAGAGGGTTATATCCAAAGCTTTAATACAGAAACTTTGGGTGTTGCGGGAATTAAACTCAAAGCGGGTCGCAGCCAAACAACAGATATTATTGAACCCACGGCTGGAATAGAGTTTTATAAAAAAGTGGGCGACTTTGTTAAAAAAGGAGAAGTTTTGTTTACGGTATTTGGCCAAAAGCAAAATGATTTAGAATCTGTTAAATCAGATCTCATCCAAGCTGTGAATATTTCAACCACTCAACCAGTAGAAGTTTCTCCTTTAATTTGGAAAATTCTCTAAATTCATCGGAACTCTAACTTCTCATTGATTAAAAAAGGATTAATAAATGTCTTCAAATAACCAAGCTGAAAAAATTAACGAACAGATTCGCCAAACTCTTCAATTTTTAAATTCAAAAACTAAAATCAAGCCAAAAACCGGATTGATACTTGGCTCAGGTCTAGGTTCCTTTGCTGCAAAAAATATGAATGTCGAAGTTTCAATTCCCTTTCATGAAATTCCTCATTTTTCAGGAACCACAGTTGTTGGCCATTCTGGAAACCTCGTCTTTGGGACAGTTCACAATCATCCTGTAGTAGTTATGCAAGGACGAATTCACTTTTATGAAGGTCATTCCATGAATGATGTCGTATTTCCAACTAGAGTTTTAAGCGCGTTAGGAATTGAAAACTTAATTGTGACTAATTCTGCTGGCGGACTTGCTGATAAAATGACTGCTGGAGATTTAATGATTATCGAAGATCACATAAACTTGATGGGAACAAATCCCTTAATTGGCCCTAATTTTAATGAGTGGGGTCCAAGGTTTCCGGATATGACAGAAGCTTATAATCACAAACTCACTTCTTTATTAGAGCAAGTTTTTATGCAAGAAAAAATCGGCTTTAAAATAGGAATTTACTGTGCAGTGACTGGACCTTCGTATGAAACTCCCGCAGAAGTCCGCTATCTTAAACACATTGGCGGAAGTGCCGTTGGCATGAGTACAGCTCCAGAAGTTATTGTTGCTAATCAAATGGGAATTAAAGTAGTTGGATTAAGTTGCATTACAAATTTAGCAGCTGGTCTTTCGTCTGAGAAGCTCACACATACTGAAGTCACTGAAACCGCAAAACGAGTTGAATCTGACTTCTGTAAAATTCTTTCTCAGTTTATTCAAAAACTTTAGTTTATTTTAAAATATTTTTTCTCAAAATAGTTCAATCAAATTAATCCTAGTTCATTTGAGGAAGATAGTGTTTCAATACAAGACATTGTCTTCCTTATATTCATTTTTATTTGATTTCCTAGACTTAAGTTTTATGACCAAAGTCCGATAAAGCCTTCATATGAAGTTTTTACTTCTAGAAAGTGAAGGCCTAAATGATAGAGCGATTTTTTAACTTGTTAACGGTCTTTATGGTTCTGAATCCGATTTTTATATTCTTTCAGAACTTTGTAAGTCCGGACCAAAGAATTCACCTTGGTGATAATGCTTCTCAGTATTCTGAACAGGAAAGCGCTTCAACAGTTGAAGTTTCAGTTGCTCCAGATGCCATTACTAAAGAAGTAAAACCAGATTCATTACCAATATCAGAGGAATTAAATAAAACCATCACTAAATAGGACTTAATTATTTTAATAGATTACCGATGAAGCTCAAAAGAAAGACATAAATTTTTCTTAATGAAGAGAAAAATTCTTTCATAAAAGAGACTTCAAAATGGATTTTAAAAAATATCTTTTGTATTGCCCTCTAACATTTTTGTTATTCATTTCAATTTCTTGCACTCAAGAAAAAACCAAAGAATCAGTTTTTCCTGAGAACTCAATATCAAATGAAAAAGCCTCAGCTTGTGAACCCTATAAAATTAAATCTCAATTTATAGTTCAATGGGAAGACGGTCACTTCAGCTTAGAAAAAGCCGAAAATGCAGAGATTTTTAAAAACACCTTTATCACTCAAAATTTAAAAAATATAAAATTTGTTGAATACGATCAAAAAATCATAATTCCTCAACTTCAATTTTCGAATAATCCAAGTCGAATCCCAGAAAACTGGGGCACTGAAATCACCCAAAGTTCTGAGGCTTGGGATCAAGGATTTGAGGGGCAAGGGATCGCTGTGGGAGTTGTTGATTCTGGAGTCGATACAAATCATAACCAAATTAATTCAGCATTTCTTATTAATGACAAAGAAATCCCCAACAATGGTCTAGATGATGATCAAAATGGCTATGTTGATGATATTTACGGATACGATTTTAATGCTAAAAGTGGAGATTTAAAAGCCATAACGGATCACGGAACTCATGTTGCGGGAATTATACTTGGAAGAAAATCTGAACTCACTGGATCCTTTATAGGTGTCGCTCCTAAGGCTCAACTCATCGGTGCTAATTTTATGGGAACGGATGGCGGTGGCTCACTGGGTGCGGCTATTCAGGCCATTGAATATATGGCCACAAGAGGAGTCAGAGTGATCAATGCTAGCTGGGGAGGGGCTCCCTGCGTGGAATCTCTTAAGTTGGTTATTCAGAATATTGAATCTCAAGGAGTCCTCTTTGTTGCAGCTTCTGGTAATAGTGGAGTTGATTTAGATGCCTACCCAGAATACCCTGCCGCCTACCAATTGAATAACCAAATCACAGTTGCCGCAAGTACAATAACCGATAGAACTGCTGGATTTTCGAATACTTCGTTTAACTTGGTTCACTTAGTTGCGCCAGGTGCTTATATTTACTCAACTCTCCCGAATCAATCTGCAGGTACTATGAGTGGTACAAGTATGGCAGCTCCTTTTGTATCTGGGGCTGCAGCAGTTTTATTTTCAGTAAGACCGCAAGCAACACCTCAACAAGTTAAGCAAGCTCTCCTTAAGTCTGTTGATTTAGGGCCTTATAAGGTTATTTCCCAAGGTAGGCTCAATTTGGGCAAAGCCGTTCTAGAACTCAAAAAAATGGTTCCTTAAAAGACTCCCAAATCAGTAATATTCTGAGTGGGAGTTGTATTTCTACTTGTGTCCTAAATACAACAACCAGAAGCTAAGCGTCTTGTATTTTTTTAATGCCTCAACCTTCGACCTGATGTATCAGTTAGATGTAACTGCATAGAAAGGGTCTTACGTGCGCTATTACATTGAAGATTTGAAAAATTATGTTGGTCAAAAAGTTGAATTAAAAGGTTGGGTTTATAATACAAGATCCTCTGGAAAAGTTAAATTTTTACAACTAAGAGATGGAACTGGCATATGCCAATGTATTTATTTTCGTGGCGAGTGTGAGGAATCTTCTTTTGAAGAATTTGAAAAACTCACGCAAGAAACCAGTGTTAAAATTTCTGGGATCGTAAAAGCTGAACCTCGCAGTCCTGGTGGATATGAACTTGGTGCGCAAACTCTAGAAATTCTTGCACCGAGTGTGGACTTTCCAATCACTCCAAAAGAACATGGCGTTGATTTCCTCATGGAAAATCGTCATCTTTGGTTGAGATCAAAAAAACAAGCTGCTGTTTTAAGAGTTCGCGCCGAAATCATTCGTGCAGTGAGAGATTTTTTTGATGGTCGAGGTTTCACTTTAACTGATGCCCCAATTTTTACGCCAAGCGCTTGCGAAGGTACGAGTAATTTATTTGAAACCCAGTACTTTGACGAAAAAGCATATCTATCACAAAGTGGTCAGCTTTATATGGAAGCAACTGCTGCGGCTCTTGGAAAAGTTTATTGTTTTGGTCCAACTTTCCGCGCAGAAAAATCTAAAACAAGAAGACATCTTATTGAGTTTTGGATGGTTGAACCAGAAGTTGCATTCAATGACATGTACGACAACATGGAATTGGCCGAACAATTTGTTGAGTATGTTGTGCAAAGAACTCTTAAAAATAAAGCAGAGGAACTCAGAGTTTTAGAGAGAGATATTTCTAAGCTGACTCCTGTTATTGCTCCCTTTCCAAAAGTTCACTACCGCGAAGCTGTAGAAATGATCTTGAAAGAAAATCCAAACTTTATCAATGGAGATGATTTTGGCGCTCCAGATGAAGCCATTGTAAGTTCAAAATTTGATAAACCAGTTTTTGTGCATCACTTTCCTGCTGCCATTAAAGCTTTCTACATGAAAGAAGATCCAAAAGATTTGGGCTTTGCACTTGGATGTGACTTACTTGCACCTGAAGGATTTGGTGAAATTATTGGAGGCGGTCAACGTGAAGAAAGCGTTGATGTACTCCTTAAAAAAATTAAAGAACACCAACTTAGAGAAGAAGATTTTAAATGGTACCTAGACTTAAGACGGTATGGTTCATTTCCTCATTCTGGTTTTGGAATGGGAATTGAAAGAGCTGTTAGTTGGATCTGCGGTCTGCATCATGTGAGAGAGTCTATACCATTTCCTAGACTTTATGGTCGTAGTTATCCTTAAATAATAACTGGTGAGTCGTTAAAGTAATTTAAAAATTAAAAAAGAAATTTAACTCAATTTTTTTGAAAAGGACTTTTTGTGGAATTAGAGCCCCAAAGCAAGACGAATCAAAGTAAACTTGATGATCTGGAAGCAAGAAATGAACGCACTATGCAAGGTGGTGGTGCGGCTAGAATTGCAAAACATAAACAAGGTGGAAGACTTTCTGCTCGCGAGAGACTTGATATTCTGCTAGATCCAGGAAGTTTTGTAGAAACAGATCGTTTTGTCACTCATCGCTGTACCAACTACGGCATGGAAGAACAAAAAATTCCAGGTGATGGCGTTGTCACAGGTTACGGTCGCATAAACGGAAAACTTGTTTACGTTTATTCTCAGGACTTCACAGTTATTGGTGGAAGTATGTCTCGTACTCAAGCTAATAAAATTTGTAAAATCATGGATTTGGCGACTAAAAATGGAGCTCCCATCATTGGCTTAAATGATTCTGGCGGTGCGAGAATCCAAGAGGGCGTTGAATCACTTGCAGGTTACGCAGATATCTTTGTGAGAAACACCATGAGCTCTGGAGTTGTTCCACAAATTTCAGCAATCATGGGGCCATGTGCTGGTGGGGCTGTATACAGTCCTTCAATTACTGACTTTGTTTTTATGGTAAAAAAATCTAGCTACATGTTTGTAACTGGACCCGATGTTATCAAAACTGTAACTCATGAAGATGTAACTAAAGAAGATCTTGGTGGAGCAGTCACTCATTCTCAAAAATCTGGTGTGGCACATTTTGCAGCTGAAGATGATAAGCATTGTTTACTTCTAATCAGAGAACTCATGGGCTTCTTGCCTTCAAATAATTTAGATGACCCACCGAGTTTACCGACTAAAGACCGTCCAGATAGAATTGTTGAGTCACTGAATAATTTTATTCCTGAAAATCCAAAAAAACCATACGACATGCTTCAGTTAATTTCTGATGTGGTTGATGAAGGTTATTTTTTAGAAGTTCATAAACACTATGCTCAAAATTTAATAGTGGGATTTGCTCGTTTTAATGGAAGAAGTGTGGGTATTGTTGCAAATCAACCACAGTATTTAGCAGGCTGTTTAAATATTGAGGCTAGCCGTAAAGGCGCAAGATTTATTCGTTTTTGTGATGCATTCAATATTCCAGTGGTTTCGTTTGTCGATGTTCCAGGTTTCTTGCCAGGAACTGATCAAGAATGGAACGGTATTATCACTCATGGTGCTAAATTACTTTATGCTTATGCTGAAGCTACAGTTCCAAAAGTAACTGTGATCACTCGTAAAGCTTACGGTGGTGCTTACATCGTTATGGGTTCTAAACTTTTAAGAAGTGATGTTAACTTAGCATTCCCATCTGCTGAAATTGCAGTAATGGGTGCTGAAGGTGCTGTAAATATTATTTTTAGAGATGCCATTGCAAAAGCTAAAGATCCAGTTGCTGAAAAAGCTCGACTCACAAAAGATTACGAAGAAAAATTTAGCAATCCTTATGTGTCTGCGGAACTTGGTTTAACTGATGAAGTTATTGAACCAGCAATGACTCGTAAGCGTGTGATTGATTCTTTAGAAATGTTGAAACACAAACGAGACATTAATCCAGCTAAAAAACATGGAAACATTCCTCTTTAACCTATAATGGAGTTTTGAAAATGCCTGAAAAAAAGATGTTTAAAAAAGTCCTCATAGCCAATCGAGGAGAAATTGCGATTCGTATTACCAGAGCTTGTCGTGAGCTTGGCATTACTTCAGTTGCAGTTTTTAGTGATGCTGACCGTGATTCACTTCATGTGTTTTTAGCAGACGAAGCTTATAACATTGGTCCAGCTCCTTCTAAAGAAAGCTATCTTAATGTTGATAGAATCGTAGATGTTGCTAAACGTGCCGGTGTGGATGCAGTTCATCCTGGTTATGGATTTTTATCAGAAAACACACACTTTGCTAAAAGACTGAAAGATGAAGGGATCACTTTTATTGGTCCTACTCCAGAAAATATTATTTCTATGGGGGATAAACTTTCTGCAAAAGCATTGATGAAAGCTGCCGGAGTTCCATGCGTACCTGGGAGTGATGGTCCAGTGGAAAAAGTTGAAGACGCCATTGAAGTTGCTAAAAAAATCGGATTTCCAGTTATCATTAAAGCTTCTGCTGGTGGTGGCGGAAAAGGGATGCGCGTTGTTACAAAAGATAGCGAACTAGAAAGTGCCTTTAGGGCTTGCCGTTCAGAAGGTCAAAATTATTTTGGAGATGGAACAGTTTATATTGAACGTTTCATCAACGATCCAAAACATATTGAAATTCAAGTTTTTGGCGACACTCATGGAAACGTAGTTCATCTTTATGAAAGAGAATGCTCTGTTCAAAGAAGACATCAAAAAATCCTAGAGGAAAGTCCAAGTCCTTCTGTTCCACCTGAAGTTCGCCAAAAAATGGGTGAAATTTCTGTGAAAGCTGCCAAATCCATTAACTACATTGGAGCTGGAACTTTAGAGTATATTTTTGATAATTTAACTAAAGAGTTTTTCTTTATGGAGATGAACACTCGTCTTCAAGTGGAACATCCTATCACAGAACAAACGACTGGTTTTGACTTAGTTAAAGAACAAATCAACGTAGCATTAGGTTACCCTCTGACTTTTAAACAATCAGATGTAAAACAAAAAGGTCATGCTATTGAGGTTCGTGTTTGTGCAGAAGATCCAATCACTTACAAACCTTCTCCAGGTGTGATTCGTGCATGTAGACACCCACAAGGACCTTTTTTAAGATGTGATTCATATGCATATCCTGGCTATGAAGTTCCAATATATTACGATCCAATGATTGCAAAAGTGATCGTTTGGGGTGATACGCGTGAAGAGGCCATCGACAGAATGCAAAGAACTCTCACTGAGTTTATTTTGACAGGGATTAAAACTAATATTGTTCTTCACAAAACAATTTTAGATCATCCAAAGTTTCGTGATGGAAGTTACACCACTCAATTTTTAAGCAAAAACTTTGAAGTCATTGAGCCTCAACTTTTTAAAGCTACTGAAGATCATGTCTTTTTGATTTCAGCAGCAATTACTGCTTACCAAGATAGAAAGTCTAAAGATGTCAGACATTTAAATTTGGCATCTCAGTGGAAAAAAATCGGTCGTAAAATGCAATTAAGGACTTAATCATGTATTTTGAAGCAAAACTTAAAGATAAATTATTTAAAGTTGATGTGACTGAAACTCGTCATACATGGAAGATCTCCCTTCAAGAAGAAGGTAAAGATTGGATTTATTATGATGTTTCTAAATCTGATTTTAAAAAAGCAGAAAGCTATATTAGCTTTCTATTTAATGGCAGCTCATATTTAATAGACGTGGTTGGTTCTGATACTGAATACACAGTTTTTACTCGTGGTTCTTTTAGAACAATCCCGATATTTAATGATGAAATGCTCCTTCATGAAAGCTTAAAAAAATCTGGTGGTCTAGGTGGAGACAGTGAACTCAAATCTGGAATGCCAGGTAAAATTATTGAAATTTTTGTGAAACCAGGTGATGTGGTCAAAGCAAATAAACCACTTCTCATTATGGAAGCCATGAAAATGGAAAACGAAATGAGATCTGCTCGTGAAGTCACTATCAAAGAAATCTGTGTAAAACAGGGTGATAGCGTTGATACGGGTTCAGTTTTAATTAAATTTGAAAGCTAATATTTTAATTAAATAGCTGAAATGATTAAAAAGAGATCCTAAGGGATCTCTTTTTTTTACTCTTTTAAATTTTCTTCTCTTTTGCGTTCAAAAAATCCAACAACTAGAACTGAAATTTCAAAAAGTACAACAAGAGGTATGAGCATCATCAACATGCTTAATAAATCTGGTGGAGTAATCACTGCCGAAAGTATGGCTAATCCCATGATGGCATATCTTCTTTTTTCTTTAAGAAACTTTTGAGATACAATTCCCATCATTCCTAACATAGAAATAATTAAAGGCATTTCAAATGAAGCTCCAAACATCAGAGTCGTTGTCAGAAAAAATGATAAATACTCTGAGATCGTAATCATGGGTTTATCAACTTCTCCACCAAAAGTCATAAGAAACTGAAACGCCATTGGAAATACAATAAAATAGGCGAAACTTACACCAAGCAAAAATAAAAACGTACCTGAGGCTATAAATCCAGCAATGTATCTTTTCTCTTTTTTATAGAGTCCAGGAGCTATAAACTTCCAAATTTGGTATATCCAAATTGGACAAGTTAAAATAAAGCCACCCAAAAATGAAATTTTAATATGGGCCATAAACTTATCTAGGGGTCCAGTATAGATAAGTCCTCCGCCTTGTAGATAAGGAGCAATGGGGCCTCTAATAATATTAAAAATTTTCTCACTAAAAGAATAGCAAATCCCAGTTCCAATAATGAGCGCGTAACCAACGTAAATAATACGATCTCTGAGCTCAACAAGATGATCCATGAGAGTTTGATTTTTTTGATCTATTTCATCTCCAGAAATCATGAGGGCTCCGTCTTTTGAGATTTATCTGATGAACGTTGTTCTGGATTTGAATCTACAGTCTCCAATGATTCAGTTTGAACTGGAGCTGGAAGAGCTTCTGATGAAGCTTCAGCTTTAGTTTCTTTTTGTTGGATCTCATCTAAATCTGGCTTTGGTCTAGGTCTAAACTCAGATGAAGCCATACTTTTAAAGTCATGAGTCATGTCATCTGTGGTGCGTTTAAGCTCATTTAAAAATCGCCCCAAAGTGCGAGCCACCTCTGGAAGCTGTTTTGGCCCTATAAGAACTAATGCCAAAATTGCGAGAAATAATATTTCAGTAAATCCTAATCCAAACATAGTCTTATTATTAATACACTTTAGGGACTTCGTCTATCAAGAGTTCACTAATGCTTTGATCTCCATAAAATTTATATTTTCTTTTATTTTAAAGACTTAGGTAATTTTAATCGATTTCTTTTTAGTCTCCGGAAAAGTCAAAACGCCCATTTCAAAGAGTTTTTCTTTAGCTAAAGGAGACCCCGTTCTTAGGTAGCGATCATAGAGCCTTAAAATACTTTCATCCGATTGAACAAAAGAATTGTGACTTATGTAAGTTAAAACATCGACATAGCTTAAAAAACGTTTAGAAAAAGTTTTAAAAACTTGCGCAATCAAATCATCTTTTGAGAGTGCCGCCAGTTGCGAGTAGGCCGCCATACCCATTTCAGAATAGTAATCTATGTCGACAATTTTGTGACCTAGAGAATCTCCAAAAAAACCACTGACATAGAGTGTTCGATCTCCTAGTTTTTTAAGCAATTCAAATCGCACGCTCGGTTCTGCATTTTGAGCTTCTAAAAAAATTTCTGCCAATGTTTGTGGTCGTCGCTGACCTAATTCATCATACTCAGCTTCAAATAGATTTTTTGAATCTAAGTAAAACTCTAAAAGACTTATTAAGTAATTTTTAACGGGGGGCTTAGCTTCAACCTTACATGACTTTAAACCGAGTTCTAGTTCCTCGGTAAAAAAATCTTTCGGAGTTGTCAAAAGATCAGTTTTTACAACAGATCTATTTTTACTCACAAAAACTCCCTTTAATAATTAATATTTCAGCCTTGCACTTTCATTTTATCACTCTCAAAAATTATTAACAACTCAACAAAAGTCAGTATTTCAAATTGATATTACAACCCCGGATCCTGAGGACCCACTATAGAAAGCACCTTTGGTTGCGAAAACAACTTCTGACTTAGGTCGAGGAGTTCTTTAGCTTTAATAGGTTCATAAACTTCATGAGCTTTAAAGTTTTTAGAAGAATCTATTCCATAAATTTCATCAAATAAAATTGAGGCACAAACACTGCTTGTTTTTTGCAAATCGATATCATGTCTTCCAATGAGATATTTTTTTGCTCGGTCTAGCTCTACTGCCCCAATCGGAGTCTCCATTAATTTTTGAAATTCAGCATTCATCATTTCAACAGCTTTTTTTGATTTTTCTGGAGAACAGCCAATATAGGCTCCAAAATATCCTGCATCAATCCCTTCAAATTTTATGGGAGAAACTGAATAAGCCAATGAGTTTTTATCTCTTAATTCTAAAAAGAGTCTACCGCCCTGACCAGCTAACACAGCTTGAATCAGTTGCAGTCCAAATCTTTCTTTATCATGAAGTTTAAGACCAGAAAAACCCATCGCAATATGAGTTTGTTCTCTATTCATCTGTTTAAAATAGGTCGTGTTTTTTTGTGGCAACTTTAGATTAAACTGGGGATTTTCTAATTTTCCTTTTGGCAATTCTTGAGCAATTTCAGTCAGTAAATCAATCCACCATTTTTTTTCAAAGTTTCCAGTAATACAAATATTAAAGTTATTTTTAATCCCTAATTGATTCCAATAATTTTGTAAGTCCGTATTTTTCAATTTTTTAAGAGTTTCATTGGAACCCAACATATCTCTACCATAAGGATGCGCTCCAAATAGGCCTTGCATAAATTGCATCAAGCAAACTTGAGATGGACTTTCGTCTCTGGTTTTTAATTGCTCTAACATTAAAAACTTTTCTCTTTCAAAAGGCTCTTTTAAAAAAGCACCATTTAATAAAGAGTCTTTAAAAAGTGAACCCACCACACGTTGGTGACTCGACAAAGATCCACCTGACAAACCAAAAGTATTTCTTCCAGAAAATGCACTTAGGAAAGAGGCGTTTTCTTCTAATATATTTGAAAAGGTTTCTTCACTAATTTGCTGGGTCCCCGTGAGCCAACTTCGAGAAAATAACTCCGTAATTCCCGCTTGTTCATTTTTTTCAAATCTCAGACCACCTAAAAAAGCACTCTTAATAGAAAACACTGGAGAATCTTTGGATTCTCTTAAATAAAGTTTAGCGCCTCCTGGAAGGTTAATTTTTTCAATCTCCGGTAAACTTCCTTTTGAACTCCACTTGAGGGGAAGAATTTTTTCGAAAGGTTTATTTTTTTCTACCGTCTTTTTTTCGATCTTTTTAATTTTTGGAGCCTGGCTGATTTTGGCCCAAAATTTTATGTTTTTGTTGAATATTTTTTTAATCTCAACTGGACTTTGATCTGTTAAGATAGACACTGAAAGTGTTTTTTCTGTTAAATATTTTTTTGCAACCTTTTGAATGTCTTCCATTTTTAATTTTTTAATCTGATCTATATACTTTTTAAAGTAAGCAGGATCCTTAAAATAAAATTCAAGGTTTCCATATTGTCGAGTGAGGCCATCAACTGTCTCTAGACCAAAGAACTGCTCGCTCTCTAAATTTAATTTAGCTTTTTCAAGTTCATTCGCTTCAAATTTTTCGTGTTTAATTTTTTCTATTTCATGAAAAACTGTTTCAAGTGTTTTTTCAAAATTTTCAGGATTCAAGTTAGCTGAAATTCCAAATAACCCCTGGTCCATGGGCGAGTAGCAACTGGCCCCCACTCCATTAACTGTTTGTGATTTAATTCTTAATTCTTTAACTAATCGAGAGCTGTCACCTTGCCCAATTAAAAGCGCTAAAACATCAAGTGCTGGAATATCCTTATGTTTAACAGAAGGAATTTTCCAGCCCATTTGCAAACGTAGGTCTTTGTATTCTGCTTTTTCGACTTGGATTTGTGTTTTAGTTTGCAACATTCCTTTGGGTCTTTTTACTTTTTTAAGTGGAGTTGTTGGAATTTTGCCAAAATAGTTTTCTAGTTTTTTAATAGCATCAGTTGTTTTAAAATCACCCGCAACTACTAAGAACATATTTTTTGTAGAGTATCTATCTGAGTAAAATTGTTTAATTTTTTTAACACTCCAAGATCTCACATTTTTTTCATAACCAATAACAGGAATTCCGTAAGGATGTTTAGGGTAAGCCAGAGAAAATAAATTTTGACTCACTCTTCTTCCTGGTGAGTCTTGACCTCTTTTAATTTCTTCAACAACGACTTCTCTTTCTGCATCGACTTCCTCTTTATCAAAAAGTGGAAATCCCATCATCTGACTGACAGTATCGCAAGCCACATCAAAATAAGATGAGCTGATCGTTACATAAAAAACAGTTTGATCAAATGAAGTGTAAGCATTGAGTTCGCCCCCGGAAGCTTCAACTAAGCTAGCGATTTCACCCACTTTAAATTTTTCAGTTCCTTTAAATACAAGATGCTCAATAAAATGACTGATTCCAGCTTCGGATTTGACCTCATCAGCACTCCCCGTTCTGACCCACATTTGTACTGAAATCACTGGGGATTTTCGACTTTCTATCATTAAAACATCTAAACCATTTTTGAGTTGAATTTTTTTAAACATGCTTTAACTTCCCTTCTGATGTCGTCATTATTTGGAATCTATATTCATATCCCATATTGTATTCAGCGCTGTTCTTATTGCGATTTTGCAACTTATGAACAGAGCCAAATTTTACCACCACAGGAATACGTCGAAGTTCTTAAAAATGAAATTCGCGCCAAGCAATCTTCATTTCCATTAGTTCGTAAACAAAAACCACTCCATACTATTTATTTTGGAGGAGGCACTCCCAGTTTAATTCCTGCTGAGCTCATTGTATCTTTAATCGAAGAGCTCTCCAATCAAGGATTTCAAACTGGACCAGAAACCGAAATCACATTGGAGATTAATCCTGCCACTTTGAATCCTCAAAAAATGGATCAGTATCTTAAAGCAGGAATCAATCGTTTTAGCGTGGGTGCGCAAACTTTTGATGACACCCTCCTAAAATCTGTTCATCGCGAACACAATGCTCAACAAACTTTAGAAACTCTCTCCTTTTTAAATTCATATGGTTTAAATTATTCCTTCGACATTCTTTTTGCACTTCCAGGACAAACTTTAGATATGCTTAAACGAGACCTCGACATTGGTCTTAAGCTGGGAGCCAAACACATAAGTCCTTATTGTCTGACAGTGCCCAACACACATCCCCTTTCAAAAAGTCGCCCCCCTGAGGATGAGCAAGTTGCAATGTTTGAATTGATAGATCAAAGTCTAGTGAGTGCGGGTTTTAATCGCTATGAAATTTCGAACTATTCCCTTCCTGGATTTGAAAGCCAACATAATTTACTCTATTGGACAGACCAACCTTATTGGGGCTTAGGTCTCAGTGCTCATTCTTATGAACCCAATACAAAATCTTCAAAATGGGGGGCTCGATATTGGAATCCCTCTAACATGAATCAATATTTAGATTTTGCAAAGGCAGAGTTTAGAAATGCTGATGGACCAAAGGCCTGGACCACCCCCTTTCAATTTAACGATGAAAGCCTTCAAGAGACTCTTGAGGAACACAGCTCCCTCACTGATTTTTGCCATACTTCTTTAAGATTGAGTGAGGGGTTAAAGTTTGAAAGTGGTCTAAATAAAAAATTCTCTTCCAAGACATCCTCTCTGGTGAGTGAACGATGTAAAAAACTCCTTGCCAGAGATTTATTAAAGGCAACAAAAAATGGATTTTCCCTTTCAAATAAAGGACTTATGCTGAGCAACTTGGTATTTGCTGAGTTGACTTTTCTTAAAGAGGAACTTAATTGACAAGTTCGTTTTTGTGCTCAAATTGCCCATATTCAATGAACTAAAAACTCGGGGGTATTCCTTTGTCTGAAAATCAAGAAAACAATAATGTTCACCAAAATAGTTCTTCAGAAGCAAACGCTGGATCTCAACCAGAAGCCACTGAAACTCTCACAGCAATTCCCTCTGAAGTTGAACAACTCCAAAAAGAAGTTGAAAAATATAAAAATGAATTTCTTTATCTTCGTGCTGAATTTGACAACTATCGTCGACATGCGATTAAAGAAAGATCTGATCTTACAAAGTTTGGGAATGAAAGACTTCTTATCGATATATTATCAGTCATGGATAATTTTGAACGCGCTTTGCAAACAAAAGTGACATCTGAAAATGTAAATGTCTATGTAAAGGGTGTCGAAATGACCGCTCAAGAACTTCGTGGAGTTCTTAATAAATTTGGGATCACCGAAGTGAAATCTGAAGGTGTTGCCTTTGATCCTATGATTCATGAAGCTCTCAGCAGCGAAGAAACTTCTGAAGTGGAACCAGGTTTTGTATTTAGAGTTTTTAAAAAAGCTTTTAAATTACATGATAAATTAATTCGTCCTGCACAGGTGGTCGTTGCAAAAAAACTTTCCTCTCATTAAGCTACTCGAGTTGATTCCGAATTCGCTGAGGTTTTTATGGCAAAAAAAGATTATTATTCCTTATTAGAAGTTCCTCGATCAGCTTCTGTTGATGATTTAAAAAAAGCATATCGAAAATTAGCAATGAAGTATCACCCAGACAAAAATCCAGGTGATGCTAAAGCTGAAGAACTTTTTAAAGAAATTAGTGAAGCTTACGCTGTTTTATCAGATCCAAAAAAACGCGAAGCTTACGATCAGTTTGGTCATAATATGAATTCCGGCCCAGGATTTGGAGGCGGAGGTTTTGGCGGCGGTGGATTTGGTTCTGGTGGATTCGATCCTAACTCTGCTGAGTTTCAAGATATATTCGGAGATATTTTTGGAGATATTTTTGGAAACCGATCTGGCGGTGGTGGTTTTGGTCGTCAGCAAAGACGAGCTCCACGAAAAGGTGCTGACCTCAGATACACTTTAAATATTTCATTTGAAGAAGTTGCTTTAGGAACGGAAAAAACTATTGCCTTTATGAGAAATCGTGGAGGAAAAGAAGAAACTGCAAGACTTGCAGTGACTGTTCCCGCGGGTGTTAAACAAGGACAAAGACTTAAATTAGCCTCAGAAGGTGATTCTAATGGAGCCGGTTCTCAACCCGGCGATCTTTACGTCATCCTCAATATTTTAGAACATCCTTTATTTAGTCGAAATGAATCTGATTTAATTTTAGATCTACCAGTGAGTTATTTAGATGCTATCTTGGGAACCGAAGCAGAAATTCCAACTCTGTCAGGCAAAGCCGTTTTAAAAATTCCTGCTGGAACTCATGCCTCTCAAGTGTTTCGCCTCAAAGGAAAAGGTTTTCCAAATATGGGTGGATATGGCTCTGGTGATATGCTTGTGAGAATTCAAATAGATACACCTTCTCACTTATCTGGAAAGCAAAAAGATTTACTTCAGCAACTCTCTCAAAACTCGGAAGAAACTCCGCAGGTTAAAAATTATAAAGAAAAATTTAATCAGTTAATGAGAATGAGAAAATAGCTTCTCATTCTTGTCTATTTTAGAAATAATATGGGGATGAAAAAATTGATTTCCCATTTTTTGAAGTGGGTTTCTAATTAGGTACTCATCAAAAAAGGATCTTGTGATGAAAAATATTTTAACCATCATTTTTATTCTCACTTTTAATGGATTTACTTTTGTGAGTGCAGAAGTAGATTCTCTTAATTTTAGTTCAAGTGCAGATCCACAAAGTATTGGAATTATCTTACCACTCTCAGGAAAATACGCTCAAATTGGTCAAAAAACTCTTAATAGTGTAGCCCTTGGTCTAGGTCTTAATGAAAATGATAATAATAAATATAAGCTTGCTGTGATAGATAGCGAAGGAAATCCTGAAACAGCAAGAAGAGCTGTTGAACGATTGGTTCAAGAAGATAAAGTGATTGCTATTATTGGAAGCCTCCTCACAAAAACATCTTCTGCAGTAGCAACTCGCGCTTCTGAATTGGGAGTTCCCACTATTGCTCTTTCACAAAAAGCTGGGGTTACTGAAATCAGCCCATTTGTTTTTAGAAATTCTTTGACAACAGAAATGCAAGTTCATCAACTGGTAGATGCGGCTTTTAATCAATTAGGTGCCACTAAATTTGCTGTGATATTTCCGAACGATAGTTACGGAACTGAATATACAAATATTTTTTGGGATGAGGTTCTTGCAAGAGGAGGCAAAGTTGTTGCCGCTCAATCTTACGATCCAAAAGAAACAGATTTTAGAAATCCCATTCAACGTTTAGTAGGAACTTATTATATTGAAGACAGAGCTTTGGAATATAAGCAAAGAACTAAGGACTGGACTGAAGCCCAGGCTGGCAAACGCTCTCGCAGAGCCCCTCCTGAAGATATTCTTCCACCCGTTGTTGATTTTGATGCTATTTTTATTCCAGATAACTCAAAATCCTTTGGGCAAATTGCAGCCATGCTCGCTTTTAATAATGTTCATAAAGTAAAACTTCTCGGTACAAATTTATTAAATGTTTCTGATATTTCTCGAAGAGCCGGTTTATTTGCTCAAGATACTTTTTTTATGGATGGAATTTTCACGAATAATTTATCGCAAAATGAATTTGCTAAAGAATACAAATTAACTTTTGGAGAAGATCCGACCAATATTGAACTCCAAGGTTATGATTCTGCTTTGATCCTTAAACAGGCCATTGAAGCGGGGGCTACTGACAGAGAAAAACTCAAAAACCAACTTACAAATATGAAGGATTTCTCTGGCGCATTTGGGTCTCTTTCAATGTCGACCGAACGAGAAGTGAATCGACCGCTCTTTCTATTTACGATTGATAAAGGCTCAGTCGTAAAATTCAGTCCTAATAAAGTTGAGTAATCTAAAAATTCAAATCCCCTGCTATTCAGTCTCTTGGCGCGTTTTGACAAACACCTGTGTCAGATTTTAGCTAAAAATTTATGCAGTGTAATTTTTTTAGTGACATACAATCGCTTAAAACTAATTATCCCTGAAAGTTTTATTGGGTCAAAGATCATCGCAAGGGGGATTTTGATGAACGCGACCGAGTTAGACAAAGTAAAGTCATCGTTGCTTGCGCAAAAAAGCGCTATATTAAACAAAACTAATGAGTTTAAATCTGAACAAAAAGATTTATCTCTTGCCATTTCAGATGAAGCGGAAGCTGCATCTGTGGATGTTTCTAACAATCTTTCCATTTTCTTATTAGAGAGGGATCGCTCAGCGCTTTTTCTTATTGAGAGAGCATTGGGTAAAATTGCTGATTGCACTTATGGTCTTTGTGAAGAATGTGGAGCAGAAATTTCTGTTAAAAGACTGCAAGCTCGTCCGTTTGCTTCTCTATGCATTGAATGTATGGAAGAGCAGGAGAACACTCAGTTATTTAACTAAATTTTTAATCACGGATGAACCTTCTGACATGGATGTCAGACTTGTTTTATGACACTCAAGTCAAGTCGAGTCACATGGTCTTTTCTCCAAATTTACATTAAGAAGTCCTATTAGAGGCTAGTTTTAGTCAAAATCCTTAAAGCCTTTTTCATTGTTTCCGAGAAGATTTGTAAGAACATTTGCCGCCAAATGCGGAGGGAGTCTTATGAGTTTTGATGATAAAACACTCGAAATACCACAGACAATGCCAATGCTTCCTGTAAGAGACATTGTTGTTTTTCCATACATGATCATCCCACTCTTTGTAGGAAGAGAAGCTTCTATTCGTTCTGTTGAAGATGCTTTATCTAAAAACAGATTAATATTTCTAGCTTCCCAACAAGAGATTACGGAAGAAAATCCCACACAAGATTCTATATACAAGGTGGGAACTATTGCGATGATTATGAGAATGAGAAAGCTTTCTGATGGAAGAGTAAAAATTCTTGTTCAAGGTGTCGCAAAAGGACGTATAAAAAGTTATGTGAAAAGCGCACCCAGTTTTGAAGTGAGTGTTGAAAAAATAGAGGAAGCCTCTACACAAAATTCATTAGTTGAATTTGAAGCACTTATTAGAACAGCCAAAGAACATATTGAAAAAATAATCGCACTCGGAAGAGTTTTATCTCCAGACATCTTATTAGTATTAGACGATGTCAGTGATCCAGGACGTTTGGCTGATTTAATTGCAAGTAACTTAGGAATTAAAGTTTCTGAAACACAAAGAGTTTTAGAAACTTATGATCCAAAAGAAAGACTTAAAATCGTTAACGAAATTTTAGCTAACGAACTTGAAGTTCTACAAATGCAGGCAAAAATCAGAAGTACTGCAAAAGATGAAATGAATAAAACGCAAAGAGAGTATTTTCTTCGCGAACAAATGAGAGCTATTAAAAATGAGCTTGGTGATAATGATCCAAAATCAGAAGAAATGGATGATCTCAGAGAAAAAATTCATAAATCTGGTATGCCTGAAGCGACTGAAACTGAAACTCTTAAACAATTAGCTCGCTTAGAAAGAATGCATCCAGATGCAAGTGAAGCAACTATGGTCAGAACTTATATTGACTGGATGGTTGATCTTCCTTGGAAACGTAAAACTGAAGATAATATTGACCTCGCACAAGCAAAAACAATTTTAGATAATGATCATCATGATTTAGATAAAGCAAAAGATCGTATCTTAGAATTTTTAGCTGTGAGAAAACTAAAAGCTAACATGAAAGGTCCAATTCTTTGTTTCTGTGGGCCTCCTGGAGTGGGTAAAACTTCTCTCGGAAAATCTATCGCAAAAGCAATGGGCAGAGAGTACTTTCGTCTAGCTCTCGGTGGTGTAAAAGATGAAGCCGAAATTCGTGGACATCGTAGAACTTACGTTGGAGCGATGCCAGGAAAAATCATCTCTGCACTTAGAACAGTAAAAACTAACAATCCAGTCATCGTTCTCGATGAAGTTGATAAATTAGGTAGTGATTTCAGAGGAGATCCAAGTGCAGCAATGCTCGAGGTTTTAGATCCTGAACAAAATTCTACATTTAGAGATAATTATTTGAATGTAGACTTTGACCTTAGCAATGTACTCTTTATTGCAACTGCGAATATGATCGAAAATATTCCACCAGCATTAAGAGATAGAATGGAGTTAATTAATATTTCTGGTTACACAGAAAATGATAAACTCTTTATTGCTAAAAAACATTTGATCGATCGTCAAATTGAATCAAATGGAATTTCTCGGGAGAACATTTCTTTTACTGATGCTGGTTTACAATTTCTAATTGGCCACTACACTCGTGAAGCTGGTTTGAGAAATTTAGAAAGAGAAATCGGTTCAGTTTGTAGAAAAGTTGCTAAAAAAGTTGTTCTTGGCGAAGAAAAATTTGTTGAAATAAATGAACACAATGTCCCTGAACTTCTTGGCCCTCCAAGATTTTTAAGAGACGAAAAAATGGATGAATCCCTTGTTGGTGTTGTGACAGGTCTTGCCTGGACTCAAGCTGGTGGAGAAGTTCTTTATATTGAAGCTCTCAAATTTAAAGGACAAGGTCGATTGGTATTAACGGGCCAACTCGGTGATGTCATGAAAGAATCTGCTCAAGCAGCTATGAGTTATACAAGAGCTCATATGGCTGAACTTGGAATTGAAGCTGACTTTTTTGATAAATGGGATATTCATGTTCACTTACCTGCTGGAGCTATCCCTAAAGATGGACCTTCGGCTGGGATTGCACTCACAACAGCACTTGTAAGTTTAATGACCGAAGTTCCAGTACGTCATGATATCGCAATGACAGGTGAAGTAACATTACAAGGTCGCGTTCTTCCTGTAGGTGGAATTCGTGAAAAATGTTTAGCAGCACTTTCACAAGGTATCAAAGACATTTGTATTCCAATAGCTAATCAAAAAGATCTGTTAGATATTCCAAAAGAATTTAAAGATAAAATGAATTTTATCTTAGCAGAAAATTTAGATGAAGTCTTCGCGGTAGCATTTGATAAAAATGCAAAATCGATGAAAAAAAGTGGAATCAAACAACAAAAGAAACCAAAAATTCCAACAGCAGCTTCTGCTGCTTAAATAAAAACTCAAATTACATAAACGGAGTAAGATAATCCTTACTCCGTTTTTTTTTAATTAAACTCTTCTTTTTATTCTTTCGTTTTCATCTTCTAAAACGCGCACAAGAGTTTTTAAGTCAGCAATTTCTTCTTTTAGATGAATCAATTGCTTGTCTTTTTCATCAACCACTTGAGTGTAAGCTTTTTTCAACTCATTCAAAAGTCTATTGGCAATATTTAAAACAGATTCTTCATTCACAGATTTATTTTCAACAGGAGTTGCGTCCGGTTGAGTGTCATAAGCTGTGGCGTGAAAGCGCTGATTTAAATTTTCAGAACCAACAAACTCATCACGATTGTGATTTTTAGGAGTTTGTAAATTTACACTTTGGCTTCTATAACTTAAACCAGAACTTTTAATCCTTTGTGAAGAATGAGTTCCTTGGTTCAAATCGTTATTAGAGGCTCTTAGGTTTTGGCTCGATGGAGTGCTCATCTTAGAAAATTCGCTTTTCTGGGAGGGGCGATGTATTCGGTGATGAGAACCCATCGGTTCGTCGCTAATAAAATACTTACCGTCTTCAAAACGATAATTAATATCTTCTATTTTAATTTTTCTTCTGAGAGTGCTCACACTCACTTTGTATTTTGCTGAATAGTCTAGGAGTGGTAGCCAGGACTCTACATTCATTATTCCTCCATGAATATCTAGTTCTTAAAACTAATTGAGAACTTTTTTGAGTATCCTTTGACTTCCATGTTGGATACTTATTTTCCCTAATCTTCCCCAAATTCATTTTTCTTGTAAAGAGAAGATAGCCACGAGTATTTAAATCTGATTAAATTCTCGATGAAGGGCTAGTTAAATGAGTATTCAGGGCTCGACAATGGGCTAGTGTTCAAGATTAGCTAAGGAATTATCTCTTATGGAGGTCTCATCATGGATATCCGCAAAAAAACGAAATTAGCATTAGTACTCAGTGGTGGTGGTATTAAAGCAGCTGCCTTTCATATTGGAGTTTGCTTAGCCTTAGAAGAAAAAGGTTTTCGTTTTGCAGGAGGAACAAAAGACCAAGTCGAAAAAAACTATCCCCCAGAAGATGAAAAAGTTTTTAGAATGTATGTAGGTTCAAGTGCTGGTTCTTTTATTTCATCCATTCTGGCTGCTGGATATTCTACGGAATCTCTCATTCAAGCCTTTGAAATGGGAAGCGGGTTTCCGTTTAAACATAAATGGAAAGATGATCCACTATCTTTAGAGCCTTTTAGTTATAGACACATCTTTAATTTTAACGGTTTAAATCTAATACAGTCTCTTCCAAGAGTTGTCCAAGATTGGTCAGTACTCACTGGTGGACTAGAAACACTCATAAAAAGTCGCTTCAAAATTAATGGATTCTTTAATACTGCAGGGATTGAAAGATACCTCAGAAAGTACGTCTTATTCGAAAACGACTTTAGGCAACTAGGAGTGGATTTATTTGTCATCGGCACTCAATTAAATCATTCAAGAAAAGCCATCTTTGGACCCTTTGAAGAAAGTCGCAAAACAAGAGATATTAAGTTTATCAATTATGCATCTATAAGTGATGCCGTAGCTGCTTCAACTGCTTTACCCCCAGTTTTTGCACCCTACCCAATCAAGAAACCCGATGGAAAAGAAATTTACTTTTTTGATGGAGAAATACGCGATACCTTGTCTACTCACGTTGCTGCAGACAATGGAGCTGATTTAGTGATTTCATCATATTCTGTTCAACCCTATCACTTTTCACCAGACATAGGCAGTTTACATAAGTTCGGAATTCCGGTGATTATCAATCAAGCTTTGTATCAAGTGATTCAACAAAAAATAGCCCGACATATTCAAAATCAAAACAATATCCGAAAAATCCATGAGGATATTGATAAATATTTAAAAGAAATAAAATTATCTAAAGAACAACGAATGAAGGTTTTGGAAATTATTGAAAAGCAAACAAACTTTAAACCAAACGTTGACTATATTTACATACACCCTCACGAAAAAAATCATGAAATGTTTTTTGTTGATCACTTTAGTTTAAATCCAGAGATTTTAGCGAGAATTGTTAAGATAGGATTCAAATCTTGTTTGAATACTTTAAGACAACATAATTTATAAACGAATTTAAAACAGAAACAGATGAGAGAGTCTTCTTGTAGAAGACTCTCTATTTGAAATTACATTAAAGTTAATTCGATAGCTTTAAAAACTTCTCCAGAGAAAAGTCCCAAAGTAATAACTAAAATCACACAAATAAAAATAGCAGCTTTAGTTCCCACGAGGCTGTGTGTAGCAGTCACTGCATCACCCTCTTTCATGTACATAATCACGATTGGACGTAAGTAATAGTACACGCTGATAACTGAGTTAATCACACCCCAAACAGCTAACCAAATAAGTCCTTCGCCAATTGCTGCTGAAAACATATAGAACTTTCCGAAGAAACCTACCGTTGGTGGCAAGCCCGCTAAAGAAAGCAAAAATAATGTTAAACAAAAAGCCATGAAAGGATGTGTTTTAGATAATCCAGCGAGGTCATCCACAGTTAAGCTAGAATCAATATTTTTTTCCATTACAGAAACAATAGCAAAAGCTCCTACTGTCATTACAGAGTATGCCATTAAGTAAAAAATCACGCCTGAAGTTCCAAAGCTTGCAGTATGTGAAATACCTGCTGTGATAATACCTACTAAAAGATAACCAGAGTGAGCCACACTCGAGTAGGCGAGCATTCTCTTTAAATTTGTTTGCAAGATAGCAGCTACGTTACCAACGATCATGGTGATCACAGCAAACCACTGAAGAACATCAAATAAATGTAAATTAGTTGGAAGTGCTTTTGTAAAAATAATTCTCAAGAAAGCAGCAAATGATACGGCTTTCATCGCTGTAGACATATAAGTTGTTACTGGAGTTGGAGCTCCTTGGTAAACATCAGGTGTCCAAGCGTGGAAGGGTGCAATTGAAACTTTGAAACAAAATCCAAGAACTACAAAAACAATTCCAAATACAAACAATCTATTACTTGTCATCAATTGAGCTGTCATATTCGTAATTTCAGGAATTAAAGTAGAACCAGTTGTTCCAAATAAAAACGAAATTCCATACAAAAATAATCCTGAAGCAAAACTTCCTAGAACAAAATATTTTAATGCTGCTTCTTTTGAAAGCTTTTGCTCATGGCTCATTGCAATCATTAAGTAAGCAGCAAGTGACATAATCTCTAAACCAATAAAAACCATTAAAAGATCTTGTGCAGAAACTAAAATAATCATTCCCAAAGCTGAATTGAGAGTTAAGAAAGTCATCTCAGAAAACTGATCACCACAAGTTGCTAAGTTCTCATGCATGAGTAAATAGGCACCAGCAGTTGCTGCAAGAGCAATAAAACCAAGCCAAAGCGTGATTCCATCAAACACGAGCATGTTGCCGAAGGCACCTTTATTTGCAGTTGAAAAAATGAGAAGCAAACCTGCACTCGCTAGCAACCCCATGAGACCTTGAGTGAGAGTTACATAGGATTGTTGCTCCTGATTGCCTCTCAAAACTTTAATAGTGATGGGAATTAAGCTCGCAATGAAGAGTGCAATCATTGGCGAAACTAAAATGATATCTGATAATCCAAAATTAAAATTCATTTTATTTTCCTTGCGTATGAGTTCCAACAAATTGATTTGTCTCAAATTGTAAGTTTACAAATTGAGCAGGCTTTACAGGTTCTACATAAGATAATTGGTAATCTTGTTTATCTTTAATCCAATGATCTAGACTGCTTTTGCTCCAGTCTAGGAAGCTGTTTGGAAATAAACCCATCCAAAATACTAAAATCATCAATGGAAGCAAAACAGCCATCTCTCTCCAATTCAAATCATGAAGTGGATGATGTTCATCTTTTACAAGAGGACCCTGTTCACCGTAAAATACTCTTTTAAACATCCAAAGCATGTATACAGCACCTAGTACAACTCCAGAAACTGCAAAGTAACTATAAGGTGTTGCGCCTTTAAATGCTCCAAGGAGAATTAAAAATTCACCCACAAAACCATTAGTCATTGGGACTGCAATACTTGAAAGCGTTGTGATAAAAAAGAAAATCGTAAATAACGGAAGCACTCCTGCTAAACCACCATATTTTGAAATTTCTCGAGAGTGTGTTCTCTCGTAAATCATCCCTACAAGTAAGAAGAGAGCTCCTGTGCTGATACCGTGATTTAGCATCTGATAAAGACTTCCAGTGGCTCCAAATGAATTGAAAACAAAGAGTCCTATAATAATATAACCCATATGAGAAACAGATGAGTAAGCTACAAGTTTTTTAATATCAGGCTGAACCATCGCAACAAGAGCGCCGTAAATAACACCAATTGTTCCAACTAAAATAAATAACCAAGCCCAATATTCAGAAGCCTCTGGAAATAAAGGAATTGTCCATCTCATTAATCCATAAGTTCCCATTTTTAACATTACACCCGCAAGAATCACAGATCCAGGAGTTGGTGCTTCAACGTGGGCATCCGGTAACCAGGTGTGGAAAGGAAATATCGGAACTTTGATTGCAAATGCTAATGCAAAAGCAAAAAATAAAAGTGTTTGTAAACTAAAAAATTCACCACCAACAAATGGAATTTTTAATTTATAAAAATCTAGCAAGCTAGCACTCATTGTTCCAAATGATTCTTGGGTTAAGAACATCATATAGATGATAGCCACCAACATCAAAACAGATCCAGCCATTGTAAAAATAAAAAACTTTATAGTGGCATAAATTCTGTTGGCGCCTCCCCAAATACCAATCATAAAATACATTGGTACAAGTGATAGCTCCCAAAAAACATAAAAGAATATCGCATCAATAGCTAAGAAAGTTCCAAGCATTGCTGTTTGAAGAACAAAAAGACAAGCGTGAAAACCTCTGACTTTTTTATCAATACTTGTCCAACTTCCAAGAATAATAATTGGAATTAAAAATGTTGTGAGTATGACAAGCCACAAAGACAACCCATCAATACCTAAAAAGTAATGAATTCCAAATCTTTCAATCCAAGGATATTTTTCCACCAACTGAAGTGAGGCAGAGCTAGGATCAAATTTTTGAAAAATGACAAGACTTAGTAAAAACTCAATCATGGAAAACATGAAGGCAAGTGGTCTTGCAGACTTTTCAGAAGGCCAAATTAAAATTGTGGCCGCAAACAAAATTGGTAGAAAAACAATGGCAGATAACAACATGACTACCTCATTAAAATAATTGAAATCGCAATGACAGTTCCAAGTGCGATATACATAGCGTACTGTTGAAGATTTCCAGTTTGGAGAGATCTTACAAAAGATCCGCTGCCTTTAACGACATCTGAAATAAAATAAGTTGTTTTATCGATTAAATTTACATCGATGTAGTACCAGATATTTTTACTCAAATTAACAAGTGGATTAATGATTTTATCGAAGTAAAATTCATCAACAAAATATTTATTATAAACTAGGTCGTATACAGGCCCCATTGCATTGGCTATCTTTTTTGGTTGCTCTGGTTTTTTCACATAAAAATAGTAAGCACAAAACGCAGAGAGTGATGCAATCAAAACTGAAAATCCCATGAGTCCCCATTCAAGAGCGGCATGATCATGAGCAACAGCTCCATGCTCAGCTCCTGCAGCTGGAATCACTTTCATTAATGGATGTAACCAATGTTCTAATATGTTTTGTGGATGTCCCGGTAAAACAGAGCCAATGACTTCAGGTATTCCAATCCAACCACCAACAACTGATAAAATTGCTAACACCACAAGTGGAATAAGCATGATAGCTGGAGATTCGTGTGGATGAACACTTTTAGGAACTCTGCTAGAACCCCAAAAAGTGAGTGCCATTAACCGAGTCATATAAAACGCTGTTAGAGTTGCACCTAATGCACCTGCAACCCAAAGTAAAGGATGGCCATGGTTGCTGCTAAATGCTTGCCATAGGATTTCATCTTTACTGAAGAAACCTGCAAATGGCGGCATTCCGATAATTGCTAACCAACCCATTAAAAATGTAAAGTGTGTCCATGGTAAATATTTTTTAAGACCACCCATTTTGCGAATATCTTGCTCTTCATGCATGGCATGAATCACACTTCCTGAGCCTAAGAACATAAGTGCTTTAAAAAATGCGTGAGTCATTAAGTGAAAAACTCCAGCAGAAAAAGCACCCACACCCACTGCTAAAAACATGTATCCCAATTGAGAAACTGTAGAGTAAGCAAGAACCTTTTTAATATCCCACTGAGTAAGACCAATTGTTGCAGCTAAAACCGCAGTAAAAGCCCCCACAATTGCAATCACCATCATTGCATTTGGTGCTGCCATAAATAGTGGGTTTAATCTTACGATCATATAAACACCCGCAGTTACCATTGTAGCTGCATGGATAAGAGCCGATACTGGTGTTGGGCCTGCCATCGCATCAGGAAGCCAAACATAAAGTGGAATCTGAGCTGATTTTCCGGTTGCTCCCACAAATAAAAATAAACAAGCAAGAGTCACAGCTCCCAACCAACTTGCTTCAGGAATTGTTGGTGCTAATGAAACTAATTCAGAAAAATTTAAAGTTCCAAAAGTCATAAAGAGAACAAACATACCTAATAAAAAGGCCGCATCACCAATTCTATTTGTGATAAAGGCTTTCATACCAGCTGCTGCTTTTTCTTTATCAGTAAACCAAAATCCAATGAGGAGATAAGAGCAAAGACCCACGCCTTCCCAACCAACAAACATCACTGGAAGACTGTCGCCCAATACTAGAATCAACATGTTAAATAAGAATAAATTCAAGTAAGCAAAATATTTTGCAACACCTTTATCATGGTGCATGTATCCGATTGAGAACAAATGAATCAAAGATCCTACACCCGTAATGATGAGAATCATTATTGAACTCAATTGATCGACAACAAAACCTGCTTGAATTTTGAGATTATCAAAATGCATCCAATCAAAAAATTGAATAGAAATTCTGCGAGACTCTGGTGGTAATTGAATCACTTCGATCACAAGAGCTAATGAACACAGAAAAGAGATAAAAGCAGCTAATGTAGCAATTGTTCCTGAAAGGTTTGCTCCATTTTTTTTATAGCCTAATCCGTTAATTAAAAAGCCTACAAAAGGCGCCAGCAATAGAATTGACATTAACATTTGATGACTCATGCTCTATCCTTTTAAATTTTCGAAAAAGCGAATATTTACTTCTTTAAATCTTTTGAAGATGGATACAGTGATCGCCAAACCCACTGCAGCTTCAGCAGCCGCAATCGTCATCACAAAAAACACAATCAATTGTCCATCAAGATTTCCAAGAAAACGACTAAACGCTACAAAACTAATATTCACTGCATTCAACATAAGTTCTACAGACATCAACATCACAAGAATGTTTTTTCTTAAAAGAACTCCTGTCATTCCAGTAACAAATAAAATAGCAGACAGAATTAAATAATGATTCAGACCAATATTTAAGAAAACATCAGCGTTTATCATGTGTCCCTCCTTTGCTTCTAGCAAGAGCTACAGCTCCCACAGCTACGATTAAAAGTAGAGCTCCTAAAGCTTCAAAATTAAAAATATATTTTGTAAACAAAAGTTGTCCTAAAGATTTAGAATTATCTCCAAGAAGAGCTCTTGATGCGGCTCCAGAATCTACAAATAAATCAGTCGTCATAAGAATTGATCCAATAATTAAACCAGCAAGCATTCCCACTGAAATTAATTTAACAGCACCAGAAACTTTTCCTTTTGTGAAGGCATTCACTTCGTGCTTAAGATCAAAGAGCATCAAAACCATAACAAATAAAACCATCACAGCGCCGGCATAAACAATTGTCTGAACCCCAGCTAAAAAGAAAGCTCCAAGAGTTACAAAAATGGCTGCCACTGACATCATGGTCATAACCAATGAGAGTGCTGAAAAAATTGGGTTAGAAAAAAGGACTACAGCAATCCCACTTCCTGCTGCCAAAATAGATAAAAACCAAAATAAAAATACATCAGCCGTCACAAATACCTCACTTACCCGCGGGCAATAAATATAATGATTGCAGTTAGGACTGTATTAAATAGAGCCCATGGCAACATTGTTTTCCATCCTAGATCCATTAATTGATCGTATCTGAATCGTGGCAAAGTCCATCGAACCCAAATAAAGACCCACAGAAAAAACAGAACTTTGATAAAATAAGAAAGAAAGAAAATTAATGAGGTAAGACCACTTGCCGCATTGTTTGAAGAAACAATTGATTGTGCCCACTCATTAACTACTTGAGGAGTCAGGCCCGGAAAGGGAAGTCCATAGCCACCAAAAAAGAAAGTAGCCATTAAACCAGCTGCTACCATCATGTGACCATATTCACCAATAAAGAACATCAACATTTTAAATCCGCCGTACTCCACGTGGAATCCAGCCACCAACTCAGCTTCACCTTCTGGTAAGTCGAAAGGAAGGCGATTAGACTCTGCAAATGTTGCCGCAAAAAATAAAATGGCACCTAGTGGTTGATAAAAAATTCCCCAGTTAGGAAGAATATTATTAGTTACAGTGTAACCCATAAATTGAAACGATAACGGGCCCTGTTGCATGTGAATCATTTCAGTTAAATTAAATGATCCATACATTAAGATGACGCCAACCACAGAAAGACCTAGGGCTAGTTCATAACTAATAATTTGTGAACTGGCTCTTAAAGCACCGAGGAGGGAGTATTTGTTTCCAGATCCCCAGCCAGCCATTAAAATTGCATAAGCTGCCAAAGAAGAAACCCCCATTACAAATACAATTCCAATTCCTATTTCATAGCCTTGGATGAGGAATGTATAAGGACCCCAAGTCTGACCAAAGGCTTGGAAATAGTCTATATGTAAAGGAACTGACATTGGAATGGCTGCAAAAGCCACTGCACCAGGTGCTAAGGCAAATACAGGAGCTGCATAATAGAGAAAGGCAACTGCTTTACCTGGCAAAAACTCTTCTTTAAACAAGAACTTAACCGCATCTGCTAAGAGCTGCATGAGCCCCAAAGGTCCTACACGATTGGGACCAAAACGATTTTGAATAAAAGCAGAGCCACGTCTCTCAACCCAAACAAGGATGGGAACCATTTGAACTACAATTAAAAAAACTAGGACTAGTTTTACCGTATTAATGATAATTTCTAAAGTATCTGATCCCATCTTAATCCCACTCCAAAGCTTTAGATTTAACTTCCCAGAATAAACCAAAAATAAAGACAGCAATAAAGATCATCATAGACCAAAAGACAGTGGCTCCTGATCCAGTTGATAGAAAGTCTTTAAATGTGGTTGCCCATGGGTACATAAAGATAATTTCAATATCAAAAAGAATGAACAAAATCGCAGTTAAGTAGAATTTAACTGAAATTTTGGTGGTTCGATTCTCTTGAGCCGGCAAACCGCACTCATAAGCCGAAAGTTTAACAGCATCTTGAGTTTTCTTTCCACCTAGCTTAGAAGCTACAAAGAGTAGAAAGAGCCCAAAACAGAAAATAAATATAAATAAGAAGATTACACCGCCAAGTGGCACAATATCCTCCAGAGTTGTGATTATTAACCAGACCTATTAGTTATACTCATCGATTCACTTAATTCCAAGAAATATGAATGGAAACATTAACGATGACAGACAGTTATTTTAAAACTCCTCTAACAGTCGAATATCTTACGCTGCATAGCGAGGAAACTTTAGTCCGTGCTCTCGAAATTGGTAATGAAGAAATTCATATTTCAGGAACCACCTCGGTTCTTGCAATATCTCTCCTACTTTCGCAAGCTTCTTCAAAAAAAATCAATGATTTGCCGCACCTTGTAGTTACTTCAAATTCAAATGAAGCCGCAAAATTTATCCATCAATTAAGAGCCTTTGACCCACAAAGACGTACTTTTTTACTACCTCATTTTGATGTTTCACCCTACTCAGGACTCTATTCAAAGCCTCAAATTTATGCAGATCGGGTGAAATTTTTTCACGCAGCACAAAATGCATCTCGGCGAGATATCTTTGTTGCCCCCATTGGAGCTCTCTTACAAAAAGCAATTCCAGCTTCAGTTTTAAAGTCTAAATCTTATGTTATTCGCAAAAATGATTCATTTCCTGAAAATATTGGCGAATGGCTCACTGATTTAGGCTATACTGCCTCGCCTTATGTCGAGGACTATGGACAGTTCTCTGTTCGTGGTGGAATTGTTGATGTTTATTCTCCGGCTCATGAATATCCAGTAAGAATAGAACTCTTTGGAGATATTGTTGACTCACTCAGATTTTTTTCACCAAATGATCAAAAATCTTTAGAAGAAATCACTACACTAGAACTCACACCAGCAAGAGAGCATCTCTTTAACGATAACTATATTGAAACCTTGATTGATCGATTCAGAAAGTCTCTTGAAAATAGAGAGGAATCTACAAAATTAGATAAACAAGAACTTGAAGAGGCCATCCGATCTCTTTCTCGATCTCAAATATTTCCAGGGATCGAGTTTTTACTTCCATATTTTTATGAAAAGCTGGACCAACCTCTTGATCACTTTTCCACACCTTTACACACATGGTTTATTGATCCGATTGCCATATCGCAAAGAGCTGACCAAATTTTTGCAGATCTCAAAAAAGAGTTTATTAAAGCTGAAAATCATTTAATAAGACCTCTGGTTGAAGAGTTATTAATTCCTGTGGATAACTTAAATTACCCCAAAAATACCAAAAGGTTTTCATTCTTTGAAATTGATATTGAAGATGCAACAGCTCGATACACTACAAAGTTGCAATACAAAACCTTTCACACTCAAGACTTCTCCAGTCTCTCAAGCACCCACGGCCAAAGTCTTGAATTCTGGTTAGCATCTGCAAAACAAAAAATTCAATCTTGGAAAGATGAAGGCAATTCAATTTTTGTGAGTTATCGAAATAATCATCAAAAAGAGAGACTTAAAATTATTTTTGATAAACTCCATTTTGAAGCTCGCTTTACAGAAGAGTCTGATTTTCAATGGCAGAGCTGGACTTTTGAACAAAAACAAAACCCTCAAATTATTCATCTGATTCCACATGTATTTTCTGAGTCTCTCAAAATACAAGATGAACATTTGATTTTTTTAAAAGATGAAGATTTTTTTGGTAAAAAAATAAAATCAAAAACGAGTGCAAATTATTCTTCAGCAAATAGTGCTGAGGATTTTCAAAAACAAGCAAGAAGACTTAGTTTTGGAGATTTAAAAAATGGAGATCTAGTTGTTCACATTCTTCATGGTGTGGGTGTTTTTGAAGGTCTCAAAGTTATGCCTGTGAACGGAGCTGACTCTGAATTTATTCAGATAGCTTATAAAGATAAAGATAAACTGTATCTTCCTGTTTATAGAGTGGGCCAACTTCAAAAATATTCTGGCGCACAAGGATCTCACTCACTTGATAAGTTAGGTGGAACAAGTTGGGAAAAAACCAAAACTAAAGTCCGTTCTCATTTACGAGATATTGCTTCTGAACTTTTACAGCTCTATGCAAAAAGAGCTGAACTCCATAGACTTCCACTTAAAATTAATGAAACAGATTATCATGAGTTTGAAGATTCATTTCCTTATGATGAAACTGATGATCAACATCTAGCTATCAATCACATTATGAAGGATTTTACTGGAACTAAACCCATGGATCGATTGGTCTGTGGAGATGTTGGTTTTGGTAAAACTGAAGTGGCTATGCGTGCAGCTTTTATTGCTGTTGAAAATAAAAAGCAAGTTGCTGTTTTAGCCCCAACTACAGTTTTAAGTTTTCAACATTTAGAAACTTTCAAAAAAAGATTTTCACACTGGCCCATTGAAATTAGAGCACTCAACAGATTTGTATCTTCACAAGACATTAAAAAAACTTTAGAAGAAACTAAAACAGGACGTGTCGACATTCTCATTGGAACTCACAGAGTTTTAAGTAAGGATGTTAGTTTTGCTGATTTAGGTTTAATGATTATTGATGAAGAACAAAAATTTGGAGTTGTTCATAAAGAAAAAATTAAGAAATTAAAAAATAGTGTTGATACACTCACGCTTTCAGCAACACCTATTCCAAGAACACTTAATATGTCTTTATTTGGAATACGCGATTTAAGCCTTATAAATACCGCTCCTGTGGATCGATTGCCGACAAGAACTTTTATAAGTAAATTCGATGGCGAAACAATTGAAAAAGCAATTCGCTCTGAAGTTGCAAGGGGTGGACAAGTTTATTTTATTCATAATCGAGTTCAAAGTATTTATTCTGTTGCCGATGAACTCCGACAACTTATGCCTGATATTCGCATGAGAGTGGGACACGGCCAAATGGATGAAGAAGAACTTGAAAAAACAATGGTTGCATTTTTTAATCATGAAATTGATGTTCTCATTTGCACAACTATTGTTGAATCGGGAATGGATATTCCAAGAGCTAATACCATGTTTATCGACAATGCTCACACTCTTGGTCTGAGTCAGCTTTATCAATTAAGAGGACGTGTTGGGAGAAGCAAAGAAAGAGCCTATTGTTATTTAATTGTTCCAAACATTAAAGCGCTCGATAAAGATGCACAAGAGCGACTTAAAGTGATTCAAGAAAATACTGCGCTCGGAAGTGGAATTAAAATTGCTCAGTATGATTTAGAATTAAGAGGTTCAGGAAATTTATTAGGTGAAGAACAGTCTGGACATGTGAATGCAGTTGGATATGAACTTTATACTGACTTATTGAATGAAGCCATACACAAAGCTCGTGGTGAAGACTATGACAATATTGAAATTGATCCAGAAATTAATTTAAAAATTCCGGCTATGATTCCAGATTCCTATATTTCTGATATCCGAATTAGACTCAGTTACTATAAAGCTCTTTCAGAAATTTCTTCTGAATTGGATTTAGAAAAAATTGAAGAAGAACTTAAAGATCAGTTCGGAAAAATTCCAGACCCAACAATTAATTTAATGGGCCTCATGCTAATTAGAAGTATTTGTAAAAAGCTTGGCGTGAGAGATCTCGCTGCAGGACTCAAAAATATTAGTCTTATTTTTACAGATAAAACGCCGCTTAAAACAGAAAAGGTTATTAAGCTGGCAATGAAAGAAAATAAAAAATACTCATTAACACCTGATAGTCGACTTAATATTCGTATGAACAATATAACGTGGGCTGCAGTGGTTGAAGAATTAAATTTTCTTATTAGTTTAATTTAATGATTCCGGCTAATACTTTTTAGTTTTAGAACTCTAGTGTGATGCCAGTCTTAAATGCTGAATCCATGCTTGCGTCTGGCACTGTAAGATTGGATTCCATATTAATTTGAGCGCTATTAATTTTTGCCATTACAATAGCTAAAGTGAGATAGCTATTTTCAAGTCCCACATCATTCAATGCTTGAAATGCTGAATTCTCATCAAGCCAGTTCAACTGAACATGAGCTCCCAATGTAATAATGCTACTTAGATTGTAATTGATATCAGCACTTAAATAATCGTTTTCTTCTTTAAGAGAAATGTTCGACATTTGTACATTAAAAAAAGGCGCTACGTAGGGCTCATCTGCAATTCCATCAATTAATACACTAAGACTTACACTTGGACCTGTCATAGAGAGAGATTGACCGAATTCCCCAGATGAGCTTCCAGTTAAATATCCAAACCCAAGACCGGCAGAAAATATATCAAAATTAAATTTCTTCTCAACTTGAATATTTATAACATTAATTGAATCCGTGTAAGAATCGCTAAAGGTTCTTCCATCAAGCATTGAATTAAAGTTTGAAGGAGAATACTGAATTCTTTGGATGCTAAATAAGCCACCACGAGAAACTTTTCTTTGTTTGTAAGGAAGCATTGATTCAACTGTTTTTTCAACTTCTACAGTTGAGTGTGTATAAACTTTTGGTGAATGTTGAGACTTTGTGTTTCTAAGTTCTTCTAATAAACTTTGATTTTCTGTCTCGCTTGTTCTCTCTTCTGAACTTTCGACACCCTCATTAGCTTGAGAATCTTGAGCTTTTACAGGTGATAGAAGAAAAATATTTAAAAATAAAAATTGAATAGTAAGAAAACTAAGGATTCTAAAATGTGTATTTTTTTGAATCATGTTTCCTCGCATTTCATTCATTCAATAAATGATTCAATTTGAGATTACATGAATTTATTTTGGTCAGAAACCATATCTAAAGTTTTATTGTTGGAACTAGCCATGAGTCTGTAAAAAAAAGGGCTGCTTTCGCAACCCTTTAAATTCTTTTTAAATTTTAAAATTCTCTAGACTGGTCTAAAGTTTTAATTACTTTTTAAGACTTACAACTTCTAATGCTGCTTTTGCTTTAGCTTGTTCAGACAATACTTTTTCAAAAGCTTCATCATCTAAAGTTTCAGTTAAAAGTTGGTTTTCCAAATCTTTTAACTCAGCTTTAACCGCATCAGAATCGATGTCTTCTGAATCCATTGCGAACTCAGCTAAAACATTAACTCCTGTTGCGGAAACTTGGCAGTAACCCCAACTGATAGCATAGGATTTAGATTCACCATTAGCTGGTTTGAATCTTAAAACACCTGCTTCAAGAGTTGTCATCAATGGAGCATGGCCCATTAAAATATTCAACTCACCTTTAAGAGCTGGAACTGTTAACTCAATAACAGACTCGCTCATAAGTAATTTTTTTTCTGGCGTTACTAAAGTTAAATTAAACATAACTCTCTCACAAAATAATTAAAGTTTTTTAGCTTTTTCAAGAGCTTCTTCGATAGTTCCAACCATGTAGAAAGCTTGCTCAGGAAGAGCATCATGTTTTCCATCAAGGATTTCTCTAAAGCCACGAACAGTATCTTTAATATCAACGTATTTACCTGGAGTTCCTGTGAACTGCTCAGCAACGAAGAATGGTTGAGATAAAAATCTTTGGATTTTTCTCGCACGAGTTACAACCAATTTATCTTCTTCACTTAATTCATCCATACCCAAGATGGCGATGATATCTTGAAGTTCTTTATAACGTTGTAACAACGCTTGAACATCACGAGCACATTTATAATGTTCTTCACCGACAACAGCTGGATCCAAAATTCTTGAAGTAGAAGAAAGTGGATGAACGGCCGGGAAAATCGCCATAGCAGCGATATCACGATCCAAGTTTGTAGTTGCATCTAAGTGAGTAAAAGTTGTTGCTGGAGCGGGATCTGTATAATCATCCGCAGGAACGTAAACAGCTTGTACTGAAGTGATTGAACCTTTTTTAGTAGATGTAATACGCTCTTGAAGAGCACCCATTTCAGTTGCAAGATTAGGTTGGTAACCCACAGCAGAAGGAATACGACCAAGAAGCGCAGACACTTCGGCGCCCGCTTGCGTAAAACGGAAAATATTATCTACGAAGAAAAGTACGTCTTGATTTTCTACGTCACGAAAGTACTCAGCGATTGTTAATCCAGTTAATGCCACACGAGCACGTGCTCCTGGTGGTTCATTCATCTGACCAAAAACAAGAGCTGTTTTATCGATAACGCCAGACTCTTTCATTTCAACCCAAAGATCGTTACCTTCACGAGTTCTTTCACCCACACCCGCAAACACAGAGTAACCACCATGCTCAGTCGCAATGTTTCTGATAAGCTCTTGGATCAAAACTGTTTTGCCCACACCGGCACCACCGAAGAGACCAATTTTACCACCTTTAGAATAAGGGGCTAAAAGATCCACAACTTTAATACCTGTCATAAGCATTTCAGTACTAGTTTTTAAATCTTCGAATTTAGGTGCAGCTCTATGAATGCCCCATTTTTCTTTTGTTTTAACTTCACCCATTTCATCAACAGGCTCACCGATTACGTTAACGATTCGACCAAGAGCTTCTCTTCCTACTGGAGCAGAAATCATAGCTTTTGTATCCATAACTTTTTCGCCACGAACAAGACCTTCAGTCGAGTCCATAGAAATTGTACGGCAAACTCCATCACCAAGATGCTGAGCTACCTCAAGTGTAAGATTAAATTCTTTATCGCTTAAAAATTTATTTGTAACTTTCAGTGCAGAGTTGATTGAAGGAAGCTCTGTTCCTTCAAATTCAACGTCAACGACGGGTCCCAAAACTTGTTTAATTTTTCCGTAAGACATTTTTATTCTACCCTTTCAGTGCTTCTGCCCCGCTCGTAATCTCTACGAGTTCGGTGGTGATCTTTTCTTGTCTGAGTTTATTGTAAGTAAGTGTTAATGACGAAATCATATCTTTTGCATTATTGGTTGCATTTTCCATCGCAGTCATACGAGCACCATGCTCTGAAGCTACGCTTTCAGACATGCATCTGTAAACTTGCAAACTAAAATGTTTAACAAGAAGTGTATCAATAATGTCATCTGGTTGTGGTTCATAAATCATATCAACCGCAAAATTTACTCCAGATTGATCGATAGGAAAAGTTTGTTTACTGAGATCAACTGGCAAAATTGTTTCACAAACAACTGTTTGAGATATTGCCGATTTAAACTCATTGTAAACAAGTTTCACTTCATCATAATTATGATCTAAATAATTTTTCATAATTCGTTCAGCAACTTTGGATGCTAAAGAATAAGAAATTTCTTTATCAAGTTTAATCATTGTATCAACAGGCTTAACATCTCTTTTAGAAAAGAAATCTGCAGCTTTTTTACCAATGAATAAAAAATCAATTTGATCAAATTTGCTTTTGTTTTCTTTATAATAAGCTTCAGCAAACTTATTAATGTTTCCATTGAAACCACCACAAAGACCACGATCACTTGTTAATACGATTAACAAAATTTTTCGTGGATCTTCACGAAGCTCCATTAATGGATGTGCCACTCTTGCAGTAGCAGCAATATCAGCTATGATCTTTTGCAAAGTAATTGCATAAGGTCTCATATTCACAATATTGTGCTGAGCTTTTCTAAGCTTAGCAGCAGAAACCATTTTCATGGCTTTTGTAATCTGCTGAGTGTTTTTCGTGCTATCTATTCGAGCACGTATATCTTTTAGGCTTGCCATTTCTCAACTCAATTATTTGAAAATTACTTTAAATTCTTCGAGAGCGCCCACTAATAATTTTTTAATATCATCTGTGAGAGCTTTCTTTTCAGCGATGCCAGTTAAAATGCTTGAATGTTTAGTTTTAAGGAAATTTAAAACTTCTGATTCATAACGTTTTACTTGGTTCTCATGAATGCCATCAACATAACCATTTGTAGCTGCAAAAATTACTGCAATTTGCTCTTCAACTTTTAATGGAGAGTATTGAGGTTGCTTTAACAACTCAACAAGTCTTCTTCCTCTTGCTAACTGATTTTGTGTTGCTTTATCTAGATCAGAAGCAAAGGCAGCAAACGCTTCCATCGCACGGTATTGAGCAAGTTCAAGTTTAATTGTACCAGCAACTTGTTTCATACCTTTAATTTGTGCAGAACCACCCACACGAGAAACTGATTTACCAACAGAAATTGCAGGACGAATACCTTTATAGAACAAATCTGTTTCTAAGAAGATCTGACCATCTGTGATTGAAATCACATTTGTTGGAATGTAAGCAGAAATATCTCCCGCTTGAGTTTCGATAATTGGTAGAGCTGTTAATGAACCGCCACCTTGCTCTTTAGAAAGCTTAGCAGCACGCTCTAAAAGACGAGAGTGTAGATAGAAAACATCCCCAGGATACGCTTCACGTCCTGGAGGTCTTCTCAATAGTAAAGACACTTGTCTGTAAGCTTGAGCTTGTTTGGTTAAATCATCATAAATAATTAAAGCATGACGACCAGAATCTCTAAAGTACTCAGCCATTGCCGTACCAGAGTAAGCAGCTAAGAATTGAAGAGGAGCTGGGTCAGAAGCACCAGTAGCAATAATAGTTGTGTATTCTAATGCACCAGCTTGTCTTAATTTTTCTACCACACCAGCCACTGTAGATTGTTTTTGTCCGATGGCTACGTAGAAACATTGAACGTTCTGACCTTTTTGATTGATGATAGTATCGATAGCGATAGTTGTTTTACCTGTTTGTCTATCACCAATGATCAACTCACGTTGACCACGACCGATTGGAATCATTGAATCAATCGCTTTGATACCTGTTTGAAGAGGCTCATGAACAGATTGACGGTATACGATACCTGGGGCTTTTAATTCAACCACACGTGTGTGTGGAGTTTTAATTGCGCCTTTTCCATCGATCGGATTTCCAAGAGCGTCTACAACGCGACCAAGGAGTGCTTCGCCAACTGGAACTTGTACGATTTTTTTTGTTCTTTTTACGATGTCGCCTTCTTTGATTGTTCTATCTTCACCAAAGATAACCACACCTACGATTGATTCTTCTAAATTAAGAACCATACCATAAATTTCGCCTGGAAACTCAACGAGCTCTCCAGCCATCGCATTTTCAAGACCATAAATTCTGGCAACACCATCTCCTACTGAGAGTACACTGCCAGTCTCATTGACTTCAATTTGTGTGTTATATTGGCTAATTTGTTCTTTAAGAACACGGCTAATTTCATCTGCTCGAATTGTTTTTTCCATTGTTAGTTGGCTCTCCTGTTAAGGTCTTCACCCAATCTTTTTAAATGTGATTCTATACTATCATCAAATGTCCAACCACCGGCTTGCACAACAACGCCTCCGATAAGTTGATGGTCTTCTTTAAAAGTTAAAATAACTTTTTTATTTATGACCTTACTAATTTTACTTTCTAAATCTTGAATAACTTCTCTAGACAATGCAGCTGCGGCTTTAATTGTTCCACGAGTTACTCCAGCACCATTATCAATATTTAATTGGAATGATTCTGTGATTTCAGGAAGTAAAGACAATCTTCCTTTTTCAGCTAACAAACCAATAAAGTTTGCAACTTCAAGTGAAGATTTTTGAGTCAAAATTTTTGAAAATAACTGACTCTTTTTTTCTGCAGGAATAATTGGTGAATCTACAAAACTTTTAAGTTGTGAATCACCTTGAAGGGCAGCATTAATTGATTTTAGCTCTTCTAAAATTGAAGACTCGTTCTTCTTTTCAGAAGCCAATAAATAGAGTGCCTTTGCATATTTTTTTGAAACTTCAGACAAATTCATGTTCTAACCGCCCCAATTTGATTTTGAAAACTTTTTTGAAGATTTTCTTGCTCAGCTTTTCCAGCTTTGTCTTCAATTAATTTTTTTGCACTTTTCATTGAGTCAGAAATCATTTGATGTCGTAAATGATTTTTTGCTTTTTCAATTTCTAATTGAGCAGTAATTGAGGCTTCTTCTCTGATTTTTTTTGAAAGAGCCTCTGCTTCTAAAATTAGATTTTTATGCATCAACTCAGCGTCATTTTTAGCTTTTGCTAAACTCTCTTCAGAAGATGATTCTAACTTCAAAAGTTTTACTCTTATTTCTTCATGGTCTTCATGGGCTTTTTTAAGAAGCGCCTCTGCTTTATTGGCAGCCGACATATAAGCTTCTTTTTTTAATTTAAAAAAACTTACAACATCATTTTTTAGAAATATAAATAATGTAACTATAATTATAGCGACGTTAATAGCCTGTAAGTAAACCACATGAGGAATGCCGCGACTACCATGAGCTGCCCCATGTCCACCAGCCTCAGCGAGTACAATGTTTGATATTAGAATGATAAATAAAGATAAAAGAATTTTCATTTTCTACCTATTGATTAATTTTTGAGAGATTGAAGCTGCGATTGTAGGAATTTCTTCTCTAAGCTTTACTGACTCTTCTAGAATTTGAGTGGAAACTTTTTGTCTGTTTGCCTCAACAAGAGCCAAAGACTCTTCACGAGCTTTAGAAATAATCTTATGATATTCCTTCATTGCTTGCTCATGGTATTTATCAAAAATCTCTTTGATTTCACCTGAGAGTGCGCGTGTTTTTGCTTCGTATTGAGTTCTGAGATCAGCAGATTTTGCCAATGTTTCAGTTGCCGTCTCTTCTCCACCAGTTGTTCTTGATTCTCTTTCAGCAAGAGCTTTTGTGTAAGGAGCAAAAACATATTGGGATAGAAAAAAGAATGCGAATGCAAAAATTAAAAACTGAATAAGTGCAGTATTATTAATACCTAATTGTTGAATAAGTGCCATGCGTTAGACTACCTTGTTTTGATCTGAGGTCAGTAACACTTATTTCAAGAATCGGTCAAGGATTATTACAAACATGAAAAATGACTTTTTTTCATGTTTGTAATTTATTTTAAATACTAACTTTTTGGCATATAGGAAGCGCCTTCAAAAACCACTCCTTCGTCAATTCTTAGGCTTGGAGTTGTCACAGTGCCTCTAAAAATAGCAGGTGGATGCATTGTAATTCTTTTGCGAGCAAAGAGATTACCTTCAACATGGCCACTTATAATAATAGTATCAGCTTCAATTTGAGCAGATACCAATGATCCTTTATTAATTATTAAAGTATCTTTTGTAAAAATTTCCCCTTTAAACTCACCACCAATTTGAACAGTGCCCTCAAAGGTCAATTTTCCTTCAAAGGAAGCTCCGTAATCTAAAATTGCGGTTACGGCACTTCCCTTATCATCTGTAGAATAATCTATTTCCGACATCCTGATTTTACCTTTTCAACTATTGAAGAAAGCTCTTCATCTGAATAAAAGTATATACTCACTTTACCTTTAGAATCAGAATAATCTATAGAAACTTTCGTTCCCAAGACTTTTTGCAACTCATCACTGAGAGCCGCAACCATTTTTGCTTTTTTAACCTGCCCAGCACCTTGATTTTGATTGTTTTTAGATTCAGAAGCTGAATTCTGTACAAGTGATTCAAGTTTTCTTACTGAGAGTTTTTGATTAACAACCATTTTTGCAAGAGACAGCTGAACAGAAGGGTCTTGAACAGACAACAAAACCTTTGCATGTCCTGTAGATAATTCATTTTTAACAATCATCTCTCTTATATTCTTATGTAACGTAAGCAATCTAAGGGTGTTTGTAACCGTCGCTCTCTCTTTGCCTACTTTTTCAGCAACTTGTTGCTGAGTGAGTTTAAATTCAGTAATTAATCTTTGATAAGCCTCTGCTTCTTCAATTGAATTAAGCTCTGCTCTTTGAATATTTTCAACAATGGCAATTTCTAAAGCTTCTCTATCTTCGAGATTTTTTATAATTACCGGAACTTCTCTCAAGCCAGCAATTTGACTCGCTCTCCATCTTCTTTCACCAGCAATAATTTCTAGAGTTCCATTAAGTTTTTTTCGAGCAACGATCGGTTGTAATACACCACTTTGTTTAATAGAAGCCGCAAGCTCTTCAAGTTGCTCTTTATCAAAACTTTGTCTTGGCTGATAATAATTAGGAATTAATTTTTCTACAGGCACATTCCATACTCTTGCTGTGCTAGGAATCTCTGGTGCTACTGCGTTTTTTACTGAGGGAGTTTGATTACTCAATGTATTTTTTTGATTACTTAAAGAGTTACTCAAATTTTTTGCAGCAGCCACACTTTGGCTATTCATTTTTGAAGAACCTACAGTTTCTTTTGCTTGACTAAGTCCTCCTCCAAGAAGTGATCCTAATCCTCTGCCTAACCTTTGTTTTTTTGAGATATCTTTAGATCCTGACATGCTTATCCCCATGACCTTTTTTTGCCACATTTGTTGAAGTTGTTGATTGTTTTTTAATTCGCTTAATCAATTCGACAGCCATTTCCATATATTTGGTGGCACCTAAGCTTTTTGGATCATAGTCAAAAATGGATAGTCCATGACTAGGCGATTCACTCAGTCTTACATTTCTAGGAATAACCGAGTTGAATACCTTGTCACCAAAATGAGATTTGATTTCTTTGACTACCTGATGACTCAAATTATTTCGAGTATCAAACATAGTCAGAACAATCCCTTCAATGTGGAGTTGAGGATTTAAGTTTTTCTTAATCAACCCAGCTGTATTTAAAAGCTGACTTAATCCTTCCAGAGCATAGTACTCACATTGAAGTGGAACTAGAAAAGAGTTTGCCGCCGTTAACGCATTAAGTGTTATTAAACCTAAAGATGGAGGGCAATCTATAATCACAAAATCAAAATCATCAATCACTTCTTTAAGAGCCATCTTTAATCTATATTCACGTTGTGGAAAATCAACCAACTCAATTTCTGCACCCACTAAATCTGAATTTGCTGAGGAGACAGTTAAATTGTCTATTTGAGTTGCTTGGAGAGTTTCTGAAAGTTTTTTTTCTCCAATGAGTACGTGATAAATATTTGAGTCTTGATACTCATGCTTTTTCAGTCCTAATCCACTTGAAGCATTTCCTTGTGGATCCATATCTAAAAGAAGAACTTTTTTATTTAAACTTGCTAGTGCTGCTGAAAGATTAACAGATGTTGTTGTTTTACCAACTCCACCCTTTTGATTTGCAATGCATACGACTTTGGCCATACTCACCTCACTCTTGATGTATTCTCTTATTTCAAGTTGTTTCATTTTAAAACAACTTGCAAGTGCTTTTACATAATTACTTAAGTATTTCTAATTTTGACCGATATGTTCCACGTGGAACAATTATGAAAAATATCGTAATGAGACTTCTATTTTTTATCCAAATTGCACTCTTTGCAACAGGGTGTAATAAACCTATTCCAAACCCTGAGATGTCAGATCCAATTTATCTTGATATTCAAGCGCGCATTGCAGCAGCTACAACAAATGTTGCTGATTTCGAAGTTCTGTTAAAAGAAAAAGCTGTAGACATACAAATTGCAACCCCGCAAACATCACAACTTAAGTGGGCGCATAAAAGATATTATGCAACCGAGGCCGTTTTAGCAAAAGCAAAGCAAGATCTCATGTATTGGAAAATAAAATCTGCGACAAGACAGCAAGAGGCGAGAAGAAAATACTTAAAATTTTTTTACGCTCAAAAACAGTGGCCAGACCAAGAAGAGTTTGTTGAATGGAATACTCTCAACAAGGTGAATCGAAAACCGGCCGTTTGGAGTTATGAGCGCCGGATGAAAGAGCTTCATCTTAAAATTGATAAAAAACCAGCTCCTAAAAAGATAACAGAGGCACCTTCAACTGCTAAAATGGTAGGTGCTGAAAATAAAAGTGGTGGACATTAATCCTAATGTTCCACGTGGAACAATTTAAAATCAAAAGTTCTATTTATTGACCCTGTATTAAGAATTAGATTAGCTTGAGATCATCTTAAAGGAGGGGATATGAGTTCTTTCTATCATCACACTGCCAACTGGGAAAAAATGGTTCTCACTGAGCTTTATAAAGAATACGATTCCATACTTGCTGTGAGATCCATAAAGATTAAAAGTGTAGTTATTGAACTCACAGAATCGCACTCACACTGGGGGATGTGGATACCCCTTACTAGAACCATACAACTCTCAAAAAAACTCGTTACAACCCATCCTTGGTTTAATGTGATTGCAATTCTTAAGCATGAAATGGCCCATCAGATAGTAGATGAGCTCTATCTTAGAAACGAGTTGAATGACGGTATTAAGCCCCATGGGGATCTCTTTAAAAAGGCTTGCTTGCTCATCGGAGTGCCTGCACAGTTTTCAAAGTTCTCAGCGGACTTACAAAAATTTAATTTGGACTGGAGAACAGAGGTGAGAGATGAAACCACAGAGCGTATGCTTGAACGGGTTCGAAAACTTCTTGCGCTAGCCACCTCAAATAATGAAAATGAAGCTCTCCTGGCTATGAATAAAGTAAGAGAAATTTATGCTAAATACAATCTCTTAGAAATTGAAAGCAATAAAGATAAAAACGACTTCGTCCACCTTGCAATTACCAACGGTTCAAAAAGAATTGAAGCTCACGAACAGAGAATATTAAGCATCCTCATTACCCACTTTTTTGTAAGGGTTATTATAGGTCAAAGTTATAATTATAAAACTCAATTGAATGAAAAATTGGTAGAAATCATTGGAACAAGAGCTAATGTACTTATGGCAGAATATGTATATAATTTTTTAAAAGTACAAGTAGAGCTACTTACAGAAGATGCCTTAAAGAAATCTTCAAATGAGAGGTCGCGAATGACTAAAAAATCATATCGCTTAGGCATACTTACTGGATTCTCAGAAAAACTCTCTCTGTATGAAGAGCATGGATTAAACAAAACAAATAATGGTGATTCAAATACTGAAAATAAATCCCTTATGATCATCAAAAAAGATCCCCATTTAGGAAGATATATTTCAAAAATATATCCAAGATTAAGAAGCACTCGAAACACAAGACAGTCCATCGATAAGTCTGCATTCACAGAAGGTAAATCAATGGGTTTCAAATTAAATCTCAATAAACCAATAGAAAATCGGTCTATTAAAAAAGGGTTTTTACTTAAGTAAATTAACCTATTTTGTCGGTTTTAATAATAGAGAATTTGGCATCGCCAATGGGTAGCTTATATTCACTGACTAAAGATGGAGCCCATAAAGAACAAAGTTGTGTTGGAATAATGGCAATTTCAGAAGCCCATTGTTCGTTTTTAAAGTGATAATATCTCCCACCTTTTTTAACGATTTTTCTCGCCACCATAATTGTATTTGGAATAGGAGCAAATCCTCTACTGACAGCACAATCTATAGAATCATCAGGAAGAGTCTCTACATTTTTATCAAGAAAAGAAACATTCGTGAGCTCTAATGCTTTCACTGTTTGCTTCAAAAATTCAATTTTTCTTTTATCAATATCAATGAGAACAACATTAATTTTTGGATACATTATAGCAAAGACAAGGCCCGGAAACCCGCCACCACTGCCAATATCACAAAGAGTTGTAATGTTCTTATCGTTATCATAGATAATTTTACAACCATGTATTGAATCGGCAAAATGAATAGCATCTGCAAATGGAAGTGTTTTTATTCCCACTAAATTTACAATGGGATTAAACTTAATGAGTTCCTGGTAAACAAATTTTAATTGTCCAACAACATCGGGCTCTAAATCAGGAAACCATTTAGAAATACGAAAAGGCTCGTTTGCTTTAAGCTCAACTTTCGGTACTGTTCTTTTCATTTGATTCAATCTCCCGCATTTTTCGCTCTTTGCCTTTTATGTAAACCATAATGGCCTGAATTGCTGAAGGATTGACTCCACTGATTCTTTGAGCTTGCCCAAGAGTTCTCGGTCGAACTTTTTGAAGCTTTTCAATTTCTTCTGAAGATAATCCCCTTATACTACTATACGGAAGATTCTCGTCTAACCTTAATAGCTCGAGACGTTTACTTTGCTCAATAATTTCATATTGTCGCTTAACATAACCAGAATACTTAACCTCAATTTCAACGGGTTCTGTCACTAAAGGATCAGAGTCTATCTCAAAACCTAGCCCTTGAAGGGCAAAACAATCAATCTCGGCTCTGCGCAGCAACTCTTCGTAAGTCAAAGATTTTGTTAAAACTGGGGTAGGAATCTGAGTGAGCTTTTCTTGAGTCTCTTTATTAGGAAAGATTTTAGTTTCTTTGAGCTTTTTAAGAAACAAAGAACGTCTCAATTTGAGATCATTTAATTTTAAACGAGACTCCTCACCTACTAATCCTAGACTCGCCGAAAGTTCAGAGAGCCGGTCAATAGTATTGTCCTCTCTCAAAACAAGGCGATGCTCTGCTCTTGAAGTAAACATTCTGTAAGGTTCACGAGTGCCCTTGGTCACTAAATCGTCGATGAGAACACCAATATAAGCTTGCTCGCGGCCTAATATAAATTCTTCTTTATCCAAAATACTGTGAGTCGCATTAATACCTGCGATAAGACCCTGAACAGCAGCCTCTTCATATCCACTTGTTCCATTAATTTGACCAGCTAAGAAGAGATTCTTAATCCCACGTGTTTCTAAACGATGGTAGATCTGCGTAGGCTCAATATAATCATACTCCACTGCATAACCTGCCATCATAATTTTAACGTGTTCTAGGCCAGGTATTGTGCGAATAAATTGATCCTGAATATCAGCCGGTAAACTTGTTGAAATGCCCTGTAAATAAATAAGATCAGTATTCAAACCTTCTGGCTCTAAAAATGTTTGATGAGTGTCTCTATCTGCAAAACGATGAATCTTATCCTCAATACTTGGACAATAGCGAGGACCACGACCTTCAATAATGCCACAATACATTGGTGATTTATCAAGATTAGATCTAATGATGTCGTGAGTTTCAGGAGTGGTTCTTGATAGATAGCAAGCTACTTGAGGAAGTTGATAATTTCCAGGAGATTTAAAACTAAAAGGAAAAAACTTTTCATCGCCAAATTGTGGAATTGTTTTAGACCAATCAATTGTATCTTTATGAAGTCTTGGTGGAGTTCCTGTTTTAAGTCTTTTAACTTCAAAGCCAAATGCAGCTAACTGATCTGAAAGACCAATAGAAGGCTGATCTCCAACACGACCGCCCGGTTTTTGTTCAAGGCCAACATGCATGACTCCATTCATGAAGGTCCCTGTTGTTAAGATCACTCTTTTAGATTTAATTTTTGATCCATCCTGAAGTACAACACCACAACAAATCTCTTTATCTAAAATAAGACTCTTCACTTCTCCTTGCATCACAGATAGATTTTCTTGATTCGTTAAAACTTGAGTCATCATTTGAGAATAAAGAGCTTTATCATTTTGAACTCGAGAACCTCTTACTGCAGGCCCCTTTCGAGAATTCAGTCTTTTAAATTGAATACATGTGGCATCGGCAATAAAACCCATTTCTCCACCAAGAACGTCAAGTTCTCTCACCATATGCCCTTTGGCCAATCCACCAATCGATGGGTTGCAACTCATATAACCAATACGAGAAATATTACTTGTAATGATCAGTGTTTTTAATCCAAGCCGAGCGGGCGCTAAACAAGCTTCGATACCAGCATGACCAGCACCAACTACAATAACATCAAATTCTACTTGTGACATAATTCACCTATTTAATTTTTTCTAAAAATTTTTTCTGAAAAAATTCTTCCCAATATATTTTACTTACCAATGCAAAATTCTTTAAAAACTCGATCCATAATTTGATCGTCAAAATCTTGTCCTAATATTTGTTGAACATAGAGCAATGCATCTTTTAAATCTTGGGAGAGATACTCAGGGCTGGCATTAGTCTCGATGAGAGAAAAAGCTTTGTTGATGGACTCAAATGATTTACTTAAATTTTCGTAATGGCGAACGTTTGAAATAACAGCAAGATCTTCAAACTTCATTTCTTTAATGATTAATGATATTTTTTCGATGATAAAATTAATTGAATCAGATTTTTTTGCAGAAAGAATCAAAACTTTTTTATCTATAAAATTTGAATAAGATTTTAAATTATCTGATTCGCTTTCATTATTATAAATATTTTTAATTTGATTCCAAAAAACAGCAAGATCTTTAGATTCCACAAGATCTGCTTTGTTAGCTATAAAAACAACTTTTTCAAATGGAATATTTTTTAGAGCTTCTTCATCAGATAAAGAGATCCCTTTTGAAATATCAAAAACATAAAAAACTAAATCTGACTCTTCTTGTGATTTATAAGATCGTTGAATTCCAATTTTTTCTACAACATCTTCAGACTCACGCAATCCAGCTGTATCAAAAAAATTAATCGCAATTCCATTCACTAAAGTTTTACCTTCAAGAACATCTCGAGTTGTTCCAGGAATATGAGTGACGATTGCTTTTTCTTCACCAAGAACTAAATTAAATAAACTTGATTTGCCTACATTGGGAACGCCAGAAAAAACAACTGAAAATCCATCTTTCACCAATCTCCCTAATTTAAAACTAGAGATCATTTCAGAAAGTTGTTTTTTAATTGGAATAATTTTTTCAGTCACTTCATCGTAACTAATAATTTCTATACCTTCAGTAGAGAAATCAATAGAGGCTTCCAAATGAGCCAAAACCCAAGTTAAAGAATCTTCTACTTGAAAAAGTTTTTTACTCAAACCACCGTGAAGCTGATTTAATGCCATTTTAGCAGAATGTGGAGATTGAGCTTGTATAAGTGCTAAAACACTTTCAGCTTGAACAAGATCCATTTTACCATTGATAAAGGCACGGTATGAAAACTCTCCTCTATCAGCAATTCTTGCTCCCAGCTCTACAAGAGTTTTTAAAATACTTTCGGCAATTAAAGGATTCCCGTGACAAGAAATTTCAATGGTTTGCTCACCAGTAAAAGATCTACCTTCTTTAAAAAAAGTTAAAACAACATCGTCAATTTCATCCGTAGATGTAAATTGAGAAGTTTCTTTATTAAAAATAACTTTTTTAAATTGTCCGAAATAGGCTTTATGAGATTCAGAATTTTCAGAAAAAAAAGAACAACAATTTTTTATAATTTCAACAGTGCGGGATCCACTTAATCTAATAACAGAAATCCCGCCCGATCCTTGAGGAGTTGAAACTGCACAAATGGTGTCTAAATCACGATCTCCACCAAACACAAAAACTCCTCACAAAAACTAATTATCAGAAGATTTCTCTGCTGAATTTTGTTTTACTGGATAAATTTTAATCTTCTTAAATAAACCATCACCAATAGAGCGAGACTTAATTCTTTCATCTGTAGATAAATACTGATGAATAATTTTTCTATCTTTTGGAGGAAGAGCTCTAAAGTAAACTGACTTACCTTTTTCTAAAGCAATCCCTTTTAGTTTTTCTGCGAGTTCAACTAATTGCTGACTTGAGTCTTCTTTAAAACCATTACAATCAACGATGATATTAGATTTATCTTCTTCAAAATTATGCTGAACCACTCTTTTTAAAAAGAGTTGGAGTGCATCTATCATCTGACCATCTTTATCCTTTAAAAGATCTTCATCTTCACCCACGATATCGATATAAATATTTTCTTCACCAGATTCAGATTTTTCAATTCTTGTTTCAAAAGATAAATCAAGTTGTGCTTTTTCAAAAAGAGTTCCAAGGGTTTCTTTAACTAGCCCCTCAACTTCGCTCTCTGATTTCTTTTTTCCCATTCCAAATAATTTACTAAAAAAACCAGTCATTTTCTATGCTCCTAAATTCTACGTACTTAGTTGGTTACGTTCTTAAAACATTACTTACTTATTTGCGAACAGCGGCTTACTTTTATCTCTCATAAAAGCTAATTGTTGAAAAATACCAAACAAAGTACTTACAAAAATATATAATGTTAAACCGCTAGGTAAACCAAACATCATTAAACTGAAGATCACAGGCATAAACAACATCATTTTTGCCTGAACTGGATCTGCAGCAGAAGGTGTGATCTTTTGTTGAACAAACATTGATATACCCATTAGTAAGGGTAATACGTAAAAGGGATCTTTCAAGCTTAAATCATGAATCCAACCAAAAAAAGGTGATTGATACAGTTCAATACTTTGCCCGAGTACCTGATAGAGGGCGAAAAAAATAGGAATCTGTAACAACATTGGCAAACAGCCACCAAGCGGATTCACCTTGTGCTCTTTAAATAAAGCCATTGTTTCACGATTTAAAGCTGCTGGATCATCTTTATATTTTTCTTTTAAAGCTTGAATCATTGGATTCACTTTTTGCATAGCCTTCATAGATTTAAAAGACGAAATATTAATTGGTAATACAAGCATTCTCACTAATAATGTAAGGAGAATAATTGCAATACCCCAATTACCAATAAATCCATAAAAGAGCTTCATTAGTACTAATAATGGTTTTGCTATAACGGAGAAAAATCCAAAATTAACAAGACCGCTCATATCAGAATCTACAGATTCAAGAAGGCTCATAACCTTAGGACCAAAGTAACCAACAGTTTCTACTTCAAAATTATTTTGAGTACTTCCTGCTGGAGTGTAATTCATTTCAGCACTTACATACTTATCTTTTGATGGATCTAATGTGATGTGAATTGCTGGCATAATTTTAGATTTATCTAAAATAGCTCCTGCAAAATATTGAGATCCAATACTTGCAACACTCACATTTTTAAATTCTTTATCTAGGGGCTCTTTTGCTTGTGAAAGTGAAAGATTTTCTTTTTTACCCTCATGAATCACATAAAATTCTTGGTGTTCCATTGAAGGTTGAAAAATTGATGAAGAAGAGGCTTCTTGTTTTAATTCAACAAGATGGTTGCTAAGTCCTACAAATTGCGAATTTAAATTTGAAACTAAAATTTTAGAACGGATGCTATAATTTGTGGGATTCAATATAAAAAACTTTTCTACAATTAAACCATCTTTTTCAAATCTTCCTCGAAGCTCTGTATCAGATGTTTTAGTAAGTTCAAAATGAGGAACACCTGAAAAACCATTCAGCTTTGTCGAGTACAAATATTCTGATTGCGTTTTACCAATAACAACCGGATTTCCATCGCGACCAGTATAGGATTTTATAACAACTTCTTTTAAACCCATACCCTTTGAAGAAACAGAAACTTTCCAATTTGGGAAATCAAAATCCACAGTTTCTTCAGGTTTTTCCACATTCACATCAAGGGTGTTTGCAGTTTTAATTTCACCTGTTGTTTGATTATCTAAACTCTTAGAATTAGAATCTTCAGCTTGTGGATTATCTGTAGGTTTTGTAGAAACTTCAGCTTCAGTAGTTTGATTTGCATTTTGAGAACCATATTTTTTGCTGAGGTATGAATTCCAACCTACCCAAAAAATAACTACCAACGCGATTGTAGTTAGTGTTCTTCCATCAAAAAAACTATTTTGCTTATCATTGTTCATATTCATGAATTTTTTTCCTCTATAGTCCTTGCTTTTAAAGGAACTGGATCAAATCCTCCTGGTACACCAGGACGACATCTTAGGATTCTTTTAATAATTAATATGGATGCTTTAAAAGGGCTGTGGATGTTGAGAGCTTCAACTGCATACTCAGAACAACTCGGACTAAAACGACAAGCACCACCTAAATGAGTTGTTCCAACCGTTCGATAAAGACCAACTAACAAAATGAAAATTGATCTAAAAATCTTTAAGAAGAGATTGGAGACCTTTCTCCAGTATTTTTTCAAATTCAGCATAAGTAAGTTCTTTTATTGTGGATGAACCAATCGGTAAAAAAACGATGTTAATATCCAAGGAGACCTGACTATGATTTTGCAGCCAAACGCGAAAATACTGACGGCACCAACGCTTTAATTTATTTCTAACAACCGACGAACCAACTTTAGTAGAGATCGTCCACCCAAACCTAGGCTCGTTTACCTCATTTTTTACACAAGATAGAAAAGCCCAACTTGAAAAACGATATCTACGTCCATTATTTTTTATATTATTAAAATCAATAGACTTTTTTAAAACAACTAGCCTATTTACCACTCACAGTAACCACAAGCTTTTTACGGCCTTTAGCGCGGCGACGAGAAAGAACTTCTTGGCCAGATTTTGTAGACATTCTTTGACGAAAACCGTGGCTAGTTTTTCTTTTCTTTTTGCTTGGTTGATACGTTCTTTTCATTAGATTCTCCTCTATAACATCGTACAAAAATTAATTTGTACAAATTAACATCAATATTAAAAATTTTCGAAAAATATACGAAATAAAAACCCAAATACTTAATTCGAAACAACCTTCATAAGGGTTGCCCATAAAATTTGCAAGCACTTCGATCAAATAACAATTTTTAGAAAAAATTCCTGTTTCGGCGCCAATAAAGCACAATGCGGCAAGTTGGTCAAGTTATTGAAAATATCGGGTCGCAGTGCTAATTGCAAGTTTATCGTGGATTTTCTTGCTCTTTCTCTCTTATATAGCGTAATTTTTCAGCATTTTAAAAAACATGATTTATATCTTAATTTTCAATGTTTTGTATGAAGGGGTTAACTTTGGAACTAAACTCAGCTTTTTGGGCTCAGATTAAAGAGAAAATGCGTGGTCGCAACTCGAGTAATTCCTATCTTGAAACGATGCTTGAAAACATAGAATATGTTTCTACAAGTGTTGAGAATGACATCCCAAAGCTAGTTTTAGGGGTTCCTAATGACTTCTTTCATTTTATGGTGAGTGAGAACTTGCTTAAAGAAATTGTCATGGAAATTTCTGGATTTTATAAAAACAAGTTTAACATTGATTTAAAAGTCACAGGAAAAGCTCTTGAAGAGCCTCTTTCACACAAAACTGCACAACCAACCCATTTAAATGAGTTTAATAATATACAACAAGATTTCAGCAAAAACTATAATCAGGTCGCACCACAAAATGGTTATTCAAACCAAGTGATTATGAATACTCAATCTGTGAATAGTCAGGAAAGTCAGCTTACTGGTCGACTCAACCTTGAATACACATTCTCTACATTTGTTATTGGAAGAAATACTGAGTTCGCACATGCAGCTTCCTATAATGTGGCCACCAACCCTGGTGCAGATGGATACAATCCATTATTTATTTGTGGTCCGGTGGGTATGGGGAAAACCCATTTAATTAATGCCGTTGGAAATCAAATTCGTCAAAGTTTTCAACATTTAAGAATTAACTATATCTCTGCTGAGCGTTTTTTGAATGAATGTGTTTCTTCGATAAGAGCCCATAAAATGGATAAGTTTAGACAAAAGTATAGAGAAGGCACAGACGTTTTACTAGTTGATGATGTTCAGTTTTTAAGAGGAGAGAGTGTTCAGGAAGAGTTTTTCCATACTATCAACACGCTCTTAGAAAGAAAATGTCAGGTTGTAGTAGCCAGTGATCGAATGCCTAAAGACATCAGGGGGATAGAAGATAGAATTCGTTCTCGATTAGAGTGGGGACTTATTGCAGATATTTCTATGCCTGATATTGAAACTAGAATAGCCATTCTTCGCTATAAGGCTGAAAAGCTTGGTATTAGGCTTAATGAAGACGTTGTTAATTTTATTTCTCGGATATCCAAACGATCTATTAGAGAGCTTGAGGGTAATCTAAAAAAAGTAAAAATGTTTTCAGAGCTCCAAGGTTTGCATGTGGATCTTGAGTTAGCAAAAAGAGTTTTGGCTACTCATGAAAGCCAAGGAACTATATCCGTCGAAGATATTCAAAAAATTGTTTGTGATCACTACAAAATAAAAGTTTTAGATTTAAAAGGTAAAGCACGTTCAAAAAACATCCTGATTCCAAGACAGATTGCTATGTACTTAGTCAAGAAGCACCTAGACAAATCTCTTGTGGATATCGGAAATGCTTTTGGAGGACGAGATCACACCACAGTTATAAATTCTTTAGAAAAAGTGGGTTTTCTACAGGAAAAAGATAAGGATATTAAGAATGATATCGAGGAGTTAACTAATAGTATCCACAATATCACAGGTTTATAAGATGTGGATTGTGGAAAACTATGCGGAAAACCCTGTGGAAATCGATGTGGAAAAAGTTTTCAACAGTTTCAAGGTAGTTATCCACACGGTTTTCATAACGCGTTTTCCACAACGTTTTTTTAGTATTTACAAATATTTAGGTTGGTTGTTAGTGTTTTCCACGCCCCTACTACTACTACTATAGATTTATATATATAGAAGAAGTAATAAGAACGGGGATATTTACAAAATTGAGGGTTATATGAAAATTGATATCGATAAAAGGGATTTAATGAGTTTAATCGGCAAAACTCAAAATATTGTCGAAAAAAGAAATACAATGCCTATTCTTGTAAATGTACTTCTTGAAACGAGTGATAATTCATTTAAAGTCTTTGCTACTGATTTAGAAGTGAGTTTAATTGATTCTGTTAAAGCTTTAGTTCACGAACCTGGTAGTGTTGTTGTTGGAGCTAAGAGTTTATTTGATATTGCTAAAGAGCTCAAAGACGGTCCTGTTCAACTTACTAAAAAAGAAAACAATTGGTTAGAAATTAGACAAGGTAAGTACGTAGGAAAAATTATTGGTATTAGCTCTGAGGAGTATCCGATATTTCCATCTTATGAAGGCTCAAATTATTTAAATTTTCCTGGAGCCACTCTGAAGGAAATGATTGATAAAACGATTTACTCTGTATCAACAGATGAAACACGTTACCACTTAAACGGTGTTTACTTTGAACTTCAAAACCAAAATTGTAAAATGGTTGCAACTGATGGTCATAGACTCAGTTTAATCAATAGATCAAATCCAGATGCAGGTAAAATCCAACCACAGAGTGTGATTATTCCTAAAAAAGGTCTCCATGAAATTAGAAAACTTTTAGAAAATATTGAAGGAGATGTGAGAATTGCAATCGAAGGAGCTCAGTTTATTTTGCTTCACCAATCAACAACTCTGATGATTCGTTTGATTGAAGGAAAGTATCCTAATTATCAACAGCTTATTCCACAAAAGTTGAAAACTTTTGTAATTATAAATAAAGATTTACTCTCTTCTTCTCTGAAGCTTGTCAGTTTGCATGCAAATCAAAAATCAAAAGGTGTGATGTTTATATTCTCTAAAGGAAAATTAGAGATTTCTTCTAGCAATCCTGAAATGGGTGATGCAAAAGAAGAAATCGAACTCAACTACGATGGACCAGAACTCAAAGTGGGTTTTAATTCAAAATATATTACTGATGTTTTAAATAGCATCCAGGATCCAGAAATAGAATTTCACTTAAACGACCAGCTGTCGCCTTCATTAATCAAACCCCATAAAGACCCTAACTACACTTGCGTAGTCATGCCTATGCGGATGTAATGCGTTTTAAATCACTAAATTTAAACCAGTTTAGAAATATATCCAATTTGGACCTTTCCTTTTCCAAAAACCTCAACATTTTTGTTGGGGATAATGGACAAGGAAAGACTAATTGCGTTGAAGCACTTTATTTTGCAATTCGTGGAGAATCATTCAGATACGGAGAAAACTCAGTTTTTGTTAAAAACGATTCTTCATGGGCTTCCATAAAGTGCCTTTTAGAAGAAAATAACTTAGATTATAATCTTAAAATTCTCTTTAACGAAAAAAACAAAAGTTTTAATTTAAATGAAAAAAAAGTAAACTCATCAGAACTTCAAAAACTGTTCTCAGTAGTGCTCTTTTCACCAGAGTCTCTTTCTTCAATCAAAGAGGGATCTGACTTTAGACGACAACTAGTCGATGAATTTTTAACAAATTTAGATCGACGCAACGCAGTTTTTTTACTTAATTATAAAAAAGTTTTAAAAACTCGAAATAAAATATTAAAAAATTTTTCATCTGAAAATAATTCAAGAAAAGAATCTTTGGATTTACTGGAAAGTATTAATCCCATTTTTTTAAAAGAAGCTATTGAACTTACGATTAAACGAAATGAAGCTCTTAAGAATATTTTACCCGGTTTAAATCGTGCAATGAGGGAAATTACAGGGAAAAATGTGGATATCTCTGTGGAATATGTGGTTTCTGGTCAATCAACCTTGAATTTTTCTAAAAATCAGATCGCGGATTTAATTAAAAATAGGATGCTAGAATTAAGAGAATCTGAATTGTCAAGTGGAGTCTCTTTAGTTGGCCCGCAGAAGCATGATGTCAGATTTTTATATAATGGCAAAGATTCACGATTTTTCTGTTCGCAGGGGCAGCAAAGAGCGTTGATATTGTCTTTCAAAATGGCTCAAATTGTGTATCATAGGAAGGTTCACGGAACTTATCCAATTTTGCTTTTAGATGACGTACTTTCTGAATTGGATAAAGAGAAGGGGAATTTATTAATTAATTTTCTAACTAAAGTTCCTACACAGATTTTTATAACGACTACAGATATTTCATTACCTGATAGTTTTTTAGGAAATGAATGCTTTGTTTTTAAATTGGAAGAGGGCCAAACTTTAAAAATAAAGTGAAAAGAAAAAATATAAAACTTTGAGTGAAAGAAATATTTAAAAACATGGATTTAGAATTAATTGAATCAAATGATAAAATGCAGAAAGAGGGCTTTGTGTCTGAACAAAACATTTCAGTGAGTTCAACTGAACCAAAATCTAATTATGGCGCCGATTCCATCCAAGTTTTAGAGGGATTAGAGGCGGTTAGAAAAAGACCTGGTATGTATATTGGGGATACCGTTTTTAAAGGTTATCATCATCTAGTTTATGAAGTTGTTGATAACTCTGTGGATGAAGCTCTTGCAGGATATTGCAAAAAAATAAGTGTTACTATCAACGCAGATGAATCAATCACTGTTGAAGATGATGGTCGTGGTATTCCTGTAGATGCTCATAAAAATGGAAAATCAGCACTTGAAGTCGTAATGACTGTTCTTCATGCAGGTGGAAAATTTGATGGAGGCACTTATAAAGTATCAGGTGGTTTGCATGGTGTGGGGGCTTCTGTAGTCAATGCACTTTCAGCAAAAGTGACTGTTGAGGTGAGAAGAAGTGGTTTTGTTTGGACTCAATCTTATGAAAAAGGAGTTCCAAAAACAGCAGTCGTTCAGGGAGAAGTTACCGATAAAACTGGAACAAAAACTACGTTCAAACCAGATAGAGAAATTTTTAAAGACGAAACTCTCGTTTATGATTTCAACACTCTAGCTACAAGATTTCGTGAGCTTGCTTTTTTAAATGCAGGTCTTTTAATTGTTTTAAAAGATGAACGTTCTGGAAAAAAACAAGATTTCCAGTACACAAATGGATTAGTTGAATTCGTTTCATTTATTAATAATGCAAAAAAACCTCTTCATAACGAAGTGATTTATTTCAAAGGTGAAAAAGATAATGTTGAAGTAGAAATTGCGCTTCAATGGAACGATTCATATTCAGAATCAATTTATACTTATTGTAATAACATTAATACTATTGAGGGTGGAACACACTTAGTTGGTTTTCGTGGAGCTTTAACAAGAACTGCTAACCAATATGCGACTTCTAAAAATTTACTCAAAGATATGAAAACAAATCTTGAAGGTGAAGATATTAGAGAGGGAATGGCCGCCGCTATCAGCGTAAAAGTGAGAGAGCCTCAGTTCGAAGGTCAAACAAAAACTAAACTTGGTAATACTGAAGTAAAAGGTATTGTAGAAGCATTAACAAACGATAAATTAGCTGACTGGTTTGACAGAAACCCAGGTGCCGCAAAAAGTATTATCGGAAAATGTGTTGATGCTGCAAGAGCTAGAGATGCTGCAAGAAAAGCAAGAGAACTCACTCGTCGTAAAACAGCTTTAGACGGCGGAGCTCTTCCTGGTAAAATGGCTGACTGTCAAGAACGTGATCCTTCGCTTTGCGAACTTTATTTGGTTGAGGGAGATTCTGCGGGTGGTTCTGCAAAACAAGCGAGAGATAGAAAAACTCAAGCCGTCCTTCCTTTAAAAGGTAAAATCTTAAATGTAGAAAAAGCACGTTTTGATAAAATGCTTACTAACGAAGAGATCAAAATGATGATCTCTGCACTTGGTACAGGTATTGGAAAAGATAATGTGAATATTGAAAAAATTAGATATCACAAAATCATTATCATGACCGATGCTGACGTGGATGGTTCGCATATTAGAACTCTTTTATTAACATTCTTTTATCGTCAAATGCCAGATGCTATTGAAAAAGGATATGTTTATATTGCCCAGCCACCTCTTTACAGAGCTAAGAAAGGTCAGAACGAGCAATTCTTAAAAGATGAAGCTGCTTTGACTGAATACCTACTAGCTTCAGGATTAAACTCGATTGAAATAGAAGGAAAAAGTTCAAAAGATTTAGATTTAAGAAAGATGGTTTTAAGTATTCAAAAATTTAATTCACTTTTAAAATCGGCTTCTCAAAAATATCATCCAAATGTTTTATATTATTTTGTTTCTGAAGGTGAAGAGTTAGAAAAAATCTTTTCAAGTGATGAAGAAATTAATTTGGCTGGTCAAAAAGTTAAAGAGTGGATTCTATCAAAACCAGAATTAGGAATTTCAGAAATTAATTCAGAAATTATTGTAGATGAAGAAACTCACAAAAAATCTTTAAAAATAAACACAGTTAGATTTGCAGAAAAAAGAGACACTGTCTTCTCAGCTGAAACTGCAAAAGCACCAGAGTGGATTGAGTTGAAAACTTTGTGGAAAACTATCCAAAGTTTTTCACTTCTTCCATTTAAAGTTAAAATTGGAAATGAAGAACATACTTTTGAAGATTACACTCAATTTTATGAGACGCTCATGGAAAGCACCAAAAAGGGAGTTTACATTCAACGTTATAAAGGTTTGGGAGAGATGAATCCTGAACAACTGTGGGAAACAACTCTTAATCCACAAAATAGAAATCTTCTTCGTGTGAGCATCGATGATGCTTTAGCTGCGGATGAAACATTCTCCGTTCTTATGGGTGAGCATGTAGAACCAAGAAGAAAATTTATTAACGAGAATGCACTCTCTGTTAGAAGCCTCGACGTATAAAGAATTGAAGGAATATTTTAAATGGAAAACGTTACAAATAATAAAGGCATTACATTAATTGATATTAATAAAGAAATGCGCGAGGCCTACCTTCAGTACTCTATGAGTGTGATCGTTGGTCGTGCACTTCCAGATGTTCGTGATGGTTTAAAACCCGTTCATCGTCGTATTTTATTTGCTCAGCATGAGATGGCAAATAGACCCAATAGACCTTATTTAAAATCTGCCCGTGTTGTAGGGGATGTGATCGGTAAATACCATCCACACGGTGATACTGCTGTTTATGATACTATGGTAAGAATGGCGCAGGATTTTTCTCTTCGCTACCCTCTTGAAGATGGTCAAGGAAACTATGGGTCGATCGATGGAGATTCTCCAGCAGCGATGAGGTATACAGAAATTCGTATGACTCATTTAGCTCTTGAGCTTTTAAATGACATCGATAAAGAAACCATTCCATTTGGACCAAACTACGATGACTCTTTAAAAATCCCTCTTGTTTTACCTGCAAAGTTTCCTAATTTATTAGTCAATGGAAGCACTGGTATTGCAGTGGGTATGGCAACCAATATTCCTCCACATAATTTAAGTGAAGTCATTGATGGTTGTATTGAAGTTATTCATAATCCGAATGTCACAATCGATGAACTTATTTTAAAAATTCCAGGGCCTGATTTTCCAACAGCTGGTGTAATTGCTGGACGCGAAGGAATTCTTCAAGCTTATAAAAAAGGAAGAGGGATTATCACTTTAAAAGCAGTTGCTGAAGTGATCACGGTCAAAGATCGTGAACACATTATTGTGACTGAAATTCCTTACCAAGTAAATAAAGCAAAACTTATTGAGAGCATTGCTGACTTAGTAAGAGATAAACAAATTGAAGGTATTTCTGATATTCGTGATGAATCTTCTCGTGAAGGTATGCGAATCGTAATTGATTTAAAACGTAATGAAAATGCGAGTGTTATTTTAAATAGACTTTATAAATACACTCAAATGCAAGTGAGTTACGGTATTATCATGTTGGCTTTAGATGCTAAAAATCAACCAATTGTGTTTGATTTAAAAGGAATTTTAGAAGCCTTTGTAGAGCATCGTAGAGACGTTGTTACAAAAAGATGTATTTTTGAATTAAAAAAAGCTCAAGAGAGAGCTCATATTTTAGAAGGTCTTAAAAAGGCCTTAGATAATATTGATACAGTGATTGCAACAATCAGAGCTGCAAAAGAAAGTAAGCAAGCCAAAGAAAGTTTAATGGAAAAATTTAGTTTTTCTGAAAAACAATCTGATGCTATTTTAGAAATGCGTTTACAAAGATTAACTGGATTAGAGAGAGAAAAAATTCTTAATGATCTAGAAGAACTAATGAAACAAATTACTTGGTTAAAATTTGTATTAGCAGACACCAAAGAAATTTATAAAATTATCGTTAATGAACTCGAAGAAATTAAGAAAAATTTTGGTGATGTGAGAAAAACTCAAATCACTGGTGATCTAACAGACATTGAAGATGAAGATCTCATTGCGAACGAAAAAATGGTCGTTACAATCACCAACACTGGTTACATTAAACGTATGGGTCTTGAAGAATACCGCCTCCAAAAACGTGGTGGTAAAGGCTTAAAAGGAATGGAAACTCGTGAAGAAGATTATGTGACTAAAATTTTCTCTGCGAACACAAAAACAACTCTTCTTATTTTTACAGATAAAGGAAAAGTCTTCTGGGTTAAAGTTCATAAACTTCCAATTGGAAATAGAACCTCAAAAGGAAAAGCTATTGCCAATGTTGTGCAATTAGCTTCTGATGAAAAAGTAAAAGCAATTTTACCTGTTGAAGAATTCACTCCGAACAAATCCGTCGTGATGATTACAAAAAATGGTATCATCAAAAAAACAGCTCTTGATGCATTCTCTAATCCTAGAACTGCGGGAATTATTGCATTAACAACTGACTTAGATGATATCGTTGTAGAAGCTAAAATTTCTGATGGTGTTTCTGATATTTTTGTAGCAACAAATGAAGGTATGTCTATCCGTTTTAACGAAGACGATGTTCGTGAAATGGGAAGATCTGCTCGTGGTGTAAAAGGTATTTCTTTAGGTAAAAAAGATTTTGTTGTAGGTATGGAAGTTCTTGAAAAAGAATGTCCTGACACTCTGTTAATGGTAACTGAAGGTGGATACGGAAAACGTACTGCCCTTGAAGAATATCGTATTCAAAGCAGAGGCGGAGTTGGAATTATCACACAAAAAACAACTGATAAAGTTGGTAATGTGGTAGGCACAGCTAAAGTGAATGATAAACAAGAAATGGTTTTATCAACTGATAAAGGACAAGTAATTAGAATTAAAATTTCTAGTATTTCAGTTATCGGCAGAAACACTCAAGGTGTTCGACTTATTAACATTGATGACAAGGGAGAAAAAATCACTGGATTTGCTCTTCTTGAAGATGATGGAGAGATGGTTGAAGAAGTTCCAGCAACCGAGACAGCTCATTAATAAAAAAATTTTTTTATATTTTTTTTATTTAAGCTTTTTTCTATTGATGAGTGTTTCATGCACTCATCAAATAGAAAGAGATTTTCAAATTGCCCAGCAAGAGTCTGAAAAAGGCCACTCTCGTGTGGCCTTAAGCCTTTATGATAAAATAATTAAAAGATATAAAGATGAAACTATGGCTATTCAGTCTGCTAGAGAAGCCTCAAAAATTTGTTTTTTTGAACTTAAAGACTATAAAAGAGCCATAGATTTTTATAAACATTTGGTTCTTTATTCACCCTATCCAGATGAGAGAATTCAATCTCAAAAACAAATTGCACTTATTTATTTTGACCATGTCATTGATTATGAAAAAGCCATTTTAGAATACAATAGATTATTGGAAATGCCACACGCTCTTGATGAAGAAGCTTTTATAAGAATGAATATTGCGAGAGCCTATTATCATTTAAATAATTTTATGCAGTCGGAAATAGAAGCTGATTCTATATTAAAAATCAATGTTACGGGTGATAAAAAATTTGATGTCCTCATGTTAAAAGCAAACATTTCACTTGCACAAAAAAATCTTAAGAAAAGTTCTGAAATTTTTAAAGATATGATGATTGAGTTTCCTAAAAGGGCGATTCAAGAAAATGTAGGTCTCACATTAGCTGTTGCTTATGAAGAGCAAAATGATTTTAATTCGGCCATTAATATAATGGAAAAAATAAAACCTTTTTTTAAACCCACAGAGTATATTGATTTGAGGATTAAAAGACTTAAAGAGAGACAAAAAAATGCTCCAGGTGCTAAGGGTTTTAAAAAATAAATTTGGAAAATTTTTCAAAACATGAAACCAAACAAACAAATGATATTTATGGGTATGGCTTTTGAGTTAGTAGGATTGATGTTTGGAGCCATAACTCTAGGTAAGATGCTTGATGATGAATTTAACTTTAGGGGTTTAGGAATTGCTGGTTTATCAATTTTAGTCCTAGGATCTTGGCTCTATCATATGATAATCCTTCTTAAAAAACTCGAAGATAAGTAAAGGGTTTTGGAGCCTAAATTATGCTAAAATTCCTTAAAATTCATATACTAATCAATTGTTTAATTGGTTTAGTATTGTCCTTATTTGCTCAAAAACAAGGCATAGCGTCATTTTTTTCAGGATCTCTGCTTGTTCTTTTGAATGCCTATATTCTTTGGTTTGCTTGGAGTTTTCTTTTAAAGAAAAAACTCGTTGCTCTTTCCTTAATAGCTATTGTATTCAAGTATGCGATTTTGGGAATTATTATTTATAAATTGCTAAAGCAAACTTGGTTAAATCCGCTTTATTTAGGTTTTGGGGTTGGCACACTTGCTTTGACAGCGTTGGTTTTTAGCCTTACACAAGGTGAACATTTAAACTCAGACTCTGTCTGATTTTTTAATTTATAAATAAATTAAAGGCGCAGAATTTAAAATTACAAAAAGGGTGTACCAATGTCTTTTAATTTTACTCAACTTATTCCAGGTGTAGGTCACGAATTAACTCACGTTGCAACAGCAGGTATTGTAACTGGTGGTTTAATAGTGATGGGACTTATTGGGAGAGCTTCATTAGGCTCTGGTGAGCAATCAGTTATACCTTCAGACAAAGTAGGCGTGAGATCTATTTTTGAAATGATTACAGAGTTTATACAGGGTCTCTGTGATATGGTGATCGGCGAAGGCGGGAGAAAGTACATTCCCATGTTTTCAGCGATCTTCTTATTTGTTTTGGCTAATAATTTAATGGGAATTATTCCCGGAATGACTCCAGCAACTGAAAATATCAATACAACTTTTGCAATGGGTCTCTTTACATTCCTCGCATACAATATGTATGGAATTAAAGAGAATGGTATTGGATATTTACAGCATTTTCTAGGGCCGATCATATGGTTGGCTCCTATCATGTTGCCGATCGAATTGATCTCGCACATGGTTCGTCCTTTTAGTTTAGGCTTACGTCTTGCGAATGTAATGATGGGTGACCACACAGTGGTTGGAATTTTCCTAGGACTTGGTCCAGGGGTAGTATTACCAATTCCATTCTACTTGTTAGGGATCTTTGTTTGCTTTGTGCAAGCGTTTGTATTCACGTTGTTGTCGATGGTTTATGTAGCAATGGCCACGGCACACGATCATTAATAACCAGGTAAATTATAAGGAGAAACCTGAAAATGAAAAATCTATTTATCGCTCTTATCGCTTTTGTTGCTGCAACTCCAGCTTTCGCTCAAGATGCTGCTGCTGCTGCAGTTTCTAGCTCACACGGAATGATCGCTTTAGCTGCTGGCTTAGCAATCGGTCTTGCTGCTATCGGTGGTGCATTAGCTCAAGCTAAAACTGCTTCTTCTGCTTTAGAAGGTATTGCACGTAACCCAGCTGCTCAACCTAAAATCTTCGTTCCAATGATCATCGGTCTTGCTCTTATCGAGTCACTAGTAATTTACGCTTTCGTTATCGCGTTCTTATTAGTTGGAAAATTCTAATTTTAAATTTATTTAATTTAGAAAATAAAAAACCAGCCCAAAAGGCTGGTTTTTTTTTGCTCTCGATGTTGTTTTGATCTTAATTAAAGATATTTTTCAACAACGGCTTGGAATCTATTTCTGATTCTATTTAAACCCTCTTCAGTATTGCTTTCATATCTAACCACAAGAACGGGTTGAGTGTTGGATGCACGGGCAAGAGCCCATCCATCTGGATAAGACACTCTGACTCCATCAATAAGGTTAACCTGAGTCGCGTCCTTATCTTGTGAAGAAAGCTCTTTAAGTTTTTCAACTATCATAACTTTTTTCTCTTCAGTGGTATCAATTCGAATTTCAGGAGTATTATAAGCGTGAGGAATTCCTTCTAAAAGTTCAGGAATTGTTTTTCCAGTTTCAGATAAAATTTCACACACTCTTAAAGCTGCATAAAGTGCATCGTCATAACCATAATTTCTATCAGCAAAGAAAATATGTCCGCTCATTTCTCCACCAAACGGAGCTTTTTCAGACTTAATTTTTTCTTTTACAAGACTGTGACCAGTTTTCCACATAATAGGTTGTCCACCTCTGTTGGCCACATCAATAAACATACGATCAGAGCATTTCACATCTCCAATAATCTTAGCACCTGGATTTTTAGCTAGGATAGATCTGTTTACAAGGATCATCAGTTCATCCCCATAAATCATTCTTCCAGTGTGATCTACAAGACCAATACGATCTGCATCTCCATCAAATCCAATACCAGCAACAGCTCCTTCTTTTAGAACTTGCTCTCTGAGAGCAACTAAGTTTTTTTCTACTGTTGGATCTGGGTGATGATTGGGAAAGGTTCCATCAGGTTGTTCAAACATGATTGTTGGATTAAGTCCTGCAACTTCAAAAAGTTTTTTAGCAATACAACCTCCAGCACCATTTCCACAATCAAGAACAACCTTTACTGGTTTCATATTTGAAAATTCTTGTTTATATCGTTCAAGATATTTAGGAAAGATATCAAAACTTGATTCAGTTCCATTTCCAGTTAAAAAGTTTTTAGCTTCAATAATTCTTCTGAGTTCTTGAATTTCATCACCAAAAATTGTGGACTTACCAACACTGATTTTAAAACCATTATAATCAGGAGGATTGTGGCTGCCTGTAATCATAAAGGCACCGTCTACAGGGAGTTCAAAAGTAGAAAAATAAGAAATAGGTGAAGTCACTAAACCAAGGTGAATCACGTTTCCACCTGATTCTAAAACGCCTTTTGCAAGGGCTTTTTTAATGTCATTGCAAGACAATCTAGCATCATGACCAATAGTGAGGGTAGGATTTGCAATGCCTCTTTTGAGCTTCATAAAAGTCACGTAGGCTTTTCCTAAAAGATACGGAAACTCCATATCAAACTCTTTACCAACAACACCTCTAATATCGTATTCTTTGAAAATGACATTTTGATACATAAATAACTACTCACTTTGTTGAACGTTTTTATTTAATTAATTTAATACACCACTTAAGAGCATCAACCATAGAATTTGCATTGGCCTTATTTTTTCCAAAAATATTCTCGGCAGTCCCATGATCCACGCTGGTTCTTACAAATGGCAATCCAAGGCTTAGTTGAGCCCCTGAGCTCTGGCCGTGAATCATTTTAAAAGGAATTAAACCCTGATCATGATAGAGTGAAAGAAAAATCGAATATTTATTCCAATTTTCTTTAAAAAAAGCGGCATCTGGTACCAGTGGTCCTAAAACTGAATAAGTTTTAGTCAATTTTTTGAGTAAAGGAATCAAAATGTTTTGTTCCTCCATTCCGATGAGACCGCTTTCTCCACTATGAGGATTTAAACCCACGAGGCCTATGGGTTTATGATTTTTAAGCTTCTTGTTAAGCTGATCAATTAATTCTACGCAGGATTTTAAATCAGAAGCCTTAATAGAGCTTGAAATTTTTTGAATAGGAAGATGTCCTGTTAATAAGCAGACATTAAATTCTTGTCCTAGAAAAGTCATATAAACATTTTTAGTTTTTGAAATACGTTTCAAAATATCTGTATGTCCTATATCTTTAAATCCAGCCTTTTTAATAAGTGTTTTTGATATGGGAGCAGTAACCATTCCATCTACTTTTTTACTTATACAAGCTTTTGCTGATAGCTCAACCCACTCTGCAGGATTCAATGAAGTATTGATTTCAATTAAAACTTTTGAGAGAGGAGAAATATCCACAATTTCCTCTAAGTTTTCCACAAGTACACGTGTAAACTTTTGATCAATTAAAGAATATGTTTTGTTAATTTCATGAGAGAGAATTTTTTTTGATACTTGGCTATAAGTTTTTACAGATTCCATTTTTGGAGTGAATAAAATGAATTGAACACCTTTTTGAGGGCCAAGCGAATAAAGAGCTTTTCTAATAACCTCAAGTCCGATTCCACTTGGGTCACCAGAGGTTATAATAATTCTTTTTATATTTTGTTTCATAAAAATTTTTTAGTTATCTAACACTTGATTAATTTGAATATAAGATTCTTCTCTTTTAGATTGAATCCACAATTTAAATTGTTTTTTAAAAGCGAGTTCAAAAAGATCATTTTTAATTTTCTCTTTTTCTTTTTCAAAAAGAGGATCGTTAATCACAGTTTTTTTGAGTATTTTAACAATATGAAATCCCTGTTTCGTTTTTATAACTTCAGAAAATTGTGAGGCATTGAGGTCACTAATTGCATCTTCCATTTCCTTCATAAACTCACCAGACTTAAAAGTTCCTAATAGCCCACCAGAAGAAAAGTTTGGATCTTCGCTATATTGTTCTGCCACATTGTCAAATGAATCGATCTGGAGCTTTTCTAGGGCTATTTGCGCACGTTGAAGAGCTGCTTCTGGTCCACCTTTTTTAGGATTAAAGAAAATATGAGCCAATGTGTATTCAAATGCAGATAGTTTTTGTTGCGGATGTTTTTTATGAAAACTGTCTGTAATTTCTTCATCGGGAATTTTAATTTTTGTTGCCACTTCATTTGCAATCAGACTTTGTCTCTCTAAACTCTGTTTAATAAAGGCTTGGTATTCAGAAACATTGACGCCTTGATTTTTTAAAGATGCATACAAATCTGCTTTTGAAATATTATTATTTTGCGCAACTTCACCAATCTGCATTTCAACTTTATCCATTGTGACAGTTAAATTTTGTTTTTTAACTTCAGAATCCATAAGCTTTTCAGCTATAAGGTAATCTAACTGATCTTTTTTATTTTTTTTCACCTTCTCCATATCAAAAGTGTTAACGATTCTCTCGTCTAAAAAACTATTTTTTAAAAGTTTTTGACTAAATTCTTTAAGATCCGAAAAAGTAATGATTTCTGTATTTACAACAGCAATAATTCCATCTGCTAATTCAGCGTGAACAATAATTGAATTAAATTGAATTAAGAAATAAGTTAAAATTAAAATAAAAAGTTGGAGACTTTTTTTATTTAAATTCATTGCTAAAGTTTTCATTTCTTTTTGTCCCTTGTTTCAACATGAATAGCATTTATTAAATCATTATTTTTAAAAATTCTTGAAGATCGTAATTGCTTATCTAACCAATTAGCAAAAGCAGCCTGCTCTTTAAGACCACGTAGAGTTTGAATAATTATCTCTCGTGTATCTTCTATACTGGCAAAACCAGCAGGAATTTTTTTTTCAACTTTAAAAATATGAAACCCATATGAGCTTTCAAGTAAGGGTCCAATCGAATTTAGTGGAAGTGAAAAAGCCTTTTCAAAAATATCCACACTTCCCTGCTCTATCCACCCAACCAAGCCACCATTTTTTGCTTCGGGAGCCACACTAAATTTTTTGGCAAGATCTGCAAAATCTTTTTTCTTCAATTCTAATTGAATTGTTTCACCCTTAGCTTCAGCATCCACAACAATTTGTCTGAGCAAGATTCGTTCTTTTCTTTTAAAGAGATTTTTATTTTGATTATAGTACGAAACTATTTCTGAGTCTTGAGGAGTAGGAATTTTTTCAGAAATTTTTTTAAAAAAAACTTTTTGAAGAACGATGGTTCTTAAATTTTCTCTCCAGTCAGAAAAAGAAAGATTTTCGGAGGCCAGTGATCTTCTAAAACTTAAGTCATCAGGATAACTTGATCTTAACTTATTAACTTCTTGATCTAAATCTGTATCTGATACGTTAAGCTTATTTTCTGTCGACCATTTTTCAATAAGACATTTAATAATAAATTCTCTGACTATATCATCTTTGGCTCGATTTATATTTGAAGGATCTTTTGCAGCGAGTGCATCTAAATTTTTTAATTTACGAGCCAATTGGTCAGAAAATTCTTTGGTGGAGAGTAAGGCTTCTCCAACTTTGACTGTTGGCTGACCACTAATTTTTTGAAAATCATTGGTGCACCCAAATAAGAACGTCGCTAAAATAAAAAGCCCCGCTATAGCGGGGCTTATTGAAAAATGAAATTTCTTTGTATTCATATTACTCAACAAGCTTAGTGTTAACCTTTATACTGTATTGCTTTTTTAACTTATCGAATAATTCATTAAATGCAAGTCGGCGTTTTTCATCAAATACCGCAGCACGAATCATTCTCTTGTTAGCATTTTCATAAGTGCGTCGTCCTGTGTTTTTAATAATATGAAAACCGTATTGAGTCTCGATAATGCCTTTAAATTGGTTTAATTTAAGAGCAAGAGCTGTTTCATAGTACACAGGTACTAGGGTTAAACGTGTTTGCCATCCAATATCGCCACCAGCTTGTTTGCTAAGTGGGTCATCTGAATATAGCTTAACAAGCTCTTCAAATGGTCTTTTGCTTGATTTTACTTCGTCATAAATTTCTTGGGCTCTTTTTTTAGCTTCTTCTTTTTCTTTCTCAGTTGCGCCTTGTTTGAACTCTATAAGGATATGAGAAGTTCTAATTTCTGGATTTTTTTTGTACCATTCAGCCATTTCTGTTTCAGAAACTTTAATATCTTGAACTTTTGCGCCAATCTCTTTCTCTACAAGAGCTTTATAGAGTTCTTGATTAAAGTGCTCTTTAACCACAGGATCATTTTCAAGTTTTCTTTTACTGGCTTCTTGAAGTCCAACTTCATATCTCACTAAATCTTCTAAAAACAATTGTTTAGAAGGTGGATTGATAGATTGGCTTTTTACTTCAGAATATTTTTTATTAAACTCTTCGAGAGTTATTTTTTTTGCACCCACAACAGCTACAACTTCCTCTTCTTTTGAGGTTTCAGCATTGCTGGCTGAAGAAAAAGTGAATGAAAAAATAAACAGTGAATAAATAAAAAAGGCGAAAATATCTTTAGGTGTCATAGTTGATAAATCCTTTTAGTTTTAGACCATCATGGTCACTCTTAAAAAAGGTTAACACTCTGACTAAACTTCAGCAAACTCTTTACAAGCTGTTGCTTCGGCGCCGCGTAATATATTTTCCAATTCTAAACCTAGACCTTCATCTCGAGGATCTTGATCTTTTGTTATTGGACCATAGGCTGCTGTCCAATGAACATGAACATGAGAAAAAGGCAGGGGTAGAATGGCTTTATTCCATGCTTTTTCAAAAACCTTTTTGCGATCAACATAAATTCCGGCTGAAAAAATAGGTGTTTGGCAAAGACGAGAGACTTCAAAAACTCCTGGTTTTACTTTATAAATAGGTCCTTTGGGACCATCTACTGCAAAAGTAGAATGAAACCCTTGTTTCATAAGAGTGAGCAGACCTTTTAAGGCTCCAACTCCACCACGTGTTGATGAACCTCTTGAAGTGGCAACACCATTAAGTCGCAAAACGCCATTCATGAGTTCCCCATCTTTACTGGTAGAAACTATTGTGGCTAATTTGTATCTTCGGCAAATTTGCATGAGAGCAAGCTCATCTCGATGCCAATGAGCTAGAATAATACCTTGTTTTTTTTTAAGATACTCGACCATTTCTGGTGGCTCGTAAATTGTAATTTTCCAAGACCACCAGAAGAGGCGAAATATGATATAAATAAGCGGAATTAATATATATTTCCGCATTTTGATTAACCTAATACTTTTTTAAATTCTTCAGTTAATTGAGGAATAATTTCTAAAGCATCACCAACGATTCCATAGGTTGCTTTTTGAAAAATAGGAGCATTCGCATCGTTATTAATAGCCACAATAACTTTACTTCCACTCATACCAGCTAAATGTTGAATGGCGCCAGATATGCCAACAGCGATATAAAGAGTGGGAGCCACTGTTTTTCCTGTTTGTCCAACTTGCATTCCGTGGTCAACCCAACCAGCATCGACTACTGCGCGAGAAGCACCCACTGAAGCACCCAAAACATCTGCAAGATTCTCTAAAATTTTAAAATTTGCAGCTTCTTTAAGACCTCGACCACCAGAAACAATGATATTGGCCTCTGTTAAATCGAGTTTTTCGCTCGCACCACGCACAACTTCTTTAACAAGAGTTGCTAAGTCAGATTTAGTTGTTGGATGTTCCACAATTTGAGCTGTTCCTGTTCCAGCTTCTTGAACTGGTAGTTGATTTGGTCTCATTAAAATAATTTGTGGAGAACTTTGTTTAAATTCAACTTGAGCAGTGCATTTTCCTGAGTACAAAGGCTTTCTAACAGTTGCATTTTCACCGTTAAATGTAAGCTCTGTGCAATCAGATGCAATTCCTGTTTCTAAGTGAGCTGCAAGCCTAGGAAAAAAATCTTTCCCTAAGGATGTAGCAGCAGCCAATAAAAATTTAGATTGGCTATTTTTAATAACTGGAGCCAAATTCAAAAGAAAATGTTGAGGATTATAAATATCAAATGAAGCATCTGCAAATATATGAACTTCAGTGGCGCCATAGAGACCCATTTCAGTAGCTAATTTTTTTGCATGAGTTCCAACAGCTAAACCAACAACAGTTTGGTTTGAGTTTTTTGCAGCAGTTAATAACTCGATTGTAGAACGTTTAAGATGATCATGAGCGGATTCAGCAAATACTAATACTTTAGACACAAAAACTCCTATAATACTTTAGATTCATCTCTGAGTAGAGTGACGAGTTGTGAAGTAACGGACTTTGAATCACCAGAAAGCATTTTAACAGCTGGTTTTTCAGGTGGGAGTGCAAATGAAACGAGTTGAGTTTTTTGGCTATCTTCACCAAAACCCAATGTAGCCATTTCATACTCCTTTAAGACTTTTTTCTTTGCTTTCATGATATTTGGAAGACTTGCATAGCGAGGCATGTTGAGGCCTTTAGTGGCAGCTATTAAAGCAGACCCTTTGAGTTCAACGATTTCTTTTGCGCCACCCTCAACTTCTCTTTCAACTGAAACAACATCATTAGAGTAAGTTGCTTTAGACACAACTGATGTATGAGGAATATCTAAATACTCAGCCGCCATTTGACCTACTGAAGAAGCATTGTCATCGATAGCCATTTTTCCAGTAAAAATAAGATGGGCTGGGCCCTCTTTTTTTATAACCTCAGCAATTAAATGAGCCGTCGTGTTTGGATCAAGGTAATCTGGTCCGTCAACTAAGATGCCTTCATCAGCACCCATAGCCAAAGCTGAGCGCACAGAATCGGCAGTTCTCTTTTTTGGCCCTATAGAAATTACAAAAACCTGAGCACCAGCATGACTTTCTTTATATTTAACAGCTTCTTCAACTGCATACTCATCATAGGGATTAATAATCCATTTGACTCCAGTGAAATCAATACCTTTGGCGTCTGGTAAGAGTTTAATTTTAGTTTCAGTATCTGGGACTTGTTTAAGACAAACGAATATTTTCATTTCAATCTCCGATTGAATTCATATAATAGTTAAAAAGTTACAGAATCAAAGAATTTCAAAGGGTAACATATCGCGAAAACCTTATGTAATATAGACATTATAAGGTCAAGGCGATAGTTTAAACTCTTTTTAATATAACTTTTAAGAGGATCTACAAGATGGGTAAGCTTTTTTGTTCCACCATTGGGAAAAAATACTTAATGGCTTTAACAGGGTTAGTTTGGTCGGGGTTCGTTCTAGCTCATATGAGCGGAAACCTTCTAATGTTCGTGAGTCCAGATGCATATAATCAGTATGGACATATTTTAACAAGCGGCAAAATAATTTATGTGGCAGAGGCAGTATTGGTGTTATCCATTATCACTCACATAATCACTGCTATTTCTCTTACAAAACTGAATATGGGAGCGAGATCTTCTTCATATAGTGTTGTTCCAAAGGGAGAAAAAGCACCAAGTTTTATGTCTAAAACTATGGCTCCTCAGGGGACATTGATTTTAGCATTTATTATTTTTCACATCGCAACTTTTAAGTACGGCACGTACTATGAAACAACTGTCGATGGCGTAGTTATGAGAGATTTGTACAGATTGGTTGTAGAGGCTTTTGCTCAGCCAGCTTATGTTTGTTGGTATGTTGTTTGTTTAATTTTGCTTGGATTTCATTTAAGCCATGGGATCAGTTCTCTTTTTCAATCTCTTGGAATTAGAAACGAAAGAACAGAACCTGTTCTTAAAAAGATTAGCTTCCTCTATGCAGTTTTTGTTGCTGTTGGCTTTTTATCTCAACCCCTTTATGTATTTTTCTTTGCAAGATAAGGATTGAATCATGAGTAAAATTTTAGACAATCAAGTACCAAGTGGACCAATTGAAACTAAATGGGATGATCATAAATTCCATATGAAACTTGTAAATCCTGCTAATAAAAGAAAACACACAGTCATTGTTGTGGGAACAGGATTGGCTGGAGGCAGTGCTGCAGCTTCATTAGGTGAGCTTGGATATCAAGTAAAAGCTTTTTGTATTCATGAAAGTCCAAGAAGAGCGCATTCTGTTGCAGCTCAAGGTGGGATTAATGCTGCAAAAAATTATCAAAACGACGGCGATTCAGTACATAGATTATTTTATGACACTATCAAGGGTGGCGATTTTAGAGCTCGAGAGGCGAATGTTTTTAGATTGGCTCAAGTTTCTAAATCAATCATTGATCAATGCGTTTCTCAAGGTGTTCCGTTTGCAAGAGAATATGGTGGCATGCTTTCAAATAGATCATTTGGAGGGGCTCAAGTTTCTAGAACCTTTTATGCTCGTGGACAAACGGGACAACAATTATTACTTGGTGCATACTCTGGGATGATGAGACAAGTAGATCAAAAAAATGTTCAACTTTATTCTAGAAGAGAAATGCTAGATTTAGTTGTCGTAGATGGTAAAGCGCGTGGAATTATTTGCAGAAACTTACTAACTGGTGAGATTGAATCACATGAAGCAGACGCAGTTGTATTAGCTACAGGCGGCTACTCAAATGTATTTTATCTTTCTACAAATGCAATGGCGTGTGCAGTAACAGCAGCATGGAGAGGTCACAAGCGTGGGGCGTTTTTCGCAAATCCTTGCTACACTCAAATTCATCCAACTTGCATTCCAGTTCACGGAGAAAATCAATCTAAACTGACTTTAATGTCTGAATCTCTCAGAAACGACGGTAGAGTTTGGGTTCCAAAAATGAAAGGTGATAAGAGACCTCCAGGACAAATTCCTGAAGATGAGCGCGATTATTATCTTGAAAGAGTTTATCCTAGTTTTGGAAACTTAGCTCCTAGAGATATAGCATCTAGACAAGCTAAATTTAGATGTGATGAAGGCCGTGGTGTGGGCTCAACTGGTCAAGCAGTTTATCTTGATTTCAAAGATGCCATTACAAGACTTGGACAAAAAACAATTTCAGAACGTTACGGTAACCTTTTTCAAATGTACGATAAAATAACTGGAGAAGATCCGTATTCAGTTCCAATGAGAATGTACCCTGCTCCTCATTACACGATGGGTGGTTTGTGGGTTGATTACAATCTAATGAGTACAATTCCTGGGTTGTTTGTAGCGGGTGAAGCGAATTTCTCTGATCATGGCGCTAACAGATTAGGTGCCTCAGCCTTGATGCAAGGTTTAGGAGACGGATATTTCGTTCTTCCTTATACAGTCGGTAATTACATTGCTGGAACAAAACTTGAAAAAGTAACGACTCAGCATGAATCCTTTAAAGAGGCTTCTCAAAAAGTAAAAGATGAAATTACAAAATTAATGAACATTAAAGGTTCTAGAACTGTTGAAAGCTTTCATAAAGAGCTTGGTCATATTATGTGGGAATACTGTGGTATGTCTCGTTCAGAAGAAGGTCTCAAAAAAGCACTTACTGAAATTCCAAAACTTAAAGAAGAATTTTGGAACAATGTTCGTGTTCCTGGTGATATGAATTATATCAACCCTGAATTAGAAAAAGCTTGCAGAGTTTCTGATTATATCGAACTAGGTGAGTTAATGTGTAAAGATGCACTTCATAGAAACGAATCTTGTGGTGGACACTTTAGAGAAGAGTACCAAACTGCAGATAATGAAGCACAAAGAGATGATGAAAACTTCTGCTATGTTGGCGCTTGGGAACACAAAGGTTCTGGCAAAGAAGCGACTCTTCATAAAGAAGAGCTCAAGTTTGAAAATATTAAACTCGCGACAAGAAGCTATAAATAATAATTCAGAGTCTAAAGATTTTTTGTTTTTAGACTCATTAAATTTTTGATTTAAAAAGTAAAATTATATTTGAGGTATAAATGGGTTCTGATTCAAAAAAATTAAATTTAAAACTCAGAGTTTGGCGTCAAAAAGGTCCTAAGGACAATGGTCAATTTATTGATTATGATGCTGCAGTTTCTGAAGATTCTTCTTTTTTAGAAATGTTAGATTCAGTGAATGAAACTATTATTTCATCTGGTGGTGACCCTGTAGCATTTGATCATGATTGTCGTGAAGGTATTTGTGGTAGCTGTGGATTTATCATTGATGGAAATGCACATGGTCCTCAAAAGGGAACAACTGTTTGTCAACTGCACATGAGACACTTTAATAATGGAGATGTCATTACATTAGAACCATTTAAAGCAAATGCATTTCCAGTTATTAAAGATTTAATGGTTGATAGATCTGCTTTTGATAGAATTATTTCTTCAGGTGGATTTATTTCTTCTAACACTGGAAATGCACCTGATGCTAATGCAACTCCAATTGGAAAAGTTGATGCTGATTTATCTATGAATGCAGCAGAATGTATTGGATGTGGAGCTTGTGTAGCTTCTTGTAAAAATGCATCTGCAATGCTTTTTGTATCTGCAAAAGTTTCTCACTTAGCACTTCTTCCACAAGGCCAAGTTGAAGCTGCTGAAAGAGCAAGTCGTATGGTTGCAACAATGGATTCAGAAGGATTTGGAGCTTGTACAAATACTGGTTCTTGTTCAGCCTCTTGTCCTAAAGAAATTAACTTATCTAATATTTCTCGACTTAATAGAGAATTTTTAAAAGCAAAATTAAAAGGTAAATAATTAATTTACTTTTCTTTATCTTGATAGCCTTGTGGAAAAATCTTCTGCAAGGCTGCTAGATTTTAGTCTAGTCCGTGTAAACAAAATGCATCTTAATAATAAAAATAACTTATAGTTTACGACTTCGTATCGGACTTTTCATCCCATATATTTCATTGATAACATAAATGGTGAGACTTTTTTATTTCTCATTCAAATGAGTGAATCATATTTTCATAGGAGGAAGATGTGAAGAACAAGAATCAAGGAAGAAACTTTTGGGCAATAGCATTTTTAACAACTGCAATTTTCTGCTCTTCACAAGTTTTAGCATTCGACGAAAATTCAAAAAAACAAACGATTCGTTCTGAACCTGAATTTGTACCAGGTGAGTTTTTAGTAAAACTAAAAAGTGTTGATGCTCTTCAGACTTTAAATAGCTTACAAAATGAAGTTCAAACTCAGGATTTAGAATCTCAATTAAATGCTAAAATTAAAAAACAAATTCATGGGCAAAATATCATTGTAATTAAAAAATCGATGATCCAAACCAATCAAAGTGTCATCGAGACTCTTTCTCAAAATCCATTAGTTGAATTAGTTGAGCCAAATTACATTTACAGAGCTTCAACAACACCCAATGACCCTCAGTTTGGAAATTTATGGGGCTTAAAAAATATCTCTCAAAAAGATTCATCAGGCTCAGTGGGAGTTCAAGGGATTGATATAGATGCTGAAAGAGCTTGGGATATTCAAACTGGTAGTTCAGATATCATTGTGGCGGTGATTGATACGGGTGTTGCTTATGATAAAGAAGATCTTAAAGAAAACATCTGGCAAAACACTGCTGAATTAAATGGTAAAGCTGGTGTTGATGATGATCAAAATGGTTACATTGACGATGTATACGGATGGGATTTTGCATCTAACAAAGCAAACGGTATGGATGATCATGGACATGGTTCCCACTGCTCTGGAACAATTGGAGCAAAAGGTAATGATGGTAAAGGTATTGTTGGTGTAAACTGGAATGTTAAAATAATGCCTTTAAAATTTTTAAGTTCTGATGGTGGAGGCACTCTTGAGGGAGCCATTGAAGCTATTGATTATGCAACAAAAATGAAGGCTCGTATTATGAGTAATTCTTGGGGTGGCGGTGGTGAGTCTTCATTACTAAGAGAGGCTATTGAAAGATCTCATGCGGCGGGTGCTCTTTTTGTAGCAGCAGCTGGAAATAATGGAACAGACAACGACACAACACCAACTTATCCTGCAAATTACCAAGTGCCAAATGTGCTTTCAGTGGCGGCAATAGATAATAAAGGTAAGTTAGCAAGCTTTTCTTGTTTTGGTCGTAAAACTGTTCATGTAGGTGCACCAGGTGTGAATATATACAGCACGACTACAGCAGGATATGATTCTTGGTCAGGAACATCTATGGCAACTCCTCATGTATCTGGAGTTGCGGCTTTAGTACTTGCACAAGAACCAAATCTTACAAATCTGGAGTTGAGAGAAAGAATTATTTCTACCTCTCGTCCAATTGCGAGCTTAAGTAAAAAAGTTTCTTCTGGTGGTATTGTGAATGCTTATTATGCGCTCACAAACCAAAAAGCTCCACCAGATCAAAACGATCCTTCAATGTGGAATTATCAAGAAGAAAGTATTTCAACTATTCATCCTTATAAAGGAAAGACGAAACAAAGATTTTCTGTTTCAGTTCCAGGCGCCAAGCAAATCGCACTTTATTTTTCAAAATTTGAAACAGAAAAAAATTACGATAAAATAAAAATCTATGATTCAAAAAATAATTTAGTTGAAGAAATGAGTGGGACACTAGGTGAAGCTTGGTCTTCGGCTATCCCGGGTGATTCTGCAGTGATTGAATTTTCATCTGATGATTCAGTTCACAAATATGGATTTGATCTCACAAAAACTGCTTATAGATAAGTTTTTATTAAATAGAAGGAGAAGTTTCTTCAAGAACTTCTTCTTCTAAAGAACTGTAAAATTTTTCAATTGTCAGATTAATATAATCTGGAAAATCTAATTGTGTACAATGAGAACCATATGGAACTTTTAAGAAAATTCCATTGGGAATTTTATGAGCCATTTCTCTTTGGAAAGACTCTGGTGTGACCATATCTTTTTCGCCGCTTATGACAAGAGCGGGTGCAGTTATCTTAGTTAGTAAATGATCTCCATCAAAATTCATCATATCTTCAAAGAGAGTTAAAAACACTTGAAGATCCATGTGAGCAACACCCTTAACATAAATTTCAATATCTTTAAGACTAGTGAGTTTTAGATTAAAACCACCAGCTAGCGCGCTCAATTGAATCGCAAGAGGATTGTTAATAGATTGTTGCCAAATGTAATTCCAAACAGGTGGAGCTTCAGAGTATTTTCTTTTTAGGAAATGAAAAAATGGCTCGACTATGTTGAGTCCAAACATATTTTTAATCGGATTTTTAGAAAAACCATTGATGAGCACTAAAGAGCTGACTCTGTCTGGATGAGAAGCCGCAAAATCAATAAGTATTGGCACTCCAAAGCTATGGCCAATCAAATGAGCTTTTTTAATTTTTAAATGATTCATTAAAGATAATAAATCTCTACTTAAAGTATCAATTGTGAGGTTTTCAAGAGGACCTTTTTGAGATTTTTGATGACCTCTAAGATCATAAGCAACAGTTTTATAAAAATTTGAAAAATAATTTACTTGAGGTCTAAAGTGATTGATCAAACAGGCAATGCCGTAGATAAAAATAATTGGTTCACTTTTTCCGCTGCCACGAATTTCATAATAAAGTGAAGTTCCGTCAAAGGATTTAAATTGGCCAAATGTTTTTGTCACTGCGCTTGTTCTGATAAGTTCCAAATTTTTATTTCCAATCTAATAAATTTACTAATGAGAATTTTTATTAAAAATAAAATTACTTTATTCAACAACCTTCATTAAATGAGTCCCCAAGGAGATTTCATCGCCCACATTTAACAAAGATTCAATAACTTCTGAATTATTAATTTTAAGCATTGAGCCACATTTATTGACTAAGAGAGCACCTTTTGATGTCGGTAAAAGGTCAAACGCATGAGCAGGATCTTTGGGATTTAGCAATCTACAATCAAGAATATCTCTGCCAAACTGTCGAGGGCCATAGCCTAATACAAAGATTTCATCAGTCTGAACACCTTTTAAAAATTGAATTTTAAGGGGAGGGTTGAAAACCAATAATTCATTTGGTTCGTATTGATTTATCAATGGATTTAAAAGTAAAGAGATTTTTAAATTATCCTTTAGGTTTTGTTTCCAGTCAGATTCAGAAGCCTCTGCAAATGAGTCTTCATTTACGATGACTTTTGTTACTTTAAAAAATTGGTTTTCAAGTTGAAAAATAACACCATTTTTTAGTAAAACTTGCTTAACTCTTACTCCATTTATCCATAATCCTGAAGGTGAATTGGAATCAGCTAATAGAGCTTTTCCGTTTGAGTTCAGGTCTAAATACGCGATTTTATTAGATTCATTAGTTACTATAAAATTAGTTTGAGGACTGTTTTCTTGTTGTAATCCAAGAAAATCTCCCTCTTTTAGGGGGAACTCTGTACCTATCTGCAAGCCTTCAATTATTTCAATAAAAACAATCATATAGTTTATAATAGAGTGATAAAGTGCTTATGACAACAGCAAGATGCTTGTATTCCAACTTTGGCCGTGCTAAACCCAGGTCTCTTAAAATTATATCATCCTTGTTCCTCACAATGTGCAGGAGCTCTAACCGGAAGGATTTACATGTCTAATTCAAAAACAACAAAAAGACCTTATGAAGTGGTTGTTCTTATGCACCCAGATGCAACACTTGAAGATCAAAAAGAGCTTTTTCGTAAGAACAAAGCAATTATTGAAAACGCTCAAGGTAGTATTCATAGCTTAGAGACTTGGGGTAAACGTACTCTTGCTAATCATATTGGTAAAATCAAAAAAGCTGTCTATTTCCATTCTTCTTTTGAAGCTGGAACAGAAGCTATTGCAGAACTTGAACGTACAATGAGAATCAATGAAAAAGTTTTGCGTTTCATGCACACTCGTCTTGATGAGAGAGCTTCTTTAGTTAAGCACATGGAAGGCTTCAAAAAAGGTCTTCAAGAAAGCGCTAACAAAGAAAAAGAAAGAGAAGCAAAAATCCAAGCTCGTAAAGCTGCTTTTGCTGCTGAAAGACGGTAGTTTCTAAATGAACACTCTAGAGGGTAAAGGTTCCTACTCTAAAACAGCTGGATTGTTGATATTAGCAGTGTTGCTAACTCTCACAACAGCTCTTTTTGGGGGGCCTTTTTTTAGAGTGCTCAGAAAGTCAGTGGGTTCAGTTATTTACTGGACCTTGGGAATCTTAGTCGTAGCGGGCTTATTCTTACTTAAGGTTGAACTCTTTACTTCACTCGTTCTTTCAGTCTGGATTTCTGTAGGACTCTTTACTGAGTTTGAAGAACACGGTGTTGATTGGTGGAAATCAGGTTTAATAAGTACAGCTATTGCGTCCTTGTTTGCATATTTCTCTTCTGTGTTTATTATGAAACAAGAGGGACTTAATCTTCATGAGTTAGTTAAAATGACGATTGAAGAGTTTGTTACTAAGGCCCAAAAGATCAATAGTACTTTTATAGTCGATACAAAAGTGCTTATTGGACAAATTCCTTCTGCGATGGTGGGTTTAATCATTCTCGTATTAGGAATTTCTCTGATCTATGAGAGAAAAATATTTGTGTGGTTTCGCTTGCCGAGATTTCGGCATGTGGGTCAAGTAAGATTACTTGAATTCAGGCTACCCGACTACATGATATGGATCTCGATGGTATCGTTTTTGTTTTCATTTATGAGATTAGGATCTGATGATCTTCTCATTTTAGGAAGCAATGTTTTTAATGTAGCTCTGATTCTTTATTTTTTTCAAGGATTGGCTGTTACAGAAGTATTCTTGCTAGCTATGCGGGCAGGATTATTTTTTAGGTTATTTACTTATTTTATTTTGATTGGACAATTGTTCTTTGTAGTAAGTGCAATTGGAGTAATCGATTTTTGGGTTGATTTTAGACGTAGGTTCAAGCCTGTGGGCCCCGTTCAAAACAACTAGTATAGAGGTGGGATTTTATGAAAGTTATTTTGCAAAAAGACGTAAAAGATATTGGTAAAGTTGGTGAGTTAGTAAACGTTTCTGAAGGTTTCGCTAGAAACTTTCTTTTTCCAAGAAAATTAGCTGCTGAAGCTACTGAAAAAAGAGTTAAAGAATACGAACATCTTTCAAGAGTTGCTGAAGCTAAAAAGAAAAAAGCAATTGCTGAAAGACAAGAAATTCTTAATAAGATCAATGGTCAAACTATCACTTTTAAATTGGCTGCTGGTGAAACTGACAGACTTTTCGGTACTGTTACAAACTCAGATATCTCTAAAGAACTTACTAAATTAGGTTTTTCTATTGATAGAAGAGACATTCACTTAGAAGAACCGATCAAAATCTTGGGACAACATAAAGCAGTTGTTAGATTTGGCGAAAAACAAGAAACTGCAATTAACGTTCTTGTTGAAAGAGCTTAATTTTTAGTTTTCTGTAAATTAAAAATTAAAAAGGGTTGGCGAAAAGCCAGCCCTTTTTTTTGTTATTTGTATTTTCTTTTAGCTTCTAGCAATGTGTTTTGGAGCAATTCAATCATTACAGCTTCAATATCATCCCTGTTTAATTCATGAATATTCTTATTAGCACTCAATGCATAACTCTCAAAATAGGGTAAAACTAAATCCTTAGGTAATAAACTTTCAGAAATTAGCAAATCTATTATAGAAGCTTCTTTTTGAGGGGCCAAATTCATGAGAAATCCATTTCTATTAAATTTAGGAATTTCATCTTAAAAGAGGATTTAGATATTTTAAATTAAAAATAGGATTATCAAATGAGTCCTAGACTAATGTCAGAAAATTCTAAACACCGGCTCCAGGAGCGAAGTTACGAGGTCTTCCACCGCCACCACTAGGACCTGAAAATTGAGAACCTTGATTGACTGACAAGCTTGGTGCGCCAGGCATGCTATGAGGTGCTTCTGGTTCGGCATCTTTAAAGCGATTGAATTTAGCTTCAAATTTAAGTTTTACAGTTCCAGTTGGACCATTTCTTTGTTTACCAATAATTATCTCTGCATGACCTTGTTTTTCAGCATCATCTTTTTCATAATAATCTTCACGATAAAGCATCATAATAACATCGGCATCTTGTTCGATGGAGCCAGATTCCCTTAAATCTGAAAGCATCGGTCTTCTGTCAGCACGACCTTCCACGCCCCGATTAAGCTGTGCAAGCGCAATGACTGGAACCTGAAGTTCTTTAGCAATGGCTTTTAAAGTTTTGGAAATTTCAGAGACTTCACGTTCGCGACTTTCAACTCTTTGCTTGAGTTGCATTAATTGAAGGTAATCGATCATGATGCAATCTAGTCCATGCTGAGCTTTTAATCTTCGGCATCTTGCACGAACTTCAAAAGGACTAATACCTGAAGTATCATCAATAAATAATGGAGAACTACTCAATGTGCTAGCAGTGCTAATAAGACCTCTCCAAGCAGCATCTGGCACGCGACCGCTTCTTAAATCAGACATACTAATTTTAGCCTCTGAAGCTAAGATACGCATCATTAAGGACTCTTTACCCATCTCTAGTGAAAAGTAAGCTACACACTTGTTCTGTCTCAAAGCTATATGCTGGGCAATGTTTAAACTGAATGCAGTTTTACCCATTGATGGACGGGCTGCAATAATTAGAAGTTCTCCAGGTTGCATACCAGAAGTCATTTTATCAAGTTCTTTAAATCCAGTTGCGATGCCAGTGATATCTTGATTTTTCTTTGTAAGCTCTTCAATTTTTTGGATGGAGGTTTTTACAATATCCATCGGATGTGTAAGACCAGAAGCTGTTTTATTTTCATTCAGCTTAAAAATTGCAGCTTCGACTTGATCAATAAAACTATCTACATCAGGAAAATCTTGATCATAAGCTTTTTCTATAAAGCCAGTACTAGTATTGATAATATTTCTCAAGCGAGCAGCATCTTTTACAAGTTTACAGTAGGCTGCAATATTTGCTGAGCTTATAGTTCTATTTATAAGCTCAATAATATAATCAGATCCACCAACACCCTCTAAAGAGCCTTTACTTTGTAAATAAGCTGAGAGCGTAATGACATCTATCGCCTGATTTTTTAATTGGAGATCAGTGATAGCATTAAAAATAATTTGATGTGATGGTTTGTAAAAATCATCAGAAATAATTTGATCAGCAACTTGATCCCAAGCTTCACGATCAAGCAAAAGCCCACCTAGAATAGACTGTTCAGCTTCAATATTGTTAGGTGGTACTTTGACCTTCAATTATCCCCCTAAAAGATCAACAAGGAATTTTATAAGATGCGAGCCTTTTCAATGAAGTTTTTACTAGGTTGACTCGCTGATGAAAATTAAATCATTAAAAATTTAAATTTTCTTATAAACTAATTCACTACCATAGATCAGAATCACAAGACTGGCGATTAAATTCTTTTCTAAAAAAATTAGAAAAAGATTTAATCTACGCATTCAGTTTTCTCACTTTAATTTTATAGTTATCTATTTTTTTCTTTAAGGTATTGCGATTGATACCTAGCATCTGAGCTGTTTTAACTTGATTTCCATTGTATGCACGAAGCGCAAGCTCAAGAAGTGGTTTTTCAACTTGTTCTAAAACGATATTATAGAGTCCATTTAACTCTACTTGAGCCTCTTTTTGTTGTTGAAATAAAACTTCAAGTTTACTTTTTACGAGTTTCTCAAGACTCACAGATTGAAGGTTAGCAACAAAAAGATTGTCAGAATTATTTAAATTAGGTGTCATGTTAGTTTGGACTCCAGCACACTTAGAAGTGGTCACATATTGATGATAGCATATATCACAAAAAAGCTACTATTCTAAGGAAACAAAGATCAATTATGATTTAGTATCCAATAGATTAATATATTCTATGTAATAAATGCTGAATTATTAAACGCCTCTTTTTTCTGCAGACCAAATAACCTTGTGCAGCTGTAATTGCAACCTTACAGGCAATTTTTTTTGCAAAATTGTTTCTGCCAAGAGGCGGCAGTCAATTTCGCCATAAGAAGGGCTAAATAACACGGTGTATTTTCCAAAAATTCCATGTTGACGACAAAAATTTTCTGACCATTCCAAATCGGGAGGCTTGACAATGACAAATTTAAACTCTGTGAGAGAATTTAAATATTTTAAATTTTCAATTAAAAAACTATCACCTTCACCACTCGCAGGAGTTTTTACATCTAAGATGGTCGAGACTCTTGGATCTACTTCTTGAATAGATTTAGAACCACTAGTTTCCAGTGATACAGTATAACCCTCATCACAAAGTTGTTTCATGAGTTTATGAATTGATTTTTGAAGAAGAGGCTCACCACCAGTGATGCAAATATTTTTACATTGATAAGAAATAATTTGCTGATGTAGCTCATTGAGTGGAATAAAATCACCTTCAAAGTAAGAATATTTAGTGTCGCAATAATTGCATCTTAAATTGCAACCAGTTGTGCGAACAAACACAGTCGGCAATCCAGCAAATGTGGATTCGCCCTGAATACTGTGGAAAACTTCGTTGATTTTTATCATATCTTTGGAGGCTGGACTCATGACTGGGTTTTCGCATTTCTATAGGACGAAAGTCAAGAGAACCTCCTTAGTAACTACCCCTTTGTGTTGATCTTTTGTACAGTCTAAGAGTGAATAAAAATAATATGATCTACAATCGATTTAAAAATGATGTTTTTGGCTTACTTTTCATTGCTGCCGCCCTATTTGTGGCTCTAGCATTAGGAAGTTTCAACCCTCAAGACCCCTCCTTTAATTCTTTAGGACAAGGAATAGTTGCCACAAATTTGTGTGGTTATGTTGGGAGTTTTCTCTCAGATTTACTATTCCAACTTTTTGGACTCTCGGCTTGGTTTTTTGTCTTTGGATTGGTCAAAGCAGCTCTCATTATCTTTAAGAACCAAGAAATCAATGCTAAAAATATGAGACTTATTTTTGGTGCCTCGTTGCTAATAAATCTCTCTGCATTAGTGTCTATTTATTTTTCCAAACCTCTTTTTTATTCTGAGCAAATTTATTTTGGGGGAATCGTTGGTTTGGGAATTTCTCAACTGATGATTCAAGTCTTTAATAAAATAGGTGCTCAATTGATTTTATGGACGTCAACTTTTGTTTTTTGCTTATTTTTTTCAGAAAAAACAATTGATGAAATCATTGGTTACTTTCATGAAAAAATAAGTTTTCTAAAAAATAAAAGCACAGTTTCAATTCAAAAACTTAAAAAAAATAAAACTGAAGAGGTTGTTAAAACTGAAAACAAAATAAACTTTAATATTCTACCTTCAGTAGAAGCTGAAAAATTAATTTTGAATGAAGGCAGTAATTTTCCACTTAAAAAAACTTCTTTTAGTTTATCAGAAAAACTGAATGATGATAAAAAACATGATATAAATATTTCTGAAAATAAACTAAAGTTAGAAATAAAAACTGAAGTTCCAACACTTTCTCAAAAATTAAGTATTAAAAATGAGAAGTCTTCAAAGGTAGAAAATTGGCACATGCCTAAGATGGATCTTTTAGAAACACCTCCTCATACAAGAGTGAGAATTGATGAAAAAGATCTTAAAAAAAAATCAGAAATACTCACAAATAAATTTGAGCAATTTGCGATTGCAGGGCAAGTAGTGAGTATAAAGCCTGGGCCTGTAGTGACCATGTTTGAATTTAAGCCCAATGCAGATGTTAAGTTGAGTAAAATCACTGAGCTTGCTGATGATCTCAGTATGGCCTTGAGTAGCGAATCACTTCGCATTATTGCTCCAATTCCAGGACGAGATGTTGTGGGTATTGAAACATCTAATTCTCAACGTGAAACAGTTTTTTTAAAAGATCTATTGGCTGATCCGCATTTTTGGAGTGAAGATTTTAAGCTTCCCATTGCTTTAGGAAGACAAGCAAATGGAGAACCTAAAATAGTTGATTTAAGAAAAATGCCCCATCTCTTAGTCGCTGGAACCACTGGTTCTGGTAAATCTGTTTTCACGGTCTCATCAATTTGTGGGCTTCTTTTAAAACACTCGCCTAAAACATTGAAATTAATTTTAGTGGATCCAAAACAGGTTGATCTAGCAGCCTTTACTGAAATTCCTCACTTAATTATGCCAACGGTTAATGAACCCAAAAAAGCAGTTTCTGCATTGAGATGGGCGATTAGGGAGATGGAAAAAAGATACAGGTCGATGAAAAAATTTAATGTTCGAAGTTTAGAACATTTTAATGAAGCAGTTGCTAAATTAAAATCAGATGCGTTAACAGAGCATGAGAATTTTAATAATGAGAATACTAACAAGACAGAAGACTATTACTATGAAGCACAACCATATATTGTGATCGTGGTCGAAGAGTTTGGTGATTTAATGGCCGTTGATAAAGTGAATGTAGAACAAGCTGTTGTGCGCCTGGCACAGATGGCAAGAGCTTGTGGGATTCATTTAATTCTTGCTATGCAGAGCCCTCGTAAAGAAGTTGTAACTGGCCTTATTAAAACGAATATTCCAGGTAGAATATCATTTAAAGTGGCTTCTAAAATGGACTCACGTATTATTTTAGATGAAGGCGGCGCTGAGAGATTATTAGCTCACGGAGATATGTTATTTCTTTCACCTGGTGTTGCTAAACCAATGAGGCACCATGGTCCGTTTTTAAAGGAATCTGAGATTACAAATATTGCTAAATTCTGGTCCTCTCAAGCACCTCCTCAATTTGATGAATTAGCCCTAAAAACACTTGAAGGAAAAAATTCTGATAGTGATTTTCAGGGCTCAGACGATGATGATAACTTTTCTGAAGAAGAGTATGATGAAAAATACGATGAGATTTTAGCTTGGACTGCAGAGCAAAAAGATATTAGTGCCTCACTCATTCAGAGACGATTTCGTTTAGGTTATCCTCGTGCAGCCCGTATTATCGAGGTTTTCGAGAAAGAAGGCATCGTAAGTGCCGCCAATGGCAGCAAGCCGCGTCAAGTGATTGTGAATAATTTAAGGTCATAACTCAAGAAGACTCTTGCATCCTCCAAAATGGTTTGATTTGATTCTGTCCATCCATAATAAGGAGGATAGTATGTTAAAAGGATTTATACTTTCATTAGGTTTAATAGCTGGATTATCAGCACAAGCTAATACTGAAAAATCAGTATTTGAAAATGTTTTGGCAAAAGAACAAGTTGCCATTATGGCTCAAGCAGAAACAATGGGTCTTAACTGGAAAGTTGGAGACACTTGTAACTACAACATGAACATGGGTTTCATTAACGGAACTATGATTATGTCTGTAAGAGAGATCTCTGCAGAAGGTATTTGGATTGATCAAAAAGCTGATCTTGGATTCTTAGGAAAACAAGATATGTCAGCTCTTATTGATCCAAACACGGGTGCAATTAAGAAGATCATCGTAAATGGTAAAGAGCAAGCTCCACCAGAAAGCGATGTAGAGCTTATCGATACAGCTGAAGATCATATCACTGTACCAGCTGGATCTTTTGATGTGATTCATTTCAGAATCAAAGATAAAAAAGAAAATAAAGAAATTAACCAATGGGTGAACCCAAAATTAATTCCATTGTCTGGAATGGTTAAATCTCAATCTCCAGCTCAATTCGGAGATGTAGTTCTTGAGCTTACTTCTTTTAGAAAAAACTAAAAAATTAATTTCAATTTTAAGACCTAGCCAGTTATGGTTGGGTCTTATTATTTTGTTTGGTGGTTTTCATTTATTTTTTGCATCATCAACTTGTATTGCGAAAACTCAACCATCAAAAACTGTTAAACAAACAACAGTCGTTGAATCAAAAAATTCATTAAAAAATAATTTAAATTTAAAGGATCTAGCAAGCCAAGTTGAAGAATTAATGGCTGAAAAAAAAAGATCTGACGCGTTGGTTTTAATTAAAAGCCATTTATCATTTCAGCAAAAAAATCAAACAGAGTTAATTGAATTATTAAATCAAACATCCGAGATGTTTTTATTTGAAAAAACTCAGCAGCTATTTGAGCAATCAGCAAGTGCCGTACTTTCAGATTCGAAATTAGCAAAAGAGAGGATCAACTCAGCTTTATTATTGGAGCCGGATAATATATCGCTTCTAATTTTAAAATCTTGGATTTTACTAGGAGCCAGCGATTGTGCGCTTGTTTATGAGATTGCTCAAAATATTATTCAACTGAACCCCATGAATCCAGAAGGGCAGCTCGTAAAAGCAAAATCTTATTTATGTCTCTCGAACTTTGAAAAATATGAAGAAAGCAGAGCTACATTAGATATAAAAAAAATGTCGATTCTACCCAGCTATAAAATGAAATGGAACTTATTGGATTTGGAATCAGCCTACAAAAGAAATCAACAAGATAAAATTAATGATTTAATAAATGAAATAAAAAAAGACAAAAAAATTGGTCTTGAATTGAGTTATTGGTTATGGAAAATTCAAAAAGACAGAGCGGGTCTTGAGTCAGAAGCCTTTCTCTATGGCCAAAAAATCTTATCGTTTTGCAAAAATATGACCTCTAAACAACAAAGAGAAATTTTAAGTGAAGTTTCAATTTGCAAAAAAACAAACGAAGTAGAGAGTTATCTTAAAAAATCTTCACAAACTGAGTAGGCAATGAAAATCAAATATGCACTTATTTATGCAATGATATGTATTTCTAATTTTTTTTTAGTGAACTGTGGTGTAAAAGGTAAACCTCTCCCTCCTTTAAATGGAGTGGAAGCTGGTTACGGAAAACATCCACTCTCCCAGTCTCAAGAATTTAGAAAAAAAGTGGAAAAAAAAGATAAAGTACTAAAGGTGCCGCAATCAGATGATTGGGAGGCCGAGGGCAATAAGGACAATTTCTAATTTAGATTCCATTAATGAATTCATTTTAGATTTATATGAAATGGAAATAAACATATATGCAGAGCCATCCAAAAAATTTAATGGGTTTAGATTTTAAAAATATTTATAAATATTCTGGTGCCGGAAATTCTTTTCTAATCGTCGATTTGACAGAGGATCATTCAGGAGAATTGGGCAATTTTAAAATCAAAAAAAAAGAAGAGAGAAGTGCTTTTTCTAAAGCACTCTGTAGTGGTTTGATGGATATGCAAGCCGATGGTATGATTTTTTTAGAGTATGCTAAAATAAATAACGAAATATTTTTTCTTGAATGGGATTTTTATAATGCAGATGGATCTACTGCTGAAATGTGTGGAAACGCATGTCGATGTGTAGGAGCTTTTGTTTTCGATTTTAAATCAAAATATGAAAAAATAGAAATTCTCACATTGGCAGGAAACGTTAGAGTAGAAAAACTCAGTTCTAATAATCAATTTGCAGTACAAATGCCAAAAATAAAATTAGCACCTCAAAGTTTATTACTTAATGTAGATGGACAATTTGTTGAAGGCGTATTTTTAAATACAGGAGTTCCTCATTTTGTGATCGAGTGCAAAGAAAAAGAAAGTATTATCTCTCAAACTGAACTTTGGAGAAAAATTAGATTTCATCAGACATTTCAACCCAAGGGCACAAATGTCAGCCTTTATTGTCAAAATCCTTCTGGGATTATATTTGCTGCCACCTATGAAAGAGGTGTTGAAGACATCACTTTAGCTTGTGGAACTGGAGCAGTTGCTGTAGGTAGAGTTTTAGCTAAAAAAAATAAGTTATCAAAAATAGATTTAGAAATGCCTGGTGGAAAATTACAAATAGATTTTCCGAAAGGATATGACTTTCCAGTATTAATTGGAGAGGCACATCAGTTAACTAATTTAGAAGTTAAAGGAACATAAAATGAGTAAATTTAAAGATGTCTTTACAGCCCTAGTGACTCCTTTTTACCAAGGAAAAATAGATTATGATTCGCTACAATCATTGTTGAAACAACAAACTCAAAATGGAATAAATCACTTTGTTGTTAATGGTACAACAGGTGAATCACCTACGCTCACCTCAGCAGAAAGATCTGAATTGTTAAAATTCGTGCGCAAAGAACTCTCTAGCGCGACAATTTTGATGGGAACAGGAACTAACAATACAGCAGAAAGTATTCTTCAGAGTCAGGAAGCTCAAAAGTTAGGTGCTGACGGATTACTAGTTGTCGTTCCTTACTACAACAAACCTCCTCAAAGAGGCTTAGTTAAACACTTTAATCAAATTGCTAACTCGGTTAATATTCCAACTTTTTTATATAATGTGCCAGGTAGAACAATTACGAGTTTAGAGGTTGATTCAATTAGTCAGCTGTCTAAAAATAAAAATATTCATGGGATTAAAGAAGCTTCAGGAAATATTGAGTTTGCTAAAAAAATAAAGTCTGCCTGCCATTCAGATTTTGTATTACTTTCTGGTGACGACGAAACTTATGTTGAGTTTCTCTTAGCTGGTGGTCATGGTGTGATCTCTGTAGCGAGCCATGTAATACCTAAAGAATTTAAAAATTGGACTCTTAATACTTTGAAAGATCCTTCAAAAGCTCAATCTGAAATTGCAAAGTTTCAAAAGCTTATAAAAACATTGTTTGTAGAAGCTAATCCGATTCCAGTTAAAATGGCACTCTATCAAATGAATATTATTAAATCTCCTGAGTTGAGACTTCCACTTGTTAATCTTTCAGAAGAACACTCTCAAATATTATTATCTGAATTAAAACTTCAAGGAGTTTTATAATGACTTTTAAAAAAAATAAAAAAAACAAACATCAAGCTGTGAGATTAGCTCTTATGGGAGCTGGTGGTAAAATGGGACAAGCAATTTATTCTGAACTAGAGAATAATGATACTTTTATTCCATTTTTAGCTATTACAAATCAAAAAAATACTGAGATGGAATTTGTTAATATTAAAAAAACACTCACTGAAGATCTTTTGAAAAAATCAGATGTGCTGATTGATTTTTCATCTCCAAAAGGTTTTGTACAATCTCTTAAACTTTGCATGAAATTAGGCATTCCTTTTGTATCTGGAACAACGGGTTTAACATCAGATGAAGAAGCTATGTTAAAAGTAGCTTCAAAACAAATACCCGTACTTTGGGCACCTAACATGAGTATAGGTGTGCACTTGGTTGCGGAGCTTTTGTCAGTTCTAAATAAAATCAAAGACTGGGACTTTCAAATTATTGAAACTCATCATAATAAAAAGAAAGATGCACCTAGTGGAACTGGAAAGTTTCTTCAAAATAAGTTAGTGGCTTCTGTTGAAAAACAAGTGCCTAGCCCATTGTCTATTAGGGGTGGTGGAGTATTTGGAGATCATTCTATTTTGGCACTTTCTGACTCAGAAGTTATTGAAATTAAACACAGAGCTTTAAATAGAAATGTTTTTGCAAAAGGAGCTCTCATTGCTGCACATTGGATTTTAGACAAAGGCCCAGGTCTCTATTCGATGGAGGATGTGTTACAGTCATAAAATATGACGATAAAAAAGAATCAAAAAAAATTAACTTTAATTTCATTTAAAGTAGAACTTATTGAAGGAGCTCATAAACTTAATGAGCTCATTTTTGCCACCAGTGATTGGTTTGAATTAGATAATATTTCTTCTGTTTATAAAAAATATTTAACTGTAAAAGAAAATGATTTGAACTCTGAGTTATGGGTTGTTGCTAAAATGAAAACTCATTTAGATTTCGAAGAAGCTCAAATAAAATTATTTGAAGTTCAATCAAATTTTTTAAATGGTAAAATTAATTCAAGCAAGACCTCAAAATATGAAATTCAATTACTCACTCATGGTGAATCTGTGTATATGTCACCATTAATCACTCTTCCGCACCCGAATTTACATGAAGATAAAATGATTCTAAAGTGTGCCGCGGAAGCATGGGGAAATTTTGAACACCCCATTTTGAGTCAAACATTAAATAATCTCTCACAAAAAATAAATTTTTTATCAAATGTAGAATTTCATTCTCAAGCAACTCTTTTAAAAAGGCTTAATAAATGAAAATAAAAAATTATTTATATGCGATTCTATTGGTTGCGAGTTTTTTTGTTTCATGTGCTTCAATTGAGAATTCACAATTAATTGAAAATCTCGACTATAGTTTTAATGATATAAAAAAAATTACCATTATGACTATTGGTGGATCTAGTCGAGAAGATAGACAAGGAAGAGAGATATATTCTCGTTATTTTTTAAGAGAATATTTAAATCCAATACCTAGACAAAAAAATGGAAATATTTTTAAAGAAGATGTTTTTGGTTCCGATGAGGATCCGAGTTTTATCAAGAAAAATGAACGTTTATATGCAACAGTAATGATTCTTGGAGATCGAAGACCCTATGATATTCGTGTGATAGTTCATGTAGAAAAAAAAGTTGAAAACGAATATGTAGAGAGTGAACAAGACGTTCTTCTAGCAAAAAAAATAATTGATGAAATTTCTTTCCATCTTACCGAAAGTCTCGAAAAGCGCAATGTAATTGACGACTTTAGAGCGTTCTAAATATTCTAATACTAAGGTTATTTTATTCTCTTAAAAATAAAATTAAGAATTTAATAAAATAAATTGGAATTAGAAAAAATGATAACAACTACGAATAGGATTTTGAATACTCATACTCCTCACAAAGAAAATAAACTTTGTGTTGAGATCCTATTTTTATTTTTCATGATTCTATTTTCTATCATCATGACTCCGCAAAAAGCTAAGACTCCCTATGCAGTTTATATCGGAAATGCACTTGAACTCACAGTTAAAAGGGATCATCCTTCCTTTTTAGCATTAGAGGCTGTCAATACTGAATCACGTAAAGATTATTTAGCAGAGTCAGTTTTTAAAGATTTGCAAAATAAGCAGGGTGCAAAGATTCTCAAATCTGAACCTCTAAAAATTGAGATTATTTCGAATGAAAATAAATCTGAAGAAGACTATGCCAATTACGAGGTTTCTGCTTCAAGATACAACCCTTCTTATAAAAGCTCTAATGGTGATGAAACTGACGAACCTGTTATTACAGATGAAGTGAGTCGTGAAATTGCCCGAGAAAACTTATTTAGAAAATATGAAAGCCAAGAACTATCCAAAAATAAATTAAATAGTCAAAATGAAATGCCTCCACCAGTTAAAGTGAGTCGAACTTCAACTGGAAAAATGTTACTCAATGGAAGTTTGAAACTTGAAGGTGTAGGATATGTTCCTGGCGACACCATTGAAATTAGAAAAATAGAAAATGGAATTGCTCGTGAAATTGGTAAAGTAAATATGATCGAAAGCTCCTACACGATTGAGTTGGAGCAGCCTGTCGGTTCTATCATTGCGCAAGTGGTGAATAAAGAAGGAAAAGTTAAGGGTGAAGGAGTTGTGAGAATAGCGTCTTTACTCAAAAATAAAAACCCTTTGAAAAATCAAGATAGTGGATTGAAAAAAAATAAAAAATCAGAAACGAATGACTTAGATTCCGAAATTTCTATCAAGCCTTTAAATGATAAGATTCAGCCAGTTTTTTATTCAGCAGATAGCTATGATGAAAGTAAAAAGAAATCAATTTCATCGCTCAATGTAAATATTGATAATTTAGATGATTACTTTAAAACTGATAAAAAAGGCTCTATTCTTATATCTGATATTTCAAAAGGATCATCTGTATTAGCGAGAGCTGAGAATTCTAAGTATTCTAAATTGAATGTCATTTTATCTGCAGGTAAAGATCATTTCATACCAGTGTTTCCTGTAAAAATGGTTGAAGCGCTTAAATCAATTTTAAGAGATCAAAAATTATTTTCTTCTGCCTCTGAGAATGGAAGTTTGATTTGGGGTAAAGTCACTAAAGATGGAAAACCCGTTCAAGGTGTTAAAGTGGTTATTGAAGGACAAGAAGATATCATACCTGTTTATCTCAATGCCCTTATGATCCCTGATCCAAGTATGGAGACTACTGGCGATAATGGAATGTATGTCTTTATGGATGTTTCTGAAGGATATCAATCATTATTGGCACTCAAAGATCAAATGTATGTGGCTCATGCCAATGTAGTTGTAGAAAGTGAAACTTTAAGTATTGGTGATATGGAAACAACTCAGCGTAAAGAGCCAGTTGATATACGTGTTTTTGATGCTTTTACGGGTCAATTAAGAAGTGCAGAGGTGGCTTTCCAGAATGAAATGGAGCCAGTGCAAATTTCAGGTTATCTTCAAATTAATTTTTCTTCAGTCAACAAAACATCCATTTCTTACGTTAAACCTGAAGATGGTTATATGGACATGCTTGTTACTTATTCTGATCAAGCAGATCACATCCATATCCCACTTATAACAACTGAATGGTTTAGAGATTTAAGAACTCAAATAAGATTAAATGATGGACCTCAGAACGGAAATGTATTTGGTTTTGTGCCAGAAGAAGATTTTGAAGTTTATCTTTCTGGAACTGGTGCAGATAATAATGAAAGAGCAAGATTAGTTTATTTTGACTCTGCTGGAAAAAGACTAGAAGGAAATAAGGGTCAAGCAGGTGGTGGATTTATTATTTATAATATCACTCCAGGTGCTCATTCCTTGGTGATTATAGGAAGTAAAACTCAAAAGATTTTTACTCAGGTGATTCCTATAGATCCAGCAAAAACAACCATGATTGGCGGAGCACTCAATTAAAATTGAGTGACTTTCTCTTTAAAGAACTGACCTCTATGTTCAAAACTCTTAAATTCATCTAAACTTGTACCACCAGGACTAAGAAGGACTATATTTTGAGTGTTTAAATACTCAGATTTTTGTAAGTCAATTTTTAAGGCATCTAAACAGGCTTCTAGGCTTTTAAAAAGTGGACCCTCTAATGCACTCTTCTGTTGAGCTAAAGAGGCGCAGGAGCCAAAGAAGTAGGGTTTTAATCGCTGCTCTTGAGCGAGGATTTGCAAATCTTGCCATGGAAGATTTTTATCTTTTCCTCCTAAGAGAATAAATAAATTTTGGGTTTGTGTAAACTGACCCAAGACACCCTTCACAGCGGTGAGGACACTTTCAATAGTGGTTGCTTTAGAATCATTTACAAAAAGGGCATTTTTTATAGTGCCTAAGTTTTCCATTCTATGGGAAAGACCTTTGAAATTTAATAATTTTTCAAGGGCATTATTAAAAATGATTTGTTTAGAATAAGATAAGTGTTCTTGTTTTGTAAGTTGAAGAATTTCATAAATAAGTTTTGCTGCACAAGCAATATTCTCTTGATTATGAAGGCCAATCATCTTCATTTTTGACCAATTTAGTGATTGAAATAAATCTTCTCTAGTTTCATAAAAATCAATATTTTTTTGCGATTGAGATTGAGACCAATTGACTAGCTCAAGTGAAGTTTTATTAAGATAACAGATTCCCTTTGTTAGCTGGGTCAGTTTCCACTTAGTTTTATAATAAGAATCAATTGAGTCATATCTTTCAAGATGATTAGCCGTAAAATATGTAATTGCACTCAGATCAAAAATGGAATTTTGAAGAGTTTCCAAATGGTAACTTGATAACTCAATCACTAATAAATCTGCACGAGGACGCTTTTTCTCAATAACATCAGAAATATAATTAACCAGTGGATCCCCAAAGTTTCCACCTAAAAATACATGAGGCGTCCAAGCGTTTGCAGCTTCAGCCACAAGGGCCGCGGTGGTGCTTTTACCAATGCTTCCAGTAATACCAATAACTTTTTCAGATTCTAAATAGGGAGCTGCTAAGTCAATTTCATTAAGAAGAGTCGCACCTTGATTGAGTAACTTTTGGATCCAAGGTAAACTTAAGGGAACACCTGGAGAAACAATGAGAGTTTTGGGCTTAAAATCAATCAGCTCATTAATATCAGTGGTGTCTGTATGAGCCATCATTTTTTGATCATAAGTTTTAATATGAGACCTACTATATCCTAGATTAAGGAGGAGTCTTAATGAGGCTTCTCCACTTAAGGCCATACCAATAATAGCAATTGGACTAGTGAGGGTTTGATTTCCTTTAATAGAAGGAGTCTCTGGATTCTGAGTCGTCTGATTTTGTTTCATGGTCGGGACTATACCAACTCTTTATATCTAGGTGAAGTCCTAAATTTAATTAGTTCGTTTATATTTACAAAAAATTTTATTAAACTAATATTTAGAGGTTTAATAATAATATAGCGCAGAGGATTTGTTTGTCAGATTTATCGCAAAAATTTACAGCTATAATTTCTGATCTTCATTTAAGTGAAGCTGAGCCTTTGCATCCTAAATTTCCACTTTGGAAAAAATATAAAACTTCAGAATTTTTTTTTGACGATGTATTTGCTGATTTTTTGCTACACATCGAAAAAAAATCAAAAGGCAAACCTATTGAACTTATTTTAAATGGCGATATTTTTGATTTTGATAGCGTCACTGAAATTCCGACAGCGCCCTCTTTTAAAATGTCATGGTTAGAGCGTCGTAGAGGACTTAATCCCTTGGAGTATAAAAGCCAATTTAAAATCTCTGTTATTTTGAGAGATCATAAAAAGTTTTTTGTGGCACTTTCTGAATTTATACAAAGAGGCCATGAAGTTGTATTTATTATCGGCAATCATGATTTAGAACTTCATTATGAGAATGTTCAAAAAACTATTGTTAATTTTCTTGAGCTCAAAGATGAATATAAAAATCAAATTAGATTTTGCGAATGGTTTTATATTTCAAATGCAGATACTTTGGTGGAACATGGAAATCAATATGATCCCTATTGTCTTTGTGAAGATCCTATTCATCCATTTATTATGGGTTATAATTATTATTCAATCAGACTTCCATTTGGAAACTTAGCAAGCCGCTACATTATGAATGGCTTAGGATTTTTTAATCCCCATGTGGATTCCAATTATATTATGTCGCTCAAGCAATATGTAAATTTCTTTTTAAAATATATGGCCCGAGCCCAGCCCCTCTTAATCTTAACCTGGTTTGGTGGGGCCGTTGTGACTCTTTATTATTCATTTAAAGATCGCCTTCGAATGCCTTTTAAAGACCCACTTAAGGTAGAAGATAGAGTGAATGAAATAGCTAAAAAATCTAACAGCGATCCAAGAATGGTCAGAGAGTTAAGAGAGTTGTTTGTTGAGCCAGCAGCCAGCGATCCTTTTTTAATTTTGCGAGAACTTTGGCTTGATAGAGCCTTTCTAATCATGATTGCTTTTTATGTTATTTTTTTAGGAATGATTTTAATCAAACAAGCTTTTGATGTTTCGTTCTTTTGGGCTTTTATTCCTTTATTTTTCTTACTTCCGTTTTTCTTGTTTTACAGTCAGTCTATTATTTCTCATGTTGAAACGTTTAAAGAGCCCGATGAAAAAATATTAAATATTTCAAGCTCAATCGCTAAGGTTCAAAGGGTTGTGTATGGACACACTCATATACCGAGACATCAAATTATTGGTTCTGTAGAGCATTTAAATTCAGGATGTTGGTCACCAGCATTTTTAGATGTAGAATGTACCAAACCGATAGATCAAAAAAACTTTGTATGGATTAGCCCAGGCCCTGAAGGAATCAGAGCCGCTGAGCTATTAAGTTTTAAAAAAGATAAAAATAAAATTAAATAATTATTTTAATTCAAAAGATTCGCTTAAGTTGCCAATTTGAATTTTAAATTCGCCTTTTTCAGCAATTCTCTTATTTTGGTTTCCGATAAAAGAAAGATCTTTTAAATTTAGTTTAAACTGAACTTCTTTTTCTTCATTAGGCTCTAAACTAATTTTTTCAAAACCTTTTAATTGCTTAACTGGTGGGCTTACAGACTGTCTGTAGATGTCTGATACATAAAGTTGAACCACTTCTTTACCTGCTAATTTACCACTATTTTTGATTTTAACTTTTACCGTTAACTCATCTTTTGCAGTGATAGATTTTTTTGAAATTTTCAAATCCGAATAGTCGAATTTTGTATAGCTTAATCCATGTCCAAATGCCCATTGTGGATTAAATACTTTGTCTTCTTTTTCTTCCTCATACTTGTGATCGTACATGACTAAATCATTTGGATATCTAGGGTATGTAAAAGGAAGTTTTCCGCTTGGATTGATTTTACCTGACAATACGTGAGCCAAAGGTCTCGCGCCTTCCATGCCAGGAAGACCACCCCAAACAATCGCTTGAGCGCCTTTTTCAATTTTACTGATCACGCGAGGTCTGCTTTCAAGAAGAACTATAATCACTGGTTTGCCAGTTTTATAGAGGTCCATAGCATATTGTAACTGCACATCATCTAATGTGAGGTCATCGATGTTTCCAGGGATTTCAGTTGCGGCCTTCTCTCCTAAACTTAGAATAATGACATCAGAACTTTTCGCTTCACGGAGAGCTTTATCATAGTCTTCATGTTTAGTGTTGAGATTAACCCCTTTGTAATAGCTCACACGAGTTTTATTCTTAGGATCCTTGTCTTTACCCTCATAAAGATCTTTAAGGGCCGTATAAAGCGTCATTTTGTTTTTAGGATACATTGACTCTTGTGTTCCCTGCCAAGTCAAAGTCCAACCACCATTGAGAGAACTTAGATCATTTGCAGTAGGTCCCGTTACAAAAATGTCTAAATCTTTTTGAAGTGGCAAAATTTGATTTTCATTTTTTAGAAGAGTGATTGATTCGCCAGCAATCACTTCGCTTATTTTACGAGATTCTTCAGTTGCAAATTGTTTTCTTAAGTTAAGATCTGGATAGGGATTCTCCATGATTCCTAATAAATATTTAACACGTAAAATTCTAAAAACAGCGTCGTCAATGCGGCTCATTGGCACTTCGTTATTTTTAACAAGCTTTTTAAGTAAATCAATAAAGCTGTAATCATAAGGAACCATGCTCATATCAATACCTGCAAGAATAGCTAATTTAACGCCCTCTTCAGGTGTAGAAACTAAATGATCTCTCTCATACAGTTTTTTGATATCTAACCAATCGGTGACTGAAAAACCTTTAAATTGAAGCTCATTTTTTAAAACTTCAGTTAAGAGATGATAATTCACATGTCCTGGAATTCCATCAATTTCACCAGTGTTGATCATCGCAGTTTCTGCGCCCGTTTGAACTGCCGCTTGAAATGTTGGAAGAAAATATTCTCTCATCATTTTTTCAGAAATATTTGCAGGAGTTTTATCTTTACCGGTAGTCGGATAGCTGTAGCCAATATAATGTTTCATGCAAGCAGCAACATGACCATTTTTAGAAATATCATCGCCTTGTTGACCTTTAATGTTAGCACGAGACATTTTTTCGGCTAAGTGAACGTCTTCCCCATAAGTTTCAAAGAGACGTGACCAAAGAGGTTGTCTGCCAATATCAAGAACCGGAAAGAAGTTCCATGGAATACCAGAAGCTCTTGTTTCTAAAGCTGTTATACGACCAACTTCTTCACTAAAGTGAGGTGTCCAAGTCGCAGAAACATTGATTGATTGAGGAAAGATCGTTGAATCAAGTGTGTAATGAGCACCATGAATAGAATCAATTCCATAAAGAACTGGGATTTTAAGGCGATCTTTGAGTGCCATGTCTTGAATGGAATTAATCACTTTATGCCAATGATCAATACTTGTCGCCTTATCGTCAGCTACATTTAAAATAGAACCCACATGATATTTTAAAATAGCTTCTTTAAGCTTTTCTTCATTAATTTTGTGAGGTTGATTTTTTTCTGGCTTATCAGAAACAACATCCAAAGTGATTTGGGTCATTTGTCCGATTTTTTCATCAAGAGTCATTTTTTTAATAAGGCTTCGTACTTTTTGCTCAATAAGAGCTTCATTCTTTTTTTGCGCAGGGGTGAGTACGCGATGTTGATTGTCATCTACTGCGATTTCATTTTTATTTTTTGTGAACTCTTTATTTGATGGAATGACAGTTGAAGCAAACAATTGGCTGCTGTTTACAAGCAAACACAATCCTAAAACGAGCTTTAATGAATTCGAACTAAACTTACTGATATTTATCGACATACAATCCTCTTCGATATTTATTTTAAAAATATATTCTAAAGTGGTTAATAAATTTTAAAAGTATTAAATAATAATAAGATGTCTTTCGACGTCCATTGTGGGAGATTTTAAAGAAACTATTTGCAGTTTTAAGTCTTTAAATTTTTTCTTAGATAGTTGAATTTCTTCGTTTATTTTTTCTAAACGACCCTTTAACAAAAAGTACTTTCCACCATTCAAATAGTATCCTCGACTCATGTCTAGGATGACATCCAAGGGTTTGAAAGCTCTAGAAATTACGAGGTCCACTTTTTTGAGCTCTAAAGGGATTTCTCCATGAATTTCAATGTTAGGAGCTATTTTTTTACAAAGCTTGAGAAAATCCTGTTTCATGGGGCTTTTTTCATAAAGCTTGAACTTAATATGCGGAAAGTTAATAGCATAAAGAACCCCAGGTAAGCCACCACCAGAGCCAAAATCTGCAACATATTCAATATTACTTGGGAATTGTTTAAGGGGTAATAAACAGTCAATTAAATGATTATCTACAAGTTCAGTAGCTGTCATTTTACGGCTAAAAAGGTTCAATTCATCATTAGAAGTCCACAAGAGATCCATGTAATGAAACAAATGACCCAATTGAGATTCATTAAAGCCAAGCTCAAGCAGAGTTGGTACCCGAGATTCTAAATATTTAGTGTCAAAATTCATGTTCCCTCTTGTGGTTAAAATTCAGCATTATGACAAAATAAAAGGCTGAAAATTATGGTAAAGAGCTCTTTTTCACAAGCCTAACGCGTATTTAGCTAGAAATATCAGGTAAGTAATGCGGCGCAGTGTAAACTTGATAACACGTCTAAATAAATTGTCAAACTAAAGTCCTATATGACAACCTTTTTTGAGGGCATCAGGATAGGTGTCGTAAAGTGTTAATGCATGTAAAGAATCAGGGAGGTTCTCTTATGGCAGATGTTTTAGTAGTTACTAGTAAAGTTAAAAAATATATTAAAGAAAAAAGCCAAATGAATACATCTTCTGAAACCATCGAAGTTTTAAGCAAAGCAATTGAAGCTCTTTGTAACAGAGGAATTGATAGTGCAAAAGCTGATGGTCGTAAGACAGTAATGGCTAGAGATATCAACATAGACTATTTATAAGATATTTGACATCTGGAATCCCACTGATTTTAAGTGATCCTTAGACTTCATGAACGCCTAATCAGTGGGTTATTTCAATTTATTTGAGTTGCTCTAAAAACTCATCCCAGCTCAAGATTCTTAAACCTAAACTCTGAGCTTTTTCTACTTTTGAACCAGGGTCTTCTCCAACAATAAGATAATTAAGTTTTTTACTCACTGAGGAAACTATTTTTCCACCATTTTCTTCAATTAAACTTTGAGCTTCGTCGCGCTTAACTGGAAGTGTACCAGTAATCAAATAAGTTTGATTGTTGAGTTTGCCTGATTTTGCAGAAAGAGATAGTTTTTCAAAAAATATTCCACAATCAATGAGTGATTGAACCTCATTTTTATTAACTTCTTGATGAAGCCAATGAAGAATTTCGTGAGCTACTTTTGGTCCCACTTCTTCAATAGTGAGTAAATCTTCTTCTTGTGCTTGCAAAAATTGTTCGATGGTTAAGTAATGCTTTGCCAACAACTTGGCAGTTTGTTCTCCAACAAAACGAATTCCGAGAGCATAAATAAATTTTGCTAAAGTCGTCTTTTTACTTTTTTCTATAGAAGACAAAATTCTATCTGTTGACTTCTCACCTTGTCGTTCAAGTTCCATAAGAACTTCTTTCGAAAGTTTAAATAAATCAGAATATTTTTTTATCAGCTTTTGATCTACCAAAGTTTCAATGAGACGATCACCCACTTTGTCTAAATTTAGGGCCTTACGGGATACAAAATGTTTGATATTTTCTTTAAGACGAGAAGAACAGTGAGTGTTCCTACATCTAAAAATAACTTCTGAGTCCTCTTTATGAGCTTCATTGCCGCATGCTGGGCAAATTGGAGAAATTAAATAAGGCTCGCTCTGAGGATTTCTTTTTTCTATCACAACCCTCACAACTTCTGGAATCACATCTCCTGCTCTTTGGATAATGACAAAATCACCAATTCGAATATCTTTTCTCGAGATTTCTTCTTGATTATGAAGTGTTGCATTTGTAACCACAACTCCACCCACTTTAACGGGTTTCATTATGGCAACGGGAGTGAGTGCCCCTGTTCTACCCACTTGAATTCTAATGTTTTCAATGAGTGTTTCTGCCTGTTCAGGTTTGAATTTTGCAGCAGTCGCCCATCTTGGACTTCGAGCAATAAGGCCAAGCTCCTCTTGCAATTGCAAATTATTTATTTTGATAACTATTCCATCTATTTCAAAAGGGAGACCAGCTCTCTTAATCTCTGTTTCTGAATAATAATCTTGAACGGCTTTGATACCAGTTACAACTTTGGCTTCAATATTAAATTTATTGGAATTGATTTCGCTGTTTTTTAAAAGAGAGGCAAAACCACATTTAATAAAATAAGATTCAACTTCAAACTGAGTTTCAAATTTTATACCGTCATAAGTACCTAATCCATAGGCAAAAAATCTGAGAGGTCTCTTAGCTGCAATAGATGAATCGAGCTGTCTAATAGTTCCTGCAGCAGCATTGCGAGGATTCGCAAAGGGAGTTTCTCCATTTTCTTGCTGCTCTTCATTCAAAATTTTGAAGTCTTCTTTAAAAATTAGAACCTCACCTCTGATTTCGATAAGAGGCGGAGGGTTATCTAATCTCAATTGAAGCGGAATGGAGCGAATTGTTTTGATATTTTGTGTGACGTCTTCTCCAATGGCCCCATCTCCTCGAGTAAGAGCTCTAGTGAGAAGACCATTTTCATAAATGAGTTCCATGGCAAGACCATCAAATTTAGGTTCGCAAAAATATTCAATCGGTTTATCTTTGCTATCATCAATCAGTTTTTTAATTCGATTTTCAAAATCTTCTATTTCCTCAGTATTGTAAGTGTTTGCCAAAGAAAGCATTTGCTTACGATGTGGAACTTTTTCAAAGGCCTCAAGAGGTTTACCACCCACCCTGTGACTAGGAGAAGTCTTATCGGTTATATGTGGATATTCTTTTTCTAATTTTAAAAGTTGGTCAAAAAGTTGATCATATTCGTAATCAGTAATTTGTGGATGATCAAGGACGTAATATTGATAATCGTGGTGCTCAATACTGGTCTTTAGTCTAGAATATTCAGTTAATATGGTATTAGGTATAGAATTGTTTTTCATCTGAATTCAGATATTTAGAATAGTAAATAAAAAAGGTCAAACTATGGAAGATAAAAACGTTAAAAAAGATATGAATGGCGAAATAGAACCCCTTTCTCATCAAGTCGCCCAAAAAATTGCAAGCTTATCAAGAATTGAATTAAAGGAAACAGAAGTGGAGTCCTACACTCATCAATTGAGAAGGGCTTTGGATTATTTTCAACAAATATCTGAAATTCCCACTCAAGGCATAGAGCCTATGATCACTCCGATCGAATTAGAAAATATTTGGCGTGAAGATATTATTTTACAAGAACTTAATGTTGATAAAATTGTGGAAAACGCTCCTGATAAATCTGGCCATTTATTTCGAGTTCCTCCTGTTATTTAAAAAAAGAATTTAAAATTCTAGAATCGAGTTTATACAAATGGATTTAATAAATTTCTCTATTGCGAAATTATCTCAAGAGATCCAAAAAAAAAATATTTCTGTTCGAGAAGTCGTTGAATATTATTTAAAGCGAACACATGAGCTGAATAAAAAAATAAATGCCTATATAACTCTCAATGAAAACATTCTTTCAGAAGCCATTGCCATTGATCAAAAAATTGCAAAAGGTGAGATTTTATCTCCACTAATGGGTATTCCTATTGCTGTAAAGGATATGATTTGTACAAAAAATATAAAAACAACAGCGGCTTCAAAAATTCTGCACAACTTTATACCTCCTTACAATGCAACCCTTGTTGAAAAAATAAAATCATCTGGAGCATTGATTATTGGCAAAACTAATCAAGATGAATTTGCCATGGGATCAAGTAACGAAAATTCATTTTATGGTTCTGTAAAGAATCCTTGGAATTTAAATCATACGCCAGGAGGATCTAGCGGAGGTTCAGCCGCAGCTATGGCAGCACGACTCTGCGCTGGAGCCATAGGAACAGATACCGGTGGATCGATTAGGCAACCAGCTTCCTTTTGCGGGATCGTAGGGCTAAAACCTACTTATGGTAGAATTAGTCGTTATGGTGTTATTGCCTATGCCTCCAGCCTTGATCAAGCTGGTCCTATGACATCAACAGTTTCTGATGCCGCATTAATGCTCGAGATAATGAGCGGTCATGATCCAAAAGATGGTACAAGTTCTGAAAAACCAGTTCCAAATTTTTATAAAAATTTACAACCTTCTATTAAAGGCAAAAGAATTGGTTTGATTAAAGAGTTTACCAGTGGACAATCAATCAATGAAGATGTTTTAAAAACTTATTTAGACTCCATTGAACTTTTAAAATCAGAAGGCGCGGAGATTGTAGAGTTGAGTTTGCCTCTTACAAAATACTCGATACCAATTTATTATTTAATTGCTTCGAGCGAAGCTTCTTCAAATCTCTCTAGATATGACGGTGTTAAATATGGTTATAGAGCCAGTTTTGATAATTTATCTGGTGTCAATCTAGAGGAGTTTTATTCAAAAACTCGAGGAGAGGGTTTTGGCTCTGAAGTGATAAGAAGAATTATGCTTGGGACCTATTGTTTATCTGCAGGCTACTATGAAGCTTACTATGACAAGGCATCGCGCTTAAGAAGAATGCTTCATAATCAATTTACTGAAGCCTTTAATAAATGTGATTTAATTTTGAGTCCTGTATGCACAACCCCAGCATTTAAATTGGGCGAAAAAACAACAGATCCTCTCTCAATGTATTTAAATGATATTTATACTGTGGCAACTAATTTAGTGGGACTACCTGGGATCAGTGTTCCTTTTGGAATATCAAAAGAAAAACTCCCCATTGGAGTTCAGTTAATGTCACCTCATTTTAACGAGCAAGAATTATTAAATGCCGCACTTTTACTAGAAAAAGGTCGAAAATCAATTCCGGAGGTACCAGATGTATTCGCGTAGAGGTTTTCAACCAGTAATTGGTTTAGAAATTCATGCACAATTAAAGACTCAAACAAAAATATTTTCATCAGAAGCGACTCACTTTGATTCTGGAGATAATGAAAATGTAGGTGTCGTAAGTCTTGGAATGCCAGGTGCCTTGCCAACGATAAATAAAAAAGTGATTGAGTACTCTGTAAAAACTGGTCTTGCGTTGGGATGCGAAATTAAAAAGAGGTCTGTTTTTTCAAGAAAAAATTATTTTTATCCGGATCTTCCAAAAGGATATCAAATTTCACAGTATGATTTACCTATTTGTGAGAATGGAAAATTAAGTTTCAGAATGCCTGATGGCACCTTTCAAACTGTAGAAATCACACGTGCTCACATGGAGGAAGATGCTGGTAAGTCTTTGCATCATGGAGAATACACATTAGTAAATTACAATCGTAGCGGCATTCCCCTCTTAGAAATTGTCTCAGCTCCTGTTATTAATACGCCTGAAGAAGCGGCAGAATATGCAAAGGCTATGAGACAAATTCTTAGATACATCGATGTTTGTGATGGCAATCTTGAAGAAGGTTCCATGCGATGTGATTGCAATGTGAGTGTACGAAGAACCGGTGAAACTGCTTTAGGAACAAAAGTAGAAATAAAAAATATCAATAGTTTTAGATTTATTGAAAAAGCAATAGAATACGAAATTGAAAGACAAATTGAGGCTATTGAACGTGGAGAAAAAATCTATCAAGAGACTCGTCTGTGGGATCCTGATAAAAACAGAACTTTTTCAATGCGAAAAAAAGAAGATGCTCAAGATTATAGATACTTTCCTGATCCGGATTTGCTCCCTGTTATTTTAGATCCAACATATATCCAAAAAATAAAAAGTATTTTGCCAGAATTGCCAATTGATAAGTTTAAACGATTTTTAAGTGAACATCTTTTGAGTGACTATGATGCTTTAGTTTTAACAGGTGAAATGGAACTGGCACATTATTTTGAAAAAACAGTTGAGGTTTGTAAAAACAGCAAAGCAGCTTCAAATTGGATCTTGTCTGAGTTAATGAGAGAGTTGAATGAAAACAAAGTGAATGTGATAAACTCCCCTATTAAGGCAGAAAACCTAGGTATTCTGATTCAGCTGATCGATCAAAAAACTATCAGTGGAAAAATAGCAAAAAATATTTTCCAAGAAATGTGGAAAACAGGAAGTGAACCTGAAAAACTTTTAAAAGATATGGGTTTAGTGCAAATTTCTGATGAGCACTCTATTTCTCGAATCATTGATGAAGTTATTAAAAATAATCCCAATCAAGTAAATGATTATCTTAATGGTAAAGAAAAACTGTTTGGTTTTTTTGTAGGAGCTGCTATGAAGCTTTCTAAGGGTCAGGCAAATCCAGATTTAGTAAATAAGCTTTTAATTGAAAAACTCAAAAACTCTTAGGTAGTAATTCAATTAAAAAAATTGATAACTTGCCTCAAAGGATAATTTATGAAAATTGCTGCACTCGATTTAGGTTCAAATTCATTTTTATGTCTAATAGCTGAAGTTCATGATGGCAAGATTGTGCATATTATTAAAGATCTTGTTAAAGTAGTAAGACTTGGTCAGCAAGTTGCACAAACTCAGATGTTTCATGAGGAGGCCCTCAAAAGAGCTGAGATTTGTTTGACAGAATTTAAAAAAGAAATCGATCAAGTTGGTAATGTCGAAAAAATATTAGCCTATGCAACTGCTGCTGCGAGAGATGTTAAAAATAAGCATCTTCTTTTTGAAATTGGAAAAAAACTTGGAATTGAAATTCAAATCATTGAAGGTTTTAAAGAAGCAGAAGTGACCTACAATGGAGCCATTTCTGGTTTAAAATCTGACAAAAAAGTGGGTGTCGTTGATGTGGGAGGAGGATCCACTGAGCTGATATTGGGACTCAATGGAAAGATCATTTGTTCTGAGAGTGTGAATATTGGATGTGTAAAGTTAAAAGAAAAACTTATAACTCAACAACCAATTCCAATGATTGATATTGAAAAAATTATTGCTGAAGTGTCTCCGATGTTTGCTGCCATTACTTCGAAAATAAAAGAATCTGGAATCGATGAGATGGTTGCTGTTGCTGGAACTCCTACAGCCATTGCGGCACTTGATTTTGGAAAATTTATTCCAGAAAAAGTAGATGGTTTTAAGCTCACCCAAACAAATATTCTCAATCGGATCAATGAGTTTTCACAAAAAACTCCGCAGCAGATTTCAGATCAATATGGGTTAGAAATGGGTCGCGCAGATATTATTTTGGCAGGTTGTATTTTATTATATATTTCAATGCAAACTTTGCAACTTCAAGATTTGACTGTTTCTACTCGAGGGGTGAGATATGGACTTGCCTTAGAAATGGCTAAAAATGAGATGTAAAAAAATTCTTAAGATAAATTTGAAATTTATTTTATCATTATTTTTATTTAATTTATTTCCAATGACTTCTTATGCAAAGCCCAATGTTCCCTTCATTATTCAGATGGTATTCTTAAAGAATTATTCTTTTTCTAAAGATTTTAATAAAAAAAACAATTCTGAATTTCAAAAAAATTTACCTGAAAATAATTTTAATTTTTCAAAAAAAAAATATAAACTTGGACAAAAAATTATTTACTTAGAAATAGCTGACAATCCTGAAAAACACGCTCGTGGACTGATGTTCAGAGAATCTCTTGCAGAAAATGAAGGAATGTTATTTGTTTTTGAAAGTGAAGAACCGCGTAGCTTTTGGATGAAAAATACATTTGTAGATTTATCCATAGGATATTTTAATAAAAATCAAGAGCTCTTAGAGTTTATAGAGATGAAAGCTGTCAAATCCTTAATTCAAAAGGATTTGCCGCAGTATCAAAGTCATAGTCCAGCCCAGTTCGCACTAGAAATGAAGTCTGGTTGGTTTAAAAAAAATCATATAAAACTGGGTCAAAAGTTGAGTCTCGTCAAGTGATTCCCGACCGACATGTGTCTAGAAATTTAAGAGGTTAGTCTTAATTTTTTAACTGGCCCTTTCTTCCCATTGAAAGCCTGTGATTAAATAACTTTGGGTGTAAATTTTTTTGTGAAAATTAGAAACTTTCTCAGAGATATTTAACGAAGAACTTTAATCTGAAGTAACTTTAAAAAGGACTTTGAAGAAACTTTGAAACAATTAAGGAAGAAAGTTTATGAAAAAACTTTTAAGTCTGTTTGCAACTCTTGCCCTGACTTCACATTTGGTGGGATGCACTTCATCGAGTTCAAAAGATGAATCGTCTGCTCCATCACCAGATGGTTCTGTAGAAGAATCGCTTGATTCGGGATTATCATCAGGTAGCGGTGATGATTTGGCTGTTTCTGATAGTTCAGCAGCTAGTGGTGACTTGTCACCTGAAGCAGGATTAGATGATGGATTGGGTGCGCCAGCGGCAGCACCTGAAGCACCAGCAGCAGTAGCTGCGGCAGAACCAGTTTCAGGCGACTCACCACCAGCAATTGATATGGGAACCCCTCCTCCAGCTCCAGGCTTAGGATTAGATTCAATGCCGCCACCAGCTCCAGTTGCTGATCTTCCACCACCTCCTCCAGCTCCAGTTCAAGAAGTGGCAGTGGCTCCACCGCCTCCTCCTATGGATATTCCTCCTCCAGTTGCAGCTTTGCCATCTATACCTGAACCTCCAGCACCACCACCTGCATTAGAGCCAGCTTCAGTTGCATCAATTGATAAATCATCTTCAAATTTGGGAGTTGATTTAGGAGGGAGTGCACCAGTAGCTGCAGCTTCAGATTCTTCAGAGGCACCTACTAAGCCAAAAGTAATGGCATCATTAAAAAAAGTTGAAACAGTACCTTTTGTAAAAAGCGAAATACTTTTAAATGCAGTTTATGTTGCAAGACCAGGTGATAATTTAAAAAATGTTTCTCAAATGATTTATGGAAATAACGAAAAATTAGCTGAATTGAAAAAAGTGAATCCATCTTTGAAGAAATCATTAAAACCTGGAGATAAAGTTTACTATAACTCTCCTCAGCGTCCTACTGATGATCAAAAAATATTAACATATTATGAAGATCAAGGCATGAGTCCTGAAGTTTATGTTTCTCAAGATTCTGATGATCTAAAAAAGGTTTCTAAGCAATTATTAGGTTTTCCTAATGCTTGGAAAGAAATGTGGGTTTTAAATAGTGTTGACTCTAAAGATGCTTTGCCTGCTGGAACTCAATTGAAATATTGGAAAACAGCTGGAACTTTAGCTTCAGCTGCAGGCCAACCAGCTAGTGAAATAGGAAGCTCAACTCCAAATGCTTTACCAGCGGCTCCTCCAGCACCACCTCAAAATGAAGTGGCTGCAGCTGCACCGCCACCTCCACCACCAGCTACAAATCCTGAGGCTAACAATCCAGCAAATGGGGCTGCAGCGACAGTCGCTCAAGGAACTCCACCACCTCCTCCTCCAGCAGCGCCTGCTGGTCAAGAGGTAGCGGCAGCTCCACCACCACCTCCGCCTCCACCACCTACTCCAGCGCCAAAACCTCAGAAACAAGCTAAAGGCTCAGCTGTAAAATCAGCAGAGGGAGAAGATGGCGATATGATGATGGTTATGCTTGCGGGCGGCGCAATTATTGCGGGCGTAGGAGCAACTTTAGTTATGAAAAAACGAAAAGCTGCAAAACAAAAAGAAATGGAATCAGTGTTTAATGACACTCAAGTGGGCGCTTAATCTTAGCCCTCACTCTTAATTATCTAAATTAATCATGAGAAGCTTTATTTAGAATCTGGTCCAAGACACCCTTGGATCCGATTCTTTTATTTTCGACAAAATAAATCAGATCATCAATAATTTGAGTATCTCTCCCATTGCTGGGTAAAAATTTAATGCCGACACCATTTGAATCGCACCAAACAACAACAGCTTGAAGCTTTCTTACTCTCCCGCTCAATCGAACAGTAACAGCAAGTTTATCTTGTGTTTGGAAATCATGGGATTCGCAATCTAAGAAAGCACCTGTAAGACTTACATTTCTAAATGAGCCTAATGTTTCTTGACGAGAGTAGAGTTTTTTAAAGCTCACATCAAAACTGAGAGGAACTCTAGGTGATGGTTTTGAAGTATAGGTTTCCATAGGTTCTCCTACCATTCTGGTTTAAATAAAAAATTTTCCAGATTATTGTTTAGATACTGGTCTTATCGGCAGTCTGGGCAAAAACTGTAGGAATGTATGGAAATCTCATTTTGGACAGTGACTAAATTTGAGATGATAAAATAATAATTACTATGACTTAACAATAAGATAATGCACCATAATATAAACATTTGACAAAAAAGAGGAATCGTTATTTTATAAGTAAATCAATGGTTCAGCGGTATTTTTGATTTTAAAAAGTTTTCCAAAACTTTTTGTCCTCTTACTAAATCCCGACATTAGACCTCAAAAGAAATCCATAGGAAATCGAATTCAATAAAAACTAGCATTATGCTTAAACAAAAATTTAATTATAAAAAGAAGAAATAAAGGAGCCCCCTTGGCTGATTCCAAAGACGAAGTGGAAGTTGTAAAAAAGAGAACTCGCAAATCGACTGCACATTCTAGTTCTCTAGAAACTTCTGCTGAACAAAATAAATCATCAGTAATTGAAGAATCTCACAATCAAGAGCCCGCTCATCATGTAGTAAAAGAAGAAGTAATTACTAAAGTAGCTTCTTCTGTTTCTGAAGAAAAAGTGAGCTCTCAAGAGGCAGCCCCTGTTGTTAGCGAAGCTGCTGCAGAAGCTTCTACTCCTCAGGCCCCTAAAGTTGTTCATAATGAGAATGGTCACTCTCATCGTCATGAAAAAAATGAGAGAAGAAATGATCAACCGCAACAGCGCGGTGATCGTAAAGACTTTAGACCTAAATTTGACAATAATCAGAATAATTCAAATAACGGCAAAAAGAATTTTAAACACAATAACCAACATCGTAGAGATTTTAGAAATGATAATCGCGGTGGTGGAGATAATCGCCGTAATAATTACTCTCAAAATGCAAACGAAGAGCAAGATTACCATCAACAGGGTTCTTACCAAAACCCTGGATCTAATCAAGGTGGATATCAGTACCCAGCTCAGCAAATGGGTCCAAACACAAATCCAAATCAAAATCCTCAAGGTCAAAATCAGCCTGAGCCAGATCTTGCAGAAATTAATTTATCTGAAGAAGAAAAAACATGGCTCAGCTCAAAAGATCTTAAAAGTAAAAGCATCACTCAGCTTACTGAGCTTGCTATTAAATTAAGAATTGAGAATGCGGCAGGTATGCGCCGTCAGGATATGGTTTTTGAAATTCTTAAACGTGCAGCTCGTTTAGGTGATATTTACGGTTCTGGAGTTTTAGAGATTCTACCGGATGGTTATGGATTTCTAAGATCTCCTGATTATAACTATCTTCCAGGACCGGATGATATTTATGTAAGTCCTTCACAAATTAGAAGATTTGGATTGAGAACTGGTGACACTATTATTGGGACAGTTCGACCACCCAAAGAGGGCGAAAGATATTTTGCCTTGTTAAAAGTTGATTCTTTAAATTTTGAAACAACTGAACAGGCCAAAGATAAAATTTTATTTGATAACTTAACACCACTTTATCCTCAGGAAAGACTCAAACTTGAGCACAATCCTGGTGAATACACAACTCGTGTTGTCGACCTTATGTCTCCATTAGGAAAAGGACAAAGAGGTTTGATCGTAGCTCCACCAAGAACAGGTAAAACTGTTCTTATGCAAAATATTGCAAATGCGATTTCAATGAATCATCCAGAAGTGAAGCTTATCGTTTTATTGATCGATGAGCGTCCTGAAGAAGTGACGGATATGTTGAGAAACGTTAAAGGTGAGGTGATCAGTTCTACTTTTGATGAACCACCAACTCGTCACGTACAAGTTGCAGAAATGGTTTTAGAAAAAGCAAAAAGATTGGTTGAGCACAAACATGATGTTGTCATTCTTTTAGATTCAATCACTCGTTTGGCAAGAGCTTATAACACTGTGGTTCCTCCATCTGGTAAAATTTTATCTGGTGGTGTGGATTCTAATGCTTTACACAAACCAAAAAGATTCTTTGGAGCTGCTAGAAATATCGAAGAGGGTGGAAGTTTAACGATTATTGCCACGGCACTTATCGATACAGGCTCTAGAATGGATGAGGTTATTTTTGAAGAATTTAAAGGAACGGGTAATTCTGAAATCCACTTAGATAGAAAACTCATGGAAAAACGTATTTTCCCATGTATGGATATTAATAAATCTGGAACCAGAAAAGAGGATTTATTAGTGGATAAAGCAGACTTAAATCGTCTTTGGATTCTTAGAAAAGTTCTGGCTCCAATGAATGTCGTTGATAGTATGGAATTTATGTTAGACAAGCTTCAAGGCTCAAAAACGAATACATCCTTCTTACAAAGTATGGGTGGAAACTAAGTTTTTAAGCTTAAGTAATTGTAATTATTGATATTTATAACTACTGTGAGTCAAAAGGGATCTTGCTTAAAAATAAGCAGGATCTGCTCGACAAGAGATGGCCCAATATGTTAAGGGTCTTATGTTCTTACAGGGTATTTGAATTAGAAAAAGGAAAAGAAAGCTATGAAAGATAAAATTCACCCAGAATTTAGAGATGTTGTTTATAAAGATATTTCTTGCAATTATGCATTTTTAACTCGTTCTACAATGCACACTAAAGAAACTATCGAATGGGAAGATGGAAAAACATACCCACTTTTAAAAGTGGAGATTTCTAGCGAATCTCATCCATTTTTCACAGGTAAACAACGTATTATGGATACTGAAGGTCGTATCGATCGTTTCAAAAAAAGATACGCTTCTACAGCTCCTGCAAAAAAGTAGTTTAAATAAATTTTGTAGAATTAAATGCGGTTTCCAATCACTTGGAGCCGCATTTTATTTTGTGTGAAACATAAATTACTTTATTTCAGGTGACACCATGTTTTCAAAACTCGAAGAAGTTGAATCAAGATACGAAGAAGTAAACATGAAGCTTCAGAGGCCAGACATTGCCTCAGATCAAACTCAATATAGAAGCCTCATGAAAGAACTTTCCGATTTAGAGAAAGTTGTTGTTGGATACAGAGAATTCAAAAAGAAAAAATCTGAACTTCAAGAAAATAAAGAAATTCTAGAAAATGAGCAAGATCCTGATATGCGGGAAATGGCTAAAGAAGAGATTAAGTCTATCGAAGCTGTTCTTCCGGATTTAGAACAACAACTCAAAATTTTGCTTATTCCCAAAGACCCTAATGATGATAAAAATATTATTCTTGAATTGCGTGCTGGTGCAGGCGGTGATGAAGCCTCTTTATTTGCTGAAGAGCTGTTTGGTGCATATGTAAAATATGCTGGCTCACAAGGTTGGTCTGTAAAACTGCTTTCTACTTCTGAAGGGAACGTGGGGGGCTTTAAAGAGGTCATCGCCATGATTTCAGGAGAGAGTGTTTACAGTAAATTAAAATACGAAAGTGGCGTGCACAGAGTTCAGCGTGTTCCTCAAACGGAAACACAGGGGCGTGTTCATACTTCTACAATTACTGTGGCTGTTCTACCAGAGGCAGATGAAGTTGAAGTTAAAATAAATCAAAATGAATTAAGAATTGATGTTCAGCGCTCAAGTGGTGCTGGTGGTCAGTCCGTCAATAAAACTGAATCTGCTGTGAGAATAACACATTTACCTACTGGCATGATTGTTTATTGTCAGGATGGTAAATCTCAAAATGCAAATAGAGAGCAAGCTTTAAAAGTTTTGTACTCAAGACTTCTTGCTCTTGAAGAAGAGAAAAAACGCAAAGAAGGTTCAGAGCAGCGTCTTTCGCAAATTGGTACTGGGGATCGTTCTGAAAGAATTCGTACTTATAATTTTCCTCAAACTCGAATCACTGATCATAGAATTGGACTTACAATTCATCAGCTTTCTGCAGTGATGGGTGGAGCGTTGGAAGTTTTAATTGATCCAATTGGAGCTCACTTTCAAGCAGAAGCTCTTAAGCAGCAGTCGCAGGGCACATGATCTTAAAAGAAGTTCTTGATAAAACCACAAAGTTTTTTCACGAAAAAAAAATATCTCAGCCTCGCTTAGAGGCAGAGATTCTTTTATCCAATGCACTTCACTTTTCAAGTAGAGTTGAACTCTATTTAAAATTTGATCTTCCTATGAATGAGGAAGATTTAAACAAATGTCGTGAACTGGTGAGACGTCGAGCCACCGGTGAGCCTGTAGCTTATCTCATTGGAGAAAAACCTTTTTTTAAAAGCACCTTTAAAGTGGGACCTGGAGTTTTAATTCCAAGGCCAGAGACTGAACTTCTTGTTGAGTACGCTTTAAATTGGATTCAAAAAAAATCAATCACTGCACCAAAAATATTAGATTTGGGATCTGGCAGTGGTTGTATTGGACTTTCTTTACTCAAAGAATTGCCTCAAGCCACTCTTCATTCTGTGGATATTTCTATTAAGGCACAAGAGTGGACTTTACTCAATGCTCACGATTTGAATCTACAGGATCGAATTAATTTTCATAATATGGATGCTCAAAAGTTTTTAAGCGATCCGGCCGTTTATTTAAAGGATGCTACTGAAACATTTGATTTGATAGTTTCAAATCCACCTTATATTGGTGAGTCAGATCCAATGATTCAAGCTGAAGTTAAAAAGTTTGAGCCTTCAGAAGCATTATTTGCCAAAGATGACGGAATGTTTTTTATTAAAAACTGGAGTTATTTAATTGCTAATAATTTTTCTGGTTACTTAAATAAACAAAACCTTGTGATTTTTGAAATGGGTATGTCGCAAGGGAATCTTGCAAGAGATTGTTTTGAATCTCTTCAGTTTTTTGATAAAGTTTTTGTTGAAAAAGATCTCGCCGGATTAGACCGGTTTATTGTTGGAGAAAAAAATGGATAAAATGATTATTCAAGGTGGCTCAGTTCTTAATGGTGAAGTGATTGTAAGTGGAGCTAAAAATGCAGCTTTGCCAATTTTATTTTCTACACTTTTAGCCGATGGTGAACATGTATTCAAAAATGTTCCACACCTTAAAGATATCGAGTCAACCGCAGTTTTATTAACTGATTTAGGCGGACAAACTTCTTTTGATAAAAATATATTTAAAGTTAATATTCATGGATCAGGAAAACATGAAGCTAAATACGATTTAGTAAGAAAAATGAGAGCAAGTATTTTATGCTTAGGTCCTTTGCTTGCTAGATACGGTGAGGCGATTGTTTCTCTTCCTGGAGGATGTGCTATTGGCAGTCGTCCAATTGATCTTCATTTAGATGCAATGAAAGCTCTTGGAGCTGAAATTGAAATGAAAGAAGGTTATGTAATTGCCCGTTGTAAAAAACTAAAAGGTTCCACTTTTTTATTTGAAAATGTCACTGTGGGTGGAACTGAAAATATGCTAATGGCTGCATCATTAGCAGAAGGCACAACAATTATCGAAAATGCAGCTAAAGAACCTGAGATAGTAGACTTAGCTAATTATTTGAACGCTATGGGTGCAAAAATTTCTGGACACGGAACAAGTGTGATTCGCATTGAGGGAGTTGAAAAATTAAAACCAGCTGAGTACAGCATTATGGCTGATCGTATTGAAGCTGGAACTCTTTTAATTGCAGGTGCCTTAACGGGTGGACAAGTAACTATTAAGGGTTGTGCTCCAGTTTATCTTGAAGCACTCACTTCAAAAATGCGTGAAAGTGGTTTTAAAATTTCTGAAGAGCAAAACTCTTTAACTGTTTTTCCAGCAACTCATTGGGAAGGTGTGGATATTACAACAAATCCTTATCCTTTGTTTCCAACAGATTTGCAGGCTCAATTTATGACCCTCATGACAGTTGCTAGTGGAACAAGTGTGATTTCTGAAACTGTTTTTGAAAATAGATTTATGCACGTTCAAGAGTTAATGAGATTGGGAGCAGACATTACTCCAAAATCTCGAGTAGCAGTTGTGCGTGGTCGCCCAGGTAAACTGACAGGTGCTCCAGTCATGGCAACAGATTTAAGAGCGAGTGCTAGTTTGGTACTGGCTGGACTTGTTGCAAAGGGCGATACAACTGTAAATAGAATTTATCATTTAGATCGTGGTTATGAAAAACTAGAGGATAAATTAAGTAGCCTTGGTGCAAAAATTAGAAGAGCTGAATAAAAGGCAAAAAAAAAGTCACAGTCCGGAGGGGAATTGGACTGTGACCGACTAACATATTGAAATCTTTTATGTTTTTTACTATTTAGGGAGGGGGTCCTTAAATAATAAAGTTTTATAAGATGTCTAATAATTAAAATCTAAATATGAATTTACGTGAGAGTATTCAACTGATGCTTTGGCTCTAGCAGCAAGTACGAGAACCATAAAAATATAAGCAAAGATTAAAAACTTTCTCATCATCATTCACCTGAATATTTACAACAGCAATCATTGTGCCAATAAAATTTATCAAAATTAAAATCTCAGCAGCTAATATTTTTGATTTCAGGTGATAAAAATTAATTTCAAATATTTTTTTGATTCCAAAATGGATCTAATGGGTCCAGTTTGGAACTAATATTTTGGGTCTTCGACTTTAGTCGACCCTCTTTTTTGCTGAGTGATTCATAGAGAAAAACTTCCTATAATTTATTTTATGACACAAACTCAAATTCAATGGATGACAAAAGATAGTTCTGGAACGTTGCGTGGACCATTTACTACAGATGCTATCATAAAATTAATTAGTCAGGGAGTCTTTGTAGGCGGAGAGTTTATTTCTCAGGTTCCAAACGGTGCATGGATGAAAATCACAAAGGAACCTCAATTTTATGACAAGCTTTTAGAAGCTATTGAAGTGAGTGCAAGTGCTGATGAGGATATCAGTAAAGCGTTATTTTCTAAAATGGCTGCTGACACGATTGTTCAAAAAGTAACTCCAGAAAAAGATTTAAGTTCCAATCATTCTATTTTTAAAAAAGATGAAAACTTAGAATCGACTCAAAAAATTGAAAGCAATACTTCAGAGAGTCCGTTTTTCAATCATTTAGATCATTTTAGTCAAGCCACAAGCTCTAAAAATGCATTGATATCAACCAACCCATCCTCATCGCCTCATGAATCCACTAAGTTTTCTAATAAAGAATTTGAAGCTTCAACAAAAAATAAAATCGCTTCCCCAGAAGTTGTTTTGGAACTCAATAATCTTAAGGAGCTTCAAAATAAAAAATTTAAAAATAATGTCATATTTATTTTTGGATTAGGTTTAATTGTTAGTTTGTTTGGTTTTTTTTACTTTTTGGAAGAAGAAGATTTAGCAAAAGATAAAATAAGACTCATCACTCCTAATATTTCAAATGGAAGTAATCTTTCAAAAGAAGAAACTATTAAAACCATTCAATCTGCCACGAAATCCTTTGAGCAAGATAATGTTGAATCATATTTAGAAGCACAAAATAAACTTGTTGGTCTTATTGAACAAGTTCCTTCTTATGAAGAAGCAAGAGGCTTGCTTTGTTTAGTCTATAAAGAACTATGGCCTTTTAGTCATCAAGATAGCGAGGATGTAAAAGCGATTAGTTTTATTGCTCAATCAACAAGAGCCATTAACCCTATTGGCATAAATGGTTACTATTGTGAAATTGTAAAATTATTAACAATGGGTCGTTATTCAGAAGCTTTTGGAACTGTTGAACAGGCGCTTGAAATCAAGGATAACACTGGAAGAACTCTTTACAGTAACTACCCTGTATTAATGGCTCTTAAAGGTGAGATGCATGCTGCGGATTCAAGAACTTTTAAAGAAGCCTCTTATTATCTGGATTCAGCCATTAGACTTTGGCCAGAGTGGATTCATCCAAGAGCGGTGTTAGCAGATTTATATAAAAAAAGAGTTCAAATTAAAGAAGCTGTTAATCTGTATAAGGGGATCCTTCAAGTAAATCCCACTCATAAATTATCAAAAATAAATTTAGGGATAATTAATTACCAGCATTTAAGACAGCCCGATGAGGCTTTTGCGTTGTTGAGTTCAACCTTGCAAAATAAAAATAAAGTGAATTCTATTACTGAAGCCTTAGGCTATGTGACTTTTGCAAAAATACTCAGTGATCGAGGGGAGCAGAAGAAAGCTTTAGAGTTTGCAAAAAAAGGATTGCATATTTACCCCACCAATCCTGAAGCACAACAGCTCGTTATTCAACTTGGGGGATCTGTATCTGAAGAAAATAAAAGTATTCAAAATTTCGAACTTCTGACTCTAGGGGATCAGTACCAAAGAAGTGGAGATTGTTTAGCGGCTCAAGCAGAATACAAAGCGGCCTTTGAATTAAATCCCAAAAATGCTCAAGCAGCTTTAAGAGCTGCAAAATGTTTATGGAATTTAAATCAAAGTCAGGAATCTATAGATTGGCTTTCAAAAGCAGTTAAAGCAGATTCTAAATTGATTGATGCTTATGTCACTCAAGCAGATTACCTCAGTCAAAGATATGATTATATAAAAGCTGATAGCATTTTGAAAATGGCAAAGTCTGAAGTTGGCAATAATGTTGAAATTCATAAAGCCTACTCTCTATTAGAGTATCGCCGTAATAACATGAATGCAGCCCTAGATTATGCGCAAAAAGCTCTTAAAATTTATGATAATGATGTTGAAACAATTATTTTACTTTCAAAATCTTTTTATGGAAGAGCTGAATATAAAGAAGCTTTTCGATATGCTGTAAAAGCCATTGAACTTGATGGTAGTAATGTAGAGTCTCAAAAAAATTATGCTATTGTTTTGTCAAAGTTTCAGGGAATTGAATCTGGAATTTTATATTTAAATGACCTCATTCAAAAATACCAACATACGTTAGATTATCGAGAGACTCTTGCAAATATGTTAAAAGAAGAGTTCCGTTTAAAAGAAGCGGCCTTTGCTTATGAACAATTAGTAGAGCAATCGCCAAAATATAAAAAAGCGATGATGGGCCTCGCAGACACTTATCAAAAACTGGGTCTCTTTGATAAATCAGTGAAGGTGTATTTTAAAAGTGCCGTGTTAGATCCTACTGATGCGGAGCCATTATTTAAAGCTGGTATTTTATATTTTGAAACGGGTCAATATCAGGAAGCTATTAAACAATTCACAAGAGTCTTAAAGGTGAATCCGTTTTTTCCGAGAGTTAATTACTATATAGGAAAAAGTTTATTTCAATTAAAAGACTATGAACAAGCCTTGAGATCTGCTTTGGAAGAGAGAAGGCTGAATCCTAATATTGCAGACTCTTATCTTTTGGCGGCAGAAATTTATGATGTAAAAGGGAGTTTAGATAAATGTGCCACTGAATATCAAAAGGCTTCTAAATTAAGACCCCAAGGTACAGAGATTTACATAAAAATGGCCTCTTGCTATCGAAGAAATGGTGAATTAGATATTGCGGAAGGAATGCTCAATGTGGCAGCTTCTAAAGAATCAGGTTTTGCTGATATTTATAGAGAACAAGGAATGATATTTGAAGCTAGAGGGGATCGAGCTCATGCTAAATGCTCCTATCAACTTTACTTAGAACTATCTCCTAATGCTCCCGACAGAGAGCAAATCTCTGCAAGAGCAGAGCGAGTGACGCCTGAGAATGTAGATTGCCGTAGAAATTAAATTAATTTAAGCCAATATTTTAATAGAGAGTTTAAAAATAACTTTAGATTTTAAGGAGGAAGTTTATGGGAATACAGGATAGTATGAATAGATTTGCAGGTAATATTCAAAATAGCGCTAAAACAAGTTTCCTCTCAGCCTTAACTTGGACTGTAAAATTTTTAACAGTGCTGATCATTGGTTTTACAATTGCGACAATCGGGCAAGAACTTATGGGATTTGGCAATTTAGCGTTCACTTTTGTGTGTATAATTGTTTCGAGTGTCATCTTAAGAATCCTTTCAAATTGGCCTCTGACTTCAATTCTTATATTTGATCTCATATGCGTCTTGATTGCTCTCCTCCTTAGAATGTATATAGTGATCGCACCTTAATCCTGAAAGGAAACCTCATGATTGATATTAAGTTATTAGAGAAAAAAGAAGAATCTGGTTTGTCATACTATGACGAATATAAACAAAGTCTCATCAATCGTGGGGCCTCGACAGAGATTCTTGCTGAGATTCTTGAACTTAATAAAAAAAGAAAAGAACTCATTTTTGCAGCTGAACAAGCCAAGGCTCAGCAAAACAAAGTGAGTGGTGATGTTGCAAAGCTTAAAAGAGCCGGACAAGATGCTTCTGCTTTGATCACTGAAATGCAGGCACTAGTTTCTTCAATTAAAGAGATGGAATTGCAAGCATCTGAGGGTGATTTGGCTGTAACTAATCTATTAATGACTCTTCCGAATAAATGTCATTCTTCTGTTCCTAAAGGAAATTCTGCAGAACAAAATCAAGTGGTCAAAGAATGGGGTGCTAAAAAAACTTTTTCTTTTAAACCTCTCGAGCACTGGGAACTTGGAGAAAAACTAGGAATCATCGATTTTGAACGCGCTGGAAAAGTGACTGGAGCAAGATTTACCTTTTTAAAAGGTGCAGCTTCTCAAATGGAAAGAGCCTTAATCCAGTATATGTTAGACACTCACACCACAGCTCATGGTTATGAAGAGATGATTCCTCCTTTTATTGTGAACTCAGCAGCTTTAACTGGCACAGGTCAGTTTCCTAAATTTAAAGAAGATGTGTTTCATTTAGAAGGAACAGATTATTATTTGATCCCAACAGCTGAAGTGCCTGTGACTAATTACTATCAAGGAGAAATGCTTAAAGAGGAAGAGCTGCCAAAAAAATATGCGGCCTATTCTCCTTGCTTTAGATCAGAAGCGGGTTCGCACGGCAGAGATACAAAAGGTTTAATCAGACAGCATCAATTTAACAAAGTTGAGTTAATGGTGTTTGCTCCGCCTGAGCAATCTCATGACCTTCATGAAAAACTTACATCACATGCCGAAAAAATCCTAATGGACCTAGAGCTTCCATTTAGAAGAATGCTTTTATGCACTGGGGACATGGGTTTTGGAGCGGCTAAGTGTTATGATCTTGAGGTTTGGTTGCCTGGACAAAACAGCTTTAGAGAGATCAGCTCTTGCTCAAATTTTGAAGATTTTCAAGCACGTAGAGCTAATATCCGCTACAGACCTGCAGGAAACGGCAAGCCTCAATTTGTACATACCTTAAATGGAAGTGGCTTGGCTGTGGGCCGTACTTTGATTGCTATTTTTGAGAATTTTCAACAAGAAGATGGCAGTATTTTGGTTCCAAAAGTGTTGCAACCTTATATGGGCGGCAAGACAGTCATAAAAAAAGTCTAATCGTTTATGCGTTATTAAAAAAAAGAGTTGAATTACTCCGTCATCTCCCATAAAACGGATGACGGAGAGCTGGTAGAGCGGTTGAATACACCAGTCTTGAAAACTGGCAAGCCTTCGCGGGCTTCGAGGGTTCGAATCCCTCGCTCTCCGCCATTTCTTTCTTAATAAATAATCTAAAAATTTAAGTTCGATAAAAAATAAAGGTTAATTCCTATTTTTCATATTGGTGATTTAATCTGATCATTACATTTAATTCCCAAAACTAGGTTCTTTAAGGAATAAATCAGTCCTTTTTTGGCCGATTTAAGGTCCCGTTTTGTCTATCTAATGGACGATTTTAGCTCTAAAATGAGGGGTGTGAAAAAATTATCATGTTTTTCAGAGATTCTGGTTGTGGAAAACCTAGCGACTCAGGTAATTAACAGCCATGCAAAATAAGCCTTACATTTCCAATCAAAAGACGTCTTTTTTTAACCCTTCAGAAGGGGATCAAAAAAAAGTAGAACTTCTCTTACCTGTGGGGACTCCAGAGATGGCTCTCGCGGCCATTCATAATGGTGCAGATGCTATTTTTTTGGGTGTTCCTGGGTTTAATGCTCGCGGCAGAAGTCATGATTTTGAGATTGAAACTCTTAAGCAAATTATTCGCCTATGTCAGACTTATAAAGTTAAAGTGAATTTAGCTTTTAATATTGTGATCTTTCAGGAAGAGCTTGAAAAAGTAGCTCAACTGTTAGAGCAAATTCTTCCTCTGGGCCCAGATGCTTTTATTGTGCAAGATTTAGGATTGGTGCAACTCATTCGCAAAATGGCCCCTCATCAAAGAATTCATGCCTCAACACAAATGACAGTGACTAACCATGAAGCCGTTCAACTTTTACAAGATTTAGATATCAAGCGATTTGTTTTAGGTCGCGAAAACTCTCTAGATGATATTAAAAAAATAAAAGAAAAAACCGATGCTGAATTAGAAGTCTTTGTTCATGGCGCTCTTTGTGTGAGCTATTCGGGTCAATGTTTTACCTCTGAAAGTATTGGCGGAAGATCTGCCAACAGAGGGCAATGTGCGCAGAGTTGCAGATTTTCTTATGAACTCCATTTGGATGGTGAGAAAAAAGAAATGGGCAACAAAAGATATTTGGTTTCACCACAAGATCTTTGTGGGCTTGAAGAAGTTCCAGAACTTATTTCAAGTGGTGTGAGTTGTTTTAAAGTTGAAGGTCGTCTTAAAACTCCTGAGTATGTAGCAACAGCCGCAAGATCTTTTAGAGAAGCCATTGATTCCACGATTGAAGGACAATCATTGTCTCTTCAACAAATTCAACAATCTAAAAAGGAAATGGCCACAAGTTACTCAAGAGGTTTTTTTAGTGGCTGGCTTCATGGTGTGAATCATCAAAAATTAGTTTCAGCTCAATACAGCTCTCATCGCGGACACGAAATTGGTGTGATCACTGAAGTGTACAAAAATTTTATGACCATTAAATTAACTGATCATAGTGCCTATGAAAACCTAGTTGCTGGTGATGGTTTATTGTGGGCAAAAAATACTCGAGAACAAGGTGGATTTCTTTATAGTGTAGAAAAACTCCCTTTATCTCGAGCTGAACAAGCTCGCTTAAGAAACTCACAAGAAAACAATTCTGAAGTAAATTATTTTTTAAGAGTGGAGCTTGCGAGAGATATTGAGCTTTCTCATCATGCTGAAGGTTCTATTGTTTATCAAAATCATGATAAAGAATTAAAAAAAGAACTCTCTCAAATCATTGATGATAAAAATAAAAAGAAAAGAATTGGAATTCAAGTGCAAGTTAAAATGAGCTTGGGTGAACCAGTTTGGGCCGCAATGACTGATGGTGAATTTGTAGTTGAAGGATCTTCTTTAAGCAGCATCGCTTTGGCTCAAAAAAGTGGAGTTTCGAACGAAGCCATTGAAGTAGAGTTTGGATCTCTGACGGGATCTTTATTTAAATTATCACACATTGAAATTAAAAGAGAGAGTTCTGAAAGCTTATTTTTCCCGCATAAGGAACTTAAAAATTTAAGACAAAATTTGATTTCTCAATTGACCGAAAAAAGAGAAGCACCGCGATTGTCTGAAGTTGAGTGCTCCTCTCAAGACGCGATTAAATGGATGCAAAATTTAGGTGCTGCTCCCTCAAAAGCTCACTCTGAAAACACGATGAAGCTCAATCTCTTGTTAAGAGAAAAAGGTCAAGTGAGTGATCTCATTCAAGCTGTCAAGCTGGGGTCCATTGATAAAAAGGCTCTTGATACAGTGACTTTAGATTTTGAATTTGGAAGAGATTATCAAGAAAGCGTTGCGGCTCTTAAAGAAATGGGCATTAAGGTTGGATTAGCAACCACACGAATTTTAAAGCCGAATGAATATAGAAATTTAAAAGCACTTGCCGATTTAAAACCGGACAGTATTTTAGTGCGTAATTTGGGAGCTCTATTTTATTTTAATCAAGAGAGAAAAGGTGAGTTTGAATTAAAAGGAGATTTTAGTTTAAATGTTACCAATCATCTGACAGCTTCTTATTTAAGTTCTAAAGGGCTTTCGAGCATGTGCTTAAGTTATGATTTAAATCATCATCAAGTGAATCAAGTTCTCAAAGATTCTCACAAGTATTCTTTTGGCTCTCAATTTGAAGTGACGATTTTTCAATATATGCCAAGTTTTCATATGGAACACTGTGTGTTTGCAGCTTTCTTGAGTGAAGGATCTAGTTACCGTGATTGTGGAAAACCCTGTGAAAAACACGAGGTTCGTTTAAAAGATCAGTTTCAAAATTGGCATCAAATTAAAGCGGATCAAGAGTGTCGAAACACGATGTTTAATGCAAAATCTCAATCGGCAAGTCGTTACTTACAGGATTGGAAAGATTTAGGCTTACGGTATGTTCGATACGAAGCTCTTAAGGAGAGAGGCGAAGAATTAATTTCTAAACTCTCGGCTCACATTGATTTAATTAATGGCCAAACTGATTTTCAAAATTTGATGGAAAAAATTGGCAGCATTGAATCTTACGGTCTTTCTGAAGGTCAATTTGGAAAAGAAAAAGAATACTTGAGTCGCAAAAAGTTCCAAAACTAAAGAGTGTAAAAAATGAATCATACAAACGAAGAAAATTCTTTAAATAATAAATCTTTAATCAATTGTCCGTCGCAAATTTCGACGATTTCATTAAGCAGAGATTTGTCTAAACATATTAAGCGGGGTCATCGCTGGGCTTTTGCGAGTGCGTTTCCAGATAACTTAAGAGTTCCATCAGGGCTTACTTATTTAAAATATAAAGAAGATTATTTAGGAATTGGTTTGTATCAGGCAGATTCTCAAATGCGATTCAGACTTTTTTGCTTAGCAGATGAATTTTATTTTAAAAAAAATAATCCCGCTAAAACTTTAGATATTTGCGTTGAACACCAATGGAAAAAGGCTTTAGCTCTCAGAGAAAACTTTAATTTATTGGTCACGAATTCATTCCGCTTAGTCAATGGTGAAGGTGATGGTTTACCCGGCCTGGTAATTGATATTTATGGATCCACTGCTGTGATCAAATATGAGCACGCCTTAATGGAAAGTATATGGAATTCTAAAAATATTGCGGCAAGAATTGTAGCTCACTTTCCGTTTATTAATTGTGTTTATTTAAAACGCAGAAACGACGAAAAAATTAAAGGCGAGAGCTTGATTGGTTCTTTGGAGTTAGAAACTCAGTTTAAAGAAAACAATATGTTATTTGCTTCTAACATCAGAGAAGCCTCTAAAACGGGGTTTTTTTTAGATCAAAGAGACAATCGAAGACTGATTCAGGATTTTTCGAAAAATAAATCTGTTTTAAATTTATTTAGTTACACAGGGGGATTTTCTATTTTTGCAGCTGCAGGTGGTGCAAAATCTGTAACAAGTGTAGATATAGCCAAAGTGGCGATTGAAGCCGTGCAAAGAAACTTTGAAATTAATAATTTTAAAACTCCCACTGAAAACATTGCGACAGATGCATTTGAATATGTGGATCATCAAATAAAATCAAAAAATCAGTTTGACCTTGTTATTACAGATCCCCCTAGTTTTGCACCCAACGAAAAATCAGTTCCTCAAGCAACTGCAGCCTATACAAAAATATTTTCTGATTCTTTAAAACTCGTAAAACAAAATGGATTGTTTGCTGCAAGTTCTTGTTCTAGTCATATTTCAACTGAGGCATTTTTTGAAATTACTAAAGAGGCTTTTTCAAAAGCTCGCTTGAGAGGAACACTGGTTAAAATTGGGGGACAGCCTACGGACCATCCGTTTCCGCTCGCAATGGAAGAACTCAGGTATTTAAAGTTTGCACTTTTTAGGTTGGATTAATTTTTTTATTTTGAAGATCTAAATTTATTTTATCTAGAATTTGATTCAGTTCAAATGGCTTTGCAAAAAAACCATCAGCACCTAATTTAATAAATTGCTGAGGTGATAAATCTGTAAAGCCAGTATAAACATAAAAAACGGGCTGATAAGAGAGTTCAACTCTGACTTCCTTGAGTAGGGTAAGTCCGTCTTTATTCGGCATACTGATGTCTGAAAGAACGATATCAAAAGTTTCTTGTTTCAAACATTTAAGTGCGATCTCTCCATCTTGAGCTTCAACAACAATGGATCCTTCTATTTCAAAACATTCTTTTAAAATCTCTCTAAGAACATCTTCATCATCTACGATTAGAATTTTTTTATTCTTTAAATGACTCATTATAACCAAAACTCCGTGGAACAATTTTAATTCAAAAATGAATTATAAAAAATATAATGCTTGAGTCTTCATTAAAGCATGCATTCTCTCTGGGTGATTCCTAGAAATAGAAAACTAGCTCTTTGTCTGAATGAAAAATAAAGAAATTATTCAATGATAATGAATGTAAAAAGTAAATCCATTGACCAAACTTTGAATAGCCATATTTTTGCTAAATAAAAATTAAAGCCAAAGGATGCTCTTTTTAATTGGCACCATCAGTGCAAATAAAAATGCAAAGAGGTGTAATATGAAAAAAAGTTTGCGTATTTTTTTATTACTTTTAATTTCATTACAAGCCGTGGTTTCTTGTGGAAATAAAGGTTCTTCATTGAGTAAAAAAACAGCTATTACGCCGATTCGAGATGCAGGAGTGCCGACTAATTCTCAAATTCCACAGTACCCAAATCAATACACGCCACCTAGTAATAATTCCACACCAGTTGTAATAAATACTCCAAACCAACCTGTGAATTCTATTAATAATGGTGTGTTTCAATGTGATCCTCAATTAATTCCGGCTATTGATAGAATTCGCGTTTCTATTCCTTTATTTAGAAATCAATTTTCAACTCTACAATATCAAGCTGACTTGAATAATAATATTGGTTTTAATGGCTTGTCAGAAGCCTGTAAAACTCTTCAAATGAAGGCTCAAAATATTAATTCATGTCAGTATAGCTCTCCTCAAGTTGGTTCCACATTGATGGATCTAAATCAATTGAGAGAGTACTGCAGAGTGAATACTAATATGTTTGATACCGCTGCGAAGCCTACAGATTTAGAGCTCGATCAATTGGATCAAATTCTTGATGACAGTCTTATTGGTCATGCAAAAGTGCATATTATTGATTTTGAAAAAACGACTCATAGTCTTTTGCAATATGGTGGATGGGGAGACACTCAGTTTAATATTATTCCTCTCACAACTTGCAAAATTAGAGTGATAGGTTCTCATAGAATTAAACACACAGATGTGGACTTTAAATTAGGTGCCGTGGATGTTTATACTAATTATAAAGAACAAAAATTATTGTTTTTAGTGCCAATTGGTAAGTCTTTAAAAACCACCTTTAATCTCAAATTTAATTCAATCACTAATCCTCATGTTGATTTAAATGTACAATGTTCATATTCAATTTTTAAACGCAAAGCCGACGAAAATGGTGAGGTTATTGAGCCAAGCGTGGGGATGTTTAATTACGTGATGAGAAATCTCATGAATATGACAGTTGATCTTCCTGAGGAGGATCAAGCAAAAGCACGCCGAGAGCATCGTAAAAATCGACCTCAAGACGAGGATGAGAGGGAACAAGCCTCAAATCGGTCTGGTCGCAGAGGATAGCTCTATAATTTCAACACTTTAGATTATTATTAACGCCAAGCACTGATTAACTCAGTATTTGGCGTTTTTATTTTTGGGGTTTTTAAGGGGGGTTGGGGCCTGTTTTTTCGTGTAAGAATTGAATTAAATATGATTGGGAGCTTGACATAAATTTTATCCCCCACATATTGGTTCTGGTTTGTTTCTAAAAGCTATTAAAAGGGCATTAAATTGCGGAAGTTTCTTAGTTTTTAGGATATAAACATTTTAAATTAAAAATCTAAAATTAACCAATTTCCATACGGAGGAATTGCTCATGGCAAAAACAAATGTTGGCGTTCGCCCCCTTCACGATCGTATTCTTGTAAAAAGAATGGCTGAAGAAGAAAAAACTGCAGGTGGCTTGTTTATTCCTGATACTGCTAAAGAAAAACCTCAAAGAGGCGAAATTATTGCGACTGGTAAAGGTCGTATTACTGAAGACGGAAAAGTTCTTCCTCTTGAAGTAAAAGCTGGCGATAAAATTTTATTCGGAAAATATGCTGGTACTGAATTAAAAATCGATGGTCATGAGTTTATCATGATGCGCGAAGAAGATGTTTTGGGCGTTTTAAATTAATTTTAAAATAGACCTACGATTGCTAAAATAAAAAACTAAAATTTTTAAAAAAATAAAATTAGAGGAGTTTAATAATGAGTAAAGTTTTATCATTTTCAGAAGATGCTCGCGCTCACATTCTTAAAGGTGTGAACACGCTTGCTAATGCAGTAAGAGTGACACTTGGACCAAAAGGTCGTAACGTAGTTATCGAAAAATCATTCGGTGCTCCTTTGATCACTAAAGATGGTGTGACTGTAGCTAAAGAAATCGAACTTGAGCACAAATTTGAAAACATGGGCGCTCAAATGGTTAAAGAAGTTGCTAGCAAAACAAATGATGATGCTGGTGATGGAACAACTACAGCAACTGTTCTTGCTCAAGCAATTTTCCGTGAAGGTGTTAAAATCGTTACTGCTGGTCACAATCCTATGGCAGTTAAACGTGGAATTGATAAAGCAGTAGTGACTGTTGTTAACGAACTTAAATCAATGGCTAAACCAGTTAAAGGTGCTAACGAGATCGCTCAAGTGGGTACTATTTCTGGAAACAATGACACTGAAATCGGCAAAATGCTTGCTGAAGCAATGGAAAAAGTTGGCCGTGAAGGTGTTATCACTATCGAAGAATCTAAAACTGCAGTGACTGAATTAACAGTTGTTGAAGGTATGCAATTTGACCGTGGTTACCTTTCTCCTTATTTCATTACAAATGCTGAAAGAATGGAAACTGTTCTTGAGAACACTTACGTTCTTGTTTACGACAAAAAAATCTCTTCAATGAAAGATCTTTTGGGCGTGCTTGAGCCAGTTGCAAAATCTGGTCGTCCACTATTAATTATTGCTGAAGATGTTGAAGGTGAAGCATTAGCAACTCTTGTTGTTAATAAACTTCGTGGAACTATCCATGTTGCTGCTGTTAAAGCTCCTGGCTTTGGCGATAGACGTAAAGCGATGCTTGAAGATATCGCAACTCTAACTGGCGCAAAAGTTATCAGTGAAGATGTTGGAATGAAACTTGAGCAAGCAAGTGTAGCTGATCTTGGTATTGCAAAACGTATCGTTATTGATAAAGACAATACTACAATCATCGATGGAAGCGGTAAAAAAGCTGAAATTCAAGCACGCGTTGCTCAAATCAAAGCTCAAATTGCAGAAACTACTTCTGACTACGATAAAGAAAAACTTAAAGAGCGTCTTGCTAAATTAGCTGGCGGGGTTGCAGTTATTCACGTAGGTGCTCCTTCTGAAGTTGAAATGAAAGAGAAAAAAGCTCGTGTTGAAGATGCATTAAATGCAACTCGCGCAGCAGTTGAAGAAGGTATCGTAGCTGGTGGTGGAACGGCTCTTATCCGTGCGGCTCAAAAAATCGCTAAAGGTAACTACGGCGAAGAAGAGCAATGGGGAGCTATGATCATTAAACGTGCTTGCGAAGAGCCTATTCGTCAATTGGCTTTCAACGCAGGTCTTGATGGCGCAATCGTATTAGATAAAGTTCTTCAAAATAAATCAGTTACTTTTGGATACAACGGTTTATCTGATGAATACACTGATCTTATTAAAGACGGAGTGATCGATCCAGTTAAAGTGGTTCGTTGTGCTCTTCAAAATGCAGCTTCTGTATCTGGTCTTATGTTAACTACTGAAACTATGATTGCTGAAGCTCCTAAAAAAGACGACGGCAAAGGCGCTCCAGGAATGGGCGGCATGGGCGGTATGGGTGGAATGGGTGGTATGGGCGATATGATGTAATCATATTTCTCATAATTTACTTTATGAAGCTTAAAACCCAAGGTTTAAAACCCTTGGGTTTTTTTTTGCTAAAACAAGTATTCAAGACCGCCAGAAAGATTAGTAAATTTATTGTTTATAGAAGTTCCTGAATCTGTTCTAGTTCCATTACCAGTAAATTGAGTAGAGAGAGTTTCAAATTCCCACTCTCCTTTATATCGAATTTGTGCCGTCTTCTTATAACTAAATGAAAAGATAAAAGAGTTAATACTGCTAGAGCTTGAGGCTCCAGTCGTATAGGGTGCCTCAGTGAGCTTAGGGCTCAATAAATACTTCATGTGCATGCCAAACTCTAACGGAGTCTGATCACTTAAATAAAAATTGCCTCCAAACTTAAAAAAGTAACCAGAATAATTTAAGTTAGTAAATGCCAAAGGTTTAGAGTCTGTGACAGTTACTTTTGAAGAAAAACTACCAAAACCAATTTGAGCTTTAGGACCATAAAAGTTTTCTTGAATTAAAAAATTATGTCCTAAGTAAAGTTCATTTTTTTGTAATCCTACATTAATCGAAGAAGGGCTGGAGCCATTCAGGGGATTGCTTATGTTAAAAACCGATTGTTTAAGGTTAAAACCTACAAGCCAATATGGATTGAGCCAAAGTTCTGAATCAAATTTAATCACTGGAGCAAGTGTTTGGCTGGATTCTAAGGGGCCTGCAGTATTTAGTGAATTCTGATACGAGTAAGCTCCAGATCCAAGGCTAATCCCAAGTTTTCCGTAAGAAGGTTGTTTTACCGGTATCCACTCCTTAGGTTTATCTCCTAAGCTAATTTCAGCATCAGGTCTTTTATTTAATTCTGTAACTAGATTTTTTTGAGAATCTTGAAAAGCATCTCCGTAATAAACAAATGATTTAGAAATCATTTTAGAATTAGCTAAAATAAGACCTTCTTTTCTTTCGCTTGTAATAACTCCAAAGCTTAATGAGTCTTCTACTTTTGAAATTCTCACAGTTCCTAAAATCTCTTGTTCGACTTCGGTTAAGAAGTGAAATTTTGGATGTCTCTTAATTTTATATAACTGAATGACATTAATTTCATCACCCTCTTTGGCACCATGGATTTTTCCATAATTCATGGTTACAAGGTTGCCAGTTCGACTTAATAAAATTCCTTGGTAAGGAATTCGTGTTTTTACTTTTTCAAAGAGTGTTTTAAGTTGTACTTTAACATCAGATAATTCAAATCGATTAATGTTTTCAATACTTTCAATAGCAATGGGTAAGCCCTCGGCACCCACAAAGAGCCACATTTTTAAATTAATACCAGAAAGTCCTTTTGTAATTCTCAGAGCCAATACACCATGAGTTTTTTGTGTGTTCAAAATGGATTTAATAAGCGCTGGATCTTCGACAAATTCTTCTGGGGGTTTACTAAGGATATTATTAAGGCCGATGGAGCTAGCTACTTCTGTTTTAATTTTCTGTTTCTTTTTTTTAGAAGCAGATTGACCTTTATTTTTTTCTTTTTCCTGTGAGGTTTCTGTTAAAGCTTCCTCGGAAGTTCTAACCTGTTCAATGGGTGCAGAGATATTTATATGAGTATTAGTAGGAACCGTTATTTTCCATTGTCGATCATTCTCAATGAGTTTTTTAAGTTCTTCATTCAGAGGTTTGGAGTAAATTGAGTTAGTATTGTCGATGACTGGACCAATGAGGATTTTTTGAACACTTAAATCTTCATCGGTATTGCTAATAAACTGGACTTTTTGAGCCCAGCTTAAAGTACTAATCATTAAACTGAGAGCAACAAATAAACTTCTAATAAGACTTAAGTTCAAAATATTTTTTTTCATAGATATATAAAATTTTGCATGATTAAAAAAATATCGTCAAATAAGGCTTTAGATTCCACTGCAGATTCCGAATAGTTGGATGTGAAAAAAATAAACTTTAGGTTTTCAAAATCTATCAATTTAGTTTCTTTAATTAAGGCCACTACTCTGGGTTTCATTCTATTTTTGGGTTTTTCTTTTTCATATGCTGAAACTATTCAAGGGACAGGTAATAATCTTGTAAGATACAAGACCAAGGGCGAGGTTAAAAACATCATCCAAGAAAAAGTAACTTTTGAAAAAAAACATGAAGATTATAGGAATTCAAAAAGTCTCAAAAAAAAGAGTCTTAAAAAGAAAAAAAAGGAAATAGTAGATAATCAAAATTGTTCTCAGCCGACTCGTAAAATAAGCTCTGAATCATTAATTGAAGAGACTTATATAGGAGAACCTCAAGGAACTTTTTCAGAAAAAGTTGACATTTGGATCGGGAGTAATCCTGATTTTGTTAAAAAGTATTTATCGTATCTCCATCCAGATGATAATCGCCTTAATAAGTATGAGTTAAATTTTGGATCAGGATTAATGGAGAATAAATCAAATTCAAATTTTAATGTTCGAGATTATAATTCAAATTCACTCCTCGTTTTGTTGAGTGCAGACATTTGGATGACTCCCTTTTTGGGAATTAGAAGTGAAATGCTGAATTCAAGTTCTGGTGAGATTTCTAATATACAAGGATCTGATAAGTTTTCTGTGACCCACAATTGGTTTAAACTTGAGGGAATTCTCAGACAATATTATGGTCCCAAAAGAAAATCAAATGTGATGGAGTTTGGTCTTCAGTATTCAGACTATCAACTTCAAATGCCTTCTAATTCAAGTTCGAGATTAAAACTCCAAACAACTGGGCTAGGTTTAAGAATAGGAGGTCGAAATCCAATTCAACCAACCTATTCTCAAACATTTGGAGTGAGTGTGTTTCCTTGGCTATCACATACTGAAACTAGAAACGATTCTAATATGAATTCTGGACACGATCCAGAAACGTCAAAGTTTGGAATTGAATATGGAGGAGAAATAAAGTTTTCGCATGAAGCACAGTTGACATGGAAACTTGAAAAGGTCTTAGAAAAAAATATTTTTCAAGGTCAATCATCAGACGCCCTCAATCCTGCAAAAACCTCAGTGGTCAATCAATGGACCCTCTTAACATTTGGATATAGATGGGGCCACTAGAGTCTAGTTTACTGTAATTTGGACTTTCTGAAACATAAAATAGTTCATAAAATTATTTTATGAGAGTCTACATAATTGATGATGCACCTTTTATTCGTGAAATTCTAAAAAATTGTCTGTCTAGGATGGGGCATGAGGTCGTAGGTGAATCATCGGATCCAGAAATTGGAATGGATGAAATCCTCAACTTAATTCCAGATCTTGTATTTGTAGACTTAGTTTTGCCTAGAGCAAATGGCATCGAAGTCGCTCAGCATTTACTCAGTAAAAATTCACAAATTCATTTAATTGCAATTTCATCATTAGATAAAAAATTAGTTTTTGAAAAATGTTTGAGTGCGGGATTTTTAGGCTTTTTACAAAAGCCATTTGATGAAGTGGAAGTAGAAAAAGTTATCAACCAAGTTTTTCATAAAGAGGAGTCATTTCTATGAGTGAAATCATCAACACGATTAAAACTTTTATAGCGACAATTATTATCATCATGTTACTTCAGATTAAAGTTGGCGATAGAACTATTGAAAATATCTCTTACAATTGGATTCAAAAATCCTCAGTAACCGGCTGGTTACAAGGTGTGGCTGCAGGGGGTGTTATTGTGATTCAAAAAGCCGGTAAAAAATCTGGAGAGTATCTAGCGAGTTCTTTTGGTAAAGGAAAAGAAAAAGCTCAAGAAATGAAAGTGAAAATCAAACAAGAGTTTGAAGAAACGGCCGAAGCGACTAAAGCTGAATTAACAAAATAAAAAATATAAATAATAAACCCGAGAAGGATTTGTAAGAGTCTCTTCTCGGGGGGGATATTAATAATTAATCTCTCACACCGCGACCAGATTGAGATTTAATAATTGGACTCTCAACTCTCTTCTCTTTAGAAGCCACGTTTACAAATGCAGTTGACTCACTTCTTTTAGAAGGTGATCTTAAATTGCATTCTACGGGTGCCTTTGGAGCTAAATTAATGTCTTGTGTATTGAATCTATTATCCAGCTCATTAGAAAATGAGGACTGGCAAAATAGTGTCAGAGCAGCAAGCATAATAGACTTTATATTTTTCATGAGCACTCCTTTTATAAATTACTTTCATAATTATAATATTCAAGGTTTGTGCCAAGGAGTTGGGTTGTTTTGTGTTGCTTGTGAGTAAAATATCTAAGCTACAAATTAAACATATGATTTAAGTGATGTAGAATGACTTTACAGCCCACACAATAAAAGTCTAAGGCATGGGCTTACTTAAATAAACTGTCTCAATCTGAGACAGTTGTTTAATCATTAACACCCTTATTAGATTTAGCTGGGCTATCTAAATTGTTCTGCTGGTTTTGAGCTTTTCTGGCGTCAGTATCAGCAAAACGAGCTACCGGACTTGCATTCTTTTTACAGTTGCAATTCTCTCCAGGAACCACTGGATTTGCTTCTGTTTCTTCTTTACCAGGTTGAGGCTGAGAAACATTAGGGTCTTCTTCATTGTAGTGATTCACATTAGTTGGTTCTTCGCTTTTTGCAGCTAAAGATCCAAAAGGAGTTGATAAAATGAATGTGAATAAAAATAGTAAAATCAAATTTGCTTTCATATTTAATCCTTAGCCTTTATCAATTCGTCACAATTAGTTAAGAACATCAGCAGAAGCTGGAGCAATGATGTCTAGTAAGTTATTAAAAGTACTAGCAACTTGCATTGCAACTACCGGGCCCTCTTTGGAATCAACCTTACTAATCTCACCGTTAGCCTTATAAGTGACCTGAATAGTCCCTAACCCAGGTCTAGTTACAATAGAAGGCTTGCCGAACCGCTCTTCATATTCAATTTTAACGAGCTTCTTAGCCTGATCCCTAATTGTGGAAATTCTCCCTTTATGATCATAGCTCATAGTGATTTTTTGGCCATCACTATTCTCTGCATAAACAAGATTTCCTTTTGCATCATATTTGAATGTATTTACTTTAATAACTGCTACCTTAGCTTTTTCATTAAAGAATTTTGTTTTTACTGAAGAAATTTTTTTAACGGTAGCATCATAGGTATAGGTCACAATGCTTAACGCTGATGCTTTTGTTTTGATGAGTCCATCTGGAAAATATTCAAAAGTTACTTTTTCACCATTTTTTGAGATGGAAGTCGGTTTGCCAAAAATTTCGTGATAAGTAATATCAGAAGTCACGCCGCCCACAACAAAAGTCACTCTTTGAAGATAATTTTCACCATCAGCTCTTTTTTTATGCCAGAATTCATACTTATTATCTGCGACTGTTTCTTTATCACAAACTTTTTTTACTTGTGACCAGAAGTGCCCTTTATCATCTTTATCAGAATCATAAGTATAAGACTCAATGCACTTTTGACGATCAGTAAAAGATGTCACCCAGTCATTTTTGATATCATATTGAAGGCCAATAAAAGTGCCATCAGGATAAGTTGCTTTAGTTAAATTATGGGCTTCATCGTAAGTATAATTGTACTCATTATTCCAACTATTTTTAACATAGCTGAGGTCATCTAAATTTGTGAACTTGTACTCAACGTTGAGATTATTAGGTCCAGAAATTGATTTAACTTTTTTGCTTGGATAAAAAGAAAAGCGAAGTCTTCTACCGTTGTTATCAGAAATTTCTTTTATTAAATCTCTGTCATAATCAATTTTAATAAAATTTCCATTTTTATCGAACAAAGTTGTTAAACTCCCTTGTCTTGAAAATCGCATAGAGCTGCCGTCAGAAAGATTACGTTGGTAATAATCTTTTCCGAGAGTAAAGTTTTCGATTTCTCTTCCATTAGCCTTAAAGACTACGCCCTCTTTAATAGGGACTTTAACACCAAACTCTTGTGCATACTTAATTCTCATAGAATCGCTATCAAGAAGCTGATTTGTGAGCTCCTTATAGTAGGATTCATTCATGGGTCTTGCCGCTCTGACTTTATTTATAATTGAACTTACGATTTGTTCTTTATCTTTTCTAGAAAATGATGCTGGAGAAAAAACCACCTCTTGCCCAGCACCACATTCTCTAAGGAGAATATTTCCTTCTGGAGTTGGATTGATGGAAGTTTCAAATTCAGAACACCATCCAAAACCAAACATACCACTAAAAAGGGTTCTGCTATTGTAAGTTCTTGATACTTTTAAGTCATAACCCGTACCTTGCAATCCAAGGTCAATCCATGAATTTGAGTAGTTGGCATTTTTCATGTCTACAATGGCAAAAGATAGAGATCCAAATAACAGAACAATTAAAGATGCAAATAACTTCATATTTTCCTCATCTAAGATGCATAACCCAATGTAATTCAAATGATGTGATTGTATTTACACTTCAATTTTAACTATTTTTCTAATAACAATGCCACCAATAATTTGAAGGATGATCATTATAAATAATAAAACCAATCCTAAGGTCGTGGTTAACATAGGCATAACCATTTTAGGATCAATAAAGAAAAATAAAGCAAAGAGAAAGAAAGGAACTAAAGAAATAATCAGCCCCTGCATCATACCTTGTGCAGTCATGGCTTGAATTTTCTTTTCAATTTTTTGACGTTCTCTGACAACGTTCACTATTGTTGTGAAAGTTTCTGCTAAATTTCCACCTGTCTCTTTTAAAATATTTACGGAAGTTACAAACATAAGTACGTCTGGCTTAGGAATTCTAACAGAGAGATCAATCAGTGAGTCCTCTAAAGTTCGACCAATTCTTGTTTGAGATAAAACTAGAGCAAACTCTTGGCTCATGGGGTTCTTCATGTTTTCCACAACTCTTTCCATAGATTGATTCACGGATAAACCTGATTTAATCCCGTTAGACATCATCGTAAGTCCATCGACCATCTGGTCTACAAAACGAGTGCATCTAGAATCGTACATATTTCTAATGAGTAACATGGGTAAAGACCAACCCAACACCGTGATAATGGATCCAAAAATTAATCCTGTGATCACATTTGGAAAAAATAAAAAGAAAACGACAGTCCCTAATCCAAAACTAAGAAGAATCATGATCCACGTAATTCTTTTTTGATCAACTTCAATAAACATGAGTTCAAGCATTTTAAAAACTTGTTCTCTTTGACCAAGAGTTTTTTCTTTTAAAAAAGAATAAACTCTATCAAAGAATGTAAAAAAAATAATAAAAACACAAATCGCTATTAGGGGAATTAAAATCCATTCATTCATTAAAAAACTCATAAATTATAACCTCCTTTGGCTTTTTAACTCGACTTTTTTTGGTTGAGTGAATTCGGTGTTTTATTTAAGTTTGAGTTATTAGCAGAACTTTGTGGTTGATTAGGATTATTGTTTTTAACTTCAGGAGAAAATAAATCTCTTGGAATTATAACTCCCTTTTGTTCTAATTTTTCAATAAAAGTAGGAATCAAACCTGTTGGTTGAAAGATACCAATAATTTTTCTGTTTTTATCAAATCCAGTTTCTTTAAATCTAAAAATTTCTTGCAGAGTGACTGTCTCTCCCTGCATCCCACAAACCTCTGTGATGCTGAGAATTTTACGAGAACCATCTCCCAATCTCGAAATTTGCACAATTAAATGAACTGCAGAAGAAACCTGATCTCTAATAGCTCTCACAGGAAGATCCATTCCTGCCATTAAGCAAAGAGTTTCAAGTCTGGCAATACATTCTCTTGGATTGTTAGCATGAGTTGTTGTCATAGATCCATCATGACCGGTGTTCATGGCTTGCAGCATATCTAAGGCAGCGCCATCTCGAGTTTCTCCCACAATAATTCGATCAGGTCGCATTCTGAGAGAGTTTTTAATAAGGTCTCTAATGCTAACGGCTCCTGTTCCTTCCATATTTGCAGGGCGAGTTTCTAGTCTGACAACATGTTCCTGTTGCAATTGTAATTCAGCAGCGTCTTCAACTGTGACTATTCGATCTGTAGAAGGAATAAAAGAAGAAAGCATATTGAGTAATGTAGTTTTACCAGAGCCAGTACCGCCTGAAATAACAACATTGAGACCATTTTCAACACAGGTTTTTAAAAAATCGACCATTGACTTAGTCATACTTCCCCACTCAACGTATTTCATGGGATCCACTCCACCTTTTTTAAATTTTCTAATAGTTAAGGCTGGGCCATCAATAGCAAGCGGCTCAATAACAGCATTGACACGACTTCCATCTTTAAGACGAGCATCCACATAAGGTGTTTTTTCATCAATTCTCCGACCCAGTGGAGTGACGATTCTTTCAATGACATTTCTTAAATGCATGTTTGATGTAAAAGTCACTGCAGTTAAAACAACCTTACCTGATTTTTCAACAAAAATTCTTTTGTGACCATTGACCATAATTTCTGAAATGGAGTTATCGGCTAATAGATCTTCTAGTGGACCGAGTCCAAGAGCTTCTTCAGAAACTTCTTTTATTATTTTACTTCGTTCTTCACGAGGAAGACCTTGAGCTTCTTTATCAATAATTTGTGTAATAGTCTGAATTGTTTTTTGCTTAAGTGCTTTTTCTTTGGTTTCATCACCTTGCGTATCAGTGATTCCTTTTTTAAGATCCATAGCTCGAACTAGCTCAACATGAATTTTCATTTTTAAAACATTGCGAGGATCTAAAGCATTATTAGAGCTTTGTGGAGAATTTGATTCAGCGGTCACAGTGGGTGTTTTAGGTCTTGATAAAGATTTTAATTTTTGAAGTGTTCCACCAGTCAGTCTTCTCACTAAATCTAAATAAGCCATAGAAATAGGGAGTTTTGGTTGAGAGATAAAAGGAGTTGAGCGTTGAATAGAATTTGTAACGTTAATATCATCCGTTGGAATCACCGCAAATACAGGCATTTTTAAACTTTGAGAAATCGCTTGTTGTGTGAGTCCAAGATTTGAAGCTTTATTAATGACCAACTGAAAAAAATCAAGGGGATAGGTTGCTGTTAATAATTCAGAAACTTGTTTTTGGGCTTGATTCACAGCCAGTACATCAGGAACTGTAATCATCATAACGGCCGTAGACTCTAGTAAAAAAGAATGCTGAAGCGGTCCCAAATCATTTCCGCAATCAACAATGATAAATCTAAAAATCCCCGACAACGATTGAATTTGTTTCATGACATTCTCAGTATTTACATTGAGTGTTTCGTCGGCACCTTTAACCGCAGCAATGTATGAGAGACTTGAAGAGTGAGGATTAATTACTGAATTAACATTTTGAGGAGTAATAACTCCTCCAAAGGAGGCGAGATCTTGCAAAGTTTTTTGAGGTCTTAAGCCAAGAATTACATTTTGATCACCAGCACTTTTATTATCTGCATCGATCAATAAGGTAGGTTGCCTAAGTTCAGTGAGAATAGCGATTGCGAGATTGGCAGCAAATACGCTTTTGCCTACGCCACCTTTTCCACCGATAATTGCAATAAGATTGCAGTTTGCATTAATAGGCACAATATTCCTTTAGAGTTTTATTTTTGAAAACTCATTAAACTCTTGAATATATATCGGCTTTTTAAGGAATTTCTTAATCTCTTAAACGGAATTTCTTTTTAACTTTTTCAGATCCAGCACTCGCTGAACTTTTAATAATAGGTGTGACAAAAACAACAAACTCACTTTGATCTTTTTGGAAGGCTTTTGATGCATAAATACTCAAGATTGGGTTTTCATCAGAGTTTTTTGGCATTTTATTATAGTCTGTAGTCGTGGTGTTTGAAATGAGTCCACCAATTGCAGCACTTTGACCACTTCGAATTGTGATGGCCGTTTGAATTTCGTTTTTAGCTGTTTCTGGAAGTCCATTGTTGGAACCCAAAAATGTACCTATCCAAAAATCGAGGTCTAGAGCGACAGAATCAGAGCGTTCCCCTTGGATATTGGCAGTAACAGAGGTTTGAAGCCCCACATCTGCCGCCTGTGCAGTGGATTGTCCAGTTGCGGAAGTAGTTTGAAATAAAATGGTACGAATATTTTTAAGAGAGCCTTTTTTGCCTTCTTCTACCAGTAAGCTAGAGCTTTGCAGAATTCTTGCGTGTCCATGAAGTTTTGCCCAATTCAATTTGGGTAAAAGATTATCAATTGTAGCAGTTAAAGTTGTGATAACTCCACCAGCTGAATTGCTATTTGAATTCATGCTCACACTGCTTCCATCTCTTAGTGAAGGAGTGAATTGAAAACGAAATCCTTTTCCATAATCTTTTTTGAGTTCCACATAATGGATCACTATTTGAATAGATTTTTTAGGTGGACTTGGTGGAGCTGCTTTAACTGTAATGAGATCAACGAGGCCATTCTCTCCTGCGAGCTTTCTTTTGCGAATCAATTCTTGTTTTTCTGCCTCGGATTTAATGATGTCTGGTAAGTAAAGCTTAGCGATATCAAGAGCGCGAGATTTTTCGGCTTCTGAATTCACAGTCCCTTGCAACACAATGGCTTCACTAATTGCACGGACTTCAATTTCAGGATTATTAATATCTCGAGCAATAAGCTCAGCAATTTTTCTCATCGCAATGGGACTTAATGAAACCAATGAGGCCGCTTGATCTCCATATTGTGACACAACACTCGCAATACGGTTTAAATCTTTGGGTAAAATGATTTGACCATCCACGAGGACTTTATTGTTTAAAACTTTTATATTAATACCTTCAATTTCTCCCAAGAGCGATCGAATTTCATAGGCGATACGATCTAGCTTGCTTTTTCTGACATCGATTCTGTATTCACCAATGATACGGCCTTTTTTATCGTGTATAGTCAGCGTCGCAACACCTTCACGTTGAGGATTGAATCGGATAATTTTGTGATCATTTGAGATGGAGGCTTGGGTGATTTTTCTGTAATCACCTTTAATTTTAATTTCATCAGGGAGAGGAGCAAGTTTTTCGTCGTGTTCAATGCCAAGAGTGAGCGTGACAAAAACTGTTTTTTTATAACCTTCAACAGATTCAGTATTGTCTTCGATTTGGTTGATGGGTTTAAATTCAGTTTCTGCATTTGCAAAATTTAAAAAAGAAATGAAAGGCAATAAGAGCCAGGCAAAAATCAAAATTAATTTTTTGAATTTATAAAAAACCATAAGCTCTCCCACCTATTACATCATATCATAGGTTTCAAAAGTTACCAGATTGCGGTCTGTTCTGAGACGGAGCCGAAGCTGGAATTCTTTGTGAGTTAGGATTAAAATTTTGCACAGGCATCGCACCAGGAGCATTGCTAGGTGTCTCAAATTGAGAATAAACTCTTGTTCCGCCAATCGTTTCAGCTGAAGTAGGAGTTAAATTAGGAGATGTTTTATCATTTGGATTTCTTAAAGTTAAAAATATATTTCCAGGTGAAGTTGATAAAATGTAAATGAGATCTTGAGCTTCTTTGGGGCTCGCTTCGATGGTGACTGAAGTGTATCGTGTGTCTCCATTTAAATTCACTTGAGTCACATTTTTAGTCGTTCCATCGACTTCAAAAGTTCTTGGGATATTATTTAAAACGTTGACACCTGTTGCGAGAACAATGGCAGATGACATCAAAATACGAACTTCTCTTTTTTGTGCCACGCCTTTACCAATATCTAAAGCTACAACCACATCCACTCTATCGCCCGGGCGAATGAGTTTACCAGAGGCTCTGACTTCATCGATTGGCAATGTGACGGCTCTTTTATCAGGAGCAATTTGCAGAGAAAGCCCCGTGTCTGGACCAGGAGTTAATAGTTTATTATTTAAAACTTGCTCCCCTTTTTTAATGGGTGTTGCAGCCACTTGACCCACAGCTGATTCAACATCAGTAAGAGCACCAGGCTCTATAAACTCAGCAGGTCTTTCCGTCACGTTTAACATGCTATCATCAATTGTTTGCATTTCTAAAATATCAGTCGCTGCTACGACCACTCTTTTTGTGGCTCCAAATTTTTTATCCCATTCAGCCTTTTTTTCTTGGGAATAAGAATAAAGTAAGAAGGCAGAAAATAATCCTGCTATAATAGACACCCATAGTGTTTTTGTTTCATTTCCCATACTTTATCCTCCGCACTTCGAAGTAATGCAAATACCGCACATTGATTTTACCCACACAGGATTTGCACCTTCGCCCTCATAGCGATCACCAGATTTTTTTTGACCTAATTTAAGGAGTTCACTGTTTTCGTTATTATGAAAGGCTTCTGAGCCTCCTTGAAAATCTGAAATACCGGTAATTGAAATTTCTCTTCCAGTTGCAAAGTATGTTTGACTGCCGTTAGGTGCTTTTTCAGATGTTATAGCATGAAATCGACTTCCCATTTTTTGATAAGCAGGATTCTTGTCTATGGTTTCATCTTTAAAATAAATGAGGCTGCTGCGATTGTTAAAAGTATCAAAAGCATAGTTTCTGCAAGCGATTGAATTTAAAATGCCAGTGTGGATCACTCCAAAAAAACCAAAAGCAAAGTTCATGATTAAAGTAAAAATAACCAAAATAGGTAGCAACTCAATAATGGCCATACCTTTTTGCGAAGGAGATTTAATTTTTAATAAAGAGGTTTGGATTTTAGTTAGCATCCATTATCCTCCATAACAACATAAGTAGTTTCATCAACTCGATTAAATCGAGGATCTAAGCTCTTAATTTTTTGTCGTCTTGTTTCAAAGAAATTCTTACATTCAGTAAACGAAGACTCTCTTGTTAAATAGGAAGTTAAATTAAGTTCTAGGTCTTCTTCGTTGTCAAAACCAGAACCTATAAAAGGTATTTTAAAAAACTTATAGAGCATAGGCACTCCAAGAGGGAGTCTAATGCCTACAAAATTTGATGAATCATTACCGTATAAAGATCCATAGTCTTTAAGTTGTATTTTTTGAGGGGGAGGAATTTTAAACCATCCTCCAGAGTAAAGGGGCTTTAAAACTGGATCATTTGAGAGCTCGGTGTATTTTTTGATGGCGGCTTCTTTTTGTTGAGCCTCATTTTTCATCGCGGGGACATAAGCTCTTGAGGTGGCATAAGCAACATACTGAGTGACTTCAATCATAGTTAAACTCAAGCACATAGAAAACAAAGCGAGAATCATTCCAAATGAAACCACAATGGCAAAGAGAAAATCAATTGTGATAAATCCGTTTTGATTTTTCATGGAAGGGTTTCTTGAGTAAGGTGTCTATATTTTAGATTAGGATGTTGTGATTTTGTATTATTTGGTGAGCCCCAACTCCCATTTTCGGCCATTCCTTGGAGGATTTCAAAAGGCTTCTGAACCACATTCTGGAGGTACTTTTTATCTACAAAACTTTTTGTCACAAATGAAACTAAACTGACTAAGACAGTAAGAAGTAAAATCATTTCAATGACCAGCTGACCTTTTTGGTTTAGTTGTTTCATAATATACTCACTCCTAATGCGAGGGCGACCACCTCTGAATAAAAACCCAACATAATCGCGACAGTAAAAGGAATTGGGTTTGAATTTGTATCGGTATTTTTTTGTTTTTTGATAAGTGATAAGGTATCAAAAAATAGAAGATTCAGCCTTCGGTCGAGTCCAGTTTTAATCAAGCCAAAGAGGGCGCCCCAACAAAAGGAGTAAATAATAAATTCACAAGATTGGAGCCACGACAAATAAAGGCTCAGAACTAATATAAGTTTAATATCCCCACCGCCCAAAATCCTCAGTAAAAAAGTGGGTATCATTAATAAAAAGGTCACAAAAAATGAGAGAGCTAAAATAGAAAGTGCTGAAAAGCCATAAAGCTTTAAGACAATGACGAGGCTAAATATTAAAAATAAAATTATAAATTTATTGGAGACTTTCCGTTCTTTTACATCAGACCAAACTGCGTAAAGTAGCCATGGAGTGATATAAATAAGGATTGGTGGAAATATCATAAGTTGTCCTTAAGCGGGATCACTTCGGTGGGGCTTTCCAAACTTGTCTACCACCGCCTTCGTTTTTAAAACCAGCACCTATTTGTAATTGCGATTCTATTCGGGCCCCCAATTGGGGACCAGCAAATTTAAAAGCTTTTTGAGGAGCATTTAAAAAGCTCCACATCATAATCAAAACAAAAAGTGCGAGTAATAAAACGTATTCAACAGTCATAATTTATGGGAATGAGAATTATTGTGTAGTAACGTCAGACATGCCTTTTTCAACTTCGGCCATCTTGCCTTCCATTGCTGTTTTAATCCGACCTTTAAACATAATGACTAGACCAATGACCACTACCACAAGAAGAATATATTCCGTCATGCCTTGTGCAGACTCGTCTTTCCATAATCTTTTAAAAAATGAATGGACTTGCTTCTTCATAATAACCCCCGTGTTCAAACATTCTATCGGTTAGTCGGTAAAATTCATAAGGGTCTAGTAAAAAAAAGATTTTTTTGAATCAGATTGATACAGTTTTATAAATAAATTAATTTAATGGATCATTTTGAAACAATTTGACTGATAATAAAGTTGAATACATATTCTGAAATGACTTTACTTAAACGCAAAAAATAAAGAACGACAAATCGGAGGTTATTCTTTCATGGTGCAAAATCAACTCGTCACACTTTTTGTATTTAGCGTTCTTGTCTTCTTTTTTGTAAATGTTTTTGTAAGCTAAAATTGAATAAAAACAGCCAGTGAGACTGACTGTTTTAATAATTATGGACAGATTATTTTAGTGTTTAGGATAATAAATATTATTGTAGTTACGGCCCTTTTCATCACTATCAAGTCCATAACCAACCACATATCTATCATCGATAGTTTGACCAATATAATCTGCTTTTAAGAGAATCTCTCTTCTTGCTGGTTTATCTAACAAAGTAACAATCTTTAAAGTTGCTGGTGAAGATGCCAAGAGTCTGTTTTTTAAGAAATTAAGAGTTCTACCTGTATCAATAATTTCTTCAATAATCAGCACGTGCTTTCCAGTTACATTCACACTGATATCTTTGTGAAGCTTAACGGCGCCACCTTTTTCAACTGCTGATAAATAAACAAAGTCGACTTGTTGAGGCAAGTTGATTTCTCTCATAAGGTCAGCCGTAAAATGAACAGATCCCTTGAGTGGGCAGATGAGGATGATTTCTTTTCCTTGATAGTCTGATTCAATTTTGCGAGCGATGCTTTTAACGAGTTTTTTAATATCTTCGCTTGTTAGGAAAGGGGTCATTTCGTCCTTAATTTGTCCCATCTGTGCCTCACTTGTGTTCTAGTTGCAGTGTTATTTAGGAGATTACAATTCTAAAGAGGTTATTCCCGCAGCTTGAGCCATTTTTAAATAGCGTCGAGCTTCTGAGTGTTGAGAATCTCTCATGAGAATATTTTCCCATTGTTCGGTCGCTTCGGCAATCTTGTTTAAGTTATAATAAATAAGCCCGAGTTTAATTCTTGCCTGATTAAATTGAGGGTACTCGCGAATCAAGCCTTTGAGTTCATTGATCGCCTTATTAGAATCATTTAAATGAACATAAACATCAGCGATTCTCATTTTAAGCTCAGCTTTTCTGTTTGAAAACTGCATCGCTTTTAGAAATTGCTCAAGAGAATCAGGGTAACGTTGAGTTTGAAAATATAGATCACCAAGCTCTTCATGCTTAGTAGCAATTCTCTCTTCGATATAAGGATCCTGCTTTCCAGATTTCTTTTTTAACTCTGCCTGTGCCGTTTCAAAAACCTTTTGCCCTTCTTCATATCGTCCTAAATCATTTAAAATGATGGAGAGGCCAACACTGGCATCTGTATAATTAGGATCAATTTCTAAAGCTCTTCGAAAAGTTTTAATAGCCTTATTGAACTGCCCTTTATCGTAATAAATTGTTGCCAACATTTGATGGACTTCAGGGTTTTGTAGATTCTTTAAAAGAAGCTGATTGAGCATGGGTTCGGCTAGCTTGTAGTTTCCGGCAATGAAAGATTCTTTTGCTTCCAAAAAAAGTTCTTCGTTCATGTTTCCCAGAAAACTAGAAGTCATAGTGAGTCCTTATGTAAATTAAAGGTTTTAGCTTCTTCAGACATGGGGAATTTATCTCTTAATTTTTTTGAATAGATCACTTGTTTTTCAAGAAGTCCAAGTTTGTTGGCACAAACGGCAGCACCGCTTAAAGCGGCAGGATCAAAACCTAAACCAGAGTATTTTGAGAGGAGGCCTTCAAATCTTACTAGGGCGCTGCTATAATTTTTTTTCTTAGTATAAAATTGAGCGACATAGAGTTCTTTTTCTGCCAGTTTTTTAAGGCAAAGTTCTTTTTTATCTAGAGCTTCTTTAACATACTGAGAAGTTGAATAATTTTTTATTAAATCTTCAAAATTTAAAATTGTGGGAGCTGCCAATGATAAATCGCGATCTATAGTGGAAGGGAGTTGATTAAAATAACTCATTCCAATTTTATAGACCACATAATCTGTTTTTGGGTGTTTAGGGTGTAAATCTCTAAAAGCTTGGTAGCTGATTTGAGCTTCAGGATAGGCTTCTTGTTTGTAATAAACTTCAGCAACAGCTAATTCCGCTTCAGTGGCTAATTTAGAGTATGGAAACTTATTTTTCACATCATTGTATCTGCGAATGGCTTCTTCATATCGATCATCTTTATCGTACTCAGCAGCAATCGCAAACGCATCTTCAGGAGTGTCGGATTTTTTTTCTTTAGAAGAGCAACCTAAAATGATTGATCCCGCTACGAAAAAGCCAATAAAAGAAACTATAAATTTTAAATTAATTTTGATCCAATTTTGCATATGAGTTCGACTTTAGAATTGTCATGAATTTAAGTCAACAAGGCGCAGCAACCTTCGCGTCATTTTATAGATTCAGTTGGTAACCGATGTTTTCATTATTGAGGATTCAGAAATCCAACCACTCATTCCATCGGTGCCAGTATTGACAGCTTTAATTTGAACCCAATCCTTTGATTGAATTTGAATAATGACTTCAGAACCACCAGAGAGCTCAAAAAGAGTGAGTTGATCTTGAGAGGGGCCGGCAAGAATTGGGGCTTTTTCTAAAATTATGGTTGCCCTTGTCGTATTGATATCAATCGCTTTTGTTACAGAAACTAAAGAAGATAAAAGCCACAATGCCAAAAAGAATCCTGCTGCTATTGGAAACTGCGGCAGGGGTTTTTCGTTTTTAATGGAGCGAATTCTTTGACCCATATAATTTAATAAAAACCAGCCTGATAAAAAGAGTAGGAGCGTCCAGATTCCCAACGCGCTATTTAAAGTAAGATGCTGGAGAATTTTAGTTCGAAAGTATTCCCCACTATCGGAATTAAAAGAAACTGGATTAAATCCCATCGTTGAAAGAGTAAACTCAAGGGCTTGTTCTATTTGAGTCTGCTCTGGGCTCAAATTATGAGCCTTTCGTAAAACCGCGACTGCGAGCGGTTTTTTGTCTAATTGAAAGAGTGACAGCCCCCAATTATAGAGTGCCACATAGTTTTTGGGTTCTTTACTTGCGGCAACTTTAAAGACTTCTTCTGCCTCTATAAATGATTTTTTATGATAAAATTCAGCCCCATTTTTTAAAAGTTCAGCAACGGATTGATTCTCGTTAATAGCTAGATTTTCAGTGTTTTCACCGAAACTGATAAGCGGAAAGAGTAAAAAACCAAAGAGAGTTAGTGAGATAATATTTTTTTGCATAATGTAAGATATCTTAGATGAATAAAAACTAAGATGTCCATACTGGACTTTAGTTGGATGGGTAGGGGCTTCAAAAATTGCTGAGTCTTACCAAGACTTTTACCTTGTTAATAGACCTAAAAATGGCATAAAATTAGGGCATTTCGTTGAGTTATTAAAGGGCTCAACATCTTGGAACTTTTAAAAGGATGAAAACATGAAATCACTCTTTGGCCAGCAAATTGATTCATCAAAAAAAATCAACGAACTTTTGGAACAACTTGTTCATGAAACCAATCAAATTAATTCAAATATTCAAGGAATTAAGCCCGCTCAACCAGAATTTTCTGCTGATGGTAAAAAAATGATAGAAAAATTTGGTCAAGTAAGGGGTCGCCCCTTGCATTACAATTATATTGGAACTGGAGCTGGTCGTGGTCCTTATGTGGAACTTGTAGATGGCAGTATTAAGTTAGATCTTATCAATGGAATTGGAATTCATCTCATGGGTCATAGCCATCCAAGAGTGATCGCAGCTTCACTTAAAGGGGCGCTCAGTGACATTGTAAATCAAGGTAATTTGCAACCCAATAGAGAATACGGTGATTTCCTCCAAAAAATAGTTAGCTTAGCCGGAAAAAACAGCCGCATGAAACATGGCTGGTTATCTACTTGTGGAACTATGGCTAATGAATGTGCTTTAAAAATTGCTCGTCAAAAACATTCTCCTGCAAGAATGATCTTGTCTTTTAAAAATGCTTTTGCGGGTCGCTCAACAATGATGGCTGAAGTGACTGACAACCCTGCTTATAAACAAGGTCTTCCAGAATATAATGAAGTTTTAAGAATTCCATTTTATGATAAAAACAATCCTAAAAGTGGTGAAGAAGCTCTTAATAAAATGAAAGAGCACATTGCTCATCACCCAAAAAATATTTCCTGTTTTGTTTTTGAACCAATGTTGGGAGAAGGTGGTTATCAAGCAGCTCCAAGAGAGTTTTTTATTCCACTTCTTGATTTATGTAAGGCAAATAATATTGCTGTTTGGGCAGATGAGATTCAAACATTTTCTAGAACTGGAGAATTGTTTGCTTTTGAAACGCTAGGATTAAGTCAATATATTGATATTTGCACTATTGCAAAAACAGCTCAGGTGGGGGTGACTCTTTATACAGAGGAATACAATCCTAAGCCTGGTCTTATTGCTGGTACTTTTTCTGGAGCCTCAGCTGCATTAACAGCAGGTATGGAAATTCTAGATATTTTACAAGAAGGCTACTTGGGTCCTCAAGGTAAAATCATTCAAATTCATAATAAATTTATTAGCATGTTAAACGGACTCAATGCCACTACTTGCAAAGGTCTTTTGACTGATGCTGGTGGTATGGGATTAATGGTTGCCGTAACACCTTATGATGGAAAAAAAGAAAAAGTAGATGCTCTTTTAAAGCGAATGTTTGAAAACGGACTCGTTGCTTTTAGTTGCGGTAAAGATCCAGTGAGAATCCGATTTTTAATTCCAGCAATTATTCAAGATGCAGATATTGAAGTGGCTAAGCAAATTATTGAAAAATCTGTTTTGCAAGGGCTTGAATGAACTTTTTAGAGAGATGTCGCAAAGTCATTTCTATAGATAGCACACCCAGTAATGGTAATTTAGACCTTACTGAGTGGTTGGCATCCTATTGCGAATCTCAAGGTTTTTACATTGAAAAACAAAATGATTTTTTGGGAGATCACCAACACCAAAACATCATTATTCGGACTCAATCACAAAAACCTCCAGAAGAATTTTTATTTCAAACGCATTTGGATACAGTGGAGCCGGGCGCCTTTGGAGCATGGTTGCAAAATGGCTTTAATCCTTTTGATGCCACCATAGTTGATGGAAAAATTTATGGATTGGGTTCTGCTGATGCTAAATTAGATTTTATTTGTAAGCTGGAAGCTTTAAGTTTTTTCAAAGAAATTAAAAAATGGAAATTACCTCCTGTTTTAGTGGGAACTTATGGCGAAAAACTAGGAATGCCTGGGATTGTAAAGCTGATTAGACAAGATAAAATTTCTGCAAAAAAAGCGTTTGTCGGAGAACCTACTCAGCTTCAAATTTTAACGGCAGGCATGGGTTATATGGCTGTTGAAATCAGCGTTCCTTTTACGCGTGAAGAAGTCTTAAGAAGAAGAGAAAAAATCCAAGAGTCTTCTAATACGCAAACTAAATTATTTTTTGGAAAAGTGGCACATTCTTCGGCACCTCATTTAGGAGATAGCGCCATAAAAAAAATGTTTGATGCGATTCTTTGTCTGCCAGATAATGCGGCCATCGTAGAAATGCATGGAGGAGTTCACTTTAATACAACTCCCATCCATTCAAGTCTCGAGTTGGAGATGAATTCAGAAGAAGAATCTTCGATTACAAAGCGGTTAAAAAATATTTATACGGCTCTTTTTGAATTAGAAAAAACATTTATCAATTATCAAGAAGAAGGCTTTATGCCTCCTTATCCCACATTAAATGTAGGGATTGTCAAAACACAGCTTGATCAAATTTTAATTCAAGGGGTTTGTCGAATTCCCCCAATGATCACTCCTGAAATCTATGAAGCATGGTTTGAAGATTTAAAAATAATTGGTGAGCAAAATGGTGTGACCTTTAAAGTGACTGATTCAAAAAGACCCTTTAGAACGCACAGAGAATCAGATTTAATTCAAACTTCACTAAAAATTTTAAAAGATTTAAATATGAACGTTCAATGTGGTTCACAGTCATCAACAAATGAAGCCTCAGTCTTAAGTCGATGGGGTGTTGAGAGTGTTTCATTTGGTCCTGGCAAGCGAGAGGGTAATATTCATACTCCTCAAGAACATGTAGAAATTAATCAGTTAGAAAAATCAGTGGAATTTTATCGCCATTGTATCGAAAGGTTTTGTTTATGAGTTTTATTGTGAGAGCCGTTAAACATGAGGATTTACATCAATTAGTGGATTTGGCCAAGCAATTTTCTCTTCTAAATTTGCCAGGAGACAAAAGTGTTCTGTCTCGCAAAATTGATAGAAGTGTGCAGTCGTTTGCTGGCAATCTTCCAAACTCAGAAGCTGAATATCTTTTTGTTCTTGAAGACGTTGAAGAAGAATTAATTGTTGGAAGCTCATTAGCTATTGCTAAACATGGAAACGAAAAAGTTCCCCACTATTACTTTAAGATTCTTAAAAGAGACCATTTTAGTAAAGATTTAGGAATTGGTTTTATTCATCAAGTTTTAAGATTTCAATTAGACTCAGATGGTCCTACAGAAATTGGCGGATTATTAGTTGATAGAAACTATCGCAGAAGACCTGAAAAACTAGGCAAGCAAATCAGTTTATCAAGATTTTTGTATATGGGATTGTACCCAGAAAAATTTGAAGACCGCATTCTTTGTGAACTCACTCCCCCCTTAACTGATGAGGGACGTTCAGAGTTTTGGGAGTCTTTAGGTCGTAGATTTACAGGCTTGAATTATCAAGAAGCAGATATGTTGAGCCAAAGTCATAAAGAATTTATTGAATCTCTGTTTCCTCAAGAGGATATCTACGCTTGTTTACTAGATTCAAAAGCACGTTTAGTTTTAGGTAGAGTGGGTGAACAAACAAAACCTGCTCAGCATTTATTAGAAAGCATTGGGTTTCAATATCTAGAAGAAGTGGACCCTTTTGATGGTGGTCCTCATTTTGGAGCAAGAACAAAAGATATTTTACCGATAAAACAGGGGAGACGATTAAGGGTGGCTGATTTTAGCAATCCTTCTTATAAGCATCAAGGGCTTTTAGGAACTCTTCATGAGCAGTTCAAAGCTGCTTTAGTGAACTATGATATCAGAGAAGAAGAAATCGCGATTAACGAAAGAACGAGACAAATTTTAGATCTAGAAATTGGCGAGGAAGTGTTTCTTTCTCCATCAGAATTTAAATAAAGAACTAATGAATAAGTAGATTCAATTTTGCCAAAGGATGAGGTGATTATGAGTTCCGTACATTCTCTAAATTATAAGGGTGATTTTATCAAAGGTCAGTTTATCCCTGTTGAAAAACCAGATGGGGAATTTAAAGATAAAAGTCCTTCGGATTTATCAGACTTAATCATGACAATTCCTTTTAGGCATGATCACATTGATGATGCTTGTGTAGCGGCTAAAGAAGCTTATCTTCCTTGGGCAAGATTAAGTCTTGATCAGAGAAAAACTTATTTATTACGTTTAAAAGAAATTTATGAAGCTCATGTTCCTCAAATGGCTCAAGCGATTTCCCGCGATTCAGGCAAACCACTTTGGGAAGGTATTACAGAGGCAAAAGCACTCGCTGCTAAGATTGATGTGACATTAAATTTTTCAATGAAGTTGGTTTCTGAAGAAATAATTCCTCAGGCACTTCCTTCTGTTGATGGTGTCATTCGTTTTAAATCAAGAGGCGTGATGGCGGTGGTGGGTCCTTTTAATTTTCCGGCTCACTTACCAAATGGTCATATTATTCCTGCGTTGATAATGGGAAACACTGTCGTATTTAAGCCTTCAGAACAAACTCCTGCTGTAGGCCAGTTAATGGCGGAGCTTTTTCAAAAAGCAGAGTTTCCTCCCGGCGTCTTTAATATGGTTCAAGGTGATGGCGAAGCTGGAAGAAGACTCGTCGCTCATGAATTTGTAGATGGAATTTTATTTACTGGCTCATATGATGTGGGTTTAAGAATAAAACAAGAAACCATTCACCATTATTGGAAAATCCTGGCTCTTGAAATGGGAGGCAAGAACACTACAGTTGTTTGGAAAGATGCAGATATTAACAAAGCTATCTATGAAAGCCTTGTGGGAAGTTTTATGAGTGCAGGGCAAAGATGTTCATGCACCAGTAGAATCATTGTCCACGATTCTATTGCTGAAGAGTTTACTGAAAAATTTTATGAATCTGCAAAAAAATTAACAATTGGTCACTGGTCTGAGGATCCATTTATGGGTCCCTTAATTAATGAAGCGGCAGTTGAAAAATACATTCGATTTCAAGAAATTGCTAAACGTGAAAATTGCGAAAATATGATGAGAGGCAAAGTTTTAGATCTTAAGCATAAAGGTTATTACGTCACTCCAAGTATAAACCTTGTTGAAAAATTTGATGAAAAGTCTGTTTACCAAAAAAGCGAAATTTTTGGTCCTAATGTGGCTATTTATAAAGCAAATGATTTTGATAAGGCATTAGAAATAGTGAATTCTTCTGGATACGGCTTGGTAATGGCGTTGTTTTCAAAAGACAAAGAGCTTTATCAAAAATCATTATTAGAAGCTAAAGTGGGTCTTCTTAATTGGAATAGAACAACAAATGGAGCCAGTTCAAAATTGCCTTTTGGGGGTATGGGTAAATCAGGTAATGATAGACCTTCAGCACATTTTGCAGTTCAATATTGTTCTGTGCCAGTTGCCAGCTTAGAAGATTTTACGGAATTTGATCATACCAAATTATTGCCTGGTATGACCTATGAACCCATAATTAAATAAAATAGGATATTTTAAATATGTTTAAATGGATTTTTGGTGCAATCATATCTGCATTTATTGGATTGTGTTTTTTGCTTTATTTTGCCAATTCAGCAATGAACACACCCTTTTCAAAAGAGGAATCTCAACCGGTTGTATTTGAGGTTAAGGCGGGTGATGGATTTAAGCAAATTATCCATTCTCTTAACGAGCAAAAGTTAATTAAAAATGAAATTTTAGTTTTTTATTATGCCCGTTTAAATGGCGAGGCTAAAAAAATGAAAATGGGTGAGTACGAAATTAAAGCGAGTATGTCACCTCAGCAAATTTTATCTATTCTAAAATCAGGTAAAAGCATCGAGAGATCTTTTACAGTTTCTGAAGGCTTAAATATTTTTGAAATTTCTCAATTATTTCAAGATAAAGCTTTTGGGCAAAAAGAAGAGTTTTTAAGACTTGTTAAAGATCCCACTTTTATAAATGAACTCCTTGGTACACCAAGAATCTCTCTTGAAGGTTATTTGTATCCTGAAACTTACAAACTGACAAAATACACAGATGCTAAAGCTTTGATTACTCAAATGGTCGAAAACTATAAAAAAGTTTGGGAAGAAATCAAAGTGGATGCTCAATTGGATTCGCAACCAGAAGCCACACTATTAAATGATTATGAGCTTCTCACTTTAGCAAGTATTGTTGAAAAAGAAACTGGAGCACCTGAGGAACGCCCCTTAATTGCTTCGGTTTTTTATAATCGCATTCAAAAAAAGATGAAGTTACAAACTGATCCTACTATAATTTATGGAATTGCTGATGAAACAGGAGCTTTACCAGGGAATATCCATAAAGAGGATATTCATCGTTACACAAGATACAATACTTATGTGATTGATGGTTTACCACCAGGTCCTATTTCTAACCCTGGCAGAGAAGCTTTAAAGGCTGTATTTCATTCAACACCTTCTAATTTTCTTTATTTTGTAAGTAAAAATGATGGTCGACATTCTTTTTCAGAAAGTTATTCTGATCATGAAAATGCAGTTCAGACTTTACAAAAAAATCCAAAAGCACGAGAGGGTAAAAGTTGGCGGCAACTCAATAAAAATAAGTCTAAAAAAACTAAAAAGTAGTTTGAGTATTCACAATTTTTTCAAACTTTTGTGAATCTAAATTAAATTTAAAGACGTTAAGTCTAGCCACAAGGTTTTGATCAAATACAGGAACAATTAGTTCGAGTATTTGATCATTATCAATATCTACAAGTCCCATATTGGTTGAATCCCCTTTTAATTGAAAATAACCATCTTTAGCATTTTCAAATGTAAAACTATTCAACAGTTGTCTTGGAGAAATTTTTTCATCATAAATTTCAAGAATAATGTCGTTTTGAAACCGGAGTTTCACAAAAGTGTAGCTTTGTCCTTTGTGAGTGATGTCTTCTTCTAGGCGAGATAAAACCTTTCTATCGCTTCCAAGGTACCAATTTTTAACCTGATATTTAAATCTTGGAATAACAGCTATGATTGTCACCACGCTTGCAAGACTGAAGAGGGCTGCCAATGTGAGGGTTAAAAGAGAATCTTTTTGTTGCTCATTCATAGCTTAATTTTGCTGTAATAATTCAATATAAACAAATATTTAATAAGATTTAAAGACTCATTCTCGACTTTAGTTGATAGGCCTTATTTGGGAGTAATAAAAGAGCTTGAACTTTCTTTAAAACAAACTAAAAACAAGTGCATGCAAAATATTAAAAGAGAAGAATTTTACCAGCTTTTACAAAAAAGACGATCCATTCGTAAATTTAAATCTCAAAGTATCCCTCGTGAAGTTTTAGAAAGAATTTTAGTTCAAGGGGCTCTTGAAGCACCCTCTGGAAAAAATCGTCAAAACTGGAGATTTTTTGTAATTTCAGGTAAAAAACGTGATGAGTATCTTAAATATTCTCAAAAATCTTGGTTAGGAATTAAAGATATTTTGCAGGCAAAGCTAAAGCCTTCTCTCTATGATTTTACTGAGAGATTTTTTTATACTTTGGGAGAAGCACCAGTAGTGATTTTTGCTTATTCATTTAATTCTCCAGAAGAAAAATATCACACTTCTATTGGATCTGTTTATATGGCCGTTGAAAACCTCAACCTCGCTGCTGTTGTGGAGGGATTAGGTTGTTGCACCATGGGAGCTCCTTTAGAAATAAAGCAGGAGATAGATCAATTTTTAGGTGTTGATCAGCTTCCTGAATATAAATCAGGAGAGCTAGAGTTACTTTGTGCAGTTGTGATGGGATACCCTGATCACGAACCACCTAAGGCTGCCCGCCAACTTGAAGGTCGCATCACTTGGCTAGAAGAGTAGTCATAAATTTTGCAAATGAATATTGAGTTTAATTAATAATAATTTTTTCCCCTTGAAAAAATTGAATAACCAAAATGAGTAACCAAGGTAAGTAGTCAGATGAATAGTCAGACCGAAAATCCTATTTTTAAAAGAGTGGACCCCCTTGAGGCATTGAGGGAAAATCCTTTTGTTTTAGCGCCAATGGCTGGGATAACGGATCATCCATTTAGAACTTTTATGAGGAGAATGAAAGCTGGGGTTGTTGTAACCGAGCTTATTTCTGCCACAGGAATTGAATATCAATCTGCTCGAACACTAGCACTCATGTCTTACGAGGAGTCGCAACGGCCTTTGGGTATTCAATTATTTGGAGAAGATCCTGATATTCTCGCAAGGGCTGCTCAGGTTGTTGAAAAAGCTGGCGCTGATTTTGTTGATATGAATTTTGGCTGCCCAGTTCCCAAGGTCGTTAAAAAAGGTGGTGGTTCAGCCATGCTCAAAGACCTTGTGGCTATGGGGAAGGTTTTAGCCTCTATTAAAAAAGCAGTTAATATTCCTGTCACAATCAAGATTAGAACTGGCTGGGATCATGATTCACGTAATGCTCTTGAAGCTTGTGAAGTCGCTTTTAATGAAGGAATCACTTGGGTGGCCATTCATGGGAGAACGAGAGCACAAGGTTATGCAGGAGCTGCTGACTGGGAATTTATTTCTAATATTAAAGCGAAGTCTAAACTGCCCATAATTGGCAATGGAGACATTCTAACTGGCCTAGAAGCCGTTCAAAGGCTTAAAGAGAGTGGCTGTGATGGAGTTATGATAGGGAGAGGTGCATTAAAAAATCCTCTCATATTCATGGAAGCATTAAATGCTTGGAAAAGTGACTCCTCTCCAGTAATACCTACACTGAGTTATCGAGAGATATTTTCTGATTTAAAGGATTTAATATTAACGCATTGTGATGATCATATAGCGCAGATTCAGTTAAGGAAGTTTGCTGCTTGGTTTGCCACAGGTTATCCTGGGGCATCTCAGTTCAGAAAAAATATTTTTCAATCAAAAACTACGTTGGAAACAATCAATTTTGCGGATCATTTTTTCGCGGAAATTGAAAATTTAAAACAAGAGGACACTCGTCATGAATCATTTTTAATGGGTGGTCATGGATAGTGCTTTATAGATTTAGTTGTATTTTAAGTAATTGATTTTAAGTACGAGATAAAAAGGAAGAGGTTTATGGTAGACGCAAGTAAGATTAGAAATATTGCAATTATTGCCCACGTGGATCATGGGAAAACAACGTTAGTGGATCATTTGCTTAAACAAGCAGGTACTTTCCGTGAAAATGAACATGTTGAAGACAGACTCATGGATTCAATGGATCTTGAAAAAGAACGTGGAATCACAATTGCTGCAAAAAATGCCTCTTTCATGTACAAAGACTACAAAATCAATATCGTAGACACTCCGGGACATTCGGACTTCGGTGGTGAAGTTGAACGTATTTTAAACATGGTTGATGGTTGTATTCTTTTAGTGGATGCTTCTGAAGGACCACTTCCTCAAACACGTTTCGTATTAAGAAAAGCTTTAGAGCAAAATTTAAAAGTAATGGTTTGTGTTAATAAAATCGATCGTTCAGATGCACGTATTCAAGAAGTTCATAATGAAGTTTTTGATTTATTTATCGATTTAGATGCAACTGAAGAACAAGCTGACTTTACAACAATCTATGCGATTGCTCGTGAAGGTATGGCTACTTTAGATCCAGAAGTGAGAACTAACTCTTTAGAAGTTATGTATCAAAAAATTATTGAACTTGTGCCACCTCCAAAAATCGAAGAAAACGCACCACTTCAAATGATGATCACTAATATCAGCTACAATAACTTTGTGGGTAGATTAGCGATCGGTCGTCTTCGTTCTGGAAAAATCAGAGTAGGTGATGAAGTTCTTTGTTGTATGGCTAACGATGTAAACAAAAAACTAAAAGTGAGTGCTTTATTTCAATATAAAGTAAATCGCCAAGTTCCAGTAGAAGAAGTGGGAGCTGGGGATATCGCAATTATTGCTGGTCTTGAAGATTTCGGAATCGGCGATACTGTGACATCTGCAGTTGAACCTCGTCCTCTTCCAAGAATTCGTGTTGAAGAGCCAACTGTGGGAATGGTTTTCTCTGTTAATGGTGGTCCGTTTGCTGGCCGTGATGGTAAAAACATTACCAGCAGAAAAATTTTTGAAAGACTTGAAAAAGAGCTTTTACATAACGTGGCTTTAAGAGTTGAAAAAACTGATACCACTGATTCTTTTAAAGTTATTGGTCGTGGAGAGCTTCAATTGGGCGTTCTAATTGAGCAAATGAGACGTGAAAACTTTGAACTTTGCGTAAGTAAGCCACAAGTGGTTTTTAAAATGGTTGATGGAGTTAAACATGAACCTATGGAAATCGCAGTTATTGATATTGAAGATGCTTACACAGGTGTTGTGAGTGAAAAACTTGGTAAACGTAAAGGAATCATGACCAATATGAGTACAAAAGGTTCTGGACGTACACGTTTAGAATTTAGAATTCCTTCTCGTGGTTTGATTGGATACCGTTCTGAGTTCCTAACAGATACTCGCGGTACAGGCTTACTTAATACTATGTTTGATGGATGGTCTGAATACCGTGGTGATATTACTCATCGTCAAAACGGTGCTATGATCTCTGATCGTCAAGGCGCTACAACTGCTTATGCACTTTGGTACCTTGAAGAGCGTGGAAAATTATTGATTGAAGCTGGTACAGAAGTTTACTCAGGTATGATTATCGGTGAACATGCTAAAGATAATGATCTTGAAGTTAATGCTTGCCGTGAGAAAAAATTAACTAACGTACGTGCCTCTGGAAGTGATGAAGCTGTTAAATTAACAGCTATTAAGCCATTAACTCTTGAGCAAGCGATTGAATGGATTAATGAGGATGAACTTATTGAAGTGACTCCAAATTTTATCAGAATTCGTTGCAGAGAGCTTGATCCGCATAAACGTAAAAAGTAATATTTAATTTTTTAGTCTAACCCTCTTCAAGGATGAGTGAGTGTGAAATCAACTATAGAAGTTAAAGGTGTCGTCAAAAAATTTGATGACAAGGTAATTGTAAATGGCATCTCCCTTGAAATCTTCAAGGGAGAGTGTTTTGGAATATTAGGCCCCAATGGTGCTGGTAAATCCACAACTATGAAAATGATGTACTGTAGTTCTCAAGTAACTGAAGGGGAACTCTACATACTCGGTCTTAATGTAAAAAATAATCATAAAGAAATTAAATCAAAAATTGGAATTGTTCCTCAAGATGACGGTCTTGAAGCTGATTTTTCATGCTATGAAAATCTTAGGATTTTCTCTCGATATTACGGCATTGATGATGTCACTGCGGATCGCAGAATCACTGAGCTTTTGCAGGCTTTTAGATTGGATGAGTATAGGGATCGAAATGTTGAAACTCTGAGTGGTGGTATGAAAAGGCGTTTAGCAATTGCTAGAGGCCTTATACATCGACCTGAAGTATTATTTTTAGATGAGCCCACAACGGGATTAGATCCTCAAGCAAGATATTGGATGTGGGAATATTTTAAAAAACTTAAAGAAGACCTTTCAACGGTGGTGATCACAACTCATTATATGGAAGAAGCAGAATTTCTTTGCGATAGGTTAGCTATCATTGATCACGGAAAAATTCTTGCAGTTGGAACACCGATGGATCTTATCAATGTTTATATTGGTAAAGAAGTCGTAGAAGTTGAAGTCTCTGAAAATGATGTCAATTACTATGCAAATCGCCTCAAGCAAAATCAGTATCGTTTTCAAACTTTAAAAAATAAAATTAGTATTTATCTTCAACCTGACCAAGAAAGTAGAAAGGTATTAGATATTATAAATGGTGATAAAATTATCATTCGAAAGCCAACATTAAATGATGTTTTTTTACGAATTTCTGGTCATGATTTGAGGGATGAAAGTTTATGATGAAAGCATTTATTTCGGAAAAAATTCCTTTTACTAAAGGTGTTTTAGATGTTTGGTATAGAAACTTTTTTTATTTTAAAAAAACCTTTTTAGTATCTCTATTTTGGATACTTGTAGAACCTGTATTTTACTTAGGTGCTATTGGATATGGACTTGGTGCCTATGTAAATAATATTGAAGGCAAGCCATTTGTTGAATTCTTCTTTCCAGCTCTTCTTTGTACAACTGGAATGTTTATTTCCTTCTTTGAAAGTACTTACACACATTATACAAAGCTCACTCACCAAAAAATATACTCTACAATGATGCTTAGTCCGCTTTCGGCTGATGAAATTGTATTTGGAGAAATTTTATGGTCTGCTTCAAAAGGCTGGTTAAGCTCAGCAGGAGTTGCACTAGTTGGAGCTTTACTTGGCTTGGTGGACTCTTGGACTATTTTGCCAGCTCTGATAGTATTTTTTATCACCAGTTTTTTATTTTCAGCTTTTGGTATGCTCATGACAAGTGTTGCAAGAAACTATGATTCTTTTATTTATTCTATTTCAGGATTTTTAATTCCCATGAGTTTATTGAGTGGAACTTATTTTCCTTTAGATCATGTTCCTACAACATTAAAAGTCATTTTTTATATATTTCCTCTCACTCATTCAGTCGACTTAGTAAGAGGACTCCTGCTCCATCAATTTTCTTGGTGGATGATTTTAAACTTTTTATTTTTATTAGTTGTTGGATATTCACTTGTTGTGTGGAGTATTCGAAGAATCAGAATTAAGTTGTACTATTAGTTTTAACGAGTCTTAAAAATAATTGACCTCTAATTTTTTCATGGGGGATTACTTTTAATCTTCCATCAAGATATTTCTCAATTTCATATTGAGTGTCCCATCCATTTTTTGAAAGGTCGCGCATAATCAAATACGCAGAACCTTTGGTAGAGAGGGCATTGGCGATTCCATCTAAAAGTTGAAAAAAATTTGCATCCATAAAAAATCGGCATCTATTTTTAAATTCTGAGGGCGAAAGCTTTCCCATTTCCTTAAAAAAGTATGGAGGATTGCATAATATGAGATCGTATTTTTCAGAGAAACTTGGATTTTTTAGATTCTTGTAGTTATCTAAAAAAAATGTAATTGAATCCAAAGAAATATTAAATTTATTGCGTAATTTTTTGAGATTGAGTGCAAAATGCTCTCTGTATATTTCCTGAATATCGATAAAATCAAATGAATGTTGGAACTCATTTTTTTCATTTAAAAAATGAAAAATAAAATCGAGTCCAATAATTCCACATCCAGAGCATAAATCTAAACAACGAAAATTTTTCAGGGATTGAATTTTGTAAATTTCAAAAACTTTTCGAGCAAAAAAAACTGAGTCATGAGAAAATTTATAATCTTTGGGTTGTGAATATTCGAATGTAAAATATGGATTAATAGTAGTCATAAAAATTAAAAACTCGATTGCATGTAAAAAGTAAACTACAGTAATTTGTCTCCCAAAATAGGGCACATTGTAAAGTTCAATCACTGTGATTTCATCACTAAAATGATTAGAGGTTGGTAAGAATCTTGCTTAGATTTCTTGATTGTTTGAAATAGTATTTTTTAGTGTCCTCAATACTGGTACGTCTCTGATTAAAGGAGCTCTCAATGAAGGCCATCAAACTAAATAGTGAACTTTTTTTATATGCAAAAATTTCATTACTTTTAAGTTCATTATGTGCGAGCGTTCTCTTGTTTTCTCCGTTGAGTGTGAATGCAGTTCATTTATTTCATACCGCCTCTACTTTTGCAAAAGATGCTGAAAATCCTCGAGTTGGAATTGAGGTAGAGTTTGCGGGATTATCATTGCAAGAAACTTTAAAAATAGTTCATGATATTTCAGGTGGAAAGATAATTAAGAAAGAAAAAAAAATTAAAACAACCCTTAAAGAAGTTACTGAAAAGGGTTTAGTTTATAATGAGGCTACAATTCCTGAGTGGGTGATCGAAAACTCTTTAATTGGGGAGCTCATTATAAAAGTTGATAATAATCAAATTACTGATGATGGAATTATAACACCAGAAAATGCAGTGATAGAACTCGTAACTGCTCCCATTAGAAAAGCTCAGCTTCCAAAATTACAAGAAATAATTACGGCATTAAAATATCAAGGTGCTAAAGGCACGGCTGCTGGTGAGGCAGTTTCTATTCAATACAATATAGAAATTAATGAAGGAAATATTGCCAATTATAATTGGCAAGAGCTAATTGATTTGATGAGAGTTTATATGAATCCAATTCATAGAGAACAAATTGATGCTCATTTGAATGTTTTAGAAATTCGTAAAAACTACGTTCAATTGTATTCTCCGGGCTTTTTTGAAAAGTTAATCGATCCTCAATATAAACCCACAGCACGTGAGCTTTTTGATGACTTTTTCTACAGACAAAGTCTGGAGTTGTTGGGCTTTAAAGATGCTTGGGATATAGAAATCTCTCATGCTCAAAAACTTCTCCTTGCTCAGAGAAATCCAATTGTTCCTTTGGTCGTAAAACAAAATAAACTAAGAATCAGTTCTTTATTAGGAATGGCTTTTCCAAATGATCCTATTACTAAAATCTATGTTCAATCTGGTTGGATGACTCCAATGCCTATTATTGAATGGAGAGAGTTTAATAATGACTTTAAGGTGATTGAACATTACCGAGAAGTTGCTGGTCTGATGTATATGACAAAAAAATTTAAATCGTTTAATCACGACATCTTAATGAGTCAATTGTCTGGCGTTGAAGAGCCAATGATTAAAGAATTAAGAACTCGATATTTTAATCAAATTAATAAATCGTCTGGTCCAATTATATTTAGATATTTTATTGGAAACCCTAAAACAGTCAACAGAAGTGAGTATGCAGATCTCGCAAAAGGATATGCGCCTCATCCAGTAACCTTTTTGCCATTTTACGAATATGGAAAATATCCTTTAAGTATTCCTGGTGAAAGTGTCGTGATGCATAGAAATCAATTTCATCGTAATGATGTAATTGGTAAATACAATCCAGGTTTAATAAACGGCTTCATTATGCAGGCTCTTGAGAATAAATATGTAGAAATGAAGTTTTGGGATGAATATGTTAAAAAAGGTATTCCAAAAACTTTACTCATCAGCGAATTAGGAGTTCAACCTCTCAAATTAGATTCTTCAAAAATAATCTTAGATCAAGTTAAAGAAATCGTAAAAACATTTAATCTTAATTTTAAAAAAGGTTGGGTTTTAAAAGGGCTTTTTGATTTAGGAACTGAAAAAGAGATTTTATCTGATAAGTCTGACTTGGTAGCTTTGGTTGAAACTTATTTATCAAGTGATTTTGAGTCTTATAAAAGAGAAATTGATGAAAAATACAATAATCTCCAGACTGCTCCAGAGTATGCTCTTACAAAACTAAAAGAACATAAAGGCTATAAAGGTTGGAAGGCCTTACAGCTCTTGAGAAATGACAAATCAGTAATCATTCAGGAGAGATTTAATATTATCTCTGAATTTAGAGTTGAAATTGTTGCTGGTAGAGTCTTGGGAGGGAGATCAACAGTTGATCGATACGCATATATGTATCTAAAAAATGGAAAGTTTGATTCTAGTTATAAAGCTCCTGATAAAAAAGATTTAAAAGCAGCTGAAGCTTATGCAAAAGAAGTTGCTTCTTCATTACCTCCCGAACTTCAGAATATGACTTTTGGGCTTGATATCGCAATTATTGAGGGGGGAGAAGCTGTTATGATTGAATCAAATCCAGGTGGAAATTCAAATTTTCTTTATGAAGAAGAAATTTCTAATGTAAAAAAACTTACTCAATTTTTGCTTAAATTTCCTGAATTAATAAAGACTGGAAAAATTCATATTGGATGGACTCCTAAAGAACAAATGGAGTTCTTGAAGCGTAAATTCTCTGATTGGAGAATTGAGACAGAAAGCTTGTATCCTGGTATGAAATTTTTAGAAGATAAAATAGTTGATAGTGAATTTAAGAAAAATAATTCAGTGAAATTAGAAAAAAAGACTCCAATTCTAAAACTGTCAAAACCAAAAGTTTTTAAATGTGAGGCCATTTTTCTCAATTAATACTTGAAAGCCAGTCTAAAATTCAATATAGGGTGTTTTCTTTTATAAAAAATCACTTTGTAATGAGGTAATAGTGGGAAAAATTAGAATTCTTACTTTGGGTGTTTTGGCTCTATTTTTTACTTTTGAAGCTTCATCAATATCTAATTTAAGAACGATTAATTTAAAAGCCCTCATTTATAAAGGCCAAGGAAGTTGTATTGAGGACTGCTCAGAAGCAGCCGCAGTTGTTGCTCAAATGGCTGGTCTTGAGCCAGTATACGTATCTCCAGAAGAAACAAATTTAGAAATATTTTCTGACGCAGCTGTGTGGATACAGCCTGGCGGTGAATCTCTCGAAGTCGCAGATAAAATGTCTTTAACACTGAAACAAGGTATTAAAGATTTTATTAGCCGCGGTGGAGGATACGTAGGTTTTTGTGCCGGCGCTTTCTTTGCTGACAATATGATTCATGGCACAAAAAAAATTGGATTAGGGATTATACCAGCAGTTGCAAAAAGTTACACTCAAGCCGATCCCCATGGAGCCATGTTAGAGATGATATGGAATGGAAAAAAGAGAACCATTTACTGGGAGGAGGGTGCTTATATTGAACTCGACCCTGGTCAGAAAACTTTCACTCCATTTACATATTATCCAACCGGAGAAATTGCTGGAGTGTACGGAAAATTTAATAATGGTCGAGTGGCAATAACAGGTGTTCATCCAGAAGCTCCGCAATACTGGAGAGATGATATTAATGGAGTTGATCCAGATGGTTTAGATTACGTATTAGCAGCTGATATGGTGAGATGGGCTGCAGGTTATCATAGAGACTTCATAAGACATTAGATATGTGCTAAGGATCAAATACTATCGTCAAGATCCTCAGCTTCTTTTTCAAGATCTTCCAGGGTGGTATTGGAATGATCATCTGTAGATTTTAAACCTATATTTTCAGGGTCATTTTTATTTTCTATTTGAGCAGTATGGGAATTTAGAAAGCCATCAATGTTGTTAATGGCGAGATCATACTCTTCTTGAGAAATACGCTTATACTTATACATATCATTGACGATTCTTTTCATTCTCTTTTTAGCAAAAGAGGTCAATTCTTTTCGATGATAGGATTGACTGTATTTTTCAGGACTTGGAAGGAGAAAAGCTAAAAAAGCTGATTCTAGGATGCTGAGTTGGAGAGGGCTTTTCTTAAAATAATAATGTGAGGCTTGTTTAACTCCAAAAATATTTTTGCCAAATTGAACAACATTTAGATATTTCTCAAGGATTTCTTTTTTAGATAATACATTTTCAATTCTCACTACAATAAATGCTTCTGCAATTTTTCGCCATGGAGTTTTTGATTTTGAAAGAAAAAGATTTTTGGCTAACTGCTGGGTAATAGTAGATCCCCCACGAGCTAATTTTTTTTTGGCAAGATCATGTTTTAAGCTGCTTTCAATAGCTTTCCACTCAAATCCTTCATGTTGATAAAAGCCTGAGTCTTCTGACAGTAATACAGCTTTTGGAACATAAGGTGAAATTAATCTTAGCGGTGTGTATGAAGGGGATTTTGGACACAAATAGACCTCATACATTGAAGTTGTAAAACAACTTTTAATTTTTTCGTGACTTGGCATTTTTATAAAAACATACAATGCAAGTAACAGCAAAGGTGAGATTACAAAAACTAATAGCAATTTAAAAATTGATTTAAACCAAACCATTTTGTTTCATCCATAAAACACTCTTTTCAATCGCCAAGTGAGAAGGTTGAGGTTTAAAATCTAATTCTTTAGTAGCTTTTGCATGCGAAAACCAATGATAGAGACAAGCCACCTCTGCATTTTCAAGACTTAAAGAGCTAGCAAGACCCAACTGAGCCATAAGGTCACCTAGCCAACCAAGTGTTAATAGTGCTGACTTGGGTAAGCCAAATTGCGGAGCCTTAACCTTCGCAACGTTGGCTATAATTTCAAAAACATCTTTAATCAAAAGATTCTCTGAAGCTAAAATATATCTCTCACCGTTTCGTCCCTTATTCCAAGCGGAAATAATACCTTGGCAAACATCTTCAACTGAAACAACATTAACTCCACCAGGAGGGTAAAATGGAAATTTACCTTGTGCGACTTTAACTTGAGTTTTGCGAGAACCTTTTTTAGCGTCGCCAGCACCATAGATAGTAGAAGGATTCACAATCACAGCATCAATTTCACTTTTGAGACATGCTGCTTTCACCTTCTCTTCGGCGAGTTTTTTTGTTTCAAAGTAACCAAAGTTTTTTTCTGTAAGATTGTATTCAGAATTTTCATCAAGGATTTGTTGAGCACTGAAACCCGCTCCAATGGAGACAACAGAGCTAACATGAATTAGCTTATGAGAAGATAGTTTTTTTACACAAGAAATAACATTCTCAGTTCCCGTTACATTAACTAAATGCATTTTATCACGATCGGTTGCTTTGTATGAAACAAGTCCTGCAAGGTGAAAAGTTGCATTAACATTGTTAGTTTCAGAATATGCTTTTTCCAAAGATTCTAAATTTGTGATTTCGCCGTGAATAAGTTTAAACTTTGAATCAGAGATATGCTGAATCTCACTGAGATCGCTGCCTTTTCTCACAACTGCAAAAACTTCGTGACCATCTGATAAAAGCCTTTGGCAAAGCCAACTTCCTAAGAATCCATTAGCTCCGGTTACTAAAACTCGGCTCATATACCGCTCCTTGTGAAAAAAGGCATGAGTACTTTGTTGAATAATTTAAAAGCAATAAGACCAATAAGTGATCCTAAAATAAAACCAATGATAACGTCAGAAGGCCAGTGAACTCCTACATATATTCGCGAATAACCTATAATTGCGGGAAGAAAAAAAATGGAGTAATATTTTTTATTATAAACGAGGGATAAAAATAAAAATATAAACATGGCAATTGCTGAAGCATTGCTTGCGTGGTTTGAAGGAAGACTTCTATCTCCTACAAAAGGAGCTCTCACTATGGGAAATTTAAAAGTGGAATCCCTATCATTTAAATTTTCAGGATCATCTGCTTTTAAAAGTCTTGTTCTAAATTCAACTTCAGGACGAAATCTCTCAATATTTTTTTTAAGACCATAATAACTAAAAGAATCTGAACAAGCTCCAGTTATTGTTATTCCTAAAATAAAAATAAATATTTTATTTAAAAAAGATTTTCGAGCTGGAGATTTTGAATATTTAAATAATATAAAAAGTATTAAGCTCATTATAAGAGTAAAAATAAAATATTTATTTTTATGCAAATCTGTGAGTTGAGGAAACATCCAATTCAGAAATGAATTAGTCCAATGTCGGTTTATTTTTTCAAAAATATAAATTTCTAAATCTGAAGTTTCATACATATGAAAGATTCTATCATTCCTAGGTTAAAAGTCTAGTAGGGTCTTGTCGACTTATGTGGAGAGTTTGGCAAAAATATCATTGGTAAATTTATGTTAGCTTCTTCATGTGTTAGATTTAATAAAAGGATTCGAGGGGTGAATATGGAAAAATCAACAGTTATTGGCTTGCTCGTTGGGATCGGTGGAATCCTCTTAGGGAATATCATAGAAGGTGGGCATGTGGCCTCTCTTGTTCAGGGGGCGGCTTTTGTAATTGTGTTTTCAGGAACCTTTGGAGCAGTTCTTGTTTCCTCATCTATGGATGATTTTAAAAAAGGTCTCAGTCTATTTAAAAAATCTTTTTTTAAACATGATGATAAAGCTGATTTTAAAATTAAATCAGTCGTTGAGATGTCTAAAATTGCGCGAAAAGATACTGTTTTATCTTTAGAGTCCAAAATGAATGAAGTCAGCGATCCATTTATGGCTGGAATTTTAAGAGCAGTCATTGATGGTGTAGATTCAAAAACAATTCGAAATATTTTTGAAACTGCGATTTTAGCTGAAGAAGAAGTCGAAATGGCTGGGGCTAAAATCTGGCTAGATGCTGGAGGTTATGCACCTACAATCGGAATTATTGGTGCAGTATTAGGACTTATTCATGTTATGGGAAACCTATCTGACACTTCAAAATTGGGTGCTGGTATTGCTGTGGCGTTCGTAGCCACAGTTTATGGTGTGGCTTCTGCTAATTTGATATTCCTTCCTATTGGAAATAAAATAAAAAAGCGTATTCAACACGAATCGCAAGTAAAGATGATGATTTTAGAAGGTATCTTAGAAATTCCATCTGGTTTAAACCCTGTAATTATAAACCAAAAAATGCGTTCCTTTATAGAAAAATCTGGTGAGCTAGATGCTTAAACGTAAGCATGAAGAACATGTAAATCATGAGAGATGGTTGGTTTCATACGCCGACTTTATTACTCTTTTATTTGCTTTTTTTGTGGTTCTTTACGCAACCTCTTCTCAGAATGAAGAGAAAGAAAAAAAGTTTGAGGAATCCTTCAAACAAGAAATGAAAATGGCAGCTATTGTTGTTGGAAATCCTGGTTCAGAAGGTGGTTCAGGTGGAATTATGGACCCTATTTTTGATTCAACTGTATTTCCTAAAAAAGCAGGACCAACTGAAGTTGCAGATTATGTTGAAAGACTCATTGATAAAAAGCTGACAAAAGAAGAAAAAGAAAAAACAATTTCTTCGATCAGACATGATGCAATGGGTGTGAGAATTAGTCTGGCCGCTTCCACATTTTTTTCATCAGGAAGTGCAAAGTTATTTCTTCCTGGATTACAAATTTTAGATAAAGTGGTCACAGTTTTAAAATCTAATGATTTAAAAATTATAGTAGAAGGACATACAGACAATGAACCGCTCGCAAAGGGTGGAGAATTTGAAAGTAATTGGGAGCTAGCAAGCAATAGAGCTACAAGTGTGGTTCGCTATCTAGTAAAGGTGCATAAAATCAATCCTAACCGTCTTGCAGCCATTTCGTATGCTGATCAAAGGCCATTAGTTCCAAATGATAATGATGAAAATAAGTCTAAAAATCGGAGAATAGAATTACTGATAGTTACTGATAAAGACTTAACTCTTTGAGTTTTTAAGAATTAGGACCTGATTAACTTTTAGACAGTTCACGATCAATTTTTGTCTATCCCATTATTAAGAACTGCTACCCCCACATAATCGAATTAAACATTAATAATTGAATATATAAGTGGCACTATTCTTGCCTTGTTAATCTCCAAAGGCTTTCTAAGGAGATCTTATGAGTTTTGAGAAATCTATATATCAAAGATTACAAAAGATATTAGTTGCCCTCTTTTTATTAAGTTCAATGAGTCAGTCATTTGCTGATAACTCTCAGAAAGACTCATCTTCTAAAAATTCCTTAAATAAAATATTGAAAATATTTAATTCTCAAACTGGTAAAACAACTGAAATTCAAATTCCGGTATCATCAAAAGCTGAATTAGAGAAACTTTCTCCTGAAAAAATCCGACAAGAATACCAAGATTTGCAAAAAAATGCCCCTAAGAAGCAAGGTGTTTTTGCATCAACTACTAAAATGTTTGTTCCTGAATCTGCAACCTTTTTTGTAGGTGTCGGTGCTGTTCTTTATTCACAATTAGTACTTAATTATGCCAACAATCCTATTGCGATGGAAAAGCATATTGAATCTTTGGCAGATCCAATTTCTCATCTCGCGTTTTATAATTTCATGTTAGTTAATCACTCAGTTTCTGCTCCATTAATGACGATGATTGAGTCCCCTAAGTACAGAGCATTTATCCCTTATTTGGGGATGAGCGCTGGTTTGACGGCTTCAAGTTTAACCAGAGATTTAATTTCTGATAAAGATTTGCAAGCATGCGCAATGAGCTTAATTAATAAAAAAAATCCAAATGCTTGCTCTCAATCCTACTATAATTGGGTGTTAGGTCCGCAACCAAAGGTTCATAATTATATTACAGGTGTGATGTCTATGGTGGCATCAACTATGGTTTCTTCTGCAGTGACAATAACAGCCTCTCAGCTCCTAAAAATTGCTGGTGTAGAAATTTCTACCATGGTAGCACCAGGCGGTTTTGCATTCAAAAGTGGAATGTGGATGATGAAGTTTGCACAAATTGCAGGATTTACAGCTGCAAATGAATACTTTGAACCACTTATTGTTTACCCGTTTCAAAATTGGAGACAAGGGCAAGACTTAGCTGATGTAGAAAAAAACTTAGTAGTTCAATTGGCTGAGCAAAAAAAGAATGGTTGGCAGGGGGAGGAATGTAAAGTGCCTCTCTGTAGAGAGTCTTTTTTTGGTGAAGTCAAATATATGAGTGAAGCCATGAAAGCATGGCGTGAAATGAATCTCTCAGAAGTGACTGCTTCTTATAATATGTGGTTAGAGCATCTAGTTCAGCTTACAGGAATGTACAGATTCTCACATTATTTTTACGGTCATTTTGCAAATGAACTAAATTTAGTTTTACAAAATCCTACAGATTTAAAAACATCTATTTTAACGAGATCCTTTCCATTAAACGGCGTCATTGCCTCTGAAATTCCCCAAGATAGGCAGGAAGTTTACTTGGAGTGGCCAGATAAAGTTGAAGAAATTCAGCAAAAGGCGGTTAATAAAGCGGGAGCTTTTTTAGCTCAAAAATTATCGACCTCTAAGGTTCTAAAAAATTCCATTGAACTTAATGAATTTAACTCAATTAAAAACTTACTTCTCTCTTCGAATATTAATGAAAACTCTTCTGGCATCAGCAAACTCATAGAGATGAGCAGCACTCCATTTATGCCAGAACCGAAAGCTCTTAATAAAGCCGATATCAAAGTAAAATACAGCACAGAAGTAATTGGACTTGCTCAAGAGACCTTAAAGCTTATGGGTAAGCCCTTTCCATTGTTAAATATGGGATTAGGTTATATTCAGGCATTTAATAAGCATCCTTTAACTAAAGAATACTCAGATTTTACCTCTCATAAGGATTCACTCAGTGTTAAAATGATTTATAATATGTTGTGCGGACCTGATGTTGAAAAGGGAGAAAAATTAGTACACACAACTAAAGGATTTTCAGCTAGATTTACTCCTCCACAAATTAGAAGACCTAATGATCAGCTTTTGATGAATTGTAATGCTAATGATGGCTCGACTCCGTTTAATCCCGATCCTTACAATGATCAAATTTTTACTAAACCTTTTTTAGTGACCCAGGGAGATCAACAGAGAAAGTACAATGGAGCTGTTGATTATTTACGCCAAAATACAAGAATGACTTTTGCTAATTCACATGGAGATGCTGAGCAATTTAATTATTGGTGGAAGAAGAATGTAGAACCACAAATTGAAGATTCATTTAAAACTTTTGGAAATCAATATAAATCAATTGTTCAAAAGTTAGTTTTAAAGTTGAATTCTCAAGAGCAAAGTACCTTTAATAATGGTCCTGCAGCTAATAATGTTCTTATTTCTTTATTACAGGAACAAAGAGTTTATAATTTAATTTTAGGAGAAATTTTTAAAGATCTTTATGTACAAAAGTATCATCAAAAAGTTCCAGAAAACTTATTTGATACAAAAGTAAAATTGGCTTATTCAAAAAATCTGCAATCCGATGTAGCTAAAAGTGAAAACCCAATCCCACTTATCCGTATTCTTAAAAATATTAATAATGGAGATATGAGCTCTATTGCAAAACTCTTCCCCCAAGCTCAAATTTCTCAAGCATTCATCAATAATCCTGAAGATTTCAATGGTCCACTTAAGTTTCAAAGCCAGCTTTCGAATTCATTTAACCAAATGGTTACCGAGCTTCAAAAGTTGTCAGCTAATACTGATGAAAACTCAGCTCAAACAAACCGTAGCGTAGCTCAAAATGTTGAGAATCTATTAAAAAGTAATCAGCAAATCACAGCTGAAATTTCTATTTTATTTGGTTTAGGAGTGAACCCTGAAACAATTTCAGGAGACAGAATTGTCCTTAATTTATCGCCTTATCAAAGTAAATTGGTAGGGTTTTTAGTTAATAAAATTAATGGCTTAGCTACAGACTTAGGGCAGATGACTAAAATAGCTCAAGCTGTGAGTTGGGACCCTGCTGAAGCTACTAAAAAATAGGCATGAAGTTTGTAGTATAAAAGTTGAATCAATAATTAATTGAGAACTGATTTTTTAAACATAAATAAAAAGATTCCTGAGGAGGAAAAAAAATATGAAAAAAACAATTTTTGTCGGATTGGCCACTCTTTTGACAGTTTCAATGACAAGTTCAGTATTTGCAGCTCCAAAAGGAACTGACTCTGTAAGAGATATCATTTCTCATGAAATGAAGGCTGAACTTAAAGATCGTCTTACTAAAATGGGTATTATGAAAAATGGTGTGATCAGCCCTATTTTAGATGCTCAGGCACTTGCTGTAGTTAAAAAACAAGCCTCTTCACTTATTGCTGCAGCTTCTCACAAAACAGCTCTTAGAGAAAATTCAATCGAAGCTTCAATCAAAAGAAACGCTGATTTAGTTTCAGTAGCTGAGTCAATTTTGATTGCTAAGGAATCAGTAGATCGTGAAAAATCAACTGGAAGCCTCACTGCTGATAAATCAGCTGAAATTGCTTCTTTAGAAAATTCAATTGATCTTCAAATTAGATTTTTAAACCAAGCTAATAGACTTGCGCTTACAGAAACCTCTGTAACTTCAGCAGTTAAAAAAGTTGAATCATTGTTTACTGACATGCTTTCTAAGTTTTCATTAGAAGAAAGAAACTCATACAATGAGATCATTAAAGTAACTGTTGAACAATTAGAAGGAAACTCTGCTTTAGATCTAGAAACTGCATTTACAAATGCATTAACTAAAGTTGAAGGACTTAAAGATAAAGCTGCTCTTGAGAAAAAACTTCAAGAAATCATTGGTTGCAGCAAAGGTTAATTGTTTTTATTTTCCCCTCTAGGATCTCCTTTAAGAGATCATAAGCTCATCATTGATAGCCACTTTAGATTGGCTTCAATACGATTAATACCTGAGAGAATTTTCTCAATTCTCTCAGGTGCTTTATCCTGAATAACACTTTTCATTTCCATTCTTAAAAACAAATCAAGTTCTGTGATTTTTTTATTCATGTTAGCTTCAATTAAATGGATATTTTTATTTTTAAACCAATTGAGTTTATGTATTTCAGTTAAAATTTCTGGATTTGAATAGAGAAGAGCAAATGATGTTAAACGATCTTTTGTTTTTTCAAACTTAAAATCTTTTTCTACTTCAGAGTTCAAAAATGCCTGGAAGATATCTTTTTCATAACTTCCAAATTTAACAAAAGAATCTTTAAAAAATAATGGATAGAAAGCTTCAAATTTTGGAGAACGCCCTCTAAATTCAGCACCTAATTGAATCATTTTGTAAATTAGCTGGCTCCAATTTAAATGAGATTTATAAATGAGGTTGTGAAATGGAGAAACTCCTGAAGGATCTATTTCGTTAAAATTAGTTCCTTGGTTTATGAGAACTTCAGCGCTTGGACGAGGATCTAACCAAATTGTCTCAGGAATAATATCAAGACTACTATCTTCAGAAAAGTCCCTGAGGCTTTGATTAATTAATTTTTGCAAAGGACTAAGATTGTTTTCATCGAGAGCTGATATAGAAGCTCCGTTTTGCAAAAATAGCTTTATTAGAAACTCATTTTTTTGATCGATAGCTAAAAAAAGCCATTCATTTTTAAGATTTTGTAATCGAGTTCCAGTGGGAACATTTAAGATCAAAGATTGAATGCAATTGTAGTGATGGTTAATTATGAGAAAGCTCATATCATCAACAGGATCAAGTAATTTACAGTTAATAGAACCTGTTTTTGCAATGTTGTTGAGGTATTTTATTGATGTTTGATGAGCTTGAAATAAGAATTGATTCCAAAGTTCTAAATAGTCCACCTTTTCAATTAAATGAGGGTGGTCATCTTGGTTATTAATTATAAGGTGTGCTTTCTGAATTGCTGATTTATTTGAATCTGAAAACCATTTTATCTTCAATAATGAATTAAACTCAGAAATCTTAATTGGTTTAAGGGGGGCAGTGTTTGGTAATAAGTCAGAGAGAATTTCTGGCGCTTGTAAATAGAGGTCTTCATTATTTTTAGAATCATTCAAATTTATTTTTTTATAGACTCTAAGTAAATGTCCAGTTTCGAGGTCTCTCCAAATCCCAACTAAACTTGGCAATACATTTTGATGAAGTTGAGTAGCAGATGAAGCTTCCATGCCAGGTTGATAAGAAGTATTTCGGCATGAAATAAACAAGAATCCACAGAATCCATAGAGGATCAAAGTGAAGATTATATTGGGGATTATTTTTTTTGAGAACTTTATATTCATAAAACTGAGAAAACTTAAGTTTCCGAAAAAAAACGAGGAATGCATTCTGCAATTCCTCGTATTTATAAGACTAAACTGTTCAATGATCTGTAATTCTATTCTCTAATAATCTTTACTGATTTCATCACAATGTCTTCATTTGGCTTGTCCATTGCGTTTCTAGGAACCCTAGAGATTTCTTCAACAATCTTCATTCCTTCAACGACTTCTCCAAAAACTGTGTGTCTACCATCTAACCAAGGAGTTGCTGCAACTGTAATAAAAAATTGGCTTCCGTTTGTGTTAGGACCAGCATTAGCCATAGAAAGGATACCAGGTTTGCTATGTTTTAATTCAGGATGGAATTCATCCGCAAATTTATAACCAGCATCTCCAGTTCCACGACCAAGTGGACAACCACCTTGAATCATAAAGTCAGGAATCACTCTATGAAAAATGAGTCCATTATAAAAAGGACTCTTTTCTTTTTGTCCAGTTTTTGGATTTTTCCACTCAGTTGTTCCTTCAGCTAAGCCAGTGAAGTTTTCAACTGTTTTAGGTGTTTTATCATGAAATAATTTAATTTTAATATTTCCCTTATTTGTTTCAAAAAGTGCGAACATGGCGTGAGTTCCTTTCAAATTTTTGGTGGCCTTTTCTGCGGCACCAGATTTAAAGCTTAACGATACTAGTAAAAATGCAAATACATAGATCCAAAGTATTTGTGACCAACCGGCAGATCGATTTCGTTGGGTGGGTCTCGAACAAGTTCCATTGTTACGCATAATATCACTCCTTTGAAATGCTCTTATTTATGAATTAGCTGTTAGGGGATCTAGGGTCAAGACCTTTAAGCAGGTTAACCCCGCGATGCAAGAGGGTAGATGTGCGCTGCTTCATCTCATCTCCAGAGATAGAGTAAATGGCTGATATGTTTTCAAAATCTGCATCATTTATGTGTGATTGACTCGATTCTGAAGATAGTCGCAATAAGACTAATAACTTTAATAGTTCTGAATAAATAGCTTTAATTTCCAAAATTTGAGGGCTTTTTGTGAGTAGAATTTTAGCAAGTTGATCACCTATTTTTTGTGTTTGAGTGGATTCCGGGGGGATTCCATTGACTAGACAAAGGGTTTGAAAGCAGAGCTCAATATTAAGGAGGCCTCCAGGAGACAGTTTTAAATCAAATGCATTCTTAGCTTGTAGATAGAGTTGATATTGAATCTCTTTGAGTTTTTGAATTTGTTCAGCACATAGTTTATTTTGAGTCGCTAATTGGCTTAAATAAGAAGGAGTTGCTTCTCCAAGCCAACGGGCCCTTGTGTAGGCTTGTTTTTCCCACCCCTCTGCTTTGTTTTGAATATATTCGGCAAGTTCACTCTCATGGATAATAAGAACTCCAGATTGACCTTGAGGTCTTAGTCTTAAGTCTAGTTTGTAAATCGATCCACCCTTATTAGTTTGCGAAAGCCAACTAAGGATTCTTCTGGCAAATTTAAAATCAATATCTGAAGGTGATTCTTTAGAAACAAAAATAAAATCCAAATCTGAAGAAAAGCTCAATTCTTGCCCACCCCATTTTCCAAGACAAAGAATTTTTACGTTATCTGTGGGAAATTCTTGTTTGAGGTGGCCCATTATTTTTAAAATAATTCGATCAGCTAAATTTGATAAATTAGAAAATACTTTATCTACATTTTGATAGAGTAAAAAATCGCCGCCAACAATGAGTTCGGTAAGAAGTTTTTCATCCATTAAGGATTGAATGAATTCTTCTGTATCGGATTTTAGAGTGTCATCAATTGAACCTGTCAAAAAAGAATCTAAAATTTCAGGTCGAGTGCAAAGTATCTGTGAGAGCAAAGGTGATTTACCAAAGATGGTTGCTAGAATTGGATGAATATGAGTTTGTGTTGCAAGTAATGAGAGGAGGCTTGCTTTTGCTTTTGAAGATTGAAAAAAACTTTTCAGCTGAGCAATAGAGTGCTCCAGTGAAAGACTTTGTTTTTTGAGTAAAGGTAAAAAATGATTCAAAAATTGTCTTTTATAGGCAAGATCGCGCTCTTTATTTCTAGATAAAATCGGAACCTCTAAAAGATCACTGAGTATTTCATCATCTCCAACTTCTTCAATAATTTCCAAAGCGCTTTGAGGCTTAACTTTTGTAATAGATTTATTTTGGGGGATGTGGGGACTCAGAAAACTATCTAATAAGTTTGTGAGAAAAGCTCTTTCTGAGTTTACATCCTGCCAACATTCATTGACCCATTGTGGATAATTATTATGAGTAATATCAAACCAGTGTGTTTGTTGATCTTGAGTGGCTTGCACATAGTTTTCAAGTTTTCTTAAGTTCCAATAATGGGTTTCCAGTTTTTGAGTTATTTGAGGTTCTAGTACTTGTAATTGAGATAATAGTTTGAGGGCTTCTGATGTTTGTTTGGCTCTTAAATTTTTATGTCTACCGCCGTGAATGACCATTAACGCATGAACAAAAAGTTCTAATTCTCTGATGCCACCAGATCCTAATTTAAGATGAAATTTATTTGGATCTTTAGGCGCTGTATTAGAAATTCTCTCTCTTAAAAAATGAAAATCCTGAAGTAAGGACAGGTCGATAAATCTTCTGTAGGAAAATCTATTTACAAATGTTTGAAGGGAATCCTTTAGTTTTTTTTGCGCTTTAATTGGAGAAAGCCTCACAAAAGCAAGTCTTTCCCATGCCTCCCCGTAATTTCCATAATAATCTTCAACTTCTTCAAATGTAGGAATTAAAGGTGAGGATTTTCCTCCAGGTCTTAAATCATAATCCACTCTTAAGCAAAATCCAAACTCAGTCACTGAACTCAAAAGGAGCGAGAGTTCTCTGGCCCATTGAGGTTGACAGGCGTTTCTGTCTGCTGCAATCCACAGTATGTCTACATCAGAACTTAAGTTTAGTTCATGAGCGCCAAGTTTACCAAGGGCCCAAAGAGAAATTTCTTTTTGTTGGTCTAAGGGAACAATGGTTTCAAAGGCCTTTTGAAGAATCTCATTGGCCGTCAGCGACCAATCTGCGCAAATATTTTGAGGGTGCTCTAGATTTAAAATTGTTTGAGCTGAAGCTTTAAGCCAAGCATGGTGTCTTTTGATTCTTAATTGAGAGGAAAAGTCTTTAGTGGGCTGTTCAATAATTCGCTCGTAATGTTGAGCGGCTTCAGACCATTTAAAGACTTCTCTTTTTTGTTCAGGAGTTAAACTAGAAAAAAAATTTATTTTTTTCACTCAATATTATTAGACCATTTAGGGTTAAAGTAATTGAAGCTATCGTAAGTGATTCTTCTTTCTTCACTGCCATCCGCCGTGACAATAAAAAGTTGTTTAGTTCCTGTTCTATCGCTAGAAAAAGCAATAAATCTTCCGTCAGGAGAAAAGCTAGGATTTTCATTATCAGCGCTATTGCCATTAGGGCGTTTAGCTGAAGTCAGTCTTTTTAGATCGCCGCCATCTACGGACACTGTAAAGATATCAAAATGGCTATTCTCATATCCTGCAAAAGCAAGAGTTTTTCCGTCTGGAGACCAAGAAGGAGAGGAGTTGTATTTGCCCGCAAAAGTGATTCGCTTAGCATTTGATCCATCTATATCCATGATGTAAATCATAGCTTGTCCACTGCGATCTGAAGAAAATGCGATTTTAGTACCATCTGGACTTACTGCAGGCTCAACATTCATCGCACCTCTTGGTCCCTTTGTAATGGCTTTTAGTAAAGTTCCCTGAAGATCAATTTGAAAAATATCCGAATTACTTTCATCAGAGACAGTCATAAAAATACTTTTTTGATCAGGAGCAAAGTTTGAGCCAGAGTCAATTCCCTCTTTGTAGGAAAGAAGTGTTCTTTTGTTAGAAATAAAGTCGTAAATAAATAAATCGGCATTTCTTGTTTTGGTTTTTAAGCGAGTCGTGTAAGCCGTGTAAGTGATTTTAGTGCTATCAGGAGACCACGCCGCTGATATAGAAAGACTTTTGTGATTAGTAATGGGCTCTATATTTGCACCATCCCAATCTAGAATAAAGACTTCTTTGGCTTTTCCACCAGCGCGATCACTTGAACACACTAAACGTGAGTTATACATCCCCTCTTTGCCAGTCAGAGTTTTAAGGAGTTCATTCGTAAAAGAGTGAGCTAGTTTTCTTAAATATTTGGCTCTAGAGGAATATTTTTTTACAAAAATCAATTGAGCTTTGGGTACATGATAGGTGTAGGTTTCAAGGTTAATTTGATCCCCAATCATTGAATAATTAAGGCGGATCAAAAAATCAGTTCCAATAGTTTGCCAATTTTGAAATTTAAACCCTTTAGGATCACCTGGAGCAGGTAATGCAGAAGTTTTCATAGGATCTTCGAGATAAGCCTCTGGTTTAATCATTTGAAAGTAAGTGCTAACACTCAGATCGTTAGCGATCACCTCATAAAGCTCTGAGCTTATTTTTTGAATTTTACGGTTCCCTGCTTGCGATCCAATAAATTGAACTGGTGGAAGTGCTAAATTACTTTTTTTAGTTTTAGCTTCTCCAAGCTTAATATAAAGCTGTTCCGCAGGAGAATCTTCTGCAAAAGATAAATGACTGAGGGTTAAAGCAAATGAGGTCATTAAAATCTTAATTAAGAAAAAATTAAATACAGATCTAATTCTTAAATTTGAAAGCATATCCAACTCCTTACTATTCAGGGAAACCTAACAAAATACCATCTACGCTGACGAGATTAGAAAATTTTTCTGGCGGCTTAGGAAAGGGTGAAGATTGAGCAATAGTGTCTAGGATGGCCTCATCATAAGAGGAATTGCCAGAGGATTTTACAATTTTCTTTTCAATAATATTACCTAAATTATCAATTTTTACAAGAGCTCTTGCTTTAAGATTTTTTTGTGTCAGCCACTGAGGTAATGTCCAATTCTTTTTCACATGTCGATCTATTTCTGAAATATAGTTTTCATGCTGAATTTTAGAAAGACCTGAAATAGCTGTTCCAGGGGCTAATATATTGCCTTTTATCAATTGTGCAGCTTTTTTGGCGTTATTTTCTTTTTCAAGATTCTTAGCTTCAGTCGCTTCTTTTTTAAATTCCTCAATTGCACTCAAAGCCTTTAATTTGGCGATAGCTTCTTTTTGTTTAGTGTTTATTTCAGGTGCATCCGATTTTTCTTTTGAGTTATCTTTAGTGAGTTTAATAGCTTCAGGTTCAGGCTTTTCTTTTGGAGGAAGAGTTTTAACTTCCTTTTCTGCTAATTTCTCAATTGCTTTTTCTGGTTGCGGCTGAGAGATGGGAGAGGGTTCTGTTGCAGGTTCGTTTTTAGTTACTTTGTCTGGGAGTGCCACAATATCTACCCTAATAGCAGATTCATAGTCTAAGGCTTCGTCTGGTATAAGGACTGTTTTTATAATAAAAACAGAAACTAAGAGAGTGTGTGCAATTATTGAAATAAAAATAAATTTAGAAAAAAAATCCTTCGCAGGCCTCTTCTTTTGATAACTTTCATCAATATTAGCGTGTCGTTTTTTTTTCAAAGAAGCCATTTACTTGTCTTTTGGTAGTGTGATTAAACCGATATTAGTAATTCCGGCAGCTTTAACTTCTGCCATAGCTTCAGCCACAACGCCATAATCTACTTTTCTATCAGCTTGAATATAGACTTGCTTATTTTTTCTGTGTTCAAAAATGGCACTGATTTTTTTTCTGAGGTCAGTAAGAGATACTGGGGCTTGTCCAATTTTTAAAATTTGATTGGCTTGAATAACTAGAACGAAAGGGTCCTCTGATGGCTCAACACCCGATGGAGATGTTTTAGGAAGATCCACCTGAATCCCCTGTTGCATCATGGGAGCTGTAACCATGAACATAATAAGCAAAACCAACATCACATCCACTAGGGGTGTTACATTGATTTCACTCATGGTCACGCGACTTTTTGGAGAAGAACCAGTGCCCATTCCCATGTTTACTCGCTTTTAAAGAAATTTCTTTTAGTAATATTTAAAAAATCAGTGCAAAAATTATTAAGATCAATTTCTTGTTTTCTTAATTGAGTGTTGAAGTGATTATAAAGAGCTACCGCTGGAATTGCAGCAGCTAGTCCAATAGCTGTTGTTACGAGAGCCTCAGAAATACCTGGAGCCACAACGGCTAGAGAAGCACTTCCCGTGGCACCGATTTTATGGAATGAACCCATAATGCCCCAAACAGTTCCAAATAAACCAATAAATGGACCTGTGCTTCCAGTTGTTGCGAGCCAGTTCATTCGAGATTCCATTTGAGAAATTTCGTTGTCCATGGCTTTGCGGAGTGCTCTTTCTAAATTATCAATTCCTGAGAGTTTCGGAAATTTATCTTTAGATTGGGATGTGTTGGCATGTGATTCAGCTAGCTTTTGGAGCTCTAAATAACCAGCTTTAAAAATATGAGCCAGTGGGCTGTGCTCATATTTATCAAGATTTTCATAGAGGGAATCTAAAGATTGAGACTTAAAAAATCGATTTATGAAAACGTCATTTTCTGTTCTCATGGATTTAAAAAGCATATATTTTGAGATTCCAACGGCCCAGCAGACAATAGAGAGTCCGCATAGAACCAATAAGATTAATTGAACAATGAGACTCGCTTGTAAAATGGAGTCTAACATTGAGATATTCACAGAAATGTTTGGTTGTGCTGCATTTGCTATATTTATGATATTCATAAATGATAGGCTAATCAGATTTTTTAAAGGTATCAACTCATTCTTTATTTTATTGTTTTAAGAGATTCTTGCAGCCAATTCAAATTATAGGTGCCAATTGCGAAAGGTTGGAATAACAGAGCCTTTTTTAATTCTTCACTTGAATTGATGGGGCCTAGTAGAATTTGTTTTTGGCGACGCTTCATTTCAAGAGCGATAGTTTCATTTATCAATTCAACGCTTTTGTCTTTTAGAGAAGTCCAATAGACATCCCCTTTAAATGGAACTGAAGGTAAAATAAAAAGTGAATCAAAAACTTGAAAACGCATACGATCTGCAGAACTGCTCCCAAAGACTGTTAGTGGAAGAAGTTCTTTGAGGCTTTCAATGACTGCATGAGTATCACTGGTCAGGATAACTCTGGAATCAGACTTAGTTTTATTTAAGATATCAAAAACCGCCAAATGTATATTTTCAACATTATCAGCTATATCTAATAAAAATCTCTGCTGGGGGGCTAAATTTAAAGCCATAGAAAGTTCAATAGCTTTAGAGGAGATTTCTGGATTCTTTTGGATTTGCTGTTGCGAGCAATTGCAAAGTATGAGTTTCCCCTCAGAAGTTTTTCGGACTAAACCATGAATAATTATTTCTTTATTTTGAACTGATAATTCTTTAATAGAAGACTCAGTCCAATAGGGCATAGGTGCATTCGGATCAAGCATTGAAACCACTAAAGGTTGTTTTTGGCTCTTAAACCCCTCCATGAAGGCACTTTCAAAGGGAGGGAATGCTTGATTCAAGCCCATGAGTCGAGTGGTTAAAAGCGCAATTGCACACATTAAAAGAGTAAAAAATGAAACCAGTAAAACTCGCATATCTTGTAAGTATCCTATATTATTGAATTAATCAAAAACTTAAAAATTCTATTTTTGCTATGAAATAGGTTAAAAAAAAGCGTATTTACTATTGCTTTTCAATTGGTGTTCGTTTAGTTTTCACAGCCAAGGCTTTCTTATATCAAAAGTTTTTTAAGCGGAAGTGCTTTATATGAATAAACTCAATAGAAAATTAGAATATTCTCTCATAGCGTTAAAGCATATGAGCCAGAAGATTCCTGGGGAGCTGACAACGGCTAAAGAAGTCGCTGATGCTTACCACACTCCCTTTGATGCCAGTGCCAGAGTGATGCAACAGCTTGCTCAAAAGGGATTCTTAAAGTCAGAGCAAGGTGCTTTTGGCGGTTATCAAATTATTCAGGACCTTGGTAAGCTGACTTTATACGATCTTATGGAAGTCGTTTCAGGACCCATAAGTGTTGTAAAATGTACGAATAAGGAAGATTGCGATATTCAATCAACCTGTAACATCGTCTCTCCAATTCATATTCTCAATCAAAAAATGTCCGCTTTTTATAAGGGTATTTCATTAAAAGAATTGCTCCTAGAAACATCTGCCCCGTCAAACGGGCGTACTAATAAGAAAAAACCTTTAGCAGAAGGAGAACAACATGGAAGCCTCTAAAGGTGAAGATTACAAATACGGTTTTGTGACTGACATTGATTCTGATAATGTTGGTAAAGGTTTAAATGAAGATATCATCAGAAAGATTTCGGCTAAAAAAAATGAACCGGAATGGATGCTTGATTACCGACTTAAAGCTTTTGAATACTGGAAAAAAATGGAAGCTCCTCAATGGGCTCATATCCATCATCCACCTATTGATTTTCAAGACATCTGTTATTATTCAGCTCCAAAGCAAAAAACAGATGGAGAAAACACGGGGCCCAAATCACTCGATGAATTAGATCCTGAACTCATTAAAACTTTTGAAAAACTGGGAATTCCTTTACAAGAACAAAAAAGAATTTCTGGCATTGCTGTTGATGTCGTTTTTGACAGTGTTTCAATTGGAACCACTCACACTGAAACTTTAGAAAAAGTCGGAGTGATTTTTTGTTCTATATCTGAAGCACTTCATAAATATCCTGACTTGGTCAAAAAATATTTCGGAACAGTTGTTCCTTATTCAGATAACTACTATGCAGCTCTCAATGCAGCTGTTTTTACTGATGGATCTTTTTGTTACATTCCTAAAGGTGTGACTTGTCCTATTGATCTTTCAACCTACTTTAGAATCAATGCTAAAGACACAGGTCAGTTTGAGAGAACTTTATTAGTTGCGGAAGAAGGCTCTTATGTAAATTACCTTGAAGGCTGTACGGCTCCTCAGCGTGATACCAATCAGTTGCATGCTGCAGTTGTGGAATTGGTGGCGTTAGAAAAAGCTGAAATTAAATATTCGACAGTTCAAAACTGGTATACTGGCGACAAAAATGGAGTCGGTGGTATTTACAACTTTGTGACTAAACGAGGTCAGTGTGTTGGTGATTATTCAAAAATCTCTTGGACACAAGTAGAATCAGGTTCGGCTATTACTTGGAAGTATCCGAGTGTGATTCTTAAAGGGAATCACTCTGAAGGTTCTTTTTATTCTGTCGCTCTGACTCATGATTATATGCAGGCCGACACTGGAACTAAGATGATCCACATCGGTAAAAACACAAAAAGTACGATCATTTCAAAAGGAATTTCAACGGGTCACTCATCGAATGCTTATCGCGGACAGGTTAAAATCCTGCCTTCTGCTGATGGCGCCAGAAATTACTCACAATGTGACTCGATGCTTGTGGGGCCTAATTGCAGTGCTCACACCTTTCCTTATATCGAAGTTAAAAATAAAACAGCTGTACTTGAGCACGAGGCTTCAACTTCTAGAGTGAGTGAAGATCAAATTTTTTATTTACAAAGTCGTGGTTTAGATATGGAAGCTTCAATTTCGATGCTCGTGAATGGTTTTTGTAAAGAAGTGTTTAAGGAGTTGCCTCTAGAATTTTCAGTTGAGGCCGTTAAGTTGATCGAAATGAAATTAGAAAATAGCGTTGGTTAAATTTTGGAGAATTTATGTTAGAAATTAAAAATTTAAGAGCCTCAGTTGATGGAAAAGAAGTTCTCAAAGGACTTAACTTAAAAGTAAATGCTGGTGAAGTTCATGCGATTATGGGACCTAATGGTTCTGGTAAAAGTACTTTATCAAAAATTTTGGCGGGTCATCCAGCCTATGAAGTCACAAGCGGTGAAGTTCTTTATGAAGTGAATTTTCAAAAAAAGAATTTATTAGAAATGGAACCAGATGTGAGAGCTAAAGAAGGAGTTTTTTTAGCGTTTCAATATCCGATTGAAGTTCCAGGGGTTTCTAATTTTAATTTTTTACACATGTCTTTTAATGCCATTTTGCAACATCAAGGTGCTGAAAAAATGTCTGAAGAAGACTTTAGAGTTTTTGTTAAAGAAAAAATGAAATTGGTGCAAATGAATGAAGCCTTTTTGGACCGACCAGTCAATGTTGGTTTTTCTGGTGGCGAAAAAAAGAGAAATGAAATTCTTCAAATGGCCGTTCTCTCTCCGCGATTGGCATTATTAGATGAAACTGATTCGGGATTAGATATTGATGCACTTAGAATTGTTTCTGAAGGCGTTAATAAACTTAAGAGTCCTGATAATGCGATCATTCTGATCACGCATTATCAAAGACTTTTAGATTATATTAAACCTGATTTTGTACACGTACTGGCCCACGGTGAAATCATTGAAACTGGCGATAGCAGTTTAGCTTTGAAACTTGAAGAAAAAGGTTACGACTGGCTTTTGTAAAAATGCGATTTGGAGTGATTCAATGGGATTAACAGATAAAGTATTAGATTTTCATAAAGAGCATTCTTTACCGCCAGGATATTGGTCCACTGAAAGAGAAAGAGCTCTTAATAAGTTCACAGAATTAGGTTTGCCCACTCGAAAACAAGAAGAGTGGAAGTACACTTCTGTGAAACCACTTAATGATTATAATTTTCAAGTTAAGAGTCTTGATGCACAACTATTAACTGCTGAGAAATCACCAGAATTATTTGCTCGAGTTCAAAAACATTTGAATTCTGAATTTTTAGATTTAGTTTTTATCAATGGACAATATGTAGAGAGTCTTTCTTCTAATATTGAAGAGTCATGCCGTTCTTACTTAAAAGTGACACCTCTTAATGAGTACCTCAGAAAATTTCCGAATGCTGAGGATCTTTTGTCTTTAAAGCAATCTGAGAAAAAATCAGATGCATTTGAAGAATTGAATAGAGCTTATATTGAGCATGGTGTTGTGATTCAAATGGAGAAGGATCAATCTTATTCTAAGCCGATTCGTATCTTACATTATACGAGTTTAGAATCAGGTCCTTCAAGAGCGGTGCATTTTTCAATTTTTGTAGAGTTAAAAATGGGTTCTCAATTGACTGTTTGTGAGGAGTACTGTGGTCAAGAAGGAGCTCGTTATTTTGTCAATTCAGTGACGCAAATTCACTTGGCTGCAAACAGCAATCTTTCTTACTCAAGATTGGTACAAGATAGTTTAACATCTTACAATATCGGAAAAACTCGAGCTTATCTGCAAGCGACTTCAAACTTAAATAGCTTGGCGCTCTCGATGGGTTCAATGATTTCTCGTCATAATTTTGAAACATATCTTTTAGGTGAGGGTGCCACTGCTAAAATCAATGGGGCCTATGCTGTTGATAAAGATCAACATGTGGATAATCACACCTTAATTGATCATGTTGTGGGAAATTGCCAGACTAGCCAGGCCTATAAAGGAATTTTAAATGGACATTCTCGAGCGGTATTTAACGGGGAAGTGCATATTCGTCATGGGGCTTTAAAAGCTTCTAGTGAACAGATTAATAATAATCTTCTTCTTTCAAATAATGCTGAAGCAGATTCTAAACCGGAATTAAAAATTTATGCTGATGACGTTAAAGCCACACATGGGTCCACTGTAGGTGCCCTTAATCCGGATGAAATTTTTTACCTCCAAAGTCGTGCGATTCCTAAGCCAGAAGCCATTAAAATTTTGAGTTTGGGATTTTTAACAGATGTGATTTATCAGTTTAATAACAATGTTCTTGAGGACTACCTTATTAAAGTGATGAGCGATTACTACAATAAAATTCAAGGAGCTTAAAATGTCTTTAAATAAAGCTTCGTTGGATATTGTAGCGATTCAAAATCAGTTTCCGGCACTCAATCAAAGTGTAAATGGTAAAAAACTTATTTATTTAGATAGTGCGGCGACTTCATTAAAGCCCCAAGTTGTGATTGATAGGGTGACTCAATTTTTAAAGTTTGAGACGGCTAATGTGCACCGTGGAGCCCATTATTTAAGTGATCGAGCAACAACTTATTTTGAACAAGCTCGAAAAACAGTTCAAACTTTTATTAAAGCGAAAGCGACTGAAGAAATTATCTTTACTAAAGGCACTACTGAGTCGATTAATTTAGTGGCTCAAACTCTAAAAAATAGATTCAAAAAAGGTGATGAAATTTTAATTTCTGAAATGGAACATCACGCGAATATCGTTCCTTGGCAAATGATTGCCGAAGAAAAAAGTTTAGTCATTCAGGTGATTAAAGTTTTAGATAATGGTCAATTGGATTGGAATGATTTTGAATCTAAAATGTCTTCTAAAGTAAAATTAGTGGCGATCACTCAATGTTCAAACACATTAGGTACAATCAATAATGTGGATAAAATTGTGGAAATCGCTCATAAGTTTGGAGCTCTCGTTTTAATTGATGGAGCTCAGTCTGTGACTCAATTAGATATTAATGTGCAAAAAATGAACTGTGATTTTTTTGTATTTTCAGGTCACAAAATATTTGCGCCCTTCGGAATAGGGATTTTATACGGTAGAAAAGAAATTTTAGAAACTCTCCCTCCTTATCAAGGTGGTGGATCTATGATTTCTCAAGTGAGTTTTGAAAAAACAACTTATAATGAGATTCCTTTTAGATTTGAAGCGGGAACTCCAAATATCGAAGGTGCCATTGGCTTAGCAGAAGCACTTAATTTTGTAGAGTCTCTTGGTCATCAAAATATTTTTGATTATGAACAGAGTCTTTTAAAGTACGCTGAGCAAAAACTTTTAGAGATTCCCGATTTGCATATTGTGGGTCGCTCACCTAAAAAAGCAGCGATAATTTCTTTTAATATCAAAGGAATCAATCACAGTGATCTAGGGCAAATATTAGATCAACAGGGTATCGCGGTGAGAGTGGGTCATCATTGCACGCAGCCATTAATGAAAAGATTTGGAATCACAGGAACTGTCAGAGCTTCGTTTTCAATCTTCAACACAATGGCTGAAATTGATCAATTAATAGTGGCATTAAAAAAGGCAAAGGAAATTTTGTTATGAGCAATTCACAAGATGTCTTAATTAGAATTCAATCAACTCCCAACCCTAATGCCTGGAAATTTATATTAGATAAACTTGTTTTATCTGAAGGAAAAGCCACTTATTCGACTCCTGAGGAAGCCTCTGCTAATAGACTGGCTTTTGATTTATTAGCTGTTGACGGAGTTAAACAAGTTCATTTTTTTACAAATGTGATTACTGTCACACATTTTTTTGATGCGGATGTGGATCAACTTAAAAATAGTGTTTGTGCTGTGATTCAATCTAGAATGCCCGTGCATAATCCTAATGTGACTTTAGTGGATGAGAAAAAAGAATTGAGAAAAAATCAGCCCATTGAAGTTCAAAAAATTGAAGAAGTTCTTGATCGCACTATTAGACCTGGTTTGCAAGGCGACGGTGGTGATATCGAAATCGTAAAATATGATGAAGAGGCTAATCGCTTATTTATTCATTATCAGGGAGCTTGTGGGACGTGCCCAAGTTCGACTGAGGGCACACTTATGGCTATTGAGGGCATTTTGAGAGAAGAATACAATCCTCAGATCGAAGTTGTTCCTGTTTAGAATTTATTTTTCAATTTCTTTTTCTTTAAACTCTCTCACAGATTGAGTTCTCAAAGGGGCTAATGCCTCTTGAGTGTCTTCTGGTCTTGTGGCAAACACTTGGCTTGTGCCGAGGTTTGAGTCTTCTTCATTAACCTCAAAAATGACGAGTTCATTTTGTTCTCGACTGAGATTTTCTACTTTAATAGTTGTCTCTTCAAGAATATGGGGATTTAGTTTTCCCAAACTCCCTTCAAGGCTTCCACTTACAAGTTTAGTTTGATTTGGAAGAATCCAACGATATTTAATTTCATTTTTTGCAGAATGAATGAGGGTGATTTGTGCCACTAATTCTACAATATCACCTCCAGATTCGGGTAATTCTTGAGTGGGAAAGATATTGATATCTGCAAATCTTAGGTGTTTTCTTTGTGCTATTAAGAACTCAGGATATTTATTCATATTTGATTGATTTGAAGAGGCGAATTGAGTTGAACCAGTAGTAAATTTTGATATTACAGAGCTAAGTGAGAACCCAAATAATAAACCTGCAAATAAAATTGAAATTAATTTAAGTGATTTATTTAAGGACATAAACGCACTCCTGATGAATTTTTTAAAATATACTGTGCTCGGTAATTTTTTGTAATTCCGCCCCATGAATTAGTTTCCATTTTAACATTAATCATATAGTGACCAGCAGGGAGGCTTGCTGGATATCTGACGACTTCAAGTCCACGACCACCTAATTCATTCGTAGAAAGGCTTTCAGCTGGACCTGTGGCAGTTGAGAAGCCAATTTTGCTATCATCTCTATCGTAACCAAAATCAGATTTATAAATAATTAAATCTAAATCTGGGGCTCCAGTCACTGTTGCATATTCAAGTTTAACTTCAAATGGTGTTGATCCATCATAATAATAATCATAAAAATCATTTGATCTTTGAAGGTCTGAAACATCTATTCCACTAGGTGAAGAAACATTAGGTACACCCTGAATAATAAACGCTGAACAAGATGAGTTAGCGCTTGAAATTGGCAATCCAAATTCAGATAAGTCAGCAACTTGCTTTTCATTTGCAAGCAAGCTGTTCATTGAGCTTATTTTGGATGGCAAGTTGACACTCACTCTCTCTTTTAAAAACATACTAAAGAGTCCAATGTTTTTAAATAATAAAACTGCTGAGTTAAATCCTCGTTGATTGCCTGTTGTATTAGATGAAGTTATTGTACTCCATAAATATGAGAAGGGGATTTCTGCACCAAAATTATCTCCTCCAGTAGCTGAGTCTATAAAATCCCAGAGTGTTCTCGAAACAGAGACTTCTCTAAAAACACCTTGTCCTGTGTAAGTAGGTGCATCTTGTGTTTGAAGCTCTAAACTTAAATTCACGTTTAATCTAGTGCTATGGCCGCTAGTATTTCCTGTGGTATCTCGATAATTAGAAGTATTTAAGACAGCTCCTTCAAAAAAGTTAGCCCAACCCTCTGCCCATGCGAGGCGAGGATCAATAATAGAATTGCCATTATGTGAAGGATCTCTTTTATAGTAGTCAATACTTTGATAAACATTTTGCAAAAAGTGGGCGTATTCATGAATGATTACAGCATTGTCAAAATGATCTGTATCAGAGTTGTCAGAGTCTCCATTCATTCCACCTAAAATGTATAGGCTGCTGTTTTCTATATTATCACTAGGCATAAAAAAACTAAGTCCTACGCTGGAATCTCCAAAATAAGCAGAGGGATTAAAGCCTCTTGCCCAGTATATTTGGATTTTAGGTGCTACAGTAAATGAGGTGCAAAAAGAACAAGTGCTATGACTTCTTAGGTATTCATTTACTTTAAGAATTTGTTCAAGAATGTTAAAGGCTCCAGACTCTAAAATGCAGGCATTGACACCTGCGGGACATTTATAGTCTGCAGTGACATCTCCTAAATCTATATTAGCTGAATTTAAATCTGAGGCTGAAATAGAAAAAGTTTTTTCTAAAGAATAAAATTTATTGCTAGTAGTATTATACAAAACACTCGCTTTGTAATAAGAATTAAATGCGCGAGAATTAAAACGAAAAGTATATTGTCCCTGCTGAGAAGGAATAGTTAAGCTGGCTATTCCACTATCATCAGTTTCTCCACACTGGATCACTTCGCCTGAGCTATTGAGAATTTCAACCTCAGCTCTGCGAATCGCTTGAGCAGGAAGTGGGCCCTCTAGACCACTAGTTGTCACTTCTCGAGCCAAAAAATATCCAGTAGCTGTGACTGTTAAACCAGAGGCAGAGCTGAGAGGAGAACAATACGAAACTTCTTTAGTATAATTAATATTTGAATATTCATTATTATTATTACTTGATGAACGTTTTTTACTGCATCCCATAGAGATTAAAATAAGGACCAAGATCCAAATTCTAGTTATAAAAAAAAGTGAAAACTTAATTTGCCTCATGCTTTTATATCGGCAAAAGTCGAGAAATTCTAAACTAAAGTCATCAATAGTATTCACATTTTTTTCATACGCATCATTTTGAGATGTTGCAAAATGAGAAATGTCGACTTACGTTTTCTAAAATTTGTTTCCTCGAGGAGATCGCATGGAATTATGTAAAAAAATTCGTCATTATTTGTTAACTATTTTTTCTATAAATTTATTATGTTTTCCAAATGGTTTTGCTGCTGTGAATAATCAAGAAGCCCCAAAACCAGTTTTGAGTAAAAAAAATGTATTGCTCAAAGATAAAAAAAATATTTCTAAATCCAACGCGGAAGTAAAGACTGAAAACAATTCTGCGAATAAATATAATTCTCAAAAATCAGTGCCTACTGAAACTTTAAAAATTAAATCTGTGCAGTCTTCAAATGGATTATTAGTTCCAGGAATGAGTTTTTATTTATTGATGAATCCTGTGGCTTCATTGGATTTAGATGGATCAATTAAAGGAACTTCAATGTCTGGAAGTGTGGCTTCTTCATCTGCTTTAGGTATCGGAGCTCAATATAAAATCACTGAAATCATGCAAGATATATCTGCTGATATTGGCGGGTCTTATGAAATGCCTCGCCAATTATCTTCTTTTAGTGTTTCTGGGGATGGAAAACAAGATAACGGTCCTTTTGATTCACCTAAGCCACAACTCAGTTTAATAAATTTTTATGCTCAAGCTTCGAAGCCTTTAAATTCTAAATTTATGGTTTCTGCGGGTGGTAATTATACAATTCCATTGTTTCAAAATATTGGTGGTTCTTGGACTGGAAAAGTAGGTTATCAAGTAGGTGCTACCTTACTTTTAAATTCACAATTTGCAATTGATGGTGTTTTACGAACAAGTCAATTTAGTGGAAGTAATGAGAATAAAGATAATAAACTTGTTGTAGATAATTTTAAAATGTCTGGATTGCTTATAAGAGGTCGCTATATTTACTAGTTTGGATACTAGTCTAAAAGAAAAAAAAGGTTCCAGAAAGTGCTCAAAATAAACCCGAAGGCTCAAAGTGGGTCGCCGTATAACAACTTTAGGCTTCTCAGTACGAGCTGAGCTTGCACACCATCGCCAGTGACAGCCCCCGTTACTATGCTTGTAGGGTTTATTGTAAGAGACTTATCTCTCTGGAACTAAGAATAAGTGTAGCCCTGTCTTTAAAAGGTAGCAATACCATTTTTATTTCTTTTCGATAATTTTTTTCGCGGACTGTTGCCTCTTTCCAGTTCACGAGGTAGGTTGGCTCAATGACTAACAATTCGACCTTTTCCTCTGAAAAACCCCTTTTTTCTCAATCTTCAAATGATAAAAATTCTGTAGAGAATCAAAATTTATCTTTGGGTGGTCAGCAAGTTCAAAAAAACGAGTTGTCTCCCAATTTGGCTCATGCAAATTCTTCTGTAAATGTCACAAATTTGGTGACGAATAATGCTCAAACATCTGTTTTTTCGGTTGAAATGCTCAATAAAAATATCAAGCAAATTGTTGAAGGCACTCTTTCGCTTGTTTGGGTTAAGGGAGAAATTTCAAATTTTAAAGCTCATTCCTCTGGTCATTTGTACTTTAGCTTAAAGGATTCAAAGTCTCAAATTAAGGCAGTTATGTTTAGGGGCTATAATTCAAAACTTCCCTTTAAACCTCATGATGGTTTGGAAGTTATTATTCGTGGCCGTGTGACTGTTTATGAACCAAGAGGTGAGTATCAGATCTCTTGTGAGATGATGGAGCCTGTAGGTGCAGGAGCCCTCCAAAAGGCCTTTGAGCAACTTAAGGATAAATTAAAAAAAGAAGGTTTATTTGAGCTTTCTAAAAAGCGACCTCTTCCACATTTTCCAAGACATATTGCCATTGTGACTTCACCCACGGGTGCTGCGATTAAAGACATGTTAAATATACTCAGTCGAAGAAATAAAACTGTGAGAATCACTCTTGTTCCCACTCTTGTACAAGGGGCTTCAGCAGCTCCTCAAATTTGTGAGGCACTTAAAAAGGCATGGAGTTTACCTGAAGTTGACGCCATTATTATTGGGCGAGGTGGAGGTTCCATTGAAGATCTTTGGGCATTTAACAATGAAGAATTAGCTTTGTTAATTTCAAAATCTCCTGTTCCTGTGATCTCAGCTGTGGGTCATGAAATTGATTTTACAATTGCTGATTTTGTGGCCGACTTAAGGGCGCCAACGCCTTCTGCTGCTGCTGAATTAGTGGTTAAGAATTCAGATGATTTATTAAATCGATTAAAATCATTGCAAAGACTCTTATGGAGCTCTCTACAAAGAACTCTTAAATTAGAAAAACAAAAATTTTATTCATTAGCTCATCGCTTGGTGGACCCTAAAAAGAAATTGCAAGACCTCGCACTAAAAAATGATGATTTGTTAGATAGGTTAAATAGAGCTTGGTCAAATTATTTCAAGAAGTGCCAATATCAAATCAATGTTTTAGATAAAAGAATGATTTCACCTTTGATGTTGATCAAAGATAAAAAACAAAAAAGTAATTATCTCTCTGAACGACTGCTTAAAAATATGGATCGATCTATTTCAGAGAAAAGAACTAAAGTAGAAAAATCCATGGCATTGCTTCATAGTTTGAGTCCTCTTAATGTAGTAGAGAGAGGATATTCAATTGTGATGAAAGAGGCGCATGTGATTAAATCTGTGATTGATGTGGAAGTAGATGACCTGGTAGAAATTAGATTGGCTCAAGGCCAACTCAAAGCTCGAATTGAGCAAAAATTAAATTAAATTTTATTAAACGTAATGAGGATCCAATGGATTTTGAGAAAAAAATAGTAAGACTTGAAGAAATAGTTCAAAAAATGGAAAAAGGAGATCTTGCCTTAGAAGAATCTTTAAAATTTTTTGAAGAAGGCGTAAAGCTTTCTCGTGAATGTCAGACCAAACTTAATGAAGCAGAAGCAAAAGTAAAAATACTGGTAGGGCAAACTTCAGATGGTCAGCCTGTAGTAGAAGACTTTAAGGCTGAGGATTAATTTGTGGAAGAAATTCTAAAGTCGAAATCCAATTTAGTTTCTGAATATTTGCAGACTTGGTTAAATAATTCAAGATCTTCAGAGGTCGCATCAAAACTCAAGGATTCTGTGAGTTATTCATTGATGAATGGTGGTAAAAGATTTCGTCCGACTCTTTCATTATTAGTCGCAGACTTACTTCAAATACCTTCGAGAGCTGTTTTACCTTGGGGTGCGGCGATTGAGATGATTCATACTTATTCACTCATTCATGATGATCTTCCGTGTATGGATAATGACGATATGAGAAGAGGTCAGCCTACGAATCATAAAGTATTTGGAGATGATATTGCGTTATTGGCAGGAGATGCTCTTTTAACAGAAGCTTTTGGTCATGTAGCTCAAGGATACCTTGTAAACTCACAAATTTTGGGCTCATTGATTCTCATTCTAAACGAAGCGGCCGGTTGGTCTGGAATGGTGAACGGACAAGTTTTGGATATGTTAGTTCAAAAAAACTTTGAGAAGACTCAAGTAAATCCTGATAAAAAAATGATTGATCAGATTCATCAGCAAAAAACGGGTGCCTTGATAAGAGCTTCTGTTGAAGGTGTTGCTTGTATAGCGCAAGTTTCAGAATCTCAGCGACAACTTTTGAGAACATTTGGTGAGAAATTAGGTTGGGCTTTTCAGTTGGCAGATGATATTTTAGATTATGATCCTAATGAAGTTGAAAGTTGCTCTTATTTTGCAGTGATGAGTAAAGCTGAAGTTGTTCAGCTCTTAGAGCAAACCTCTCAAGAAGCGATTGATATTTTGAAGACATTTGGAGTTCATGCCCAAAATTTAATTAAACTGGTCGATTACAATAAGTCTCGAACTTATTAAGGTAAAAAATATGAAGATTTATCCTTTGAATTTAATGATGAATTTATTAAGGAACTTTCTTGTTCTCACAATTATTTTGTTAGGTGGATGCTCTCAATTAAAAACGAGAGAAGAAATCCAAGATTCAATGATTGAGTCTCAAGCACGCTCACATCCTCATCGAGTGAGAACGGCACCAGCTAATCGAGAAGTGGTAACCCCTCCTTTAACTTCAGAGGAGAACCCTAAAAATTTTAACCCCATTAATAATATTCCGGATCCCATTAATACAAATTTGATCACACCTCCGCCCGTATCACTTCCTCCAGTAAAATCTCCTAAGGTTGGCTTAATTCTGGGTCCAGGAGGAGTGAAGGCTTTTGCTCATATTGGTGTTCTGCAAGAACTTCAAAAAGAAAGAGTTCCCATCGTGAGTATTGTGGGAATTGAAACTGGGGCCATTCCAGCTGCACTTTTTGCAAATAAAGGACTTTCAAACGATGTTGAATGGCAAATGTTCAAGCTCAAAGAGCATGAGCTAGTTGGTAAAGCTGGTTTGTTAGATAAAGACAGTTTGCAAAAAGTGGAGGCATTAGCTCCCTTTTTAGAGGAGTCACTAAGAGATTTTCAGTCGGAAAATGGAAAAATTAAATTTGCTTGTCCTGCATTTAATATGTCTAAAAAGCAAACTTTTTGGATGGCAAGAGGAGCCTATTCACAGCTTGTCCCTTTTTGTGTTCCTTCAAAACCTCTCTTTGCATCTTATAAAGATAATGTAGCTATGACTTGGGATCCTTTGGCGGCTAAAAAACAGCTTAAATCCATGGGCGCCAATTACATTATCTATGTGAACGTTCTCAACCAATCTTCTAGGGAGAGGGGTTATTTTTCTGATAAAGAGAGTTTAGAAAATATCTGGTGGACGATGGTAGCGGATCAAATTTCAAAAAATAAAGAAGAGTTTGATTTTGTTTTCCAAATTGACACACAAGATGTTGGACTAAATGAGTTTGATAAAAAATCAGAAGCCATTCAAAAGGGCACAGAGGGCACTCGAGAACAAATTGGAATGCTTTTGAAAAAATTAGGAATTTAATAAATTAAAGATTAAAAATGTAAGGAATTAATATGAGAAAACCTACAGAAAATATTCAAACGTTTCTTCAGAGAAGAATTCGACTTTCAAAGCAAATGCAGGGTAGCGCCTTAATTGTTTGTTCTCATCCAGAGCAATTAAGAAATTCAGATGTTGGCTTTGCTTATAGACAAGATTCAAATCTTTATTACTTAACCGGCTTTGAAGAGCCTGAATCTGTTCTACTTTTTCGCCCAGGAATGAATCCAGAAACAGTGATGTTTGTAAGAAAAAGAGATAAAGAGCGCGAGACATGGGATGGTTTTAGATTTGGACCAGAAGGTGTTGAAAAAAATTTTGGAATTGATAAAGTCTATCCTATTGAAGAGTTTGAAGCTCAAGCGCCTGTATTGTTAAAGGGAGTTGAAAGTTTATATTACCGACTTTTTAAACATCCAGAATGGGATCATAAAGTTCAAAAAGTTTTACAAACTCTGAGTACAAATCAAGGTCGAACTGGTTACGGATTGCTTCCAATTTACGATGCAGACACTCTTTTGGGAGAGATGCGTGTTATAAAAACTGAGGAAGAACTAAAAAATATCAGAATTGCCTGCGACATCAGTTCTGAAGCACATATTGCAGCCATGAGATTTGTAAAACCAGGTGTTAATGAGAGACAAGTTCAAGCCGTGATTCTCCATAATTTTTTAATGAGAGGAGCTGCCAGAGAAGGATATAATGCGATTGTCGCCTCTGGAAATAGCGCCACAACTCTTCATTATAATTTTAATGATCAAGATTGTAAAAATGGGGATTTATTACTGATCGATGCTGGAGGTGAATATAATTATTTTACTTCTGATATCACAAGAACATTCCCAGTGAGCGGAAAGTTTTCTGATGAACAAGCCTTGGTTTATGAAGGTGTCCTCAATGTTCAAAAAGAAATTATGAATTTTATTAAGCCGGGTGTTTTGTTTAAAGAACTTCAGGATATGGGTGTTTCACTTTTGACTGACCTTATTTTAGAGCTTGGCTTAATGACGGGCACTAAAGATGCCATTATAGAGGCTTCTCAACATAAAAGATTTTATCCTCATGGAATTGGTCACTGGCTTGGCATGGACGTGCATGATGCGGGACTTTATTATAAAAAGGGTGCACCACGTGCGATTGAAGAAAACATGGTGTTCACAATTGAACCAGGCCTTTACATTCCTGCTGATGACGAATTAGCTCCTAAAAAATTTAGAGGAATCGGCGTAAGGATTGAAGACAACTTAAGAGTGACTCAAACAGGTATTGAGAACTTAACTCTTAAGTGTCCAAAAGAAATTGCTGATTTAGAAATGATTATTGGTCAGCACAATTAGAATTTAAATAAATGAATGAGTGAGCCAATCCTGAGTGAGAGCTTTTTTATAAAGTTCTTGCTCAGTAGAATAGAGCTCATCAGAACTCTTTGTTGAGCGGACAGCTAGACGTTGGTCTGTAGCTCCCAGAAGAAGATCCCAGTCTCCCGGAGTATTGCCAGAACAGAAAATGGGAGACTCTCCTTTGGTTTCTTGAAGGAGTCTTTCTATTTTACCTTTTTTATAAGTAATTAGACCATTTTGTAGGTCAGTCACAACTCCATTTTTAATCTGAGTCTCAACTCCCAAAACATTTTCTCTAGGAATTCCAAGATACATAGCTCCAGGCTCAACAGCCCATGTAATGGAAGCTGTTACAACATAGACTTTAACGTTTTTTGATTGAAGCCATTGAATTAATTTTTTTTGGCTTTGAAAAATGCTTTCTTTTGGAAGAAGTTCAAAATTTTTTTGAGCCCAATAACGAACAGTTTCAATTTTTTGACCTTGATTGATTTGAGCCAACCAAAGGTAGGCAGGGCAAGGATTACCGTGAAGCTTTTTCCATTCATGGTAGTAACTCATTGGATCAAGGGGTAAGCTTAATTCACTCTGATCAATCTGATACTGAAAAAAGGCCTCTCCAAGATCATAGGCCCACAATGTGCCATCTGCATCAAAAGCCGCATAAGAATTTTTTCCAAGCTGATTATTTTTTAAAATAGCTTGTTCAAGTTTTTTAGTGAGGGTGTCCCATAATTCTGATGGATATTCTTTATAGTTCATATATACAATAAACTGCAACAAGACGAGGTGTTTGGCAATGTCTCTTTATGCTCGAGTTTTATCAAAAATTGATATCGATGAAATCATGGAATTTGAACAAAAAAAATTAGAGATTTCTATTCCTGACGAAATGGAAAGAAGCATTCATTCTTGGAATGTACGTTGGCGAAAAGAATCTTTAGAGCATTTTGCTCCCCTAGGTTGGAGCTATATGTTGAGAGAAGAATCTAAAGATGGCGTAGAAGGTGCGCTAGTTGGGTATTTTATCGCTCAACCATTGCTCTTTTTTGATGGGCAGACACAAAGTCTCTGGGTAGAGCATTTACAATTTAATAATATGCAAATTTGTGATGAACTTTTAGATCTGGCCTACAGATTAAGTAGGGACAAACATTTTCAAAAAGTTTATATTCCAAAACCCATTTCAGAAATGAAAAGATTTGCTGAGTTAAAAGGGCCCTCATTAAAAATGAATAAGTGGCAGCCTGAAATCACTGAAATCAAAACGACAAAAGTTTAATCTTTAAGGGATGTAATATGTCCAAAAAAAGCATGAAATCAAAAAAAACAGAATCTGTAGCTCCTCTAAAAAATAGAGAAAATTATTTTTCAAAATTAGAGAGAAAATCTAATTTATTAAATATGGAGTCTCTGGAACTAGATCTTTTTGTTATTGGTGGCGGAATTACCGGCGCAGGTGTTGCGCGAGATGCTGCGGCTAGAGGTATGAAAGTTGGCTTGGTAGAAAAAAATGATTTTGCTTATGGCACAAGCTCTCGATCAAGTAAGCTTGTTCATGGGGGAATTAGATATCTTGAAAATTTAGAATTTCATTTAGTTTTTGAGGCTCTTTCTGAAAGAGCTAAGCTTTTTGAAATGGCTCCTCATCTTGTACACCCCTTAAGATTTATGTTGCCACTTTATGAAGATGGTCGTGTGGGAATGTTTAAAATGGGTTTGGGAATGTGGCTTTATGATGCTCTTTCACTTTTTAGAGCCCCAGAATTGCATGAAAAGCTAGGTCCTCAAGAAACCATTGAAAGAATGCCCGATTTAAAACCTGAAAAGCTATTGGGTTCTTTTGTTTATTCTGATGCATATATGGACGATGATCGCTTAACCATTGAAACCTTAAGATCTGCTCAGAGACTAGGTGCTTATTGTGCCAATTATGTTCAGGTTCAAAAAGTAGAAAAGCTAAATGGTCTTTTTGTAACGACTTGTTTTGATATCATCAAAGAAAAAACTTTTGTCGTAAAATCTAAGCATTTAGTTTCTTGTGTGGGGCCTTGGACAGATATTTTTGGAAACTTAGTCCGTAAAGATTGGAAATCTATTTTAAGGCCAACTAAGGGAATTCATCTCACCTTTAATAAAAATCGTCTTCATTTGCCTTCTGCAATGGTGATGGCGTCAGGTAAGGATAATAGAATTGTTTTTGGAATTCCGCGCCATGAAATGACGATCATTGGAACCACAGACACAGATTTTAAAGGTTCGCCAGATGATGTAGTCGCTTCTGCAGAAGATGTTGATTATTTATTAGCCATTGCTTCTGAGTATTTTCCTGGGGCTCAGTTAACTAAAGAAGATATTATTGCCTCTTATTCTGGAGTGAGACCCTTGGTGCAAGACGGTTCTTCATCAGAAGGAAAAACAAGTAGAGAGCACACCATTTTTACAGATTCGTCAGGTATAACTTTTGTGGCTGGCGGAAAATACACAACTTATCGTAAAATGGCAGAAGATATTCTTAAAGAAGTTCTTTGCCACTTTGATATTGAAGATCGAATTAAATTTAAAGGCCAAGGAGTCGATACTTCTTTGGCTTTAAATCCAAAAGTAACCAGCGAAAAATATCTGAAAGCTCAAGAAAGAGTGAATGAATTAAAGCAAAACACTCAGTTAACATTGCAGGAAGCTCAATGGCTTATTGATCGTCATGGATTAGAGGCATTTGATATTGTGCAAGAGTTTGGAAATGAGCTTTCGTATATTGAATTAGAAGCTCATCATGCGATTTCTAAAACTTTGTGTTTAAATCTCGTTGATTTTTACGCACGAAGGGTGCCAATATTTTTATCACATGTAGATCACGGATTAGAATACTTGGATCTATTAGGTGAGTTGTTTGCTGAGAATTATAACTGGAGCGAAGAAGAGTTGACTCAGCAAAAAGAATTAGTGAAAAGGCATATTGCGAGAGAATTACATTGGAAAGGCGAAAAGAATTTGCTGAAAGGGTAACTTACTGCATTGACTCTCATTTTTACAATGCTAGACTTTGAGCAGTAGAAATTTCGCTGAATCATAAACTGTTATAACCACACAACGAGAGTTTCATGAGTTTTTTTGATAAAGTCTCAGATTATTTTTCAAATGATATTGCCATTGATCTTGGTACTGCGAATACCCTAGTTTGTGCTAAAGGCCGAGGAATTATTCTTGATGAGCCTTCAGTTGTTGCAGTGCAAAAGAATTATCGTGGATTACAAAATAGAGTTTTAGCTGTTGGTAAAGAAGCCAAAGAAATGCTGGGTAGAACCCCAGGAAGTATAGTTGCAATTAGACCTATTAAGGATGGTGTCATTGCTGATTTTGAAGTGACTCAGTCCATGCTTAAGTATTTCATTCAAAAATCTACTGGAACCAAGAAAAGCTTTATCAGTCCTAGAATTATCATTTGTGTTCCTTATGGGATCACTCAGGTTGAAAAGCGCGCGGTGAAAGAGTCTGCTCAATCAGCGGGTGCTCGTGAGGTTTATTTGATTGAAGAGCCAATGGCAGCAGCAATTGGAGCAGGTCTTCCAATCACTGAGCCAAGCGGTAACATGGTTGTTGATATGGGTGGCGGAACGACTGGTGTGGCCGTGATTTCTTTGGGTGGTATTGTTTACTGTAAATCTATCAAAGTAGCTGGTGATAAATTTGATGAAGCTATTGTGAATTATGTAAGACGTCAGTTTAATCTTCTTATTGGAGAAAGAACTGCTGAAAATATCAAAGTTCAAATCGGAAATGCTTATCCTTTTGAAGATGAAAAAGTGATGGAAATTAAGGGAAGAGACCTTGTCGCTGGAGCCCCTAAAACTATTGAAATTACAAGTTCTCAAGTTAACGATGCCTTAATGGATCCATTGAGTGAAGTGGTAGATGCTGTGAGAACGGCCTTAGAAAAAACTCCACCTGAACTGGCTTCAGATATCGTAGATAATGGGATCGTTTTAACTGGTGGCGGAGCCCTTCTTGCAAACCTAGATGTTTTACTTAGAGAGAGAACAGGTCTTCCTGTGTCTATTGCTGAAGATCCACTCACTTGTGTGGTTTTAGGTTCTGGTAAGGTATTAGATAATATTGATCTTCTAAGACAATTGACCATTGAGTAAAATTTAAGGTTGATAATGGATAGCACTGAGATTCAGAAAATTGCGCTGTTTTTTTTCTATTCTATTTTAGATGAAAAGCGGACTATTGAAGCTGCATCTCAGGCCTATTCCTTTTATGTGTCATTAAGTAAAAAAGAACCTCATCTTGCTAAAAATATTATTTTAATCAAAAGTCTCTCAAAAGTTTGGGAAAGTATTAAAACAAGAATTTATCGAGGTCGACCACAGTTTAGTTATGAAGCTGGATGGTCATTTTTTAAAGATACCGATCTGGGGCCCTGGATCGAATTTCAAAAAAAAGCCTCAGATGAATTACTGATGGCCGTCATTTATTCTCACATATTAAAATTCACAGATGCAGAAATATCTCAAGCTTTGGAGTTAACAGAGGGAACTGTACGATACAGAGTTGGAAGAGGACTTAGTTACTTAGGGTCTATGATTGATCCAAAGACTCAGATACCCCCTGAATCTAAAAAAAAAATTGAGGTAGTGAAGTGAATCAGGACATTGCTTCTTCAGAAAAAAAGAAATCTCATTTCTTTTCAAAAAAGTTTTCGATTAAAGGTCGAAGGGATTTGAGTTTATTTTGCGGTAAAAGTTTAATTTATGATTATATTTCCAAAAAATTAGATCATGAACGTGTTCAGTCTATGGAAAGAACTCTTAAAAATTCAGAGGAATTACAAAAAGAAGCTTCACAGACGAATTTAGGCATTTATTATACTGATTGTTTGTCAAAAACTAAAGTTGGCCCAGAAGTATTTGAAAAAATTAAAATTCCAGATTCCTATTTTGAAGTTTTACTTCAAAAAACCCAATTTGAAAATTGGCCTCAAAGTTTAAAGTGGGGATTAGAAGCTCTCTTTGTCTCTTTATCCATAACGATTATAGCAATGGTGATACCTTGGGAAAGAGCCTTAAAGCTAAATTTTAAAACAGATAAGAGCTCTGTGATTATTGCTGAATTAACAAAAGATAACGAAATTAATAATAAAAATCTCAATGAAACGACTAAAGAAGCGGCACAAGTTGATAAAGAGAATCTCTTTCAGGATGAAGGAATTGTTAAAGCAACTCCTCCAGCTTCGAAAATTGCTAAAGTTGAAAGTCCTGCACCTAATAAGGAATTAGTAAAAAATCAACCAAATGCACAGTCCCAGTCTAATCCTCTTGTGAAAGTTGCTGAAAATCCAAAAGTGGCTCCAGAGGCACCATTACAAGAAGCAAGTTCGCCTTCTTCAAAAAAACCAACTGAAGCTTTAGCGGTAAAAGCAGTCACTGTTTCATCAGCAACAGATTCTACATCTGATTCGGGTAAAAAAACTGGGCAAGGTTTCTTATATAGGGGAACTTTAACAGCGAGTAATGCCGTTGTGATAACTCCAAAGCTAATTGCAAAAATGGATTCTATGGGAGCTCGTAAGGCCGGAGAAGTAAATTTAGGTTGGAAAAAGGGAAACTCATTTTATTTCCATTTTACCATTCCTGAATCAAAATTTGCTGAACTCGAAAAATCTATGGGTGAATACGGAGCACTTTCATTACAAAAAGAAAAACATCCACGTGTAATGCCAGATGGAATTGTAAGGATCATTATTTTGGTGAATGAAGCTCATCAATAATATGACATAAAAAGGAGTCTAAGGTGTCCAAATCTCCTGAATCATCGATGATAAAGAAGAAATCTATGTTTACATGGATTATCTGTTTTGCCATTTTGCCAATGATGTTTGTTGCTGGTTTTTGTATTATTCAACTTGATAATTTTTTAAACTATGAAGAGCTTGAAAAGCTTAAAAAATCATCAACCCAAGTAGCCTCAATTTTATCAGATTATGAAAAGGACTTAAAACTTAAATCACTTTTTTGGCAAAACAATAAAAATCTTATTAGTCATTTAAATTCAAAAAACTTTGAAGATTTAAAATCTGAAATATTTAATTCATTTAAAGAGAGCGATCTGAATAGCTTAGCCTTTTTTAATAAAAGCGGAGAGATGTTATTAAATGTCTTTAGAAACGAGCAAGGAGAGATAAAATATATTAATCCTCAGAATGTAGAAATGAGTGAGTCCGTTGTCTTTAATCTAAAGTCTCAAGAGACTTGGTCCACGACAGATTTTACATATCCTAATGCAGTAGTCTTAATTTTAAACTCAAGAATTCTTGATGAACAAAAAGAAATCATTGGATATATCGAACAAACCTATTCGCTGAATCAACAAGTTGTTAATAATATTGGTAAACGAATTAACACTGAAATTGGTTTCTTAAATTCAGAAGGTCTAGTAAAAATTGCTTCAAATAATGATCTTAAGTTTTATGAAAAGTCATTTTTTCAAGAAAAAATAAAACCTCATCAAGACACTATTTTGAAGCTTAAAAAAAGGGGTGAACATGAATTATTCATCAGCTCTGAATTTTTATGGCAAAAAGATTCCCTTAGGTTTATCAGTGGCGGCTCAATTCATTCTGCTTATAACTATTTAAGAGTTATAAAATATAACTTACTCTATTTAATCCTAGGCTTAAGTATGGTTGTCTTGATATTGGCTTACTTTGTTAATAAGTACATAGTTCCTTCTCAAGAGATCATTAAAAAATCCGATAAATTATGAAATGGAAAATGAAAATCACGATTTGCCAATAAAAAATAAAACAACTCAGAATCAAGCTGAAGTTTTAAGTTTAAATAGAAAAGATAAATCTATTTTGGCGATCTTTTTTTTTACGATAGCTATCACCTTATATTTTGTAGCTGAAATCCTGTCTGAAAAAGATGAAGTTCTTTTAAGAGACCAAGCCTCATTAAATGCTGAACTTGTAAATAAACACCTCAAGTTAACTGATTCAAAAATTCAGATGGATGAAAAAAAGGTTGAGACAGAGAACTTCAGTGCCCTAGCCATAGGACAAAAAATTGAAATTCCCTATGCTAGTAACGAAAGGGCAGCTGAAGAACTCATTCAATCAACTGCAGATGAGGAAGTGTCGAAGCTCATCCGACCAGATGACACAGATTACGAATTAAACTCTCCTAAGCAAAAAATATACAACAAGATGAGAGAGCAAAGTTTACAGTCTGAATACTACGAAAATTATAAAGATGCTTATGTAAGAGCGTTTATAGAAAAAGCGAAAGCAAATGGCTACGTAATTCACGTAGATGAAAATTTAATTGTAACGAGTGTTCGCAAGGTGAAACCTCCAAGTGGTCCAGTTATTGACCCCAAAAAGGACGCTATTCGTTACTAAATCAAGATCCTAGATCCCTATTCCTTTTTAGTAAAATTCTGCTTACAATAATCGAAGGTTTTAAATGGAATTATTCTTTAGGGAGAAGTTTAATGAAAATTCACTCAATGGTATCTAATTTTATCCTGCTTATGTCATGCTTAGGTTTTATTGCATTTTTGGGTGCTTGCGGTCCCAAAGCTTTTGTTAAAGGTGAATATGAAAATGCTGAAAAAGAAAATTTATTAAATGATCAATGGTCTGAAACCGATATGCAAAATGCAGTAAAAGATTTAGTAGGAAGCTTGTTAGCTCATCCAGATGTCTCAAAATCTGCAACTCGCCCTATTTTTATAATTACTCAACTTCAAAATAAAACAAGTGAACATATAGACACTCAAAGTGTTATGGATTCAGTTCGTGTTGAAATTATGAAAACTGGCAAAGTTAATTTTATCGATAAAGATGCTCGTGAAGACATCGCCAAAGAATATGAGTATGAAAACTCGGGTGCGGTTTCTCAAGGAACAAAAAAAGGACCAGGAGATCAAGTCGGTGCTGATTATATCTTAAATGGTCGTCTTGATTCTATCGTGCAAGAAGTAGGTAAAGATAAAACTGTATTTTATAAGCTGACTTTGAATCTGACAAACCTTAAATCTAGTATGATTGTTTGGTCAGATCATAAACAAATGAGAAAAGTCTTTAAGAAAAAAACAATAGGACTTTAATTATCAATTTGAAAAAATAAAAATTAATTAATGGTTCGTTTAATAAGTTTTTTATTTATAATTTATTTTTTGTCTGCGTGCGCTTCATATCAAAGTAATGTTGAAGAAGCGCGCTCTCTTATGATTATAGGAAATTACTCTGAAGCTACAGAAAAAATTAAACCTTTTGCTGAAAAGGAAGGGGATGATCAATTAGTTTATCTACTTGATTATGGAGTTTCTTTGCAGCTTGAAGGTAAATATAAAGAAAGTAATGAAGCCTTTTTTAAAGCCGATAAAATAGCTGACATTCAAGATTATCATTCTCTTTCAAGAGTGACAGGATCTCTTTTAACATCAGCGGATGTTGTTCAATATAAGGGCGAAAATTATGAAAAAGTCCTTATTAATGCCTTCATTGCACTTAATTATTTGATGCTCAATGATTTAGATAATGCTCTTATTGAGGCGCGTCGACTGAATGAGAAGCTCCAAAAATTTAGAATTGATGGTGGAAAAAACTACGAGCAAAACTCATTTGCAAAATATCTATCAGCTATTTTATGGGAAGCTGACGGCAAATGGGATGATGCTTTTATCGCTTATAAAGAAACATACGATTTAGATCCCTATTTTCCGGGATTAAAAATAGCTCTCCTTAAAGCTGCTAAAAAAGCGCAAAGATTAGATGCCTATCAAGATTTAAAATCTCAATTTAAAATACAAGATATAGCTAAAGAATCTCCAAATTCTGGGGAGTTAATTGCAATCGTTCAGCAAGGTTGGGGACCTAGAAAATACCCAGATCCCAACTCGCCAAGATTTCCAACACTCAGGCCAGTTTATAGTTATGCAGTGGGTGCTCAATTAAATATCGAAGGAAGAGATCCCATTCAGATTCCTTTAGCATACAGTATTCAAGATGTAGCCGTTAAAACATTTACTGAGGATTACGGATCTTTAGTTGGTGGAAGAGTAGCGGGCCTCGTCGCAAAAGAGATTTTTGCTGATCAAATCAGGCAAAAAAATGAAGATCTTGGAAATCTCATTTGGTTTATTTTGCAAATTTCTGATCGTGCTGATTTGAGACAGTGGTCTACTTTACCTCAAAATTTTTTAATACTCAGAGAGTCAATGCCTGCTGGAAAATATAATGTAAGTTTGCAAGGGATTGATCGGTACGGTGCAACAACATCTGATTCACTTTTAAATCAGCAAGTTGAAATTAAAAATGGTCATAAGTCTTTTATGATTTGGAGAATGCTGCGTTAATTATTCAAATGAGCAAAAAAAAACCACCTGGTAAGGTGGTTTTTTAACTTGAAGCTTTTTTTAAATCAGATCTTAGTTGTTAAGATTGATGTTAGAGCTTGGAAGGTTTGGAGTTTCTTCTTCAATTTGTGGTGTCGGAAGAATTGTTGCCTTTTCAGCAACTTTAGCTGTGTTGTCTGAATTTACGCGAGTTGCTGCAGATGCAACACGATTTTCAAGAGATTGTTTAAGATCATCAGTAGATCCACCGCGTGTTTCCACGATCACTGGACTTACAGGTTGAGCTTGTTTTGTCATGTAATCTTGAGGGAATGCTCCAAGTTTAGCAAGGTAGTTAGAAATGCTACCGTTTCCATTTTGGATGATTTCTCTCAATGTAAAAAGTGGTGCATATTGAGAAGCTTTTTTCTCTGCTTCAAAAATAATTTGAGTAAGAGTTGCTGCAGTAATGTCATTTTTAGATTTGTTATCAATGACCATAACCTCTTCGTTAGTCCGGATCATTTTAGCGATATCGTCTAACGTCACGTAGCAGCTCTGTTGTGTGTCATACAATTTTCTATTTTGATAACGCTTGATGATTTTAACTTTAGAATTTGTCTTCATCACAACCGGACTGATTGATTCATTTTGATTAATCAAAGTGCCTCCCCAGGAAATTTAAACCAATAAAACTTGAATGAGCGGCAAGCTACTTCTGGCGCCACATGTTGTCAAGCAGACACCTAGTTATAAAATAAATGCAGTGCACTAATTCTAACGCAATATAAAAAATATCACTTTTGTTCTTTAGAAAATTTCAAAATCTTCCGAATGATTTTTTATGAAGGAGGCAGTGCATGCACCTGCCGAAAAGTTTTCAAGTATTAATTATATTCATCGTTGCAGCATTGCATGCAGCATGTGCATCAAATTTTTCAAATTCAAATTCAAATTCAAATTTTGAAAGCAGTGGCGGTGCACCTGTTGTTGGATACAACGATAATTTTTTAAATAAAGCACCAGCACAGTTTTCTCCTCCTGCAGATGTTAATAAAATTTTACCAACAGATCCAATTTATCAACGCACTCAAGCAGACTACTATTTTTCACTTGGAGAAAGTCTGAGTCTTGAAGGGCAGCACCAAAAAGCAATTGAAGCATTTAAACTCACACTTGTATATGATCCAAACTCTGCAATGGTTTCAATGAGAATGTCTGCCGAATATGTAAAGCTTGGATTAATTTCTGAAGCTTTAGATAGTGCTGAATTAGCTATTAAAAAAAATCCTAAATCAGTAGATGCTCATTTATTGCTTGGTGGATTGTATTCAAGTTTAAAAATGTATGAAAAAGCAAATGGAGAGTATCACTCAGTTTTAAAATTAGATCCGCATAATGTAGATGCACCTCTTTATATGGGAGCTATTTTAGCAGAGCTCAAAGAATATGATAAATCAGCCAAGCAATTTGAAAAATTGTTAGCTACAAAAGATTACGCGAATAAGTATTTAGTTCATTACTACATTGGTCGAGTTTATTCTGAAAAATCTATGCAAGAAGGAATTACTAAAAGTCAGAGAAAAAATATCCAAAAAGTTGCAGAGCAATCTTTTCTAAAATCTCTTCAAGAAAAACCAGATTTTGCAGATTCAGTTGTTGGCTTAGCAAATATTTACATCAAACAAGGTGACATCAAAAAAGGAATTGCAACCTATCAAAAGTTCCAAGTTCAACAGGGGCCAAATGTAAAAATTTCGGAACATCTCATGCAGTATTTTATTGAAATTGGTGATCTAGATAATGCTTACGAACAAATGGAAATTTTAGAACCTGTTTCAGATGATGCAATTAATATTAAAATGAAAATGTCATTAATTCTAATTGAAAAGAAAATATATGACAAAGCAGAAGAAAAACTTCAGCAAATTTTAATGGAAGTTCCTGATTCTGATAAAATTCGTTTTTATCTGGGTGCGATTTACGAAGAAACACAAAAGTATCCTCTAGCAGTTGAACAGTTTAAAAAAATCCCATCTTCATCTCAATACTATGGAGAAGCCATTCTGCACGCATCCTATTTACAAAGAGTTTTAAAAAAGCCAGAAGAAGCTCTTGTGACCATTGAAGAAGGTTTAAAAGTAAAAAAAGATATGCCTCAACTCTTTGTTCTACAAGGAACTCTTTATCAAGAAAAAGGACAAATTCAAAAGGCCGCTAAAATCATTGAATCAGCTAGTGAAAAGTTTCCTGATAATTTGCAAATCATGTTCTACTTAGGAAGACTTAAGGATCAGGTGGGTGAAAAAGATGCCATGTTCATCCTCATGAAAAAAATTATTGAACTGGAACCTAGTCACTCTCAAGCATTGAATTATTTAGCATTCTCATATGCAGAAATTGGTACTCATTTAGATGAAGCTGAAAAGTATGCACGTAGAGCATTAGAGGAAGACCCAAAAGATGGATTCGTTTTAGATACATTGGGATGGGTTTTATTTAAAGCTAAAAAATATCCAGAAGCAGTCAAATATCTTGAAGCCGCTCTAAAAGCTCAGCCACATGAAAGTCTTATCGCAGATCATTTAGGAGATGCTTATTTTGAATATCATCTTGTAATGAAAGCTAAGCAAACTTATGAAAAAGCAATTGCACTGGAAGTTGATAATAAAAAAATCAATCAAATAAAAGAAAAGTTAAACTTAATTGATAATCAAAATTTAAATTTAACTCCAGATTCAATGTCAAGAAAGCCAGCCAGTATTCCCGGAAAAAAATAAGATCTTAATAAGATGCTTTGATGTTTTAAAATAATATGTGTTAAGCTCATTAGCATATGTTAAAAAAAAATAAAAAATTTCAGTTTTTTTCATGCAAAAATTATTTAATTAAATTTCTTACGTTTGTATTTTCAATTTCTTCAACTTTAATTTTAGGGTGCGCCAGTGAGCCTGCTAAAAAATTGAATGTCGGAGAGGGTGTTGGAGCTGGTCCCGTTCATATTTATCAGTGGGAAGCTAAAGCATTTATTAAAGATAAAAAGAGAAATATTTCTAACACTGTGGCCTTTGATATGGTTGCTCAAGATAAAAAAGCTTTAAGAATCGAAGCTTCAACTTTATTAGGGATAAATGTAGCGAGTCTTCTTTTGAAACAAGAAAAGATTTCTTATGCTATTCAGCCGTGGAAGAAATTTTATTCAGGATCAAGTTCAAAGCAAAGCCTTTACCCTGTTTTAAAAATAAAAATGGATCCTCAATTATTTTATAATTTCCTTTATGATGAAACGGTTAAAAACAAACCTTGGGTATGCGAATCTGATGCGCAGAATCTTGTAAAAAAATGCAATGAACCTGAAGAACAAATTGAAATCACTTGGAGTGATCGAGATGGCTTTAAAAAAAGAGTCTCAGTTGAAGCTCCTACTTTTCAAATGCAGATTGTTTTTAAAAATCACCAGACTTTAGTCGAGCCACCTAAGGGGATTTTTAATCTCGACCCGCCAGAAGACTTTAAAAAAATAAATCTTCTTTAAATAAAACCCCTAAATTGGGCCATATTTTTTAATTCGATTGCTCCTGCATTTAAAAAAGTTGCATAATTAATAATGAAACTAATAATCAAAAGTTTAATTTTAATTATTATTAAGCAGGCAAGAAAAGGAATTCTTGATCGGCATCTAAGGAGAGATTATGGCCACTAAAATAGATTTCGAAGGCTTAGTTAAAAACTGGCAGAGCACTTCTAATACCGCAAACTTAAATTGGTCAGGAACATTTAATGAGTATTTGGATTTAATAAAAGCAAATCCAAAAATTTCGCGAAATGCTTTTCAAAGAATGTACGACATGATTCTTGAGGCTGGCACTGAGAATTATGTGGATTTCAAAAAACCAGTGGTTCGTTATAAATTTTTTGATGATGCCCGCAACAATGGTAAGGACGCTGTTTTTGGACTTGATATTCCTTTGATGAAGTTAGTGAATGTTCTTCGTTCTGCTGCTTTAGGTTATGGAACAGAAAAAAGAGTGATTCTTCTTCATGGTCCTGTGGGAAGCGCAAAATCTACTGTTTGTAGAATGTTAAAAAAAGGGTTAGAGCATTATTCAAAAACAGATGCGGGTGCTCTTTACACTTTTGAATGGATTGATGATAAACATGAGCTCGGTGGTCTTTTAGGAAAAGAAGTTAAAGTGTTTCCAAGTCCAATGCATGAAGAGCCACTTTTATTAATACCCGATGATTTAAGATCACAAGTTTGTGATTCACTTAATAAAGGTCAAGAAGGTTCATTTAGAATCTCAATTGAAGGTGAACTGAGCCCTCCAAGTCGTTATATTTTTAGTCATTTAATGGAAAGATATAAGGGCGATCTTCAAAAAGTTCTTTCTCATGTAAGAGTTAAGAGGCTCTTGCTCAGTGAAGCAGATCGAGTAGGGATTGGAACATTCCAACCTAAAGATGAAAAGAACCAAGATTCAACAGAATTAACTGGCGATATTAATTATCGTAAAATTGCTGAATATGGTTCAGATTCTGACCCACGTGCTTTTAACTTTGATGGTGAGTTCAATGTTGCCAATAGAGGGATGATTGAGTTTGTTGAGGTACTTAAATTAGATGTGGCTTTCTTGTACGATCTTTTAGGTGCTTCACAAGAACATAGAGTTAAGCCAAAAAAATTCGCTCAAACTCATATTGATGAAGTGATTATTGGTCATACCAATGAACCTGAGTATCGTCGTTTGCAAGACAATGAATTCATGGAAGCTCTGAGAGATAGAACTGTTAAAATCGATATTCCTTACATTACAAAATGGAAAGATGAAGTAAATATCTATAAAAAAGATTTTAACTCTCAAAAAATGAGAGGGATTTCAATTGCTCCTCATACAATTGAAATGGCAGCTATGTGGGCGATTTTAACAAGATTAGAAAAACCTAAAAAAGCCAACTTAACGAGATTGCAAAAACTCAAGCTCTATAACGGTAAAACTTTGCCAAATTATACTGAGGACAATGTTCGTGAATTAAGAAAAGAAACGACAAACGAAGGTTTATCAGGAATTTCTCCTCGTTATATTCAAGATAAACTTTCTAATGCGATTGTTGCTGCTCAACAAAATAATAAAGGATCCGTAAATCCTTTTATGATCATGAATGAGTTAGAATCTGGATTAAAAAATCATTCCTTAATTTCTAATGAAGATTTGAAAACAGATTTTAAAGAATTATTAGGCGTGATCAAACAAGAGTATGAAGAAATCATTAAAGCTGAAGTGCAAAGAGCGATCAGTGCGGATGATAATGCTTTAGCTCGTTTGTGCGGTAATTATATTGATAATGTAAAAGCTTTTACTCAAAAAGAAAAAGTTAAAAATCAATTTACAGGTCAAGATGAGGAGCCAGATGAGCGCCTGATGAGATCCATTGAAGAAAAAATTGATATTCCTGATTCTCGCAAAGAAGACTTCAGAAGAGAAATTATGAATTACATTGGAGCTTTAGCTCTTGAAGGTAAGAAGTTTAACTTCAAAATGAATGAAAGACTTCATAAAGCATTGGAATTAAAATTATTTGAAGATCAAAAAGATAGCATTAAATTGACTTCATTAGTTTCTTCAGTTGCCGACAAAGACACACAAGAAAAAATTGACATCGTTAAATCCAGACTCATTAAAGATTTTGGGTATGACGAAATTTCAGCGACAGATGTTCTCCATTATGTGGCCAGCATTTTTGCTCGCGGGGATGTAAAGAATAAATAATGTCTATTAAAGAAGATCACAACAGATTCAAAGATATCATTAAGGGCAAAATCAAAGAAGATTTTCGAAAGTTTGTCAGTAATGGTGAGATGATTGGTAGAAGGGAAAAAGATCTGGTAAAGATCCCACTTCCTTCTATCGAGATTCCTACTTTTCGATACGGCCCAAAAAGTCAGGGTGGTGTCGGGCAAGGCAATGGCCAGCCGGGAGAACCTTCTGGTGATCCAGGAGATGGACAGGGTCAAGCTGGTAATGATTCAGGTGAACATTCTTTAGAAATTGAAATGTCCGTTGATGAAATGGCAGAAATTCTTGGGGAACAATTAGAGTTGCCAAGAATTCAACCAAAAGGTCATAAAAATATTGAAACGCAAAAGACCAAGTATTCTGGCTTAGCTCCAGTGGGCCCTGCTGGTTTACGTCATTTTAAAAGCTCCTATAAAAAAGCCTTACAGAGGTATATTTCTAGTGGAGTTTATAATCCTGAAGACCCAGTGATAGTTCCAATTCGTAGGGACTTTCAATATCGTACTTATAAAACTATTACTCAGCCTCAAACCAAAGCGGTTGTTATTTATATGATGGACGTTTCTGGTTCAATGGGTGATGAGCAAAAAGAAATCGTCAGACTTGAAAGTTTTTGGATCAATGCTTGGCTCAAAAAACATTATATAGGTTTAGAGACTCGTTTTATTATTCATGATGCTGCTGCAAAAGAAGTGGATGAAAATACTTTTTTTAGAACCAGCGAGTCTGGCGGAACTTTGATTAGTTCTGCATATAAACTTTGTAAGGAAATCATTGAGCAAGATTATCCAACAAATGAATGGAACATCTATCCATTTCATTTTTCTGATGGAGATAATTGGTCTGGTGAAGATTCACGTTTATGTATGACTATTTTGAGAGACTTTTTCTTACCAAATGTGAATGTGTTTTCTTACGGACAAGTTGAGAGTAAATACGGTAGCGGTCAATTTTTAAAGGACCTACAAAAAGAATTTCCTGGAGATGAAAGAATTATTACCAGTCATATTGCAGGACGTGATCAAATCATGGATTCGATCAAGGATTTCTTAGGAAAGGGAAAGTAAGAATGGCTAACTTAACCCCTGAACTCGAGAGAGAAAGAGTTAAAATATTAAAAATTTCAAAAGAAGTTGGCTTAGATTGTTTTGATACAATTTTTGAATTGATCACTTACGATCAAATGAGTCAGTTTGCTGCCTATGGAGGGTTTCCTATAAGATACCCACATTGGAAATTTGGAATGGAATACGAAAAGCTCTCTAAAGGGTATGAGTATGGTCTTTCTAAAATCTATGAAATGGTGATCAATACGGATCCATGTTATGCCTACCTTATGGAAGGCAATGCTCTTATGGATCAAAAATTAGTAATGGCCCATGTTTATGGACACTGTGATTTTTTTAAAAATAATTATTGGTTTTCTAAAACAAATCGCAAAATGATGGACACCATGGCTAACCATGGAACTAGAATTCGCAGATACATGGATCATTATGGTGTTGATGTTGTTGAGAATTTTATTGATAAATGTTTATCAATTGAAAATTTAATTGATCGTTTTTTACCTTATTATGAGAAATCTACTAAAATCATTTTACCTGACGAAAATAAAGCAACTGATGCTAAAGATGATTTTCTTTTAAGAGTTAATAAAGACTACATGAGAGATTACATAAATCCTCCGAGCTTTGTGGCTGAACAAAAAAAGAAGATGAGCGATATGGTCAGTAAACAAGCTCGGTTTCCTTCTGAACCACAAAAAGACATTCTGCAATTTTTGCTCAGTTACGCTCCATTGACAGATTGGCAGCAGGATGTGCTCTCAATTATTCGAGATGAATCTTATTATTTCTTCCCTCAAGGGATGACTAAAACCATGAATGAGGGTTGGGCATCTTATTGGCATTCACGAATGATGACAGAAAGAATTCTTAATGATTCAGAGATTATTGATTTTGCAGATCATCATTCTGGAACTATGTATATGGGGCCCAATGGTTACAATCCTTATAAAGTTGGAATTGAGCTTTTTAGAGATATAGAAGAACGTTGGAATAAAGGGCAATTTGGTCGTGACTGGGAAGCCTGTGATGATATCCAAGCTCGAAAAAACTGGAATTTAAAATCAGGTTTAGGAAGAGAAAAAATCTTTGAAGTCAGAAAAATCTATAATGATGTCACATTTATAGATGAATTTTTGACGGAAGATTTTTGCATTCGCAACAAATTGTTTGTTTATAAATTTAATAAAAAAACCAATCAGTTTGAAGTGGATTCTCGTAATTTTCCGGCAATTAAGGCGCAACTACTTTTTCATATGACTAATTTTGGTCAACCAATGATAAGAATTGAAGATGGTAATTTTGAAAACAAAGGGGAATTACTCTTAGTTCATCAGTGGGAAGGTATTGATATGCAGCCAGATTATATGAGTCACACTCTTAAAAACGTATATGCTTTTTGGCAAAGACCTGTGAATTTGGCCACAATTATGGATGAAGAGCAGTTTTTGTATAGATTCGATGGCAAGGAGTACACGAGCCATCGAATTGCTCCAAAAGCTAGTTAAAAGTACATTCCATCAAAATTGTGAAAATTAATTCTTTCTCATTAAGAATCCAATCAAGTTTTCCTGATGATTTTTCAATTATTTTTTTACACAAAGATAAATTAAGTAAATTGGCTTCATTAAATGGAGCTATATTATAAAAAGGATCCTTCCATTTTTCAAAATCTTCAGCTTTTATGGCGTGATTGAGGCCTTTGAGGGTCATTTTAATTTTTGAATTTTCTATTTCTTCAATTTCAAAACGAACATTAGAATTTGCATTTTCAATCCACAGAGAGTTCTCTAATGTAAATAAAAAGAGGCTGAGCAAACATTCTTGAAATTGAATTTTTCGCAATCTCAGAAAGATTTTTTTATTTATAGATTCTGGAAGCAAAAGCTCATTATTTTTTAATGGTTTTTTGGTTTTAATAACCTCAAAAATTTGAGTCATTAATTGGTTAAGTGAAATATCAAATTGTGGATCATCTTGTTCCATCCTAAGATGAGAACGAAATCCAATTATTTGTTTCGATATTTTTAAACTTGAGGCTTCTAATTTATTTAGAAAATCAGAAAGGTCGTCTTTATTGAATTCTTGGTTATTTGTAAGTTTTCTTTTTAGGAGAGAGATTTTTGCAAAAATTGTAGCTAAGACATTATTTATTTCATGACAAAGAAAAGAGCCATACTCGGTCTTTAAAATGTAACTTTCATTCTGAAAATTAAATTCTTGGCATTTAATAAGGGGTTCCAAATTGTGAAAACTCCAGATGAGATAGATTTTGTTTTCAATTTCTTTTTGTAAAAACTTAATATCAAATCTTTTAAATTCTCCATTTATAGATTTAAGCCAATAAATTTTTGGAGAAGAATCTTTAATTTTTGGAGGCATCAAATTGGTATGAGAATGATCCAGAAGTTCTTTAAGATTCATTGTTTTTTGTGATTGAATATTGAAATTTTCTTTGAAGGCATCATTAGAATCTAAGAGCAGACCTTCATTATTGGTGAGACAACTCGGAGTTGGGAGTAAATTTAGGAGATCGGCAAAACTGAAGGTTTTATTTTCGAGAAAGCTTTCGTGCACGATTTTCCTCTCGTCGATTTTTAAAAAAATTTGTTAATAAATGAGCGCATTCCCGCTCAAGCACTCCTCCTTTAACTTCAAAGGAGTGATTGAGTCTGTCGTCAGATTGAAAGGAATAAAGACTGCCAAGTCCGCCACCCTTAGGATCGTAGGCTCCAAAAATAACATTTGAAATTCTTGATTGCCAAAGGGCACCCGCGCACATCAAGCAGGGTTCAAGAGTCACATAGAGGGTGCAATCAGTGAGTCTCCAATTATTAAGTTTTTTGCTGGCTAGATGGATTGCCATCAATTCCGCATGCCCTAAAGAGGAGTGGAGGGACTCTTTTTTGTTATAGGAGTATGAAATAACTTCCTCATCCTTTACAATTAGGGCGCCAATTGGAACTTCTCCCAGATTTGCAGCGCGTTGGGCGTATTTTAAGGCCTTTTTCATCCATTTTTCGTGAATGAGCTCCATATTTTCCATAATTTAACCTTCAAATCCTTTTAAATGGGGGCTCTCAAAATGTGTAACCAGGTGTTATTTTTAACTGATTTTAGAATAACTTTGAATTTATAGTTTGTCACATTTGACTTGCTTTGTTATAGGTTGTTTCTTTCAGAGTTCGAAGGGTAGGTGATTGCATTGGCTCTAGTTAAAATTAAAGACGGAGAAAGTTTTGAAGCAGCGTTCAGAAGATTCAAAAAATCTTGTGAAAAAGCAGGCATCCTTTCTGAGGTTAAAAAGCGTGAAAGCTTTGAAAAACCAAGCGTACGTTTGAAGAAGAAATCAATTTCTGCTCGTAAACGCGCTGTAAAGAAAGCAAGAAAATCTTACGGAGAGTAAACTCTAAAGTAAGTGATTTTCCAGGAGGTTGAAATGGATTTACGCGAACAAATTTTAAGTGATGTTAAAACTGCAATGAAAGAGAAAGACTCAGTTCGCTTGGGTGCTTTACGTTTTCTTCAAGCTGCGATTAAATATCGTGAAATTGAAGTGAGACCTAATGCTATTACGCCTGAAGATGTTATGGGTGTAGTAAAAAAACTCGCAAAACAGAGAAAAGAATCTATCGAGCAGTATCAAGCAGCTAGTCGTCAAGATCTTGTAGATCAAGAAACTGCTGAACTTAAAGTTCTTGAAGCTTATCTTCCAGCACAGCTTGGTAAAGAGCAAATTGAACAGATCGTGATTGATGTTATTGCAACTTTAGGAGCGAAATCTCCAAAAGATATGGGATCAGTAATCAAAGAGGTTATTGCTAGAACTTCTGGTGCCGCAGACAACAAGACGGTTAGTGAAATTGCAAAGGCTAAACTCTCTTAAAGTAAGGAAAAAATGCGTTTTTCTCCTGAATTTATAGAGAAGGTCCAAGAGTCTAACAACCTGGTGGATCTAATATCTCAGTACACACAACTACGCCCCACAGGCTCTGGCTTGATGGGGCGTTGTCCTTTTCCAGATCATCAAGAAAAAACACCTAGTTTTTCAGTTTCAGAGACCAAACAGGTTTATCATTGTTTTGGTTGTGGCAAATCTGGCAATTTATTTAAATTTTTAAATGTCTATAATGGCATGTCTTTTCCAGAAGCAGTGGAGTATTTAGCTAATAGAGCTGGAATTCCTCTTCCAGAAGATTCTGCACAGTCTTCTCAGATAGACGTTACAACACTACGTAAAAAGCAAATTTCAGAAGTAAATAGTCTTGCAGCAGCATTTTTTCATGAGCAATTTAAACGTTCTGCTATTGATTCCGTTCCTAAAATTTATGCTCTCGAGCGAAGCTTAACGGGAGATCTTATTGAAGGTTTCCAATTGGGTTATGCTCCAGCAGAATGGGATTCTTTAGTAGAGCATTTAAAATCTAAAAATATCGATTTAAAAGTCGCAGAAGAGGCCGGCTTAATTAAGTTGAGATCTCAAGGGAACGGTTATTTTGATATTTTTAGACACAGATTAATGTTCCCAATCCGTTCTGCGATGGGTGAAGTCATTGGTTTTGGTGGGCGCGTTCTAGATAACAGTCAGCCAAAATATTTAAATAGCCCTGAAACACTCCTTTTTTCTAAGGGAAAATCCCTTTATGGCCTCAATGAAACCGCAAAATATATCAGAACACTCGATCAAGCTATTGTGGTTGAGGGTTATATGGATTTCTTGGCCCTTTATCAGTTCGGATTTAAGAATGCCGTAGCTCCCTTGGGAACCGCTCTGACAGCGGATCATGGCAGAGCTCTTGCAAGGTATACTAAAAATATTCTTGTCCTTTTTGATGGCGATGATGCAGGTCAAAAAGCGGCAGTGCGGAGTTTACCCATTTTGTTACAAGCAGGCTTACTACCAAAAGGAATTTTCTTGCCGGATCAGCTTGATCCAGACGAGTTCTTAAAAGAACGCGGGCAAGGCGCTTTAGCAGGTGAAATTGCTAAGGCAAAGGACCTTTTTAGCCTGGTGTTGGGTTTGGAATTAAGAGGCTATCGCGGAGAGGTTTCTGAAAAAATTAAGCTCTGTGATTTTTTGAAGCCACTGATGGAAAGCATCGAAGATGAGCGCATCCGTCAACTTTATCTTCAGGAAGCTGCGCAAAGAATGAATGTTGAGGTACGTTGGTTGACACAATCTTTGAGCTCCAACTTTACGAAGAAAGGCACTTCTGCAACTTTAGCGCCAAAATTTTCTCATGCAGGAATTGCACCAGCTTCTGCAAATTTCGATTCTCAAAAAAATTTAATAAATCAAAAAAGAGATTTAGCTTTTGCACAAAAAACGCAAATTAGCTCCGAAAGCAACAAGCAAATTTTAGACCAAAACGCTGCTGCAGAGGAGCTTTCTCAGATAAAAATTATTTTAAAAGATATCAATCGCTTTGAATCGACACTTTTGAAATTGATTCTTAAAGAGAGAGCTCATTTAGAAGAATTTTTAAACACTGAAACTGAAAAATATATCATCGACAAAGAAACACAGAAAGCAATCAATTGGATCACTCAAGGCTATAGACAAAATCCTAATAAGTTTGATACATTATTGAGTCTTCTCATTTCACAGGTTGATTTACCTGAAATACTTTTATCTAATGATTTAAAGTTAGGTGTTCAAGTAAGTCTAAGTAGTTCTTCAGCTGATATGGAAGATATTGAAAGTTCTGGTGAAGTGTTTTTAGATTCTGCAGTTCTCGATTTAGAAAAAAAAATGTTAATTGATTGTATGAAGCGAATAGAAGAACGCTACATAATCACTCAAGCAAATCGACTTGCAGAAGAAGTTAAAAAAGATCCGAGCCCAGAAAAGCTTGAACAATTTATGAAAATTCAAAGAAGACGTTTAGATTTGAAATTGAAATAAATTAATCACTAAAAAGTTATTAAGTAATTTAAAGAATAAAAGTTAAACGATCCCTTCATAATTTAGATGGAGAATTCATGAAGCCAGTAACCCCAACTAAAGAGCCTCTTAAGGAATTAACGCTCAGTGAACAAGAATTCCTAGTTAAAGAGGAAATTCAGAAATTTGTTAAGCTTGCCAAAGAAAAGACAAGCTTAACAATTGAAGAGATCAATGATCTCTTACCACCTGAAATTATAGCGGCTCCAGCTCTTGATGCCTTAATGCAGGGACTAGAAATTCATGGAGTCACAATTGTTGATTCTTCTGAAATGGGTGGCGATGAAGCCGGTGGCTTTTTAGCAGATCCAGACAAGGAAGATGAAGATTCTGACGAAGATGGAGCAGAGTCCGAAGATGTTAAGGGTAATGACCCTGTTAGATTGTATTTGAGAAAAATGGGAAGCGTTTCCCTGTTAACCCGTGAAGGTGAAGTAGAAATTGCTCGTCGTATTGAAAAAGGCGAGAGAGAGATTGTTAAAGCCATTTTACTATCACCGGTGGGTACATCTGAAATTATTAGCTTAGGTAAACGTCTTGATGAAGGACGTATCAAAGTTAAAGCAATTTTTCGTGGATTAGAAGACGAAGAAACTCAATACGATGAAAATGAGTACATTGAAAAAATTCACTCACTCATTGGCAAAGTTACTGAATATCAAAAAAATGCCGAAAAAGTTTTTTCAATTTTAAGAAATGAGAATGGTTCAGAATCGTCTAAGAAATCTGCAATGGCAGAGCTAGCTGTTATGAACGAATCGCTCATGGATAATTTTGAATCTGTGAATTTTAATCGTAAAACGATTAATCGTATTGTGATTAAATTCAAAAATCTTTTAAATCGTATGACGACTCTTAAAAAGAGAATCAAAGACGGTTTAGAGAGAACTTTTTCAAAAGATATTAACGCCATGTTAGAGCGTTTAAAAATCGTGGAAGTGAATGAAAAAGAACTTTCAAAAATGACTCGTGACACTGGTTTATCTTATGCAAAATTTAAATCTTACGTTGTTTCCGCACAGGATGCAGAGGTTAGACTTAAAAGAATCATTGATGAGACCCAAATGAACTTTATTTGGATCAGAGATACTTATACAGCAATTTGGAAGGGTGAGCGCGAAGCTGACTTAGCTAAATCTGAATTAGTAGAAGCAAATCTTCGTCTTGTGGTTTCAATTGCTAAAAAATACACAAACCGCGGTTTACAATTCTTGGATCTTATCCAGGAAGGTAATATCGGTTTAATGAAAGCCGTTGATAAGTTCGAATACCGTAGAGGTTATAAGTTTTCAACTTATGCGACTTGGTGGATTCGTCAGGCCATCACGAGAGCGATTGCCGATCAAGCAAGAACGATTCGTATTCCAGTTCACATGATTGAAACAATCAATAAACTTGTAAGAACATCTCGTTATTTGATTCAAGAATTAGGTCGTGAGCCAATTCCTGAAGAGATTGCAGAAAAAATGGATATGCCTGTTGATAAAGTGAGAAAGGTTCTTAAAATTGCAAAAGAACCTATCAGTTTAGAGACTCCAGTGGGTGAGGAAGAAGATTCTCATCTTGGAGATTTTATCGAAGATAAAAAGGTGATCAATCCATCTGATGCAATTGCTAATTTGAATCTTGCTGAGCAAACACGTCGTGTGCTTTCGACTTTAACTCCAAGAGAAGAGAAAGTTCTTCGCATGAGATTTGGTATTGGGGAAGAAAGCGATCATACTTTGGAAGAAGTGGGTCAGGATTTTAACGTTACCAGAGAGAGAATTCGTCAGATTGAAGCAAAAGCTTTACGCAAGCTTCGTCATCCGAGCCGTTCTGGCAAATTGAAAACTTTTATCGATTCTTAGTAGTTTTTAAAAAAAAGAGTAGCGCAGGTAGGTAGTACTTGCGCAACTCGATTAATTCTTTATATTTTGAATTGTTCTTAATCCCTTTTCAGGGTTCCCATTCATAGTGGGGGGGTAGCTTAGTTGGTTAAAGCAGCCGGCTCATAACCGGCGGACCGGGGGTTCGAGTCCCTCCCCCCCTACCATTTTTAATTTACTTTTATGAAATAAAATAGATCACCTCTAAAAAAATAATCTTATATCACTCATCGCAATAAGGGTTGGTATGGCAAAGAAAACAGAGTGTGAGTTTATAGATAATTATACTGGAGATTACACTTTTCCTTTTGGGTTTATGATTCATGTATTAGATAATGAAAAAACGGTCTTAACTTTGAGCAGCGGGACAGTTTTGGAAAAAGAAGATTGTTTCAATTGGCAGGCGGAAAGTGATAAGATTATTAGAAATGCGCGAATTGTTACAGTTAGAGGTCGAGGCTATGCAGATGCTCCTCCTAAAATTGAAGTGTATAAGTATACATTTAAAGAGCATGGTACTTATTTTGGGAATGGCCGAAGTCTCAATTTTTTAGCAATTTGGAATGATAAAGGGCAGTGTTTTGATGTCATGAATAGAATTAATACCTGCCCAAAGCAAGAGCGCTAGCCAAAAAGAATACTTAGATTTAAAGTATTATTATTAAAAATAACGTTTAGAGCTTAGTCTCTTTCACTCATACGTTACTTTTGTTAGATTAATAGATCTTCTTTATTCACTATAATTAAATACATCCAGTTCAACTTTTATAAAGTAGCTTTTCTCAAGTAAATCGACCTAAAGCTTAAATAAAATAATAAAAATGCAGTGGATGTTAAAATCGGAATCAGAAACGAAAGATATCCCATTTTATTATCTAAAATTGCTGATAAGACGGCTCCTAAAGAAAAAGATGTAAAAGTAATAAATCTCATCCAGTTTTTTCTGACCAATAGGATACGCTCTTCTAATTTAAGTGAGCCATTTAAAATTAAAGATAGGTCTGTACCAAAATCTGTACTCAATCCAGTAAGATGAGTTGTTCTGATTTGACCTTTTGTCAGGGTTGCAAAACAAGCATTTTGCATTCCACATAAAAAAGTCAGTGTATTTAATAGTAAAAAATCTTGCTGAAAAGAGAGGTTACCTCCAAAGGGCCCAAAAACTCCCAATAACCCTAAGCTCATAATTACAGTGAGTAAAATGGGATAAATAAATAAGACCAAATCATAGCGAGGATGCATGTTTTTTGATTCGTTGGAAACAGTTAAAAATCCATTGAACCATGCTCCTAGTACAAAAAATATAGGGGCGGTAAAGAGCTCTAATGCATATAAATAGTTGTTATCTCCAATAGAAATTCCTACATGAGTACTGAATCCAGTCACATGAGAAACAAGCCTTTGACAAGCCAAGAATCCCAGTGAATTGATAAAGCCAGCCTGAAATGCGGCAAGACCCCAAAGGCCGATATATTTATTAGAGACATAATCTTTTGCTTCTAAACGATACATGTAAAATTCCAATCTTTTTTGTTGTAATTAAAAAAAAATAGTTTATATTGATATATGCATATATATGAATATATATATACATATATATGAAGTCAATATCAACTTAAGGAGTCAAAATGAAGACACTTTGTAAAGAAGCTCAAGCAAAAATTTCACCCGAACAAGCTATTGTCCTTCTTAGAGAAGGAAACATTCGTTTTATGAATAATCTTAAATTTAACAGAAATCTTTTACAGCAATTAACAGAAACTCGAACCAGTCAGCATCCGTTTGCTGTGATTATCAGTTGTATGGATTCAAGAGCTCCAGCTGAACTTATTTTTGATCAAGGTTTGGGAGATATTTTTAGCATAAGAATAGCTGGTAATATTATTAATGATGAAATTCTTGGGAGTGCTGAGTTTGGTTGTAAGGTGATTGGAGCAAAAGCAGTTGTCGTACTTGGTCATACAGGTTGCGGAGCTATTAAAGGGGCTATGGATAAGTTTGAAATGGGAAAACTAGGGTCTGTTCTCAATAAAATTAAACCTGCAATTCCAGAAGGGGAAGCCTTTTATAACAATTTATCTGATCAAGAAAAAATGAATTTGGTGACTCAAAATAATGTTATAAACTCCATAAATGAAATTCGCAAACAATCCTCTATTTTGAATGAATTAGAGGTTAGTGGTAATATCGTCCTCATCGGTGGTTTATACGATTTACATAATGGAAAAGTTACTTTTTTTGAAAGAGAAAGTGCTCAATTTGAAAGAGAAAGTGCTCAATTTGAAAGAGAAAGTGCTCAATTTGAAAGAGAAAGTGCTCAATTTGAAAGAGAAAGTGCTCAATTTGATAGATCTTCAGCCAAAGAGAACATCCTTGTATAACGAAGAGAAGTAAGGAGATTTATCATCACATGTTATGATTTAATGACTCACGATAAAATTAAGGGAGATTTTATGTATAGAAAACGAGCGGCTAAAGAACTTGCAGATTTAATGGGGCTTATTGCTCATCCAGAAAGAATTAGAATTGTAGAAGAGCTTTCACAAGGTGAATTAGGAGTGACGGATTTATATTCTCAACTAGAGCTGTCACAAGCTACCACCTCTAGACACTTAAGCCTTATGAAAGCTCATCATGTTTTGTTAGAAAGAAAGTCTGGTCGTCAGGTATTTTATTCATTAGCAGTTCCCGAGTTAGCATCATGGTTGATTGTCGGATTAGACATTGTTGAACAAAAATCTGTTGAAGATAAGACGACTAAAAAGGCAATTAAAGAAGCTAAAAAATTGTGGACCCATTTATAAGTCTTCAAAACTCATCAAATTCTAAACATCATATTTTTGATGTTTAGAATTTGACTCATTAAAAAAAATTCAAAGATAATTAGATAATTTTCAATACATGAAGAGTTACTTCACGTTAGTGTGTACAAATGTTAGACACCCCATCAATACGAATTGGGGGTTTCATGAAATTACTGTTTTTATCGTTAACATTATCAATCCTTTTAATGCCAAAAGCAGATGCTAAATTTTTTAGTATTTTTAAAGGAAAGCCTACTGCAACTAAATCAGAATTTTTAAATTATATTACCAAAGAAAATCCAGCAGGTGTTGGGTTTGATGAAGCGTTTTTTAGTACGGCTCATTGGGTGAATGAATTCACAAACGTAGTCGTAATTGATAAAGCCACTCGCGGCTTAACTTCGCAATCCTTAAGATTTTATAAAAATGGGCAACTTATCTATACAGCTAAAACATCGACAGGAAGAGAGCAGGTTGAGCAAGAAAGAGCCTCTATTTTTCATCATGGTCCAAAGTTCTCATATTACTCAACAACTGGCACAGGGTACTTTAATGTTTCTTGGACTGATATCGATCATGAATCAGATCTTTGGAAAACTAAAATGCCATATTCAGTTTTTTTTAATGAAGGCATAGCTATGCACCAAGCGCCCATTGGAACTGAAAATATGTTGGGTAAAAGAGCTTCTGGTGGATGTGTGAGACTTGCAGAAAATGCGGCTTCATTTGTGTATGAACAAGTTTTAGATGCTGGAAGAGGTTTAGTACCTACATTTAACAGAATGGGTGAGCCAGTTTTAGATAATGCTGGCAACTATGTTAAAAAAATAGGATTTAAAACTCTTGTGATTGTTGTAAATTCTGAAACTAGATAACGACTTTTCTAAAAAAAAGAATTAAAAGGGGAGCGGAATGCTTCCCTTTTTTTATTTTTAAAGGATTATTATGTCGACTTCAGAAACCCTTAAGAATCTTTGTCTGACTCCTGAAAACGAAAGAACTCCCCAATGGGAAACTCAGTTTTTAACGGAGTTATCAAAAACTAATTTAAAATTACTTTCAGAAGACCCTCAATATGGGCCAGATAATTGGCCGTATTTAATGGCAGCAACAGACGATACGGCTTCAGAGGATTCTCAAAAAATATTTCAATGGTTATGTGGTAAGGGTGTTGGATTAGTTATTAATCCCCAAAAAGAATATCCAGATTATGTTTTAACTTATGGCATGATTTGGTCTTTTAGAGAAACAGGTCACTTTTTTAAACACCAAAATGTACAAAATGGCGAAGTCGTTTTGGAACCTGGACAGAATTTAGTTTTTGGTGAACCCACAGAAGAATATTTACCTAAATATGTTCGAACGATATTAAAAGAATTTTTAAGAGACCAATCAGTGTTTCTTCCTAAAGTTTTATTAATCAGTTCAGATAAATTAAATTATGATTTAGCTTTTTCTTTAGAGTCATTAGGGAATCCACCAGAAGGTGAACACGAGGGTATTGCAGAAGCCCTTTCATGGTTTTTACCACCTCATTACTCAATTGTACTGATGAGTGAAGTGGGTTTGCCTTCATTTTTTGAATTATAAAATGTAGAATTAATTTTCGTCAATTTCACCAGGGTAGGGGAGAAGGTCAAAGAGGCATTCTCTCCAGTATCCTGGGGCATCGTCAGTGTAATCAATTGCTATTTGATGTCCTTGTTTACCTAAAAATTGAGTGCGCGTAATAGTCCCTGAAAGCTCTAAGTTCATTTGAGCAATTCTAATAAGTACTCTAATACCAACTAAGTCTTGTAACGAAAGATTGTTTCTTAAGTTTAGAGGAACGAGATCTTCTCTTCTCATCACTAAAAGTAATCCAGAGGAAGAGGCTTGAATAATTTCAGCATACTTGCAAATTTTCATGAGGTTTTCTAAAGAAGTAATCATATCAACCGCAAGTGGGGTCGTCTTCTTTCTTGGGGATTTTCTTCTGGCTAAAGCTTTCATAAGTCCTACCTCAATCTTTCATCATTCTCATAATGTCTTCTCGGTAAAACTAGACTAAAGTTAAGAGTTATTTTTCAGAATCTCAAAATGAAGCAATTGAAATCAAATAGTTTTGATTATGAGCCACCCAAACTTTTTTTTGATTCTTATTAAAGTCGGCTTGGGCCCAGTTTTTAGAGATTTTCGTCCAATTTGAAAGTTGAATTTCTGAAAGCAGTTTGATCGAGTTTGAGCTTGGTGTCTCATTATTAGAAGCCTTAAAAAGGGCTTCCTTGGCTCCCCAAAGATATTTAAATTCTGGAGCATCTATTAATTCTTGAGCGCTACAAACTCTTTTTACAGTATCTTCTTTTATGCGATCTAATTCTTCAATATCAAACCCTAGTGCAGGGTGCTTTGTGGTTAGTTGAAGGTTGCATAGACCTAGAAATCCTCCCAATTTTAAGGTGTGAGAAACACTGACACTGCCCAAGGGAGAGAGTTGAGGAACTAAATTTAAATCGAGAAGATTCTTAATTTTCTGATCATAATCTAAGAGATTTTGAGCTATTTGTTTTTGATGTATCCATGTTTGAATAGTTTGGCGAAGCTCTAATCGATAATGGGGATTTTTTGATCCCCACTTTGAATCTAAAAATAACTCTGCATGAGCTATTTCAGGAATAACTAATTGCAGTTCTTTAAAAAGATCTAACAAATTGAGTTCATCCATTAAACGTTAAAACTCTCTGGCCATTGAGTGGGTTTGTCTGCACAGATATCCATCATTCTTTGTAGAGGAATTTTAGCTTTTAATCTGAGAGATTCTTCAACACTCACTTCAGGGTTTGAAAACTCAAGAGCTTTTTTGATTTTTTCTAAGGTATTAAGCTTCATGTAAGGACAATTATTACAGGCACAGGTGCTTTCAGAAGGCGCTTGAATCAACTCAACATCAGGTCTTAGTTTTTTCATTTGATGAAGGATTCCAGTTTCAGTAGCCACAATAAATTTTTTAGCAGGATTGATTTCTACTTCTTTAAGTAAACGAGAAGTCGCACCAATGACATGAGCATACTTAAGGACGCTTTCTTCGCATTCTGGGTGAGCAATAACAACTGCATCAGGATGATCTTGAATCAAGTTGAAGAGTTTTTTTGCAGAAAACAGCATATGAACTTCACATGAGCCATCCCAAAAAATCATGGGCCTATTATATTTTTTAGATAAATAATGTCCTAAGTTTTTATCAGGCCCAAAAAGAATTTGGCGGTTTTCAGGAATGGATTTTAAAATCTTTTCTGCATTGCTTGAAGTGATAATCACATCCGAAATAGATTTCACTTCAGCGCTGGAATTGATGTAGGTCATTGCCAAGGCTTGTGGATATTTTCTTCTCCAAGCAAGGTAAGCTTCATAAGGTGAGCTTTCTACTAAAGAGCAGCCAGCCCCTAAATCAGGAACTAAAACTTTTTTAGTCGGATTCATAATTTTTACAGATTCAGCCATAAAAACGACGCCAGCTAAAAGAATTGTGGGAGCAGAACACTCTTGACCTTTTTGCGCGAGATAAAAACTATCTCCCACATAATCTGCAAGATCTTGAATTTCACCATCTTCATAATAGTGAGCTAAGATAACTGCATTTTTTTGTTTTTTAAGGTCATTAATTTCTTGGATAATATCATACGCCATTGCGGCCTCCATAGGAGGTTTTTTAAACCGAACCTCCGCCCTTCAGCGAGGTAATTATTGTTTTAGATAAAGTTTTCAGAGATTCGAAGACGCCTTTTCCTTCTGAAGCGACAGCTTCAAATTCAGGAGCATTATAAAAATTTAAGGATCTTCTGAGTTCGTTTAAACTTAAAGAATTAGGTAGGTCTCTTTTGTTATATTGCATGATCAAAGGAACATTTTTAATGTCATACCCTTGTTGTTCCAAATTGATTTCTAGATTTTTTAAAGACTCTAGGTTTTCATCCATGCGCTCTTCTTGAGAGTCAGCAACAAAGACGATTCCATCAAGCCCTTTGAGAATGAGTTTTCGACTGGCATCATAAACAACTTGTCCTGGAACTGTGTAAAGATGAAAGCGAGTGTTGAATCCACGAATTTCGCCCACATTCATTGGAAGAAAATCAAAAAAGAGGGTTCTTTCGATTTCTGTATTGAGGGCCACTAATTTAGATTTTTGATCTTCAGCAGTGAGTTGATAGATCCACTGAATATTAGTGGTTTTACCTCCCAATGAAGGCCCGTAATACACAACTTTGCAATGAATCTCTTTGGCGTTATAATTAATAAATGACATTACAGCTCCACTCTATTTTCTAAAGCACGACCCATGGTTCTTTCATCAATATAATCGATATCACTGCCGATGGGAATCCCCTGTGCAATTCTACTTAATCGAATGTTACGTGTAGAAAGCTGCTTTGCCAAATAGAGAGTCGTTGTGTCTCCCTCTAAATCAGAATCTAAAGCTAAAATAATTTCTTTTATCAAAGGTCTAGTTCCTTCAACGCCCTGATCAACTTTTTGCAAGAGTTCTTTGATTTTAAGATCATGAGGAGAAACCCCTTCAAGGGGAGCAATCACTCCATGAAGAACATGGTAGCGACCTCTAAAAACACCCGTAGACTCAATCCTCACAATATCAGAGGGTTCTTCTACAATACAGATGAGTTCATCATTACGGTGAGGGTCCTGACAATAGCGACATATATCCAAATCGGTGTAGTTAAAGCAAGAAGGGCACTCATGCACTTCCATTTGTACTCTCGCAAGTGCGTCGTTCAAATGTTTTGTGTAGTCGCCACCAGTTCTTAAAATATGATAAGCTAGGCGTTGAGCCGTTTTCGGCCCAATACCCGGAAGTTTACCAAGTTCGTGAACTAATTTTTCCAGTGCTGGAATATGTAGCATTTTGTATGTAGTCCCTCAGTTGAAAATCTAAAGTTGAAAATTTCGTGAAATTAGAAAAGACCTGGGATATTTAATCCGCCAGTTACTTTTTCCATTTCTTTTGCTTGAGTTTCTTTAGCTTGTTTAATGGCATCGTTGGCTGCAGATACGATAAGATCTTGGAGCATTTCAATGTCACCAGCTTTAACAACTTCAGGATCTACTTGAAGTGTTTTTAATAAAAACTCACCACTCACTTTTACTTTAACAGCGCCGCCGCCAGATGTTCCATCGTACTCACGGTTAGCCAATTCTTCTTGAGTTTTTTTCATGCGCATTTGCATTTGGTTGGCTTGTTTCATGAGGGCTGCCATTCCTCCAGATAATCCTTTCATACTAATCTCCTTTGGTTCGAATTAAATTTTTAAATTCATATTAAGTGCGAGAATTTTTGTTCATTTCCCTTATGGAAGTAATTTGCCCTTTGAACACCTCTTGAGCTGATTTAATAAGAGGGTGTTCATAAATTTGGTTTTTTATATGCTCTTCTTTTTCAGAGATTTTTTTTTTCTCCATCGACTGTGCCGAATGCCCTATGTTCTTATCTTGAGTCATGCGAATTTCTAAAGAATAGCCATGTCCCCAAAACTGATCAATAAAAGCCTCGAGCTTTTTGCGCACATTGGGTGCGGTCATTTGATCTTTTAAAAAAGTCAGTTGGGCAGGAATAGCCAATTTCAAAACTTGATTTTTAGATTCTACAAATAACAGAGCTTCAACTTTAGCAGAAAGAACTGGGTCTTCGACTCTCACTTTATTAGCAAACTGTAACCAGCGCTCTGAGTCTGGAAGAGATTCATCAATAATGGCTCTTGAAGAAGAACCTGCATGTGAGTTCTGAGTTGGCTGGTTTTTAGGAGAGTGATTTGTTGCCACTGGGTTATGTGGATGAGATCCATCACCATTTGCTGAAACTTGTTGAGTGGCCACAAAGGAACTATCTAATAACTTTTGTAGATCAAAAATTTTGGGAGCAGAAATAAGTCTTAATAAAACGACTTCCATCACTAAACGAGGATCTTGAGCTCTGCCCACATCTTGAGTGGCTTTAAGGGCCATATCAAAAAGCAAGTGAATGTCTTCTTCAGATAAGTCTTGAGAAATTCTTTTGAGATCATCAATCTCTGATTCAGGCATTTCAATCAATTGAGAAAAATGATCCGTCGTTACTTTGATCAGCAAAAGATGTCTAACGATTTCAAGAAGCTCTTTCATAAAAAGATCTGCTTCTGTTCCTGACGAATGAAGATTTTTAAGAACAGCGAGCATTTCGTTGTGATTTCTATGCGCGATTGCAGAGATTGTTTGCAGCAACAGAGATCTGTCTGTGAGACCTAAAATATTCACAACAATTTCTTGAGTGAGAGCTCCATTTGCAAAAGTGATGACTTGATCTAAAAGACTTTGGCTGTCTCTCATCGAACCATCACCCTGACGAGCGATAGTCCACAGAGCCCCTTCTTCTGCTTGAACGTTCTCTTGACTGCAAATTAATTTGAGTCTTTCGGCAATTTGCTTAGTTGTGATTCTTCTAAAATCAAAACGTTGGCATCGAGATAAAATAGTTTGTGGGATTTTATGAATTTCAGTCGTTGCAAAAATAAAAATCACATTATCAGGCGGTTCTTCCAGTGTTTTTAATAAAGCATTAAAGGCACTGATAGAAAGCATGTGAACTTCATCGATAATATAAACTTTGAATTTTCCTGAAGAAGGCATATAGCCCACGGTTTCACGAAGATCTCTAATGGCATCAACACCATTATTTGAAGCTCCGTCAATCTCTAGAACATCAAGGGCTTTTCCTAGTGCAATATCATGGCAGTTTTCGCAATTATGGCAGGGAATAAAATTAACAGCATTTGGACATCGCAAACTTTTTGCAAGAATTCGCGCAGAAGAAGTTTTACCAGTTCCACGAGGGCCAGTAAAAATCAACGCATGATGAAGTCGATTTCCACGCAAAGCATTTACGAGCGTTTGTGTGATATGATCTTGTCCAACAATTTGATCAAATGCTTGAGGGCGCCATTTACGCGCAATGACCTGATACGACAATGGGGCACTCTCCTTTTCACTTTAGGTCTGAGGTATATGCTTCAAATTAGAGTCTTCAGTTTTTAGAAAAGTGGCCGGGCACCCCCACAGCACATAGTTTTCTGAGTGCCGTTGCTTCCTTCCGGACCTAGCGGGATTCGTCAAAAACGCTATTGTGTGGGACCCGACCAATACTGTGATTATCGTAATTAAGATTGAATTGCACCTCTTAATCCATAAAAAATGCACATTGCGTTAGAGGCTCCAGGCAATGCGTTCTAGGGACTCGGTTTCTTCAGCCCAATAGCGGTAAGTATTATATTCTGGAAAAAGCCGTGGAAAAGAAGGGTCATCCCATCTTTTGGCAATCCAAGCAGCGTAGGAAATAATCCTTAAGCCCCTTAAAGCAGGAATTAAACTCCATTGATGAATAGGAAATGGACGCAATTCTTCATATCCCTCGAGTAAAAAATCCCTTTCTTCTTGAAGAGAGGATTCATCTCCACTTAAAAGCATCCAAAAATCTTGCACCACAGGTCCGTTGCAAAAATCATCAAAATCGACCAAAAAATATGAAGATCCATTATGAAGAAGATTGCCTTTATGACAGTCTCCGTGAATTCGAATAAACTCTCTTTGGTCTAAATGAGCCTCAAGAAAATCAATAATATTTTCAGCAGCTTCAAAGTATCTGTTGGCAATTTCAGGAGCCACCCAATCCTCAAGTAATTGAAGCGCTTCTAAGCAAAATTTCGAGTTCCCGAGAGCCATTCGATGAGGAGCTTTTTTGCGAGCTCCCATATTATGAACTTGAGCTAAAAGTCTCCCCATTTGAAGAAGATCATTTTTTTGAAACTCTTGAGGCATTCTTCCTAAAACTTTTGGAAAAAATGCAAAAGAGATCCCTTCAATTTGATTCAAAGTTGATTGGTTTTTTTGTTTAAGGGGGGCTACTGCGGGAATTCCTTCATGACTTAAATCCCGCAAAAAATCATGTTCCTCTAAAATAGTTTGAACTGACCAGCGACCCGGTCTGTAGAATTTACTAATAATATGGCTTTCGCGAGCCAATTTAGGATCGTCAAACTCTAAGGAAATATCAAAAACGCGGTTTTCATAAGAGTTAAGTTGTAAAAATTCTCCAGTAGGAATGAATCCGGCTTGCTCAGTCACATTAAGGACCAAGCCAGGATCAAGATTAAAAAAGTTAGGAGCTGTTTTTACATTCATAGGTTTATTTATTTACAGCGGAAGGGTAGCGTTTGCACCAGTTAATTTTTTCTTTTGTTCCACCCTCATAGGCATAGGCTAAATTATTTTTTAAAAGAAGTGATTTAAGATCTACAGAATCCACTTTGACATCGGCAAGAATGCGAAAATATTTATCGCGATCCACGTTTTCTAAATCAATTCTTTTGGCTCTAGAGAGAAGATTTTCAATAAGGTTTTTGGCAATCCTTGCCACTTCTTTTTCACAAGGAAGCTTGCCTTTAATTTCAGGAGCATCAAGACCGCGAACTCTGACTCCAACTTTTTCTCCCAATAACGGATGAATGTTTTTAATGGAGACAGTGATGGTATCGGCATCGTAATTTCTAATGTAATCAACACATTTTAAAGTTTTAGAATCATGTGCGCAGTCACCAGGAATTACGCTCGCAACGGCCAAAGAAGTATTTATAATAAAAAACAGAATGAAACTTATTTTTGAAAAATTCATCATAAAATTTTAAACCCCATTAATTCAAAAAAAGATATCTCACAAAAACATTATTTAAAGAAGATCATATTTGGAGTTAACAAAATGTTATACAATTATTTTTGAGATTTGTAGATGCCTAGCTTGCCAGAGCAAAAGCTACTGATCATACAAACAAAAAGGGCCGCGGGTCCGATTCCTGTACCAAATAATTCCATAGCCATAACTGTGCAAGCAAGGGGAGTCTTGGCTGCGCCACCAAAGACGGCTGCAAAACCTAAACCTGCTAAAAAAGAAACTGGTAAATGAAAATGCAAAGCTAAAAAACTGCCGAGGAGAGTTCCTATAAAGACTAAAGGAACAAACTCTCCGCCTTTAAAACCAAATCCAAGAGTGATGGCTGTAAAGAGAATTTTAAAAGCCACATCTCTGATATAAGCTGGGAGAATAAAGGCTTCTTGGATAATGTGTAATCCTAAACCTTCATAACGATAAGAGCCTTCTAGCCAGTAAAGTAAAACAAGAAGAGTTCCTCCTATTAAAGGTTTTAGGGGATTGTATTTGATCCATTTGGTGCTTTGGTTTGAAATAAAATGAGTGATTAAAGAAAAAAATCTAGCAACTCTTCCAAAAAGTAAACCTGCTAATGCTAAAAATAAAATAATTTTAAAATCAAAATGAGGGATTTCTACCGTCGGATAAAGAGTATGAGAAGTCTTGAGCAACTGAGTGATAAAATAAGCTGAAAAGGAAGCGACTAAGCACTCTAACCAAGCAAAGGCTTGCGAAAATTTTGGAAGGGTTGATGCATAAATCATTTCCATCCCAAAAATAACTCCGGCAAATGGAGTTCCGAGAGCCGATCCAAAACCCGCACCTGCTCCAGCAGCTAACAGTCTTTTTCTGTTTTCAGGATTGGCTTTATAAAATTGAGAAATTTGATCTGAAATGCTCGCACCCATTTGCACAACGGTTCCTTCTCTTCCGGCAGAGCCTCCAAACAAATGAGTGAGGACTGTGCTGACAAGAATTAAAGGCGCCATTTTAAAAGGGAGTGTTTTTTTAGGGTCGTGGATTTCATCAATCACAAGGTTATTACCTGATTCAAGTCCCTTGCCGTATTGGTGATAAGCCCAGCCAATCAAGAAGCCAGCAAGAGGTAAAAAGAAAATCAAATGATGATGAGTGGATCTAAAAGAAGTGGCTTTATTTAAGAGATATAAAAATAAACTGGAGGCGCAACCACTTAGAGCTCCTCCGAGAGCACTGTAAAGAAGCCATTTGAGTTTATTTTTGAATGAAGCCACTGTTGTATTCTTCTTTCTTAATAGGATCTTTTAAGATTGAGACCTCAAACTGAAGCTTCTCATAGAGAGAGAGCCATATTCAAGTCCTTCGTATTCCATTTTTAGAATGTCAGTGTTTTGAGCGGCACCTAAAACATAAAGTAACGGGTAGTAATGTTCAGTGGTAGGAATGCTGAGCTTTCCGGCCTCAGTATTATAAAATTCTTTCACCATTTTTTCAAAAGTCGTTTTAGTGAGATTTTCTTTGATCCAAAGGTCAAATTCCTTTGCCCAAGGGTATCCAGAGTTTTTACTTTGGAAATCAATTTTTCGCAAATTATGAACCACATTTCCACTGCCAATAATCATCACACCTTGATCTCGCAAAATTTGAAGTGCTTTGCCAAGTTCATAATGAAACTCTGGTGGTTTATCTCTATCTATACTCATTTGCAAAACTGGAATCTGTGCTTGTGGGTAAAGATGAACTAACACTGACCATGTTCCATGATCCAATCCCCAATCCCCTTGATCGAGCTTGATATCTGTATATTTAATTTGATTGCAAATTTGCTCTGCAAGTTGAGGGTTTCCAGGAGCTGGATATTTTAATTGGTAAAGTGGCTCTGGAAAACCATACATATCATAAATCATTTTAGGATTTGCAGCGCTCGTAATATAAGTTCCTTTAGTCAGCCAATGAGCTGAAATGCAGAGAATGGCTTTAGGTATCTCTAGTTCTTGACCGAGACTGTTGAGTTTTTGCGTAAAGGGATTGTTCTCAATGGCATTCAAGGGAGAGCCATGGCCCAAAAATAAAACGGGTTGTTTTTGAGAAGAAGAATTTTTATTTTTTGAAAATAGATTTTGCAAAACAGACCATCCTATCATTGCGGTGAGGCCGATTTTGGATAAAGATAAAAGGTCTCTTCTAGATATCTTTAACATGCTTGATGCCTCAATGATTTAATAAATTTTTATTTTATATTAGAGCTAAAAAACTTATCACAAATAGTGAAATAAATTGATTCAATTGAGTCCTCTTAGAAACCCCACTTTAGTCTTGTTCCAATGAACTCAATCTAGGCGGTGGAAAATCAACATGTTAGTCTCAATTTAAATTTTTATAAATGAAGTTAATTGAATAAATAATGCTTAGAAGGAGCTTGCGATGAGAAATGTTAAAAATACCCTAGTAGTTATGATTTCAATTTCAATTTCAATTTTTATGATTGGATGTGCTACAATTTTTAACAATGGCTCCCAAACGCTTATTGCTCGAAGCTCAACAGGTATTGAAGGTGTAAATGTTGAAGTGACTGGGTCTGCTGGAAGTTATTTTACAAAATTACCAGCCAATATTGTTGAAAATCCATCAACATTTAAGCCATTAGAAATCAAAACTATTGATAAGTGCTATTACCCTTCAACTACAAAAGTACACGCATCAATTACTCCATCTTTTTGGGCGAATATTCTTTTAGGCGGAATCATTGGAATAGGTGTTGATGCTTTTTCGGGTTATATGTGGAAATATGATAATATGGTATCGATTCCTACTGAGAAAAAAGCAGACTGCGCTCAATAAATTAATTTAAGGCAAAAAAAAAGCTTTGGGGTAACCAAAGCTTATGAATTCTATAAAATGGCTCAGGAGGAGGGACTCGAACCCCCGACCAAGCGGTTAACAGCCGCTTGCTCTACCGACTGAGCTACTCCTGAACGTCGAGAAAACAAGTTACATAAAGTTAAACCTTTTTGTCAAGCAAGGTTCTTTTGGTCTGATTATTTTTCTAGTTGAACAACAGGTTTTTGACTTATTAAATGTGAAAGTTCTTTTGAAAAAAACAAAAGTCCTCTATGTCGAAAAACAGTTCCACTCTCTTCAGCCTCTAAGGTCTCTTCTTTTCCATTACCGTTGCGAGCTGTCAAAACTGTGTGAAAATTTTTCTTATTAATATCTTTGGAATTAAAACTCTGTATTGGAACTCGGCAAGTGTCCTTCACCCATCTTCGAGCGGTTTCTAATGAATATTTTATAGGCCCTAACTTAGAATCCATTAAAATTTCAGTCACGCCCTCGGGGCACCAACGTAACCCAAGATGGCTTTCTGCAAATTTAAATTCATTGGTGGTTTCTGGGAGAATGCCGGTAAAACCTTTAGTTTTTAAATATTGTGCGGTGTAAACAACGCAACAAAAGGAAACAACTAGCGAGAAGACTTTTAAAAAAAACCATTTTCCCATGCCACACATCCATATGATTCAATGAGTTTAAATTTTTTAATATATAGACAAGATACTTATTTATTAAAGCTTAGGACTTGAGAAGACACAAGTCAGGAAAAGAAAGAAATGGTGCGGACGGCAGGAGTCGAACCTGCGACCACATGATTCGTAGTCATGTACTCTATCCAACTGAGCTACGACCGCACTAACCAAAAAATTGGTAGGCATTTATTAGGCTGAAACTTTTTAAAATGCAAGTTGTTTCGGCCTTGAAGTTGATCTGAAATGAAATTTACATTAGATTTTGTGTTTAGAGAGTCTTTTAAGGATCATTTGAAATGACTGAATTATGAGATATATCTCAGTAATTCTTAATCGGGACGCATCGAAAGGAAGATTTAATGGATATTCAACAAGTTTGGAAAAATTGTTTTACAGACGCTCAGGCAGCCCTTACGGAGTTTGTAAGTCATCCTCAAAATCTTTCAAAATGTCAGGAATTCTCTGAAATTCTCATTCAAGCTTATAAAAACCAAGCAACCGTATTTAGCTGCGGTAATGGCGGTTCTCACTGCGATGCAATGCATTTTGCTGAAGAAATGACGGGACGCTACAGAAAAGACCGTCGTCCTTTGGGAGCCCTAGCATTAGGTGATCCGAGTCATACAACCTGTGTTTCTAACGATTATGGCTTTGAATTTGTCTTTTCAAGACAAGTAGAAGGCCTTGGTAGAAAGGGTGATGTGCTGATTGGAATTTCTACGAGCGGAAACTCAAAAAATGTGATTTTAGCTCTAGAAGCTGCCAAAAATAAAGGAATGAAAACGGTGGCACTATTAGGAAAAGATGGTGGAAAAATTAAGGACATTGCAGATTTTTCAATTGTTGTTCCTGGTAAAACTGCAGACCGAATTCAAGAGCTACATATTAAATTATTGCACATAGTAATAGAGACAGTTGAAAGAGCTTTGTTTCCTGAGCACTATTCAACTTGATAATTGTCTCAGCCTATGGCAGTGTAACTCCTGTTTAGCCGATGTTAGTAGATACCACACGGAGAGGTGGGTGAGTGGCTGAAACCAAGCGTTTGCTAAACGCTCGTAGACTCAAAAGGTCTACCGCGGGTTCAAATCCCGCCCTCTCCGCCATTTAACACCCTTATTTTAAGGGGACGTTACCTAAATAACGTGATAGGAATGCCGTTAATAGTCACTTTTTAATGAATAATAAGTGTTTTTTGTAAAAATTTCTCTGATTTTAAGATAATTCCAGAAAATTTTTTTAAACAATGGTAAATGTTGTCTGCAAATTCAGTTTTGTGAATTTTTTTCACAATGCTGGGTTTAACAATTTCTCAATGGGTGTTTGAAGCACTTGTTGTGAATCAAAAATTAAATAGCAAAATCCACAGTGGACTGTATGGAAAAAAGGTTTCAGTCAGGCTGTGATGAGTATGAAGAATACACCTTTTTAACCCAAACAAAAGAGAGTCCCGTGACGTCATTTTCAGAGTTCAATTTAAGTTCAGAAGTTTTAAAAGCCATTGAAGAAATGGGTTTTACCGCTCCAACTCCCATCCAAGTTCAAGCGCTTCCAATGCTTCTTGGTGAATCCACAGATTTCTTAGGATTAGCTGCTACCGGAACAGGTAAAACAGCTGCCTTCGGAATTCCATTAATCGAAAAATTAGATCCTTCATTAAAGGCTGTTCAGTCTTTAATTCTTTGTCCAACACGTGAGCTTGCAATGCAAGTAGCTGGTCAAATCGAACTATTAGGAAAATATAAAGGTATTAACACTCTCGCTATCTATGGTGGCGCAAGTTACGATGAACAAATTAGAGGACTGAAGAGAGGCCCTCAAGTTGTTGTTGGAACTCCAGGAAGAGTGATCGACCATTTAGAGAGAGGTCGTTTAAATTTAGAAGGCATTACAGCTCTTATTCTTGATGAAGCTGATGAAATGATTTCTATGGGCTTTAAAGATGATCTTGAAACGATCTTAGGTTCTGTTCCTAAAGAAACTTGTAACACTTGGTTCTTCTCTGCAACTATGGATAAAACAATCAGCAAAGTTGTGAGCAGTTACCTTCGTGATCCAAAGCAAGTGCAAATCAATCGTAAAGAAATGCTCTCTTCAACAATCGAACAATTATATTATACTGTTAAAGAATCAGATAAACCTGAAATTCTTTGCAAGCTTATTGAGTCCGCAGAAGAGTTTTACGGTCTTGTGTTTTGCCAAACTAAACAATTAGTGACTGAATTAAGCACTTATCTTATCGAGAGAGGTTATAGAGTTGATAATCTTCACGGAGATAAAGATCAAAAATCTCGTGAGCGCACTATGCAAGCATTTAGAGATCGCAAGGTGCAAATTTTAATTTGTACAGACGTTGCAGCTCGTGGTCTTGATGTGAAAGATATTACTCATGTGATCAATTACTCACTTCCAAGAGAATTAGACAACTATGTTCACCGTATTGGTAGAACGGCTCGTAGTGGTAAAACGGGTATTGCGATGAATCTCGTGACTGCAAGTCATCGCAGATTATTATTCCAAATCGAAAATCTGACTAAATCTAGAATGACAGAGGGTAAAATCCCAACTCGTAAAGATTTAGGACTTAAAAAAGTTGCTAAAATCTTACCAAGCTTCTCTGAACAACCTAATTTTAATCGTGCTCAAGAAGTTATGGGTGAAGATTGGAAAAACGTTGTATCAAATATGACGACAGAAGAAGTAGCTGCAAGATTTTTAGCTATGATGATGCCGGATCTTTTTAACGAAAAAGATAAGCCAACAAGACTTGCTAGCCAATCAAATGATGATTTCGATAGAGATCGTTCAGACAGATCTGGTGGCGGTCGTAGAGATAGATCATTTGGCGGAAGAGGCGGAAGCCGTGGTGGCCGCTTTGATGGCGAAAGATCTGGTGGAAGATTTGGAGATAGAGACAGAGGTCCTAGATCTGAAAGATTTGACCGTGGTGGCGAAAGAGACGGTGGAGACCGTTTTGCCAGTGACCGTGGTGGTGAGAGATTTAGAGATCGTTTCGAAAGAAGCCGTCCATTTGAGGCTGATCGTGGAGAAAGATCTGAAAAACCATTCAGAAAATCTTTTAGAGACGAAAAATCAGATTCTCGCGCTCCATTTGCTGGTCGTCGCGAAAGAAGAAGCGAAGAGGGTTTTCCTGAAAGTCACTTCGGTGGTGAAAGAACTCGTAGCGGCGAAGGATTTGGCGAAGGAAAACCTCGTGAAGATCGCGGTTTCCGTGGTTCATCAAGAAGAGGCCGTGATGAAAGACCTTCTTCATCTCGTTTCTCTAAAAAGAATGACTCTGCGTTTTAGTAGTTACTAAAATTTAAGATCTTAAAAGTTAAATCCAAAAAACCCGGTTTATTATGTAAATCGGGTTTTTTTTTGGGTCGGTGAGGCGAGGATTGATTTCAGTCAGCATTTCATGGTGTGATCTCAAACAATTGCTTGTGAGGGGGAATTGATGGGCAAAAAAATATCAAAATCATCAGGTGTTACTCAAGGAACTAAGAAATCACTGAAATCTTCATCTAAAAGAACGAGAGCCATTCATGGTCAAACTCATTCAGTCGCATGGGACTACAACCATCACATTATTCCACCTATAACAGCTTCAACCACTTTTAGGCTTGAAAGTTTAAAAAGAGGAGCTCAAGGGTTTTCTCAATTTGCCAGCGCGCCCAGTAAAGATAACCCACAAAATTTACCTATTTTAATTTATGATCGTTTAGATGAACCCACTACTATGATGTTAGAAGATCAATTAGCAGATATGGAATCTGCTGAATGTGCCGTTTCATTCGGAAGTGGAATGGGAGCTATTTCGACAACTATTTTAGCCATGGTAAAATCTGGACAAAAAGTGATTGCTCATAAAACTTTGTATGGATGTACCTTTAGTCTTTTAACAAATTGGTTGCCTCGTTTTGGAGTTGAAACCACTTTTTGTAATTTAAATGAAGATAACTTAGCAAAAATGTTTAAAGATCCTGCTGTGAGAATTATTTATTGCGAATCGGTTTGTAATCCTAACTTAGAAATTATTGATTTAGAAAAAATCGTCAAAGCCATTGCTAAAGAAAATCTTAATCGTAAAGAAGAAAATAAAATTCTCTTTTTAGTGGATAATACATTTGCAACTCCGTGGGGGCTAAGACCTCTTGAGTGGGGTGTGGATTTTAGCTTACAAAGTTTGACAAAAAACATTTCTGGTTTTGGAACAGATATGGGAGGTGCAGTGATGACCTCTAAAAAATATGAATCCACTCTCAAGATAGCAAGAAAAGATTTTGGTGCCATCATCACGGCGATGTCTGCATGGCATATTCTAGTTTATGGTTTGTCTTCTCAATCTTTAAGATTTGAACAGCAGCAAAAAAATGCTCAACAGATTGCAAACTTCTTAGAGAAACATAAAAAAGTTAAAACTGTTTTATATCCAGGATTAAAATCATTTCCTCAACATAAGTTAGCGACTAAATATCTGGTTTCTCCAGAAGGACAATTTGCTCCTGGAACAATGATTGGATTCATTCTCAAGGGCAACATGGATACTTGTGCTCGTTTTGTGGATGAGATTGCTAAAAACTCTTACAGCATTACTTTAGCCGTAAGTTTAGGGCTTAATAAAACACTTATTGAGGTGCCTGGATATATGACCCACTCTGTGTATCCAAAAGATCAACAAGAGTCTTCAGGAATCAGTCCGCTTTTGATTAGACTCAGTGTGGGCCTTGAACATATTGATGATTTAATTTCAGATTTAACTGACGGACTTAATAAAATTTAGTATTTTATTTTGTCTTGTTTTTGTTCCCAGAGTTTAAAAACTTTTAAAGCCTCTTCGCGTAGAAGGGGCTTCATGGGAATTTTGCGATCTACAATTTTTTTAGGAATTTCATCGTAAATAAAATCATCATCAAATAAAATTTGAGCGGCGTCTTTTCTGTTATTAGCATAAAAAATTTGATCTAATCTCGCCCAATAAATGGCTGATAAGCACATTGGGCAAGGTTCGCAACTGGTGTAGATTTCGCAACCGGATAAATCAAAATTATTGATATTTTTGCAAGCTTCACGAATGGCTTCAACTTCTGCATGAGCTGTTGGATCATTTTTAGAAGTCACTTTGTTCCAGCCCTCACCAATGATTTGACCGTTTTTTACGATCACAGCACCAAAAGGACCACCTGCACCACTCATCATATTTTTTTGGGAGAGCTCAATGGCTCTTTTCATGAAAACTTCGTGACTCATAAAATCCTACTTCCCTATAAGTTTATTACTAAGCGTAAGATTTTATGAGTTAAACAGTCAATACTAGAAAATAAGGATCAGGCCCCTCTATTTAGAGGCCTTAAGGCAAGCAGCAATATGAGTTTCAGATTGGTGAACCAAAGCTGGAACTTGAACTTTGCACTCATCAGTTGCGATGGGACAACGAGGATGAAAGTTGCAACCTGAAGGAGGATTCATTGGACTTGGAACGTCTCCAACTAGAATAATTCTCTCTTCTTTAGCTTTTGGATCAGGAACTGGAATTGCTGAAAGCAATGCTTTTGTATAAGGATGCTTTGGATTTTTATAGAGTTCTTCAGCTTCTGCTTTTTCTACAATTTTACCCAAGTACATAACAGCAACATTATTAGAAACATGCTCTACAACTTTAAGATCATGAGCAATAAACAAATAAGTGAGACCCAATTTTTGTTGAAGCTCCATTAATAAATTAATGACTTGAGCTTGGATAGAGACATCGAGTGCAGAAACTGGTTCATCGCAAATGATGAGTTCTGGATCCACAGCAAGAGCTCTTGCAATACCCACACGTTGTCTTTGTCCACCAGAGAACTCATGCGGATAACGATTGAGTGTTTCAGGGCGAAGACCCACAAGTTCAGCAAGTTCTTTAATGCGATCCATGCGATCTTTTTTAGATTCAAAAAGATTATGAATGATAAGAGGTTCTTCAATAATAGAGCCGATAGTCATGCGGGGATTTAAACTTGCGTATGGATCTTGAAAAATAATTTGAAGTTTTCTTCTCAAATCTCTTAATTCGCTGCCACCAATATGAGTGATGTCTTTACCATTAAAAATGATATTGCCAGAAGTGGGTTCAATTAAACGAATGATGCATCTGCCGAGAGTGGATTTTCCACAACCCGATTCTCCCACCAACCCAAGAGTTTCACCTTTTTTAATATCAAGAGAAACGCCTTGGATGGCTTTAACGCTGGCAACTTCATTATTGAAAAGTCCACCATAAATAGGAAATGACTTAACGAGATTTTCAACCTTTAAAATTGTTTGGCTCATAACTTGGCACCTACGTCAGAATTAAGATTTTCAGAAAGCGGATGAAAACAAGCAACAGTTTGTGTTGAATTGATGCTTTTAAATTCAGGATAACTTTGTGAACACTCTGGTTTTGCGCGATTGCAACGTTCTTGAAAACGGCAACCTTTAGGTAAATTATAAAGACTTGGAACTAAGCCCGGAATCGTTTTTAAAGTCGTTAATTTTTTACCAGTTTCAAAATGAGGAATCGAATCTAATAATCCGCGAGTGTAAGGATGTTGTGGACGATAGAAAATATCTTCAACAGTTCCGTATTCAACAACTTTACCAGCATACATAATGATAACATCGTTACACATTTCTGCAACTACACCCAAATCATGAGTGATTAAAATCATTCCAGCATCAAATTCTTTTTGGAGTTTGCGCATAAGATCTAAAATTTGAGCTTGAATAGTTACATCAAGTGCTGTTGTGGGTTCATCTGCAATTAATAATTTTGGATTGCAACTAATAGCCATAGCTATCATCACCCGTTGTCTCATCCCACCAGAAAGTTGATGAGGGTACTCATCGTATCTTTTTTCAGGTGATGGAATGCCAACAAGTTTAAGCATCTCAATAGATTTTTCTTTTACTTGTTGGGGAGTCAGATCTTTTTGGTGAAGTTCAATAACTTCTGCAATTTGACGACCGCATGTAAATACAGGATTTAATGAAGTCATTGGTTCTTGAAAAATCATGGCAATTTCGTTGCCTCTGATTTTTCTCATTTCACTTTCAGGGAATTTTAAAAGATCTTTACCTTCGTATAGAATCTCTCCACCTTGAATTTTACCTGGAGGGTTAGGAATTAAACCCATGATTGAAAGAGAGGTTACGGATTTACCGCATCCTGATTCTCCTACGATTCCTAAGGTTCTTCCTTTTTCAACTTTGAAGCTTACATCATCAACGGCTAAAAAAGAGCCGTCATCGGTTTTGAAACCTGTTTTTAAATTTTTAACTTCGAGTAAGGTATGACTCACGGCTAATGTTCTCCTTAAAGAAATAATGGTATACTCGGCGTTTCTCTTGTCATCAAGTGAAAATGGGGGCTATTGTGGCCCACAAATAAAAATCTAGAAAGGCGCTGAGCGTGAGAACTCTAACCCCCCTTGAAATTCCTAAATCTGAATATATTGGCAAAATTTACGAATCCAAAAGTCCCCAAGTCATTTTAGAGGCGCTCAAACTTGCTAGAGAGAAATCTGACCTTTTTAATAAAACCGGAATTAGCCTCAATGACCATGAGGGGCATCTGCTTTATTCATTTGTAAAGTTATTTCATTGTAAAAAATTTGTAGAAATAGGAACTCTTACAGGCGCCTCAGGCCTTTGGATTGCGGCAGCATTAGCTGATGGAGGGTCCTTGTGGAGTCTTGAAAAAGATCCTCAGCATCATCTGGCTGCTCAAGAAGTCTTTCAACGAGCTCAAAAAAATGGGTTAACCCATTGTGAAATAAATCTCATCGAGGGTGACGCAAGACAGGAATTAGTTAAGTTAGAAAATAAAGGACCCTTTGATGGTGTTTTTATTGATGGAAATAAAGCTGCTTACGGTGATTATTTAGATTGGTCTGAAAAAAATCTATCTCCGGGAGCTCTGTTAGTTGCTGATAATGTTTTTTTAAGTGGGGCTGTGTGGAATGGTAAAACTGAAAACACTCCATTTAGCGAAAAACAAATTAAAGTGATGAGAAGTTTTAATGAAAGAATTCTTCAAGATCCTAACTGGGATGGATTTTTAGTTCCTACCGATGAAGGCTTATTAGTAGCTAAATGGAATCCTCGATTTTAATCGAGGATTTTTTATTAAATATCTTGGTGGTGATCGGCCACCAATTTTAAAATCCGACTAAAAATATCTGAGCGTACCGTGGGTTTATGAAGATCTTGTTTAAAAAACCGACTTTTTTTAACTTCAGGTATTTCTAGATACTGTAAAATGATTTTGTCGATACAGCCTTGCATTTCTTCAGCAGTCAGTCCTTTTTTAAGAGGACCCTTTTTAAGCTGAGTCATGAGTTCATCCACGATTTGAATGAGGGCGTTGCCTGTAATTCTCTTTTCAGAGTTAAGCAATCCAGATTGGGCCGCCATATTTTTAATTTGAAGCGAATTCTTTTTAGAGCCCAGCGCAAATCTCATAATTTCTAAATAAAGAGAGTTAAATTTTTCTATTTGAGAGTTTTGCGAATCAGCAAATGCAAAATCTTTAGTTTTAGCAAATTGTGAAACTCCATTTTTGACAAAATATTCAAAAGAAAAAGGTTCTAAATTTAAACCCGTTGGATTTTTGGCAAGTAGATGGGAATAACTTTTTAAAACGGATCTCATGTTAAAAAGAGGTGAGTGATTCACTCCATCTGGAACTTTGTGAGGGGAACTTTGAACTTTAACTTTTTCAAAGTATTGAAAACTTGTTTCAAATTCTTGAACCAATTGTGGCTTTTGAGTTAAAAGATTTTGTCTTTGCTCTTGATTGAAGCCCATTTGATAGAGCAGTCTGTTTTTTTTCTCAAAATTAAATTCAGTTTTAAATTGTTTAAGAGCGGGATGTTTATAAAAATTTTGAAGAGGTTTTTTAGTGCCAGTTTTTAAATAATCGACCATTTGTGCAAATACTTGCACTAGTAAACGGGCTTTTTGTTTTTGTTCTTTGAGAGTTGTAGAAAATCTCTCAACGTCATCATAGCGGTACTCATCATGTCGTAGACCAAATTGACGTATACTTCCGTAATCTATTATACCCGCATTCATAAGAACATTGTCGCCATCCCAATCAAGCCATGCAAAAATATAATCTCTCTCAAGTTTAGCTGAAAATTGTGAAAACGAAGAAGCAATTAGGTGGAGCATTTCATCATATTGCTGCTTTTTAGGAGCCTCCAGATTAATATTCCATTCTTTATTTTGAACTTGTCGTTCGATAATAAAATCAACAACGTCAGTGAGTTCTTTAAGGCGATCTTGTTTTAAAAACATAAATAAATGTGCTGGTCGAAATAAATTTGGAGCCGCTCTGACGCCAATTCCATAACCTCTTCCAATATCGATCACGCACAAAACGCGTTCAGTGCTAAAACCTTGGAGATGCATAATTTCTGCCATAATTGCAGAACTATAGAGTTCGTCAATTTCAGCTTGTCCATTTCCGTAGCCAAATTCACCAGCTCCAGTTTTAAGTGGTTTGCTGGCTTCAACGGCACCAGGTGCTAAACAAGTCACGCCTGTTCCGCGAGAGCTAATATCCCAAACTTTATTTTTATACTGTAAACAGCCGTTCCAAATACTTCTGCCATCACCTGAAGTTTTACCTTGTTTGTTGGTGTGTTGAAGTTGCAAATATCGAGTGGCCATGTATTTATTGTGTTTAATAGCATTTTCAGGAATTCTCTTTTTTGAAAGTTCATCGTACTCATTAATGATTTGAATCGAAAAAGTCTCTATCAGTTTAGCTCTTAAGTCTGCATTCATCGTGTGGGGATGATCTTCAGGAATTAATCCCATTTCTTTTGCGAGGATGTAGTTGAAGTAAGCGATGTTTCCGTATCCGAGCTCTCTGACTTTATAACTTACAAAGCCTTTTGGAACCACATCTTGATAAGGATGAGATCCATCAATGGAGTCAAACTTAGGATAAAAATTTTCATCTGTAGATATTTTTGTAAGAAATGATTTTGCTGTCATCTATTAAGATCCTCCCTAACAATCGAACTATCGGATTGTTATGGAAAATCTTAATAACTGACATTGGTCGAGTTGTGAGTGAAAAAAATGATTTTATTCTTCGTGGGTGATCTTAGTGGGCTTTACATCAAGGATTTGCGGGTTTTGCGAATTTAAATTTTCAGGAGTGACATCTCTAAAATCTGTTTCAGAATTTTTTGAAGAACCCATATTTCCAAATTGAAAGCTTTGAAAATCCATATTTCCAAAATGCATTTTAAAACCTTTAGATTGAACATTGCTTGTAAAAATATTGGCAATTTTTTTGATTAAAAATACTTCGCCAATAAACACAACAATGTGTCTAATACCAGGCAAAATAAGTAAAGTGCCGATAATGTCACCCAATAGTCCAGGCATGATTAAAAAGAGTCCACCTAAAGCTATCAACAATTTATGAACCACATGAGAAGCTGGATTGACGCCTCTTTGAGTGGCTTTTTGAAGATCCATAAAGGCTGCTTTTCCTTGGGTTGTTAAAATATAAAAACCGAGAATTGCCGTTGTGAACATGATTCCAAAAGCATCCCAGAAACTATAATTTGAGATGAACTTATAGAGTAATGAAATTTCTAAGGCGCTATAAATAAGAAAAAATAAAAACACAAAATCTCCTAAAATATTTCTTAAGAGTTAAATTTAAACGTAGCCACAACTGGACAATGATCGCTGCCTTCAACTTGATCCATAATCTGAGCTGATTCCAGATTTTTAAGTAAGCCTTTAGTAATACAAATGTAATCAATTCTCCATCCGCGATTGTTTTTTCTCGCAAATTCTCTGTAAGACCACCAAGAGTATCTGTTAGCGTCTTGAGGGTGAAAATGCCTAAAGGTATCTACAAAACCTAGTGCTAGAAAATCTTTAAACCAAGACCTTTCTTCTGGCAAAAATCCAGATTCTTTGGAAAGACGAACTGGATCATAGACATCATGTTCTTCATGAGCCACATTGTAGTCTCCTACAACGATAATTTCTTTTCCTTTGGCAATCTCTGAAGCCAAATGTTCGTTTAAATCCTTCAAAAACTTTTGTTTAAATTCATGACGAATTTCTCCTGATCCACCGTTAGGAAAATAAATATTATAAAGATCAAAGTTTTTGTGAACAGAGTGAACGATTCTGCCTTCTTTATCGTAATCGGGAATACCCATTCCTAAATTGACAATATGAAGCTCTTGATCGGTAAAAGTGGCAACTCCAGAGTATCCTTTTTTTAATTGGGATGAAGACCAAAAAGAATGATTGTAAGTGAGTTTTTTTGCGGGTGTTTCGACTTGATCAATATGAGCTTTGGTCTCTTGAACACAAAAGATATCAGGTTTCTCTTTTTCAATAAATTCAAGTAAACCTTTTTTATAACAAGCTCTAATTCCGTTTAAGTTCCAAGATATAATTTTCATGTCTTGAAACCTATAGATAATTTTTTAAACCTCCAACGATTAACACATAGCAGTGATCTGAAGGAGGATTATTTTACATTATTGTTCAAGCTTTTTACATAGCCTTTTAAAAAAGCTAAGGCAGAAATAAGAGAAACTTGAGCTTCAGCGCTAAGTTCTTCTTTAAGATCAAAATCAATACCTCTGACTCCTAATAAAAAGACTCGGGGGTTTTGCTGAGGGTAATGATAATGATTTAAAGTTAAGATAGCCTCAGGACCCACTTGATGGGATGAAATAAGGCCTATATCAGAAAGTTCCGGTAAAGGCTTTAATTCAGTCCATTCAAATGTTTTATCAGCAGCCAAATTGCAATGAGCATCAATCACAATAATTTGATCAAAGTGACTCCATTGTTCACATTGCTCAATTTGTAATTGATAGGCCCATTCAAACTCAAGACTCAGTGGTGTTTGAGACTTTTCTAAATCCCACCAAGTTTCAGTTTGTTCAATTAATAAAGGGCCAAGGGCATCATCTCCACGAGATGGATTGCCAATGGCCTGAATAAGAATTTTATTTTTCAAGGCTTGCAATGAGCTGGTCACCTTTCATGATCTCTAATTTTAAAGGCATTTTTCCAAGAGCATGAGTAGCACAACTCAAGCAGGGATCATACGCTCTAATGGCCACTTCTAAATGATTCAACATGCCTTCAGTAATAGTCGTTTGGCCTTCAATAAATCTTTTTGCGACATTTTTAACAGATAAATTCATACCTGTATTATTATGAGTCGTAGAAACAATTAGATTACATTTTGTAATCGCACCGCTTTCTGCAACTTTATAATGATGGATCAAAGTTCCGCGAGGAGCTTCTAAGAAACCAATTCCTTCTCCGCTAAAAACGCCCGTTTTAAAAGTTTCGCCAGTTAATAAACTAGGATCTTTAAGAGTGTCTTTGATGCTTTCAGCACAATGAAGCATTTCAATGAGTCGAGCCCAATGGTAATTCAATGTTTGATGAGCAAAGCGACCATTAATAGATCTAAAATCTTCTAAAGCTTTTTGTGCTTTAGGTGTTGCGATGTAATCACAAACATTCACACGAGCTAAAGGACCCACTCTCATCCAACCATTTTCAGGACCCACTTGTTTAATAAATGGGAATTTCATGTAGCTCCACTCTTTAACCTCTTCAGAGTAGTAATCTAGATAATTATGGTAATCGATATCATCGATAATTTTTTGACCTGTACTCGTGATGCATCTGAGATTGCCATGATAAAGATCCATTTCTCCGTTTTTACCAACAAGAGACATGTAATTTGAAGGAAGTGTTTCAAAAGTGTCTAACCAAGTTTTATTGGCAGCATGGTAGTTTTTGTAGATTTCTAGAATCTCTTCACACCATTCAATAACTGTATCAACTGATGGAACATCTATTCCCTGTTCGAATTTTTTAATTTCTTCTGGGGTTAGGTGTTTATGAATGCCACCTGGAACAGCAGAAATTCCATGAATTTTTTTACCAGCTGTTGCCAAAATAATTTCTTGTCCGAATTTACGAAGAAGAATTCCTTTTTTCGCAAGCTCTGGATTCATGGCAGCTAAACCAACAACGTTTCTATTATTTACATCTGAGTCCACACCAAGAAGCAAATCTGGCGCAGCAAGATAGAAAAAGTGAAGAGCATGTGATTGAAGGACTTGCCCATAGTGCATGAGTCTTCTCATAGACAAAGCAGTTGAAGGAAGAGTGTCTTGTGACATTCCAACAACATCATCCATCGCCTTAGCTGCACATAAATGATGGCTCACAGGGCAAATTCCACAAAGTCTTTGCACAAGAACTGGGGCTTCCCAGTAGGGTCTTCCCTGGATAAATTTTTCAAATCCACGGAACTCAACGATATGCAATCTTGCTTCATCAATTTTATTTTGCTCATCAAGAAGAAGAGTTACGCGACCATGTCCTTCGACGCGAGTGACAGGATCGATAACTATTTTACGTTTTTTATTTCCAACGTCTGTTAATTCAGGATTTTGATTGGGATTGTATGAATTAGTCATATTTAATTAACTCCACAGGTAGTGAACCTAAGTTTCCAGTTACGAGACCTTTAACAGCTGCTGCAATCAATTTAGCAGAAGGAGGGCAACCAGGTAAAAAGTAATCAATTTTCACGATGTCATGAAGGGGATGTACTTTGTTTAAAATTTTTGGAAGATCCTCATGTTGAGGAATAATTTTTTGGCCTGGAACAGTTGTTTGAAGATTTAAATAAGCCTCTTCAAGACATTCTTTAACCGTAAAGCTATTTCTCATAGCAGGTAAGCCGCCCATAATGGCACATTCACCTAGTGAAATAAGGATGTCACAATTCTCTCTAAAATTTCTGAGAACATGAACATTTTCATCGTTACAAACGCCTCCTTCAATTAATCCAATATGGGCTCTTTGCGAAAATCGCTTGATATCAGTTAATGGGGAGCGATCAAATTGGATCACTTGAACGAGATCTAGAAGCTCTAAATCAACATCAAGAATAGACATGTGACAACCAAAACATCCGGCTAAAGAAGCTGTGGCTACGATTTTTTTTCCGCTCATACTTTGCTCCCTTCGTGAGTTTCTTCTGAGTGTTTATGATCAGAGTCTCTTTCGCCAATGGGGCGATGAAATCCGCGTCCTTTTAAAATAATGGCACCAACAGGGCAAAGCTCAACAGCCTCTGTTCTTTTATGCTCAGACATTTCTTTTTCTAAATCGTGATCCATCATCACACGAGTCTCAGCACCTTTTCCAAGAAAACTAAAAACTTTACGGCCTTTATCGTCGACAAATAAATCTGTACAGCGTTTGCAATGCACACATCTGTTTCTTTCAAGGATCAATCTGTTGCCAGAGTAATCAAGTTCATAAGTTTCAAATTTATAAGGAAAGCGAGAATGAGTCATTCCAAGGTCATAGCCAACACCTTGAAGTTGGCAGTCGCCTGATTTTTCACAAGATGGGCAATAGTGATTTCCCTCAACAAAAAGAAGTTCAGTAACACCTTTTTGAAGGTCTTTAACTTCGACAGTGTCGCTTTCAACGACCATTCCTTTTCTCACTTCAGTTGTGCAAGAAGTGCCAATGCGACCATCAATTTTAACGGAGCAAACTCTGCAAGTGCCAAGAGAAGGTTCAATTCCAGGATCCCAACAAATTGTAGGAAGAGGATTGCCCAATGATTTTATTGCTTGTGCTAAATTGGCGCCTTCTTGAAACTCAACTTCTTTTCCATTAAGTGTCCATTTAACTTTGTTCATATTTCACCTTTTATCAAAAAATTTTTTTAAATCTCAATTTCTAATTTAATGAATTCACGCTTGTTGCAGCTTCTGTATAAAGCTGAGTTTCTGTCTTCTCATCAAAATCATAAATCAATTCATTAGCACCTTTTTTAACGGAGCTTGAAAAGAGCGTTGGAAATGCTTTATGAGCAGATGTCATTGGATTGGAAGCTGTTGCGCCTAATCCACAACGAGAAGTCTTTGTAATTAAATTAGACCAAGATTTTATTTTATCAACGTCTTGAAGTCTTGCATGTCCAGTTTGAAATTTAACAAGCAAATCTCTTAAAACTACTGTTCCTGCTCTGCAAGGAGCACAGTTTCCGCAAGATTCAAAAACAAAGAAGTCCATAAAGTTTTTCATGATTTCAAAGTGGTCTCTTTTATCAGAAAAAACCATGAAGGATCCTCCAGTCGGGAGATCTTCAAATGCAATTTTTCGATCTGCTTGTTCCATGCTAATGCATTCACCACTTGGACCACCCACTTGAATCCAAGATGGATTTTTAGCACCCACTTTTGTGAGCACTTCGCGAACAGTTGTGCCCCAAGGAATTTCGTAGATGCCAGGATTTTGAATATCACCTGAAACCGAAAGAAGTCTTACGCCTTTTGATTGCTCAGTTCCTAATTTTGCAAAAGCTTCTGCGCCGTCACTCATAATTCGGGCTGCCAAAATATAAGTTTCAACATTATTTACAACAGTCGGTGCATTTTTATATCCACATTCAACTGGAAAAGGAGGTCTTAAGCGAGGCTCGCCTCTTTTGCCTTCAAGTGATTCAAGAAGAGCAGACTCTTCTCCACAAACATAAGCACCAGCACCTAATTGAACTCTAAATTTTAAATCAAGAGATTTATTTTGAGCTGAGAATTGTGAGATTTGATCATTAATTATATTTAATAAATATTTATACTCTGCACGTAAATAGATGAAAGCTTCTTTGGCATCAATCGCAAGTGCCGCAATACTCATTCCTTCTAATAATAAAGGAATGTAATTAGTTAAAAGGAGACGATCTTTAAATGTTCCAGGTTCTCCTTCATCAGCATTACAAACCACATATCGAGTGGGAGCATTGTAGGATCTGCAGAATTCCCATTTTTTACCAGTTGGAAAACCTGCTCCACCACGACCACGTAATCCGCTTTTTTTAATCTCTTCGATAATTTCTGTGTGTTTTAAAGTGAGAGCTTTTTTGAGACCAGGAAATTGCATCATAGTTGATGAATTTAAATCTTTTTTAAGAAGAAATAAATCTTCGAGATAAGCTTTGTTTTCAACTCCACCTAATTGTTTTGAAAGCTCAACTACTGAGATCCCTTTTTTAAGTCCAGAAATAATTATTTTTACTTTTTCAACAGTGAGTGCTGGAAAAGGAATCATATTGATAAGTGCTGCAGGTGATTGATCACTCATGCCAATACAAGAAGTCGGAAAAATTCCAAACATTCCATCAGGAGTCACTTCATCAAGTTTGATTCCCAATTGTGTTTCGAACTCCTTAATAATTTCATTCATTCCCGCGTGAAGTGAGATAATCGAAGTGTCGAGATAAATTTGAAATTTACCTGAATTTTTTTGTCTAAAAAAATGATAGAAACTCAAAACCTCATCAATATGAGTTGATGTGCAGTTGAGGCTTTCAGCAAGAACCAGAGTTTCTTCTCGACTGATAAATCCATTCTTTTCTTGAGCTTTCCAAATCACATCAAGAAGTCTTCCTTGATCACAGTTAAATTCCTGCGCTATTTTTTTTAGCTCATCGATTCTACTGGGTTCTAATTTTAATGATAGATTCACAGCTACTCCCTTCAGGTTAATCAATTCTAAAATCTCAGCTATATGTTTGGTGTCACTCTTCTCAATTTTCTCCAAACAGAGCGAACATTCAGTCATGTAAATGAGTCATTTTTTCAATGGGGGCTCATTATCGATCAATTTAATAAAACTTTTTTTGACGAATGATTGATAGTAAATGATTATTACCAAAATGAATCAGCTATTACAATTATCAACTTTTAGGATCGACTTTTTCGGACATGTTCAAGGTGTTGGACTGCGTCCTTTTATGTATAATTTAGCTTCAGAATTATTTTTAAAAGGAGAAATTTACAATCATTCACTCGGTGCTACTGCTGAAATCACTGGATCAATTGATCAAATCGAGTCTTTTAAATCGAGAATTATGCATGAGGCAAAAAAACCCATTCAAATAAAAAAAATTTTGTCGCACCCAATTGAAAGTATTGTTTACGCTGATTTGAAAATTTTATCTCTGGAAGAACAGGTTCAAAAACTTAAAGAAAGAGGCTTGTTTGATATTCAACCTTTATTAAGTATTACTCCTGATCGTGCGACTTGCTCAGATTGTTGGAGTGAATTTAGAGATCCTCAACATAGAATGTTTCAGTATCCATTTATCTCTTGCACCGCCTGTGGGCCGCGATGGACAGTGATTAAAGAATTACCCTTTGAAAGAGATCACACTTCGTATATTGACTTCCCACTCTGTACTGATTGCGAAAAAGAATGGTACGATCCAAAGACGAGAAGATTTAATGCTCAAACTCTCTCTTGCAAAACATGTGGTCCCAAATTGGAACTTCTGTTGCCTGATGAAACTATCAAAGAAAATATTTGGGAGAGAATTTCAGATTTACTTAACCAAGGATTGATTGGTGTTATTAAAGGACTTGGTGGTTATCAATTAGTGGCCAATGCTTTGGATCTTCAAGTGATTCAAAAAATGAGATTGCTTAAAAATCGACCCGAGCAAGCAATTGCAATTATGGTTAAAGATTTTGAAACTTTTTTAGAACTCAAAGGATTCAGCTCTTCCATTACAGAAATCGAACTGAGTGAAGTTAAAAAACAGTGGGAAATAATGACTTCAGCAGAAGGTCCAATTTTAAGTCAAAAACTGGAGGGACTGAAAACAGCTCGAGAACTAGCTCCTGATCTGTGTGAGGTGGGTGTTATGGCGCCTACAACTCCACTTCATTATTTGTTATTTTCTAAAAGTAAAGTTCTCATGATCACCTCGGCCAACGATAAAGGATGTCCTATTCCAAAAACATTAGAAGAACTTACTTTTGAGCTAGGAAAAAACATTTCATTTGTCTTAAATCATAATCGAGAAATTATAAGAACAGTTGATGATTCAGTTGTGAAAGATCAAATTATTTTGAGAAAATCGAGAGGATTTGCTCCTTCGATTTTTCCTGTGCTTGAAAATAAACTGGGTTCTCAAATGTTAAATCATAACAAAACCATTTTAGCTCTTGGAGCTGATTTAAAAAATTCATTTAGTATTGCCAACAAAGAGCAAATTTATGAATTCCCTTATGCGGGAAACTTGCATGAATTAAAAACGATTGAAAAACAAAAATCAGAAATTCAGTCGACTTTAAATTTATTAAAAATTGAACCCGAAATTATTCTTAAGGATATTCATCCTCAATCCATGACTCAAGTTTTAGTAGGAGAGGGTTTTTATACTGCAGCTAAGCACATTAAGGTTCCGCACCATTTAGCTCATGCCTATTCGGCATTTTCAGAAAACATTTTTGATATAGTGTTAACTTTTGATGGAACTGGATTTGATGAAGCACTTGAGCTGAGAGGTTCAGATGCTTTTTTGATGAGAGATGAGAGTATTCTTTTTTGTTTAAAGCCGACTCCAATTATTGGTGGTGATTCTTCTATTTATTTTCCATGGAAATCACTAGTTACTAATTTGGCTTTAAGAGGTGTTTCTTATCAGGATATTGAAAAAATAATAAACCCTGAAGATTTAAATATTTTTTATGAAATGTCACTCAAGTTGCCGGGTCCTCTGTGTTCTTCTATGGGGCGTTGGTTTGACTCTGCTGCAGCTTTGATAGAATTTGGCTCGAAAAAAATTTCTTATGAAGCTCAAGCACCTATTCGTTTAGAATCACTGGCAACAGAATATATAGAGTGTGAAAACTTTACGAATTCTGAAGAACTTCCTGAAGATCTCTTAACACTGAATCAATCTGGTGTACGTGAGATCGACGGTGGTGCAATCTTGGAGCAGTTGATGCGTTGGAAGCTGTCAAACAAGTATTCACAATCACAGTTGGCCTTTTTGGCTCATGATCAAATGGCAAAGGCTATTTCATTGGCAATTTCTTGTCTTTCGAGAGAAAAAGTGAGAAATGTTGCGGCAACAGGTGGCGTCTTTCAAAATGATTTATTTTTTAAGCGTCTTGAATTTCATCTTTCGTGTCCAATTCAACGATCTCATTCATTTGCGATTAATGATCAAAGCATTGCTCTTGGGCAAATTTTTTGGTTTCAATCCACGCACTAAACTGAGATTTAGAGAACTTTGAACTCGATTGAAAAATGCAAAATAAGGAAAACTATTTTATGCATGAATTGAGTCTCGCAATGGATTTAGTCGATCGCGCGATAGATATTGCGCTCAAAGAAAAAGCAAATAAAGTCTCACAGCTTAATGTTAAGATAGGTCTCTTATCGGGAGTCGATCTAGATTCTTTTCGGTTTGCTTTTCCGGAAGCCTGTAAAAAAACAATTCTAGAAGATTGTGAATTAATCATTGAGGAATCTTCTGGAAGAGAATTTGAATTTTTAAATATGGAGGTCGTAGATGTGTAAAGACTGTGGATGCTCAGAGGTTCAACATGAACTTTTTAAAGTCAAACCAATGGCTGTTTTTAGAAAGATTGAAGTTGAAGAATCTCTTTTTCAAAAAAATCAAAAACAAGCAGCCGTAAATCGTGAAGGCTTTAAAAAAAGAGGTTGGACTGTTTTTAACGTGATGAGTTCTCCTGGTGCTGGAAAAACATCCTTGTTGTCGCACATTCTCCCAGAGCTTAATAATCGTCATCCATTGGCAGTAGTTGTGGGTGATCAAGAGACTGAAATTGACGCCGAAAGATTGCAAAAAGCAGGCTTGATGAGTGTGCAAATTAATACTCATTCAGCTTGTCATCTTGATGCAGATCGCGTGGGCACGGTGCTAAACGATCTTGAAGGGAATTCTCAACTTGAATGGATTTTTATTGAAAATGTTGGAAATCTTGTTTGCCCTGCTGTGTTTGATTTAGGTGAAAAAATTAAAATAGCTCTTCTATCTACTCCAGAGGGTGAAGAGAAACCTCTCAAATACCCGGTGCTGTTTCATGATGCTGATGTGATCGTGATCACAAAAGCCGATTTAATTCCAATTCTGGATTACAATTCTCAAAAATTAGAATCTAACATTAGAACTCGCAATCAAAAGGCTCAAATTATCTATTGTTCTTTAAAAACAGGACAAGGTCTTATGGATTTAAAACTAGAATTAGAAAGGCTTGCTTCATGTGTTTAGCTGTTCCAGCAAAAATTATTTCTATTACATCTGATTCATCAAATATGGGGCTTTTAGAAAAAGAAGGTCTTCAATTTGAAGCAGATCTCAGTTTAATTCCCGACGCTGCTCCAGGTGATTATGTCATCGTTCATGTGGGAGTTGCATTGAGTAAAATGGATCTTCATGAAGCAGAAGAAGTTTTAAAAACCCTCCAGGAATATCATGCGAGTCATGTGGAAGGTGAGTTATGAGCTCTCTCCATGAAGTCACCACAGAAATTAATAAGCTTCAGCCTGATTTGTTAAAACAGTTAGAACAAGAAACAGCTGAATTATTAGAAATGAATGGTAACCAAGAAATTCGCATTATGGAATTTTGTGGAGGTCATACACACTCCCTTGTTCAGGCTGGTATTTTGTCAGTATTGCCAAAAAAAATTAAAATGGTTCATGGCCCGGGTTGTCCAGTTTGTGTTTTGCCAGCAACACATTTGCAAGCCGGCATTGATCTCATGGAAAAACATTCTGAAGTGAGTTTGGCAGTTTATGGGGATGTCATGAGAATTCCCACTCTTAAAAATGATTCTTTACTACAGGCCAAGGGACGAGGACTTGATGTGAGAATGATTTACAGTCCCTTGGAAATCATCAAGTGGGCGCAATTGGAGCCTGCTAAACAATTTGTTTTTTTAGCATTGGGTTTTGAAACTACTTCACCCGCAACCGCTTTATTAATTAAACAAGCTAATAAATTAGATCTTAAAAATGTGTCTGTGATTTGTTTACATGTTCTCACTCCTCCAGCTGTGAGTGTTGTGATGAGCACTTTACCCGAGGACAAAAAACCACAAGCACTCATTGGTCCTGGGCATGTGAGCTTAGTAACGGGTATTGATTTATTTGAGCAAATTGGTCAGCAGTATAAGGTTCCTGTTGTTGTCAGTGGTTTTGAACCCAGTGATTTATTAAGTTCATTGATTCAGACTATAAAAGCCTTAAAAGAATCTACTTATGGAGTAATCAATCAGTACTCTCGCGCTCTTAAAAACAACACCCATTTTGAAGCTCAAAAATTGCTCAATGATTTTTTTGAAATCCGACAGAGTTTTCACTGGCGTGGTTTGGGTGAAGTCGCAAATTCAGCTGTTAAATTAAAAGATGAATGGTCTTTTTATGATGCTGAAAAAAGGTTTGAAATTCCTCGCAGAGAAGTTCCTGAACATCCACAATGTCAATGTGGGGCCATCTTAATGGGGCAAAAGAGTCCTAAAGATTGTCGTTTATTTTTAAAAGCTTGTACACCCTCTCATCCTTTGGGGTCTTGCATGGTTTCTTCTGAGGGAGCTTGTCATGCTTATCATTTAGCAGGAGATTTTATATGATGAATGTTGTTCAAGCCATTCATGGTACTGGCGGCAAAACATCGAACGAATTTATTAAAAGACGTTTTGCCACACATTTAAAAAGTCAGCTTTTATCTCCCAACGATGCTGCAGATATCCCGCACACGCCACTTTGCACATTAATCACTACAGATGCTCATGTGGTGGATCCAATTATTTTTCCGGGTGGAAATATTGGAAAGCTGGCAATATCTGGAGTCATTAACGATTTGGTCACTCGAGGAGGAAAACCTCGATTTATTTCAATGAATTTTATTTTAGAAGAAGGATTGCTTTTAAGTGAATTAGATCTCGTTGTTGAAAGTTTAGCTAAAGTACTCAGTGAGCATGATATTAAATTACTTTGTGCCGACACTAAAGTGGTTCCTTCAAAAGGAAAGCCTGGGTTGATGATCAGTTCGACTTTGTTAGGATCTCCTATAAATCATCACTTTGAACTTCAAGGGGCTCAAGAGGGTGATGTGATTATTTTATCGGCTCCTATTGGGAGACATGGCTTAGCAATTTTACAAGCAAGGGCACAATTGCCATTTCAAACTCAATTTGAGTCAGATTGTAACTCTTTATATTCAATGCTTGAGCCTTTAATTCTAGAAAATTTAAAAGTGAACTACATGAGAGATCCCACACGAGGAGGCTTGGGTGGAGTCTTGCATGAACTTGCTGAGCAATTTCAATTAACTGTGGAAATTGAAGAGCAAAAAATTCCTGTGCAAGCTGATGTTAAAGCGGCATTATCATTGCTGGGGATTGATCCATTAGAAGTTGCTAATGAGGGCGTGATGGTTCTTGTGGTGCCTGCTCATGAAGCAGATAAAGTTTTGAGTAAATTAAAAGAGCATGAATTAGGTCAGAGTGCTTGTGTAATAGGAAAGTTTTTGCCAAAAACTGGCTTTTCTGTAACAGTGAGAACCGCTGTGGGAGGTCGTCGAGTGCTTCCTTGGCCAGAGTCTCTCAATCTACCTAGAATTTGTTAAGTATCATTTGATAGGGTTGGAGATATTAAATTTATTTTTGACCCTATGAAATGGATTTCGAATGATTGATTTTATTAAAAATAAAACAACAAAACTGAATAGATTTTCCCTTATATTTGTAAGTGGACTCATCATTTTTTTAAGTATTGTTTTTTATAATTGGAAATTTCCTCTTGAAGGAATACACCGCCATCGTCAAGCGGACACTCTCTTTGCTGCCTACTCCTATTGCACTGAAAATGGAGATTTTTTAAAACCGAAAATTGCTCATCGTGAAAATACCAGTGGCGTAGCAATTGGAGAATTCCCTTTATTCTCGATTTTAGTCAGCTCTCATTGCAAACTAGGAATGGATTGGAATGAAGGGTTTGCTAAAGGTCTTTCTTTATTTTGTTTTGCACTATCAGCTTTGCTTTGGGGGCTCATAGTACAAAGTCGTTTGCAAAAAAAATTAGAGTGGTCTCTCTGGTTTATTATTTATTTTTTTATTCCTCTCAATTTAACTCATTTAAGTGTGCCTATCCCTGATGCTTTAGCTCTAGTTTTTATGGGGATGGCGGGTTATTTGTGGTCATTAAAGTCAGAGCTTAAAGAAAAGTTTGCTTTAGTTTTTTTTATTGTCGCAATCATTTGTAGTTTTTTAAGTTTTATGATTAGGCCTTATTTAATTCCTTTAATTTTTTTTGTAACTCCAATAGATTTAAAGTTAAAAAAATATATTCAGTACATTGGAATTCAAGTTACATTAATGTTTTTTGGTTATCTTTTTTGGTATAAAAACTGGATAAATCAATCAGAAATTCAATATTACGCGACTGAATTAAGAACTCTTCAAGAGCTTATGGTGCAAATTCCAAAAGCAATTCCACCGGTCATTTGGCAAATCATCAGAAATCATTTAAGTATTTTTGGATGTATTCCATTTATTTATGGAGCAGTGGTCATTTATCGACAAAAATTTTTCAATTTTAAAAGCTTCAAATTAATTCACAAGATTAAGTACCTTTTTGAAAACTATTTTGTTTGGATCTTATGGTTGTTTTCGATTCTCATGGTGTTATTGGGTAAAGGGACCCATGTGATTAATCACAATTATTATTTATTTGCTGCAGGAACTTTAAGCGTCGTTTTGCTTGCTGAGGGATTGTCTCATTTTAATCTCAAATGGAAAACATTTATGGCACTTGGTATAGTTCTCAATGGCTTGTTGAGTTCCTATTATTTATGGAATCCAAAGTATGGAGAAACTTCTCGTCAAATCGAGCAAATAGTTAAAGAGCTTCAAATTAAGTCTACGGATAAAATAGCCACTTACAGAGGGGATGTTCCCATCACTCTTTACTTAGCAAAAAGAACGGGGTGGATGTTATTTTCTGATTCTTTTAAAGGAAGCTGTCCTCAAGGGGCCTCGTTTTATATTCTTGAGAAGGACCCAGGGAGGATCACAGGGGGATCCTGTCCATCTGTTGCTCAGTAGTTAGCCCTATTTGTCACACATATTTTTGGATCCATTTAAAGCCTTTTTGGAGGCTTTTAAGCTTGGTATATAATTTGAAATTAGCCTCTTTATACGGAGGAACCCTATGAAACACCTATTCTTTATTTTAGCTCTTACAGCTTCTTTATCATCTTTTGCTCAAGAATCTGAAAACCCAGATTGTGGTCATATTCAAGCTACAGTTGTTGCGGATATCAAAGATCTAAAAGTTTCTGCAACTCTTATGAAAGATGGAGATTTTATTAATAAAGTCACTTCAACTTTGAAAGAGTTGAGTGCTACAAAAGCTGCATTGGAAGAAATGAATTGTCCAATTCCGACAGAGCTTAAATCTGTAAAATAATTTAAATCACTAAATATTTTTTGAAGCGGGTTTTATTAATTTAAAACCCGCTTTTTTTATCTTGAAAGTCTTTTACATCCTGTCATGATGGGCTTCAATAACGATTATAGAATAAGGATCGCAAATCATGAAATTTTTTATTTTTTCAGTATTACTTTTTACAACAAATTTTGCTTTTTCCTCAGAAGAGACATTAGAAGTTTCAGTAACCATCAATAATTTAGAAAAAGAAGTTGGCCAACTCTTGATTTCATTAGCCAATGATCCAACGGATTTTTTAACTTCAAAAAAAGAATCTACTTTGAAGGCCGTGATTCCAGCACTAAAAAATTCAAACACGTATAAATTTAAAGGTTTAAAACCTGGTAAGTACGCTATTTCTGTTTTTCATGATGAGAATAGTAACGGAAAAATGGACGCTAATTTTATCGGTATTCCGAAAGAGCCTTATGGAGTTTCAGGAAAACCTAAATTTGGAAAACCAAAATTTGATGATTGTTCTTTTGAAGTTAAAGAATCTAAATCAGTTGTTATTGATTTAAAAAACTAATTTTCATTTTTTAATACTTTGGAGATTATATGAAAGCTGTTCTAATTGGATCTACAGGACTTGTTGGTAAACATCTTTTATCTGATCTTTTAAAGGAAGAAAAGTTTGAAGCTGTCATCGTGGTTTCTCGAAAACCAATTAAAATCATTCATCCAAAACTTCACTTAGTTTTAATTAATCAGTTAGAAGACATTAAAAATTTGAGTGAGGATTTGGTTGGAACTCACTATTTTTGTTGTTTAGGGACAACAATTAAGGTGGCTGGATCACAAGAAAATTTTCGCAAAGTTGATTTTGAGGCAGTGTTAAGTTTTGCTCAAATCGCTAAAAAAAATAATGCAGAAAAATTTGTTATGATTACATCAATGAGAGCAAATCCTCATTCTCAAAATTTTTATATTAAAGTAAAAGGTGAAATAGAAGAAGCTGTGAAGGCTTTAGATATTGCCTCTTTGTCTATTTTTAGGCCGGGGCTATTAATGGGTGATCGAGAAGAAAAGCGTTTCTTAGAAAGACTTTCTATTCATGCAGCCAGATTTTTACAAAATATAATGCCAGAAAGTCTGATGAATTCAATGGTGACATCAGTTGATGTTTTAGCAAAACAAATGGTGCTAGAAAGTTTTAATATCGACTCAAAAATGAGGATTATTGAGTCGGTAGAAATTACTCATCTAAGATAAAGTTAGCTGGGTTAACTGCTGTGCCATTGATACGCACTTCATAATGCAAGTGAGGTCCTGTGGACCTTCCCGTACTTCCGACAGCTCCGATAACATCCCAGCGACTCACTCTTTGACCAACTTGAACATAGATTTGAGAGTTATGACCAAAACGTGTGCTTACGCCATATCCATGATCAATAGAAATTAATTTTCCGTAACCTTCATCGTACCCAACAAAAGATACTACACCGTCTGCAGGAGCATACACTGGTGAACCAGGAGAGGCAGCAACGTCAAGACCTGCATGCATCGCAGGTCTTCCTGTAAATGGAGAAAGTCTGTATCCAAACTTTGATGTGAGCCAACCTTTAGCTGGTTTAATATTTGGAGTCGAATTAATTAAACTTTGTCTTTCAGAAAGAGTTTCCCAGAGTTCAATCACGCTTTGTTCGCGAAGCTGAGTTTCTTTGACGGATTTATCGATTCTAATCACAAGGGATGCATAATCGCGAGGGCTCTCTTCAGTGAGTTCTCCGCGATCCTCACTGAGAGGTTTTTTTTCAAAAAACTCTTTATCTTGTTTTGCTAATTGGCTGACAGGAGCTCTTTCATCTAAAGGTTGATCCATCTCTTCAACAACATCAGATTGTTTTCCATTAACTCCCATTGCAAGTTTAAGAGCTCTATCTTCAGACTCAACGTTGGTGATTAATTTTAATTTTGTCGAAAATGTTTTTACTTTTTCTAAGCTATTTTCTAATGCGCTGACTTTGCCTTCGATAACTTGAAATTGTTTTACAAGCTGGGCATTTTCGGATCTTAATCTTTTATTCTCAATTGTTTGAGCTAATAAACCGAAATAATCTACCGCAGCAGCGGCAAAAGCTAATATAATAACCGCTCCAATAACACTTAATGCCTTCACCCAAGAAGCTGAAACAACAAACCTCTGAGGAGAGCCAGAGTTGTTTGTTATCATAAAAAAGGTGATCGTTTTTTTTTCCACTCATTCTCCAGAAATCTAAAATTCAAAATACAAAGCTCATTTGTTTAAAATGCAGCTCAATCAAAATACAAATTATTAAATAAAACAAATAAATATGAGGAAGAATCCTCCTCATCTTATTTAAGTCTTATTTTAGCGCCAATAGGCAAGTCACAATGCAAGAAACTATTAATGAGGACTAATTTTTTGAATAAAAATGCAGAATTAACGCAGTTACATTATCAGAACCGCCCCTTGCTAGGGAAAGTTCAATGAGTTTATCAACCCATTTTTCTGGCGCTAACTCTTTTAATTGTTGATTTATAATTTTATCAGTGACCATGCCTGAAAGGCCATCTGAACAAAATAAAAAAACATCCCCATCTTGGATTTCTCTCTCTAAAATATCGCAATTTACTGATGATTCATAGCCAACACTTCTGGTAATCACATTTTTATGAGCATAGTTTTTAGCTTGCTCATCATTGATAATTCCCGCTCTGAGCTGTTCATTCATTAAAGAGTGATCTTCGGTAATTTGCCAAAGTGAATTTTCTTGAAATAGATAGCATCGAGAGTCGCCAACATTTCCGATGTAAAATTTGGAACCTTTCACTAATCCCAAGACCATGGTCGTGCCCATCCCATGGAGTTCAGGATTTTTTTGGGCTTTGTCATGAATTTGATGATTGGCATCTATGTAAGCACCATCAAGAAGTTCTCTAGGCGAAAGTTCAGGGTTATTTTTTATATAATCTTGAATGCAATTAACGGCCATAGCAGAGGCAACTTCACCACCTGAATGACCACCCATTCCATCAGCAACAATATACAGACCTAAGTCTTTATTAACTAGAAAAGAGTCCTGATTGACTTGTCGCTTTAATCCAATATTTGTTTGTACCCATACATCGCAAAACATAAATAAGATTGTAGTAATATCACTTCTAAAAAACAACTTAACTTTTTGCCAACAAGACCGATAAATAACTTGGTTGGAGAGTTCATGTTGAATAAAAAGATCTTTTATTTCATCTTAGGATCTATTTTTTTACACTTAATAGGAATGTTAAGTTTAGAAATATTGAATTCTCATCTTACCAGAGTCACTCCCTATAAACAGCCGATCACGCTTGAAATCGTTCATCCTGATGAGAATTCTGAAATCAAAAAAGTACAAATACAAAAAGATTTAGATGACTCCAAAAATAAACAAATTGTCGATCAAGACGAGCGTCCCATCAACAATGAGATTGATGAGAGAACCAAGTTTTTAAGTAAAAATAATCAAAAAGTTGAAAAGCAAACTATTGCTAAAAATCATGGAAAATTTCAAAACAAACAGGAAGTCAAACTTGAGGCCTCAAAACCGGGGGATAAAAACAGCAACTCAAACCCTCAGAAAATGGTGAATGGCCAAAAACGTCCCCTTCAACTTAAAGACTTTGCCCCTAAATATGATCTTCAATCTTTGATCACTCTTCAAAAATCAACCCAGAAAAAATTACAAAAAGGAAGTGGAGATAAAGCTCAAAAGGCACAGGGTAAAACTCAAGATGGTAGCCAAACACTTGATTATATTAAAGAATTAGATCCAGGTTTGGAGACAATGTTAAGTACAAGGGAGTTTGTGTACTACAGCTATTACAACAGAATTCGCGGCCAGCTTTCTCAATATTGGGAACCCATGGTGCGAGAAAAAATGCAGCAGCTTTATCAGCAAGGGCGAACGATAGCTTCGACCGATGATAAAATCACTAAAGTTTTGATAGTGCTCGATAAAAATGGTAAGCTCATCAAGGTTCAAATAATCGGAAACTCTGGAATTCGGGATCTTGATGAAGCAGCAGCTGAAGCATTTCGCTCTGCAGCACCATTTCCAAATCCACCTACAGGAATGATTGAGCCTGATGGTACGATTCGAATTCGATGGGATTTTATCCTTGAAGCTTAGGTAACGCTCCTCATAAGAGGTTTGCTAGTCTAATCGCTCGTTGTAGTTTCAATTTTTTAAAACATAGAGGAGATATTATCGTGAGTAAAAAAAACTCCAACCGAGATCTTTTAAATAAAGTTGCTCTAAGAGCGCATTACCTTGCGACTCAAATGATTTCTCAAGCAAATCATCGCTCAGATAAGCAAAAGGGAGATCCAAAAATTGGTGGACATCCAGCTGCTTGTGCGAGTGCTTTGCATATTATGGGTGCGTTGCATTTAGTTGCAAAAACAGGATTTGATCATATTGCCAATAAACCTCACGCTTCTCCAGTAGATCATTCTTATAATTACCTTCTTAATTTATTTTTAAAGCCAGATTTAAATCGTCTTTCTCAAGACGAAATGAATGAAGCTATGATGGGTTTGAGAAAGTATTCAAAAAACGGAGAATATGTTTTTCAAAGTTATCACTCTGCTTACGACTGTGATAATCACAATTTCTTTCCTTCTGGTACCGTGGGCATTCCACCAGTTAATGCAGGTTATCTTGCGCTTGCTTACAGATATGCAAAAGATCATGGATATAATGTTCCTGAAGCTCATTTTTGGTCTCTAAGTGGAGATTCTGAGTTTCGTGAAGGTTCAATGTACGAAGCTATTCCAGATTTTTCAGAGAGAGAGCTTGGTAACTTAACTTGGATTGTCGATTACAATCGTCAATCTCTTGATGGTCACCGTATTACCAATAAAAAAATCATGAACGGAACTGATGACCAACGTATTGAGCGCACGATGCTTGCTAACGGTTGGGATGTGATTCAATTAAAACATGGTCATTTAAGAAAAGAACTTTTTAAAAAACCTGAAGGCGAAAACTTTAGAAAATTTTTAGAAGAAGACTTAGAGGATTATGAATTTCAAGCATTGCTCCTAGTTAAGGATATGAAAGCTCTTAAAAAGGGTATGTCTGAAGAGCACCCAGAGCTTAAAAAATTCTTAGCCTCAATTACGGATGAAGAGCTCTATGAAGCACTCCGTGATCTTGGTGGTCATGATATTGTTGGTTTGGCTGAAGCGATGTTAAAAAGTAAAGAAAGCAAGCGCCGTCCAACAATGATCATTGCTCATACTTTAAAAGGTTGGAACCTGAAGAGTGCTGCAGCTCCAGGAAATCACTCTTCTCTTCCTACAGAAGAAGAAGTTGAAGAATTGAGAGTTAAACAAGGAATCAATGGTCTATTTGAGGGTTTTGCTACATCCACTCCTGAAGGAAAGTTTTTAGCTGAACGTGGAGAACAATTACTTAAAGAAATCAAAGAACAGAATTCTATTAAAGAATCGAATCAAAAATATTTCTTAGAACAGTTTGCTAAAAATGGAGATATGGGTCCAGCTTTAGAAATTAACACAAAAATGACAAGTTATCCGCACACACAATGGATGCTGGGTCAGTTAACAGCTAAACTCACTCGTATTGCAAACACTCCGCTTGATGAAGCTAAACTAGCTTCTCATCAAAAAGCTCTTAATCCAGCTGAAAGAGCCTGGAAAATTCCTGGTGAATTATTTATTTCAATGGCTCCTGATGTGGGTACGAGTACCAATTTAAATCCAGCAATGGATGGTAAAATTTTTGGTGCCCCAGTTGTGAGTGACTATGAAACAGATCTTGGCGTTAAAGATAATAAACTCCCTGATTTAGTTCCTGGAGAGGATGTTTCAGATCGTTATTTAAGATTTGAAATTGCAGAAGGTAACGTTGTTTCTTGCGTAGGATCTTTTGGAAAAATTCGTGATATTTTGGGCATTCCATTAATGCCACTTATGACAGTTTATGATTTCTTTATCAAAAGAGCTTTGGATCAATACTTTTACAATCTTTATTGGAAATCGAGCTTTATTCTGGTTGGAACTCCAGCAGGTGTGACACTTTCTCCAGAAGGTGCTCAACATGGTTGGAAGTCAGATTTTCAAATTCCAAATCAAATCACTTGGGAACCCTTCTTTTGCGTAGAGCTTGATTGGATTCTTATGGATTCTATGAAACGTCATATGTTGAATAACAACGTAGGTCGTTCTGGAGTTCTCATTCGTGGTGTGACTCGTGGGGTAGAGCAAAAAGATTTAATGACTTACATGAGAAGACAAGCGCGTTTCAAAGTTGGCTTAAGCGAAGGTTCAGAATTATGTAGAAGTGAATTCCCAATGGCTAATGCCTTGGTAGAATCTGAATTAGCTTCAGTTGATGAAGCTCAAGTTTTAGAAACTATGAGAAATGAAGTTCTTGAAGGGGCTTATTACCTCGTTGATTACAGAGGTTATGCTGGTTATGTTCCTGGTGACAATGTTGTAAATATTTTTGCGATGGGTTCAATGGCCACAGAGGCTCTTAAGGCTTCTGAGACAATGCTCAGCAAAGGTGTTTACGCTAACGTGATTGTTATTACCTCTCCAGACTTATTAATTGGTATTCAAGGCCATGAAACTGGTTACCACTACCTCAAACAAACTTTGGGAGTGTCGGGTGATCTTCATTTAACAGCGGCTGAGTTATCTCAAGGTGAGTTGGCAGGTGCTGATCTTATCACTGTTGCTGGACGACGTATTCCTGTTGTGAGTGTTCATGACGGAGAAGCTGGACTATTGGATAATATCGGTTCAATTATTGGCGTAAAACAAATTTCTCTCGCAGTTAGAAAGCATTCAAAATGTGGAAGACCAGATGAAATCTATCACTTCCATGATATTGATGCTGATGCTGTGGTCGAAGCTTGTGATCAGGCCCTCATGGAAACAGCTCTTGAGCAAGTAAAAATTCCTGCTACAATTTTAAATAAGTTAACACTTTCTTAAAAAACGGATTTTTATTCTTTAAAAAAAGGACGCAAAATGAAAAAAAGATTGCCTTATAAAGGTGAGATTTTTAAGTCCGAAAAAAAACGATACGAAGAAACAATCGTCTTTGTTCCATTCTTTAATGGAACAAAGGCTTCCTTAAAAAGGCATGTCACTCTTGTAAATGAACTTGGTTATGATGCCGTAGTGTTTGATTTAAAGAATAAGGTTTCTGAGTGGAGTGAGTTACCTATTTCTAGTGAATATAAGTTTGGTTTTAAACATGTTTGGGCAGACCAAGTTGAGCAAGTTTTAAACGCTCTTCCTGGTCATAAGATTATTTATTCCTTCTCCAATCCCTCATCAGGGGCTATTGAAGCGATAAGTCGACGTGGACAATCTGATGTCAGAGCACTTATTTGTGATGGTGGACCCACTGCTGAGCCTTTAAATTCTATTTATAATTATTTTGAAATTGAAAAGCCTTCAGCTTTTTGGCTCTTAAGAGTGGCTCACACGACATTTAATACCTTCATGTTGAGTCCAAAATTCACTCAAGAATTACATAATGACTTAGATAAGTTCCCAGAAGGATTTAGATTGCTATCTATTCGTGGTTGGAAGGATACAATTATTAAGCCAGCACAAATTGATGAGGTGTTTGAGCCCCATTTAAATTTAGATTGGCAGAAGCTCAGTTTGCCAGAGGGTGCACATTTAAATGGTTTAAAAGATTTTAGATCTGAGTATGAATCAGGATTAGTGAAGTTTCTTAAAACGGTTTCTACAATTAAGAAAACACCCCTATTAAGTTCTTCAAGAGAAAGATCGAAGTTGAGCTGATCTATGAGATCAAAGTTCTAAAAAGGGGGGGGGGGAACTCTGCCTGCCCAACTTCGAAAAAATAAGATTATATTTAAATTAGCGGTTATCTTCGTCTTTAATATCAGGGGTTCTTTTGCGAAGTCTTACGAGATCGCGTCTATTCATGACAGTTTTAGATTTTAAGCGTTCAACTAAGAGTCGGCCATCAAGAAAAATGCCCACGATTTTTCCGCCAGTAAACATGATGTGCCCAGGAATAAAAACTTTTTCTCCAATGCAATAGGATGTTTTAAAAAGACAGCCTTCTTTAGCAATAATATAGCTAGAGGGAACTGTTCTTGATTTTCCGATGAGTTCACGACTGACTTCAACGCTATCAACACTTTTAACGCTGTCAATTCTCATACGGTCTACTCGCACATCTAGATCTTCATCTTCTTCATCGCGAGAGTTGTCTGTGGATTTTTCTAGCATATAAATATTATCACCAGAACAAACCTTTAAGTATTTAGATGTTAAGCATCCTTTAACGAGCTGAATTTTTGGTGCATCCACTTCTGCATGGGTCTTCAAAACAGCTGCCATTAAGATAAAGACTAACAATAGATTCTTCATTTTAAACTCCATCATTAAATTCAAAAAGTTACGATTAGTTATTCCAGTCAAAGTCAATGTGAGATGATTCTTTTCCGTTATCATCATCAACTTTCTTAACAGGAGCTTTTGCTTTACTGTTGCTTGGAGCTATGTAGATCGGTTGAAAAGGAATATTGGCATCAATTTTAAGTTGTTGGAATCCTTTAAGGTAAAGCTTAAACTCTTTTACAAGAGTTGAAGTTGTTCCTTCGACAAAATTTATGACTTCACATTTTTTAGGGAAAGGAATGATGCCTGGAGCCTCACAAGACATCCCAAATGAGCACCCCTTATAATCACATTGAAGGGTTTGCTTTTTCATTGGGTTGTAGGATTCACTCCCTGTTTTAAGAGATTCATCGAGAGCACTCATGCACTCTTTTCTTAAAGTGCCAGCCTTATTGTTGGGGCATAAAAATTCTGCTGTAGCAGATTTAAAATCTTCCACGGAGCTGTTCATGTTAATATTAACACTCGCAATTTGATTGAGCATTGAGAGGGCCATGACTTTACCACATTGTTCAATAGTATTTTTAGGGCAGAAAAATTTGAAAAAAGAGAGTCCACCATCAGTGTATTCACCCCAATAACCATTGTATGCAAAGTTATCTGGTCTCATGCGAATACATAGTTTAGTTTTGCAGTCGATTGGCTTGATGTAGGATAAAGGATTAGAGGTTTTCCAACCACCTTCTGGATAGCGACCTGAAGTGTTGATATACCAATTGCCATCATTGTGCAGTCTTTCGAAATCAGTTGAAGTGAGAGCTCCTGAAACTGGAATTCTCCAAATTCGAGCCATTTTAGGTGCTAGGAAGTAACCTGCATTACAACTATAGAATTGAGCATAAGCATCATGAGTAAAGTGGCCTTGAAGGACTCTTACTTTATCTGATGTGTAGTTAAGTCTATCGAATTTACCTTGAAGGAGCATGCCGACATGAGCTGCCGAGTGACCATAAAGACTGAGAGAGGCAATTTGTTTAAATTGGCTGAGGTCATCAAATAATTTATCCTCTGTTAATTTACTTGAGTCTAAGCTTAAAATTTTGAGACCCATGTTTTTAAGAATTTCAGCATTTTCTTCTAGAGTGAGTTCAATAAATGACTCATTAAGAGTGACCATGTAGATTTGATCATTAGGAAAGTTCTCTCTGATTTTTAATCCCTTAGCAATTGCGGATGCTTGGAATTGAACTCCTAACTCTTTACCCATTCCAGCTACTAAAATATGTGTACGTTTAGAGTAGTCAATAGCTCCAGCGGTCAGTTTACCCGTAATATATGCTTGCGAAGTCACAGCACCCAAGCAAGTGATCAACAACAATCCTATTTTAATTAAACTTTTCAAGATCGCCTCCAGTAATTATAAAAACACTTTATAATTTGAAGACATCTAAGCCAGGAGTCCGAAGTTCGCAATGTGGCCGAATGAATGTTGAAAACGTTTCTGTGGTGTCTAAAAAATGATCAACAGACTCCTTGTGAAATCAATTATATACGTTTTAATCTGGCAATTTCCATTTTAGCTTCATTGAGTGCAGATTGCGATTGGAGAAGCTGGGCTTCTTTATCAGCAATAACTTTTTGCATTTGGCTCATGCGAACTTCAAAGGTTCTGAGGATATTATTGTGCCTATCAACCATTTCTTGAATTTTAAGGTCCAAAGTTCTCCTTTCAGCCATTTTATTTGAAAGGACCGTATGTTTTTGTTGAACTTCTGTTTCAAGGTTATGGACGGTAATATCTGTTTTGGTCATGGCATGGGTCACTCGTTCGACTTTAATTTGAGAAGTTTTGGCAAACTCATTCACTTGAGCCACAAATTTATTCATTTCATCTTGCAGATGATTGAGTTGAGTTTTCATATCATTAAATTTGATATCTAAAACATGAACTGCATTATTGAGGGAAGTATAAGGACTTGCAGAATTGATCAAATGAATGAGTTGTTCTTGAGACATTAAGCGAGTGTCTTCAGAAATTTTTTGTCTTTCAAGTGAGCGTTCAATGGGGGTCTCTAAAAAAAGATGGGGGTTTAATTCCTTTTGTATCATAATTGGTCCTCCCTGGCCTTATTGATAGTTTCATCATATTTTTTCTGGACTCAAAGAGCAATCGTTCCTATCGTATTTAATATGTTAAAAATATTTCAGTTTCTTAAATATTTAAATACGATAGATCCTCAAAAGACACCTGTTCGATTGAGTTTATATAATTTTATTAAAAATCTTCCTGATCATGAAGCCGACTTAGGTCCAGAGATTTTTAATCTTTTTTTTAATTACGCTCTTGATTACCCACATTGGGAACAAAATAAGTTAAGACTCGGACAAGAAGTTCTCTTAATACTCCAGCAAGCCAATAAATATTTAGAAAATCAAATTGAGATTCAATTCATCAAATTTCCTCAAGATGTTCAGGTTATTGAAATTGAAAACACAGTAGATTTTTTAAGTTGTATTCAAAACTACTTAAAAAAATCACTCCAAGAAATGGATCAGCTAAGAATTATTCCTGATGGTAAAAAAGCGATTGCTTTAATTTATAATAAAGAGCTGACCGTAAGAATTTTTGATCGCAAGTTTTGTGTGCGCAAAGGTCAGTTTGAGCCCTTAAGAACAGATCTTATCTTACATTACACTTCTCAACTTGAATTAAAATCAGGGGTCCTTCAAAAATTTGAAATAGCCCCCTATGTGATGGCACAGTTTACTGTTCAAAACAGGCAAATGACGGGGAGTTTGATGAGGGGATATGTCTTTCAGAAGTACCATGAGATGGTTTCTGAGCCATTTACGGCACATGCAAAGCTTTTTTACCCCCTTAAGAGGGTTGAACAGTTTTTTGTAGAACGAAAATCAGACCCTTATTATAACGAACTTATTGAAAATGTTGAAAAAATGATCCATCTGCTTCAAGTTAAAGACCCTCGTGCGGTTCATGTTGGAGAAGAGGTTCTACAAGAGGCGGAAAATGCACTCGAGCAGCTTTTCAACAGTGACAAATTGCTTTCTCTGCTGGTAAAAGACTTACGCCACACATTAGTACAAACCGTTCAAGACCAGAAACTTCAATTGGGTTCTGAAAAAATCAATTGGGGTCAATTAAATGGATTTGAATTTAAAGAGAGATCTCAAGAGAAAGTCGCAGGCGACGAATGTCAAATAATAAGTCCACTCCCCCAAAATCCGATGAACAGATAAGACTCAATAAATACATTGCAGACAGTGGGTTGGCTTCTCGTCGAGCTGCTGATCAACTGATTTTAGATGGACTTGTTAAAGTAAATGGAAAAAAAGTCTATGAACTGGGAACAAAAATTAATCCCTCTGAAGATCATGTCTTGGTTGATGGAAAATCAGTTCGTAAAAAAGCTCCTCATATCTATGTGGTATTTCATAAACCAAAAGGTGTTTTGACCACAATGGAAGATCCACTCGGAAGAGAGAATGTTTCTGACTATCTTGCTAAAGTTCCTTACCGTGTATTTCCTGTAGGTCGTTTGGACTATGATTCTGAGGGATTATTGCTGCTCACAAATGATGGTGATTTTGCCAATAGAGTTATGCATCCTAAGGAAGAAGTTACCAAAACTTATTTGGTTAAAGTAGATGGTCAGCCAGCACCTCATCACATTGCTAAACTTTTAAGTGGAGTTTCCATTATTGGTGGTAAAGTGGCTGCTAAATATGTAGAAAAAATTCCTAAAGGCGGAGATCAGTATGCATGGTTTAAAATCATCATCACTGAAGGTAAAAACCGTCAAATCAGACAAATGTTTTTTAAAATTGGTTTTGATGTGATTAAGCTTCAACGTGTAGCGATTGGTAGATTAAAAATTGGCAATCTCCAGCGTGGAGAAGTGGCTTTCTTGAATGAAGCTGCCTTAGAGCGCATTTTTATGCCTGATGATCCTGAAGAGTTAAAAGCTCGTTTAGCAAATAAGCCTAAGCAACAATCTAAAGGATTGGCGCCAAGAGGTGGTGGCAAACATCCACTGAGAAAATCAGCAAGTAAGAAGTCTCCTAAAGCTGCGGCTCATGCTAAAAAAGCATTCTCAAAAAAAGAATTTGTACATAATAAAAAATAAGACCGGTGAATTAAGTTATGCTCATTGATATTGATCGTCCATCAACTTGGAAAAAATACCGCACAGGGCTTTGTGATGGTTGTTTTGCAGGTTGCTGTACGATGCCCGTCGAAGTTAAAATTGATGATTTATTAAGGCTCGATCTCATTACAGAAGATGAGGTTGAGTCTCCTAAAAAAGTATCCAAAAAACTCACAAAATCAGGTGTTATTTCCAGTTACCGGCAAGGTACGGGATTGTTTACTCTGACTCAAATTAAGGGTCGTGATTGCTATTTTTTAGGCCCTGATCGCCTTTGCACTGTCTATGATAAACGTCCCGATGTATGTCGCCGGTTTCCTGATATTGGCCCTCGTCCTGGCTTCTGTCCTGGGTTTCCTCATAAAAGGAAGTAAATCTCCTTCTAGTTTGAAGAACTTTATTAATTGTATATATTTTTGACAGATCATTATTTTCATTAGCAAAAAATGTCTTTGTAGACTGGGTTTCTCAAAATGAAACACTTTGATGTCATTATATTTGATTTGAGTGGCATAACTACTGCTCTTTAGGTTTGTACAGGGAATAAGAATGAAAATTTAAGTCCCTGCAACTCGATAAAGAGAGGTTCACAGTGGAACGGTTTCATTCCATAGAAAAAATAACTCTTCTTATTTTTGTTCTGTTTATGGCTGGCATTTATGGCCTTAAAAAAACAGAGCGGAGTTTCTCTGTATCAGTAGATCGATATAATAATGGCTTTGAATACACTATGGCAGCACCTGAAAATAATCATCGTTTTAACCAAATTTCGGCTCAATTAGAAAAAGGTAAGCAATGGGTTTCAAAAATTTCTGAACAAGTTCAGAATTTGATGGGATCAAAAAAGACAGAAGTTACCGACGTTAAAAAAGAACCAGCTGGAGATAAAACTAAGGAGCTTGCTAAAACTTTACCTGCCCCAGGTAAAGTTCGTGGCGAAGCAGCTAAAGCTAATCCAGAAGTTCAGCAAACTGATAAAAATACTTTATTTAAAACAACAGAAACTTATAAATCTTCTCAATTTGCCAGTAGATCTCAAGAGGTCAGTTTTGATGATCCTGCTGTAGAAAATTATGATCCAAATAATTATTGGTATGGTTCAGGAGCAAAAGCTTCCAAAAATCCTAGCGAAATGAATGGTGAAAATGCAGAAGGTTCTGATAAGCCTCTTTTTGCAAGTGAGCAATGGAAGCAAATTATATTAGATAATCCTACGCGTGAAAACATGACTGATTTTATCAATGCTTATAATTCTGGGACAGTTGAATCAGAAACATTTTTTCTGGTGGTAGAAACGCTCTTAGAAGACGCAAGACCTGAAGCTAAAGCTCGGGGGTTACAAGCGCTGAATGCAGTAGAGGCCTATGAAGCATTTGTGATCGCAGTGAACTTTGAATCACAATTAGATGGCAATAATAAAGTGATGGTGACTAACATTATCAACTCTTATTCTGAAACTAGGAAGTTAGCTACTTTAAGAAAAGTTTTTGCGAAGTCTCATCAAAGTAATATTTTAAAAAGAGCTAATTCTGTTCTTTTAAAATCTGTGCAAGGAGTTGCTAATACAGGATACCGTGATGTGATGATAGATAATTCTAGTGATTCACGATTCTCTTATAATACAAATGGCAGTCGAGACTTTTCTAGCAGAAATCCTAGTGGTCGTGGTTCTGAAGCCGGATTGAATCCTCAGCACCATAAGCTCTTAATGGGAATCAAAGGAACTGCTGAAACAAGATTGCATCAAGATAATTCTGAATTTGCACCGATTTTTACAGAAACACTTTCTATCCTAAAATCAGTTTTATAGTTCTTACGATCCTGTTGCCATCTCTAAGTTGAATGGTTAGGATCATTCTTATGAAGAACTACATCTTGATTTTCTTATTTTTTATTTTCAATCCCAACACTTCTTTTGGTTCTGCGATGAAGTTTTCTTCAGGTTTAAATAGCTCAGATCGAAAAAATATCATTGAAACTCTTGGGCTGACTTCGATTTCTAAAGTTCTTGGGAATCCCTATCCACTGGGTGGGCATAGTGGTATTGAAATGGGAGTTGAAACAAACTTAGTAAACGTGGAGCGGCTCTCTGATTTAGGTAATAAAGATGGTGCCTATAAAAAAGAACTTATTTATTACAATCTCATTTTTGGCAAAGGTTTATATCACAATATAGATTTCTTTTTTCAGTTTGCACCTTTAATTCAAGAAGAAAAAATCACTTCTTTTGGCAGTCAAATACGATGGATGTTTTTTGAATCTCAAAGTTTACCAGCCTCATTGAGTCTTATTATTCATAATGAGAGTACGACATTTGACAATTTAGTAACCACCGAAAATTTAGGTTTTAATCTAGTAGAATCAGTGAGTATTGATGATGTGTCTCTATTTGTTGGAATAGGACAAAATCGCTGCCAAGGCACTTTTATTGGAGGAGCTGAAGGTATTACTGATACTGGAGAAACGATTAAGCAAGATTATTTTGAAAAGCATTCTTTTATGGGTTTAAATATCGCCACTGGTAAATACTTTTTGGCAGCGCAATTAGATCGATTTGTAAATTCACAGCTCTCATTTAAATTAGGATTAAGATTTTGATTTTTCTATTAATGAAGTCGTTGATTTGCCATTCACAAAGCTAAGAGAAAACACCTGGCCACCGTAACTTTGTACAAAATCAGATCCTACAATTTGTTCGATTTTCCAATCGCCACCTTTAACTAAAAGATTTGGTTTCACAATTTTAATCAAATTTAGCGGTGTTTCTTCATCAAAAATAGATACAAAATCAACGCAGCGGAGAGAGCTTAAAATTTCAGCACGATCCTGTTCAGATTGGATAGGTCTAGAAGGTCCTTTGAGTTTTTTAACGCTTTGATCGCTATTAATGCCCACAAAAAGTAAGTTACCTAGTTTTTTAGCTTCTTCAAGATATCTAATGTGACCTACATGAAGGAGATCAAAACAACCATTAGTGAAAACTATTTTTTGATCTCTTCTGTATGAAGTAAGATGGCTTTCTATTTGATCCCATTTTAATATTCTATTCATTTATATTCCTTAAAGAGACGAAAAATCTTTTTTGTAAATCGAAAGACCACTGATTTTGCCAGTCAAATCAGTTTTGAAAATAAAACTTAATATTGGGAGAATAATAAAACCAGTTAATAATACAAGAGTCGATCTCCAAACAACTTTAAGCATGTAATTCCATTTTTGATTTTCAGCAGGAGTCCCAAGTTGCTCTTCAAAAACAGACTCTCCAGGGGTGCTTCCTAAAAACATTCTTGTAGCCACAAGGTAAATCCAAGACATCACTGCAAATTGTCCTGCTAAGGCAATATAAATCAAATAGTTCTCATCTGGATTCATTATATTTTTATACAAATTAATTTTAGTCACATTGATGAGAGCGATTAAACATATTAAATTGGCAGCAAAAATAAGCATAGAATCTAAAATGATTGATTCTGCAGATGGAATAGTTTTGATCCAAACCAATTCTTTTGGCTTAGTTTTATCCGCCACAAAATCAAGTTTACGAGTTTTTAAGTTATTTAAAATTTGATCAACTTCACTTGGTTTTTTGGAAGGAAGAGGGGGAATTATGGTTTTTGCTATGGGTGCTTCAGTTCGAGGTAATGGTGAAGTGAATACCTTTGATGTTGCTGAAGGCGTTTCCTGATTAGTTCCATTTGTTTTTGGAGCAGTTTTAATTGCGGAGTTTTCAGGAGTCTTTTTTTTGTTTTTATGAAAACCAAGACCGTCAGTTAGTGGCTTAAACTCAAATTCTTCAAATGGATCCACGGTACACCTTCCCTGTGTAAGATTGAAAAATTTAATAAAATAACGAGGAATTGTTATTCCATCAAATTCCATTCATATTTTAGAATGGACATCATAGTCATGCAAGCCGTTTCTACACGGAGAATTTGTTGCCCCAAAGTAAGGGGTTTAATATTAAACTGTTGAAGCTTTTGGATTTCTTCAACAGAGAATCCACCCTCACTGCCAATAATAAACCAAATATCAGTAATGGGCTCTTTAGGAATTGATTGAAGGTATTTTCTGATAGAAAGAGTGGAGTCGCCTTCGTAGCAAAAAAGACATAAGGAAGAATCTTTTTTGAGATCTTCTTTTATGAGAAAATCATTTAAATGAATAGGATCGTGGAGCTTCAGGAGTTCTCCTCGTCCACATTGTTGAGTGGCTCCAACAATAATTTTTTGCCAACGGTCATTTTTTTGCGGCATTGATGAGGTTCTTTTAAAAAAACTGTAATCAGAAAAAAAGGGTTGAATACTTGAAACCCCCATTTCAACAGCTTTTTCCAAAACGGACTCTAAAGTAGGAATTTTAGGCACTGATATTGCCAAATGCAGTCTTGGAGTTGGCAGAGGGGGTATTTCTCTTTGCTCTTTAATTTGAGCAAGAGCTTCTTTTTTGCGAACTTCGATAAGTTCGACAAAATAAGCTTTACCTTCAGGAGTGAGAAGTTCAAATTTACTTCCAACTCCTTGACGACAAACATCTATAATATGATGAAAAGAATCACCACGAAGGGTGAGTTCAGATTCATTATTGAGTTGAGCATCTATCCAGTAACGTCTCACAGATTACAATCCCCTTGAAGTTTAGTTGTTTTCTAAGGAAGTATCTTGTAACCAAAATCCAACCCATTCATCTTTTTCAATTCTTCTGATTAATTTAAGGGATGATTTTTCGATAAACTCTTTAAAGAAGAGATCTTCTCTTTCAGTTAAAATACCAGTTAAAAATATTGAGCCACCTGGTTTTAAAACTCTCAATAAATCATTTTTAATTTGAATCAAAATGCCATCAATGATGTTCGCAACCACAAAATCAAAAGATTCATGTATGAGCTCAAGCGTTTTATCTGAGACTTCAATATCTTGTTTGTTACGAGCAATATTTTCTTTAGCCACGCGACGAGCTTCAGGATCAATTTCTATTCCAAGAACTCGACCGGTTCCTTCCATTTTTGCAAGGAGTGCGAGAACTGCGGTTCCTGTGCCTACATCAATGAGGCTAAGGGAAGGTAAATCTTTTTTATATTGAGAACAAATTTTAGAAACAAAATAAGCTGCCATTTGAGTGGTTGCATGTGTTCCAGTACCAAAAGCCATTCCAGGGTCAATTTGCAAAGTTTTTTCAGCTTCAGGTGGAGCCTCTAACCAAGAGGGAACAATCCAGTACGGACCTACGAGCTTAAAAGCTACAAAACCTTTTTTCCATTCTTCAAGCCAGTCTTTTGTGGCTTCAACATCGGATTGCCATTTGAGCGAAGGATATATTTCTAAAAGACCGTCAAAAAAATTTTGAGCTGGCATTTCATCAAAAAACACATCGAGATCTACTTTTTTTGTATGAACAATATCTGGTTCATAAGTGAGATCGGGTTGAGAAAAAGTGAGAGATTCAGAAACTCCAAGAGATCCGCTAGAAAAGCAATGGTCAGTGATGTCTTCTTCGAGTTCAGAAGGGATAGCGATTAGTTTTATTTTTACGTATGATTCCATAGTTGCCAATCAATATGGAATCACTGGCGAGGTCAAGTCTTTTTCAGGTAAATTTTGCCAACAATAAGAGTCCTCTAAAAGTGCTATTTCTCAGTCTTATTTTCAGCATTAACTTCGGGCTTATTTTCGTCCTTTATGTCTGACTTATTGTCTATTTTTGGAGGATGAGCAGAGGCTAAAGCTCCCCCTTTAAAATCAATTTTGTCGCCAGCAAGAATTCCGGCCTGTTCGAGGAGGGGATGGCTTTCTTTATTAGAAAGACTGACTTGTCTTGCGATCGCAATTTTACCTTGAACTGCAATGACTTTTAACTGACCTACGGGAATAGAAAAATCGCCCATTGAAGTTGTTCCTGAAGCATTTTTTAAACTTACAGATCTAATTACATTCACAACTATGTTTTCTTTAAATCGAGAATCTCCATTCGTATATATATAGTAATCTTTGTATGAAGGTTCGTTATCTGAAAGAGGAATATTTTTTCGAGCATCAAAAACATGTGCTTCATTGAGTTCTGATTTTTCTTTTTTTACTTTTTCATCTGCGTGAGATTTCAGAGGAGAAATATGACTTATTATTAATGATAGAACGATATATTTTTTTAGAAGGCTCAAATTCCTTGAGAACATAAAACACCTTTATCCTTGGTTACTGAACATCCGTGTGTCTTACAAGTTCATTCTTGTTTTAGCCTTCCTGGCTGAGTAATTATTCGGTTTTTAGAGGAGAATATTAACGAGACAGAATTCCTAAATTATTTTCGACAGGACGAAAGGTGAATTCTAGCAGGCTTTTTAAGACCAAGAGAGAGGTTTTCTCGACTGAAGTGACGTAAAATAAAATTAAAAAACAAATAAAACTAGCCACTAGTTGCGTTAAGAAGTTGACTGCGTTCCCGATAAAGTAGTTGTCAGATGACTTGGAAGTCGGAAGACACTAAGGGTTTAACAAAAATATTTCAAGGAGGACCAAATGAAAACAAACGGAGGATAAAATGGGATTTAGAGTATCGACAAATTTGTCGGCGATCAATGCAAACAAAAACTTGATCAGTAGCCAAAGAGTCATGGCAAAAAGTATGGGCCAATTAGCAAGCGGTAATAGAATTAATATCGCAGCTGATGATGCCGCTGGTTTAGCAATCAGTGAAGGTATGAAGGCTCAAATTCGTTCGTCTCGTCAGGCGAACCGTAACGCGAACGATGGTATCTCAATGGTGCAAACTGCTGAGGGTGGTTTGAACGAAATTGGAAACATCGTAGTGCGCCTCAGAGAGCTTGGTATCCAAGCCGCTTCTGACACTGTAGGTGATACAGAAAGACAATTCCTGAATAAAGAGGTTGAACAGTTAAAATCTGAAGTTCAACGTATCTCTGCAGTAACAACTTGGGGAAAAACAAAACTCCTCGATGGAACAACTCCAACATTCGATTTTCAAATTGGTGTGTACAATGGTGAAAATGAAGATCGAATTTCTTTTAAAGCTTCTGAAAACACAGCAACACTCGATGCGCTTGGTTTGGCTGATCTAGATTATACTAGCAAAGAAGGAGCACGTGAAGCTCTTGGATTACTAGATTCAGCACAAAATGGTGTGAGTGGAATGAGAGCAAATCTAGGTGCTCTTCAAAACAGACTTCAATCAACCGTTGATAACTTAGCGGTGTCTGAAGAAAATCTCAGTGCAGCAAACAGTCGTATCCGTGATACTGACGTAGCAACTGCTTCATCTGAGATGACTAGAAATAATATTTTATTACAGGCTAATACATCGACTTTGGCACAAGCTAATCAAACGACTCAGCTTGCGTTAAAATTGATTGGATAAGGTCCGTTTATCCCGTTAAACCCAGACTCGACAGGATGGGCCTGTCGAGTCACTTTAAGGGTGATATTTCATTCTCACATTGAGAATGGCGGACCTTAGTTTTTCAAATTATCAAGAATGGCAGCTTGAATCTTTTTCATGTCTTCTTCAGATCGTCTTTGAGCACGAGCAAAAGAAAGATCAGGAATGGACCAAGCAGGGATCAAATGTAGGTGAAAGTGTGGCACTTCAAAACCAGCGACTATGGTGCCAACGCGTGGACAGTTTGTAGCCTTCATAATTGCTTTCCCAATTTTTTGAGCATTTGAATGTACGCGCAAAAAAGTTTCTTGAGGGACATCTAGCCAATGGTTGATCTCCTGTTTAGGGATAACCAACACATGGCCTAAGTTGACTTGATCAAGAGCTAGGAAAGAAAATGTAAGGTCGTCTTCATGGATTTTATAGCAAGGCAATTCGCCTTGGATAATCTTTGTGAATACAGACATATTTTCCTCCTTAATATTTAAGAACTAACTTCTTTGAGAAGTTGGAACCCATTTAAGACCAGTTTTTCCAGTCCATTTACCACGTGGACGGTAAATTCTGTTATTGGCATATTGCTCAAAAGCATGCGCCATCCAGCCGGAGATTCTTGAAACGGCAAAAATGGGAGTGAAGATATCAGTGGTAATTCCCATGCTGTAATAAACAGTTGCGGAATAGAAATCTACATTTGGCATAAGTCCTTTTTGATTGAACATAGTATCGTCAATCAATGTGGAGATCTCATACATATGGGCTGCACCAATTTGAGCTGTTAATTTTTGAGAGATTTTTTTCAAAATAGCTGCTCTTGGATCACCATTTTTATAAACGCGATGACCAATACCCATCACTTTTTCTTTTGCTTCTAAAGCATCTTTTACAAACTGTTGAGCTTTCTCAATGGTCCCAATTTTATTGAGCATCAAAATAACTTGTTCATTAGCCCCACCGTGAAGAGGACCTTTAAGGGCTCCAATTGCAGATGTGATTGCTGAGTAAATGTCACTCAATGAAGAAGCGGTCACTCTAGTTGCAAATGCAGAACAATTAAGTTCATGGTCAGCATGCAAGATTAAGCAAGTATCAAAGATTTTAACGATATCTGCTTCTGGATCTTTTCCAGTTAACATATACATAAAATTCCAAGCAATGCTTTGACCCATTTTAGGTGTGATAGGCTCTTTGCCTTTACGAATGTTTTCAAACGCAGCAACCAGTGTTCCCATTTTAGCTACAAGTTTGATCCCTTTTTTGTAGTTAGCATCTGGGCTGTTATCTTGCGCATCTAAATCTGTGTGAGAAAGTAAAGAAACAGCTGTTCTTAACCATGCCATTGGGTGAACATTTTTTGTAGGAAGTGTTTTTAAAACAGTCATAAAATCATGATCAAGAGTCATGTTAGTAGTGAGTTCAGTTTTAAATTTTTCAAGTTCAAGAGCGCTTGGCAAGCGGTCATTCCATAACAAAAATACAACTTCTTCAAAAGTTGAATTTGCAGCTAAATCTTCAATCGTGTACCCACGATAGTTTAATGTTGAATCCTGAATTGAGGAAACTGCTGTAGAACAGGCAACTATACCTTCTAATCCTTTATCAAGTGCGCCTTCAAAAATCTCTATTCCTGCCATTTTAATATTCCTTTCATAAAACATTAAATGTCTTAAAATCTTAATCGATCCATTCGTTCATAAAAAAACAATAAAACTCAAAATTTCTAAACAATGTTTTACACGCTTGTTTAAAAAATAATTTAACCTTTAGCAAGTTTAATAACTCGGTCCTTCACCTCAAGAACAAGAACCGTTTGGTCCCTTATGGGACCTTGATTCTTTTCTGCAAAACGTTCAATTTGAAACATGATTTCATTTCGCAATTCATGAACGCCAGCCTTAGGTGCTTTTAAAATACTTTCAAGAACTCGTTCTTCACCAAAGACCTCACCCTCAGGGTTTTGCGTTTGTAAAACACCTTCAGTTACAAAAATAAGACGATCTAGAGGGTTTAAACTGATTTTTTGAGTCTGAAGTTGTAGATTCCATCCTTGCGTTATAGCAGGGTTTTGAGAGCTAAAAGTAGTCACTTCATCAGAATTGGCTCTTTGAAGAAAAACACCCATTTTGCCAGCGCTGCAGTAGTTAAACTCAAAACTTCTTCGATCAATCACAGCATAAAAAATATTCGCGAAATCTTTACTCTGAGCATTTGGAGAAAGTTCGTGTGCAATAGTTTCAATTACCTTATGAGGCTCTAAACCTCTTCGTGCTTCCATTTGATGACCTAATTTAATCAGGATGCCTAAGAAAATGGCGGACATTGCATAACCATTGGCGCTTGAAAGTACAACTCCGAATCTATATTTATCTTCATGTTCAAAGATATCAAAATAATCCCCACCAAAACGAGAGCCTGGTACAAATTTAGAACTGATTTCAACTCCAGAAATATGTGGCATTTCAGTTGGTGAAAGAATTTTTTGAATCAACGCAGCGAGCTTGAGCTCTTGTGTCATTTGTTCGATGAGTGATTCAATGGCATGATTTGTTTGAATCAGCTCATTTCGATACATACGCAGATCTTTTTCTCTGTTATCGAGCTCTTTTTCTAATTCAGCGATGCGAGTTTTTAATTGTTCATTCTCTTCGTTCATATTTCTTCCTTCAGATCATCATAAACATGGATCTCTCAGGCTGGCATATTTTTCTTGAAACCTAGTCTTTATGCCCATATTAAATAATATATGCAATGGCTAGATGTTCTCCAATCTTATGAAAAAGTATCTTCTTGTCTTGAGTCGGATAGACTAGACGGTTCCGTCCCAGAGAATACAGGTATTGCTTATAAACGAATTTTATTTTGGAGTTTTGAATTACAAAATAAATGCAGTTTGGTTAGTCCCGAAGAATTGAATTTATTTTTTTTTGAAAAGCTTAAATTCACATCCACAAGCTCTCCTCATCAAATTCATTGGAGATTAAATAAGGCCTTAGAAGCTCGTAAGTGCTCCTTAGATCTTTTGCTTCTCATTTATTTTGTATTGGCAGAAAGTCTGGATCTTAAAATTAAATTAGTCGATTCTAATTATGGTATTATCAGGTTTAAAGATCAGTTAGGAAAAAGTACCTATTTTAATCTTTCCAAAAAAGGAAGCGTTGTATTGCCACAGGACTGGACAAGAATATCTAAAAAAAACAATTCCACTCTAGGCAAAGATCTAATTGGCCAACTTGACCCCTCTCTTTTCTTTTTATTTTTATTAAAAAATCTTTCTCAAACAACAAACTTATCAATGGATCAGCAAATTAAAGTCTCCAGCCAGATATTGAGTTACTTTCCACAGGCAACCTTTACTCTTCTTAATAGAGGATTGGCTTATTATAAAAAGCAAGATTGGAAAAATGCGTTTCCGGATATTAAACGCTATATTTTGCTCACAGAAAGTACGCCCCAAGCAATGAATGCCATGGGGGTTTTTAAAGATCTTTGTAAGCAGCTGAAAAAAACAGAAGAGTATTTTTCTATAACTAGAAATTGGAAAAAACTTTAAATTAGACTTTTGTTTTCATTTTAAGTTCATACCAAAAATGACCTACGAGAGATCTTAGGGAAATGTTAACAATCTGCAATGAGAGTAATGCCAAAACCCACTGATCTTTTCGTTGAAAGCTGTCAGAATTCTCACTTGTAATGAGAGAGTTTGCAAATACAGAAAGAAAAGGTGTGAGTAAAAATGTTAAAATAACTAGCGCAGCAAACATGATCGTTGAGTATAAAAAGATAGAGGATCTTAATTTTAGAGAGTCTCCAGCATTTTGTTTTAAGAAAGTGTTTTCTTGAATCAGATTTAATAGCAACTCACTCATAAATCCAGAAACAGCAAAAATCCAAATTAAATGAATATGAACAAGACCTTGAGTGAGTAGAATACCCCAGAAGAGCAACATAAAATCTAAAGCTCCAAAAAGAGCACTTAAAAAAGCCAAACCTGCAAAAAATAAACTGATAGTCAGAGAAGAATCAAAGAGTAAATAACTGATTTCATATTCAGTAAAGAGTGCTTTTAAGACTTGCGAATAAGTAAAGCTAAATTGGAGAGTTCCAAAAATAATTAGCAGGCCATAAAGTACAAAAGATAAATTGCGTAAAAAAGAAATTTCTTTTTTTAAAAATCTTTGAAGAAGGTAAAAGGAAAGTTCAATAATCAAAAGCAAAGGCACTAAATTTAAAAAATTTAATTTTCCGTAAAAATACAAAATGAGAAAAATGGGAAAATAAATGAGGGGATAAAAAGTTGTGCTGATAAAAAAAGTTCTGACTGAAATATAACTTTGTTTGATTTGTTCATTTAATTTTTCAAGGTTTGTTAAATGGAGAATTCTTGATAGAATATGCGGAACCTGAAAAACCTGAAAATTCTCTTCATTTAAGTTTTTATTTTTCCAGGAAGGAGCACTTAATTTTAAAAGTCCTAAATTTAAAATTCGAAGACCTGTAAAGACGCCAAGAATAAGAGTCATAATTATTAATAGATAGTTCATAAATTTAAAAGTTCCTTTTATTATTCATTGATATAAAGGTCATAACGAACAACTTTGCCTTCAAAGGAGTGTTTCACCGGAAGATGCAAAGGCTCGGATTTAAGTGGTCTTTTAACAACCACTCTGCGAGCTTTTTTTAAAGCGATTTGCAACACATGGGCTGAATCTAAATCCTCACCAACGAGTTCTCTAAATACGATCATTTCTTGACGAGGTAAGGCTGATTTTTTTTTGTGGGGATACATAGGATCAAAGTATAGACATTCTATTTGGCGATCCGGTTGTTTTTCAAGCCAAGTTGCTGAGTCCTCATGGAGCCATGTAATTTTATTTAAAAAGGGCACAATTGAACTTTGTGATTTTTGCAGTCCTTTTTGTAAGATAAAATAAAGTATTGGGTTTCGTTCTAAAGTTGTCACTTCGAGTCCTAAACGTGCCATAAAAACAGCATCAGAGCCTAAACCAGTCGTAAGATCAACTACGGATTTAATGCCTTTAGATAGCCCTAAGGCTTTTGCAAGGAGTTCATTTTTGCCTGAAGGAATTCTCCAATAATTTATTTTATCATGATCAAAATCAATGGAGAGTTTTTTTGATTTTTCAAAAATTAAAAAACCTTCATCCCAATGGAGTTCAAAGGCGTATTGAGTGGTTCCAGTTTGAAGATTTTTAGAGGATTCCTCTTCAAAATCAAATCCGTATTGATCAGCAAACATCTGAGCAGAGATGAGATCTTTTTTAGAAACCACTAAAACTTTTGAGTTTGGTGATAATTCTGAATTATCTGAGGTTTGCATTATGATCTATCCATACCCAAATATTTTCAATGAGCCAAATAGACAAAGTTGTGAAATAAAGAAACCGACCTCGTCTAATTAGGAGCGTGATTTGAGAGCCTATGGGGCTTTCCATAGAACTCAATCGAATCATAAAAGGAATTGAAGCAATTGAAACAAATAGGGTTGCTACGACTGTCCAAAACTTTCCAGAATACAGAGAGTGATAGCTTGAAAATAGGAAGATAAAAGTTAACCACCAAAGAAGAAGCATCTTTTTGGCTTTATCAAATCCTAGCCAATTAATGGTATTTCTAAGTTCGGCTTGTGACTGGACTAGAATGGATTCAAAGTTTTTAAGATGAATCAAAAAAACAGTGAGCCATCCGCAGAGTGAGCCTAAGAAAACTGTTTCAAAATCAAAATCTCTTTTGCCACTCATTTCAAAGCCAACGGTGAGTAAAGGACCAAGAAGGATAAACGCTCCAAATTCATTCCATCGTGGGTATTTAAATCCACTTGGAGAAGCTGAATATCCCCAAAAAACACCAATTGCAGATAAAGCTACGAGTAAGATCAATCTAGGTTCATTAACGAGAGCTGGCAATCCAGCCACTAAACTTAAAATCATGATGAACCAAGAAAGTTTTTTTACTTGAGAAGCCGTAATCCATCCTTGTTGAATGGCGCGACTTCCTCTTTCTGGGTTTACACGATCTATTCCACTTAAATGGTCATAAAAATCATTGCGCAAATTAACGGCGCAATGAAGAAGAGCCACTCCCACACAACTACAAAGTGCCACCACATAATTAAATCGTTCTGCATCAGCTAGGTTTTTAACAAGAACTAAAAAAATAGGAAGTAAAACTAAAGTGAGAGTATGAACTCTTAAAATAGTGAGCCACTTTTGCATAAAAGTGGGCATCGCTAAAGATGAGATTGGTACTATTTTAAAAGTCACTTGCTCATTCAACGTATTTACATTGAGGCTTTGAATAGGCAAAGCTCTCTCTGTCTCAGAAAAAGTTCCTAGCAGATAACTTTGAAATTCAGAATCTTTTTTTGAGAGAGTGACAAAGCGGCTCACCGAGAATCCTTTCTCCAATAAATGAGGTTGGTCAAATGAGAGATTTTATCAGCAAGACCTTGCTCCTCTGGAGAGAGGCATTTTCTAAGTCCAACAAGATGATGATCGTAAAGAGAGATGAGTCCTTTATTAACTTCATCAAAAGCGGCTAATTTTTCTGCAAACTTATCTTCACCACCCATTGTAACTTTAAATTCTTCTAGGTTTTGACTCGTAATGATCTGTGAAATTTGAGTTCCTGTAAGGTCTGCGCAAATAAAGGCACCAAATGAATTTAAATATTTTGATTTTAAATCCCCAAGAACGGCCTTTCCCTCGTAATTTCTAATATTGTAATCTAAAAGATCGTCGCTTCTTTGAAAAAGTTGTCCCAATAAAGTTCCCATTTCTTCAAGATGCTGGTGAAGTGGTTCATCAAATCTATTCATGGCAATAAATGGAGCTCTTAAGCACCATTTAAATAAAGAGGCTGTTTTTAAATTATGAACACGATCTAACTGAGACATTGTCACATGAAAATCTCCAACAAGAGAATCTTGGAGCCATTCTCCTTCAAGCAAGTCAGAAATCATTTGGCTGGTATAATGAACGAGTTGGATATTTCCATATCCAGACAGGTTTACCATCACTCGAGCCAATAAATAATCTCCAGCTAAGACAGCATATTCAGGAGTGAACTTGAGCCAAGCGGCCGTTTTGCCCCGTCTCAGATGTGAACGGTCGATAAGATCATCATGCAGAAGTGAAGCGTTGTGAATAAACTCAATGGTTTGACATAAAAGTGTTTGAGTGGCTTCTGGTGCTGATAAATAGCCAGAAATAAGTTGGACAAGCTTAGATCTAAAGCCTTTGCCACCCATAAAGAGTTCATCGTATAATAAATTTAATTTTGGTAGATACGAGGGAAAATCTCTCGAATCAAAAATTTTTACGTCCATTCGGTTCCTTTAAGTGGTTATCTACTTACTTTATTTCCCTAAGACTGAGAATCTTTATGACAACCTATGCGCTGCATAATTGTCTTTCTAAGATTTTTTTGAAAAAGTGGAAACAGAGAAAAACAAACCAATGTATTACTTTCAAATGGACTTATAAATGCCAGAAAAAACTTTTAAAACACAGTTAAGAATCAAATTTAGGGATGCTGACCCTGTAAAAATTATGTACTTTGCTAATATTTTTGATCATGCCCATGATATTTTTGAGGAATTTATCATAAATGCCGGGTTTACTTGGCAGGATTGGTTTGCCAGAACTGACTTTGGGACTCCCTTTCGTCATGTTGAGAGTGAATTCTTGGCCCCTATGCTTCCAGGACAAATATATGAAGTCAGTGTTATGATTCCAAAACTAGGGGAAAGCTCTTTTCAAACGGAATACACTTTTTATCAAAAGTCGCAAGTCCATGCTAAAGTTCGTATGACTCATGTATTTGTGGATTTCAAAACTCAAACCAAAGTGAATATCCCAGACTCGATTAGACAAAAGTTGCATAAATACTTTAAGCCAGCTTCTTAAGATAAATTTGAAGAGGAAAAATCGAATGAGTCGTATTTCCTCTTTGTCAGTTTAGTTTAATTGGCTTCATCCGATAAGTTCTTTGGATTCTTGGAAGAATCTAAAAGAGATTTAGGATGAACCATGTCGAGCAATGATTTTCAAAAACAAAATTCAGAAAAATTTCAAAACTATGAATTAGATTTTGATATCTCTGCTATTTTTTTACAGGAAGCGACTCAAATCCTAAATGAAATTGAAGGTCCTCTTTCTGAGTTAGAAAAAAAACCTCAAGATCATCAGCTTATAGATTTAATTTTTCGAAAAATACATACTATAAAAGGTGGTACAGGTGCAGTTCCAAACTCTGAATACTTATCTCAATTAGCTCATGGTTTAGAGGATTTTTTAGGCTCCTTAAAGAATCAAGAAATAAAATGGTCTCAAGATAGTTTTGATGTTTTCTTAAAAGGTGTTTTGCTTTGCAAAAAAAATATAGAAATTTTAAAAACGGGTGATTCAGTTCCGGAGCCATTAAAGAATGAAGTGGATCAGCTCATTCTGATTCTTAAAAGCTATCAAACGAATTCTTCAATAAAAAACAATAATAATCCGGCACCTATAAATTCCATTAAAGAACAAGCTCGATTTGATATAGATGATTTATCTAAATTTGAATCGGATGGGATGTGGTTAACTAATGAACAATTAGATCGGTTTATGAACTTATCAAGTGAGTTAATAATTATTAAGAACTTTTATAGTTCTGTGGTTCAATCAATAGATATTCAAAATAATTTAGAAACTTTTAATCAGAGACAATCAGAATTTACTCAGAGCTTGGGTAAAATTACTGATTTATTACAAAGTGAAATGTCGTTAGCTCGTAAAGTGAGCTTAGATAAAGCTCTTTCTGTATTGCCAAGGCTGGTTAGACAAGCTTCACAAGACTTGAATAAAAGGGTTCGTTTTAAAATAAATGGGCTGAATTTAACTGTTGATAAAAATCTCGCAAAAGCAATGAGTTCTTGCTTGGTTCATATTATTAGAAATGCCATTGATCATGGAATTGAAACACCTCATGAAAGATTGAAAAAAGGAAAAAAAATTCAGGGAACAATAGATGTTAAAATTTATGAGATAAACGAGAGTGTGTATTTGCAAATTCAAGATGACGGCAATGGAATCAATCATTCTGGGTTAATCAAAAAAGCTTTAGAAAAAGGTCTTATCACAGAAATAGAATCTCAAAGCATGAGTCCATCCGAAATCAATGCACTTATTTTTAATCCAGGAATGTCTACAAAAAACGAAGTCTCCAGTATTTCTGGTCGAGGCGTTGGAATGGATGTCGTCCTTTCAAGTGTTAAAAATTTTTCAGGGAATATTTCTATATTGTCTGAAAAAGATCAAGGGACGCAATTTGTATTAGAATTTCAAATTCCAAAATCAATTAGAGTCGAAAAAACTGTCTTGTTAAAATGGAATGACTGGAAATTTGCAATGCCAATTCCAGTGATAGAGAGAATAGTTCCTGTAGATGAACTTCTTATTCATTATGTTAATGATATCAGGTGCTGTGATTATAATGGAGAAACAATTCCCATTCTCAATTATTTTGAAATTTTAGGAAAATCTAATTCTAGAAATTTAGAGATTGATAAGCTTCAAATTGGTACTGAAGACTCATTAGTAAAAACTCACTACAATGCGATTATCTTAAAAATACAAGGACAATTTTTTGGTTTTTTAATCGATCAAATATTAGGTCAAATGGACATAGTCCTTAGACCTTTTGACCCTTTTGTTGGCAAAGTCAGAGGCGTTTCTGGAGTCGCAGTTTTGGGTGATAATGAACTCGCAATGGTGCTATCTCCTTTAGCCTTGAAGCAAACATTTCATTTAAAAAATCCAAGATTTGCTAGAGAGCAAGATTTAGGAAGGGTTGCATGAGTGAAGCATTAAAAGAAGACCCTTTTTTAGTTGAACTTAGGACTCATCTTATTGGTTCTTACATTGAAAAAGTTCAAAAAATGAGAGCGATTATTGAAGGTTCTTATTTAATAAAAGAAAGTTTTTATAAAATTTGGAACCAAGACTTTGCGGAGTTTTCTTCAGAAGTTGAAAAAATGAGTTGGCCTTTACTGGCAAAGATGGTGGCAGATTTTTCATTACTTGAAAAAAAGCTGATGACCCAGAGAGTGATTCATCCAGAGTTTCAAAATCTTAATTTATACAAAGAGAGTCTCATTAATATAATTGATACTTTTGAAACTATTTTTGTTTCATTAGAGCAAGGATTTAATAATGAAAAATGGCTGACTGAAAAATACAGTCCTGATCTTGAGAATCATAGGCAAATTATACTAAATTTGTGCAAAACTCTTCAAAATTCAAAAAATAAAAAAATCATTAAGAATATTGATTTAGAAGAAGAATCAAATTCTGAACAATCAGCAATTTTAAGTGCCACTTTAGATAAAATTTATATGATTGTAAATATCAATGAATTAGAAATTGCCATTCCGATTGAAGAAGTTCAAGAGGTTGTCAATCAGCGTACGATCACTCAATTACCCGATGGAAGTTCAGAGATTTTAGGTCTCATTAATTTACGGGGAGACCCAGTTCCCATTCTGGATATTTTAAAAGTTTGGAATCTCTCCAGTTTGCAGTCAGGTTATTTTTTAATCTGTCATAAAAAAAATAAAAAATTTGGAATTCAAGTTCAAAAAGCTGAGCAAGTTAAGGTGATTAACTCTCAAAAAATTTTGCCAGCAAAAGATTTAGTGGGACTCTCAAATAAAGAACTCATTCAGGGAGTCTATGTTGAAAATGATAAGCAAATTTTAATTATAAATTTTAATATTTTAATTTAGGAAGAATAATTCTCAGGGAGGAAGTTATGGAAAAAATATATTTATTTCCAGGAAAAATCGGAGCCGCTAAAGATGCCACCGAGTTTTCAACATTGTTAGGCTCCTGCGTGGCTGTGGCTCTATTTGATCCATTTTCAAAAGTGGGTGGTTTAAATCACTATCTACTTCCAGAAACTTTTAAAGGCGAATCGCCTAATGGTCGATATGGAAGTTATGCAATTCCTCAACTCATAAATGAGATGGAAGCTCTTGGAGCTAAAAGAAATCGAATGCAAGCTAAGATTTATGGCGGGGCTAGTGTTATTACCGCTGGTGAGGGAGTTCAAGATTACTTAAGTGTGGGCGCACGTAATATCGAAATGGCAGTTAAACTCTTAGGAGAATTTAGCATCCCTATTTTGGAAAAAAAAATAGGTGGCGAAAAAGGCTGTCGAGTGAGTTTGAATTCAAATACTTTTGAAGTTGTTCATCAATTGAATCGAGAAAGTGCCTCTGAATCAGATTCAGATGTTTCGGGATTTAAAAAAGTCTTGGCTCCAAAAAACATAAAAGTATTAATTGTGGATGATTCAGCAACTGTAAGAACGTTGTTTTCTAATATTTTTAGTAAAGCGGGCTTGGAAGTTGTTGGTGCAGCCGTAGATCCTTATGAGGCAAGAGAAATGTTGGTGACTAAAAAACCAGATGTTATGACTCTTGATATCGAAATGCCCAAAATGAATGGTGTTGATTTTTTAGGTAAGATTATGAATCATCACCCCATTCCTGTTGTGATGGTTTCATCATTGGGTTCAAACGGAGAAGCCGCTTTAAAATCTTTAGAATTAGGAGCTGTGGAGTTTATTCATAAACCCTCTCAGTTTGATCCGATGGTATTAAGGCAACTTGCTGAACAACTTATAGAAAAAGTTAAAGCTGCAGCATCAGTAAATGTTTTGAAACAACGATCCAAATCTAATGTTTTAGGTATTAACTCTGTTTCTACAGTTTCAAGTAAGGTGAAGTCTGCAAAAGTTAGTTCGCATAAAGAATTAAGTTTGATTACCTTAGGTGGAAATTCTGGAAGTGCGAATTCAATTGGTGATTTACTTTCTCAGTTGCCGGCAGACACGCCACCAGTCGTGGTTGCTTGTTCAACTATAGGCAATTTTTTAGTCTCTTATTTGATGAAATGGAAATCAAAATGTAAAATGGATCTTGTTCAAGCTAATGATGGTGACTTTTTAAAAATGGGAATTGTTTATTTTTTACCTGCTGGCAAGCAAGGTACCATCAATTCTTATGCTGGTAGATTGCAATTAAAACTAGAATCATCTGCACCAGTGAATTCTCAATTGCCCTCGTCTTCAGTGCTCTTTCAAAGTGCAGCAGCAGTTGCTGGTGCTGGCGTTTATTCTGTTTTGATGAGTGGTTTTGGCATTGATGGAGTGGATGGATTGAACGCTGTTCAGTCAAAGGGTGGCTTTACAGTCGTGCAATCTCCCCAAGAAACTGATTTTCCATTTGGTCCTCAGAAAGCCATTGAAAAGGGTTTTGCCGAGGAAGTCTTAAACACACAAGAAATGGCTCCTCATCTTATGAACTATAGAAATTTAAAAGTCGCAGGATAATCCAAACTAATGAATGGGGTAGTTTTTACAGCGGGCCTTCACTGAGCATTTTGGGCAAGATGCCTCTTCTTTAACTAAAAGAGACTCCATGTCGACAGAATAAGTAATGCTTAAAGCTGTTTTGCAGAGGACACAGTGATAGTGAGCATCGATAAAATCTCGGTGCTTAGTTTGATCAGCTTTTTCAAAATATTGAATCTTATCAACTTGCATAAAAAATCCTTTTTTATGTTGGAGAACTTAATAAAGTTCTCCAAAGTTGATTCTATTTGAAAAACTAATTCTTTGAAAAGGCTCTTTCTAAAGAACTAGCTTTTTTAAATCTTGCTAGACCAAGGTCGATGAGTTGTGTGATTAAATTTTTATAAGCTAAACCACTGGCTTCCCACATTTTGGGATACATGGAAATTTTAGTAAAGCCTGGAATTGTATTGATTTCATTCACATAAATTTCGCCATTAGCTTTTAAGAAAAAATCCACTCTGCTAAAACCATCACAACCCATAGTCGAAAAAACTTTTTTTGCTAAGGTTTGCACTCGCTGAAGATCTTGAGCACTTAAGTCGGCGGGTATTTTAAGATCAGCACCTTTTTCATCTAAATATTTAGCTTCATAAGAATAAAAATCATGAAGGGGAATCACTTCTCCTGCAGTGCTAGCTTGAGGGTTTTCTTGGGTGCCTAATACGGCACATTCAATCTCACGGCCCTTAATAAATTCCTCAGCAAGAATTTTAAAATCATAGCGAAAAGAATCTTTGAGTTTCAATTGAAAATCTTGTTCTGAAGAAATTTTATAAACGCCTACTGATGAACCCATATTCGCTGGTTTGATAAAAAACGGACTGCCAATTTGAGAAGAGATCGTTGCGTAAGAGGGCGTGTTTTCAGGAGTGATTAATATATGTCGTGCATTTGGAATTTTAGCTTCATTTAAAATTCTTTTCATCACCTCTTTATCCATACCTGCGGCAGAACTCCAAACATCGCAACCAACAAACGGAAGATTAAGAAGTTTGAAAAAACCTTGAACACAACCGTCTTCACCAAAGGTGCCATGCAGAACCGGAAAGGCAATTTCAATGGGCTGATAAGAATGATCTTTTAAATTATATATTTGAGGAGCTTCATTTTTGCTGATCAATGTGATGGGGGTTGTATTTAATTCTTTATTGGAGTCTTCAATTTTTTTGAAATTAAAAACTTGAGGAGACGTATATAAAAACCAAGTGCCCTGTTGGCTGATCCCAATTAGAATAGGTTCAAATTTTTCACGATCCATGGCTTCATAAATATTTTTAGCAGAAAGTAATGAGATTTCATGTTCAGGAGATTTTCCTCCAAAAACCAAGGCTACTTGAATTTTACGTCCGGTGTTTTTGTTGATTTGAGAATTTGAATTCATATGGGTTCCTATTCAATTTGAAATAATTTAATATTTTTATCTTAAGCCATTTCTACAAGTTCTTTAGCAAGAGCTGTAATTCCTTTAAATACCTCATGAGGGGCCGCTTTATGCATGTAAGCTGGAGTGGTTATAATTTTGTGATCTCTATCAGAAATATAATCAGTCACTTCACAATCAACGTGGATAGCTCCTGTTTTTTTGATTTCTAACGCTGTTTCTTTATCTGTACCGATCGTGACAGTGATTTTATGGGAACCTAAAATTTTTGCTATAATTGCTGGTGCAATGCAAATAGCGCCAATAGGTTTACTTTGTGAATAAAAGGCTTCAATATTTTTTTGTAACTCAGGAAGGACGGTACATTGAGCACCTAGTTGACCCCAGTTAGAAAGATTCAAAGCAGCGCCAAATCCTCCAACAACTACAACTGCATCAAACTCATTGGGATTAAGAGTTTTTAAATCAAAGCTTTTACCTCGAGTGATACGAGCTGATTCCAAAAGAATATTTCTGTGTTCCGTTTTAGAGATTTCTCCAGATAAATGATTTTTTGGTGAAAAATTTAAATCTGGAGCAAAGCAAGTGACCTCTGCATGATGCTGAGAAAGTCCGATTAATAAGCTGACGGCTTCAGTAATTTCTGCTCCGTCTTGATGACCACAACCAGATAAGATAACGGCTATTTTTTTCATGTTTTCATCTCCAGATTAATAATTTGAAGACTTATAACATAAATCAAGGATTCGTTTTATGTCCAAATTTAAAATTTTTAACTCTGCTGCACATTGTAACTACAACTCTCTGATCTTGAATAGGAACAGAGGTTTGTTGGCAATGGTCTAAAACTTTTGCAAGAAAAGGGACATCATAGCTGATTTTTTTTACAACTGAATATTTATCATTTTGAGTGCCTGACTTCCATACCACAAGATCGTAAGAGACTTGAGAAACATGGATAGTGCAATTTGGAATTTCTCCACAGTTTTCTTGCTGTCGGACGGCTTCAGGTGGGGCCTCTGAACTCTCGATGACTTTCAGATTGTGATAAGTGACTCTAGTAGAGTCTTCCTCATTAAACTTGAGGCTTATAAGGCTTCTAGGGGATAAGCTGATAGAAGAATTATCTGGTGTGCTGAGAGGTGCATTTAAATCTGGATTTGAATAATCAAAAATTTTATTCAAAGTTTTTAAAGCTTTTCTAACTATGAATTCTTTTTCATCCATCCAATGTTTTTCTGGTTTACTGCGATAGTCTTTAATTTCTCTCACTAGTGTCAGTTTGATTTCACTCTCTGTTTCAATCCTTTGGGTCACTGTTATGGCATTTTGTTCGAGTAAACTAGTTTGCAGATTTTTGAGTGCTTGAGTCACTTCAGTGTAAACAAATTCGCCTTCATAAATTGAATAAGGGTCTTCATTGCCCGAAGCTTTTTGGAGAGCTTCATCAATTTGATCTACATTGTAAGCAGGGCCCATGTTTTGATTTTTTGAACTTTGCTCACTGCAAGCAATTAGCCAAGAACAGCTCAATAAAAGAAGTAGATTCTGTAAGTGTTTAATAAAATGTTTTTTCATATTGAATCCCATCCCCAAATCCAAAAATCTAATGGAAAAGCTTGATTGAGCGTTCTGGCAGCCTCTGAAGGAAAGTAGTTTTTTTCAAGAATGTCGTTTGGACCAAAAAGAAGAGAGACGAGTTCTTTTTCGTCTTTGCATTGGATCGTAAATTTAGGCAATCCAAATTCATAACCTGATTCTTTTTTGTGAAGTATCAGATTTGGAACACCTCGAGCGGCAGCTGCTTTTTTTATTTTTATAAAGAAGCTTTCTTCATTCACGATTTTAATCATTCCCAAAAATCCTTGATTGTATTGGGCTTTGATTTTCATGAGTTGGCCCATCAGGTTTAAGGAATGGAGTGGTAGAATGATTGTAAAATGAGTTTGTTTTTTAATTCTGATCCAAGAAAGTAAATTCAGGAGTCCCTTTGTTGAGCCTCCCCATTCATGGATATATCCACTCAAGTCGGCACCTTTACCTTCAACAGCGTAAGCAACGAGTTGGTTTTGGGGGTCCCAAGCCGTGTAAAGGCGGGTGTTAGGAATTTTAAGGAACTTTCTTATTTCTTCAGAAGTTCTTACTGAACCCACTGTGTGAGTATTGAAAAGCTTAAGGAGGGCATCAGGAGAAACCTTGATGGAGTCTAAAAACCGCAGTTCATAGGGGTGTTCTGGAGGTGTAAATTCTTGATGAATGGTAAAACTGATTTCAGATCCCGCTAATTCAAAACCGAGTTTTCTGTAAAAATCAGGAATATCGGTCCAAAGAACGGCAATATCACAATCTTGAGACTTTGCGGAGTCTAAGCAATTTTGAATGATTTTTTTGCTAAAGCCTTGATTTCTAGAGGATTCCTCAGTGACGACACTCCCAATGGCACCCACCTTAAAGTTTATATAGGGCGACTTTATGATCATAGGTTTTAACACCGCATGAGAGAGGATGTGATCATTCTCTGTGATAATTCTTATATTAGCCAGGTTGCTTGTATTTAAAGCAGTAGGATACTCTTCTGCAATTGACCAATTTTGTTCAGAATTATTGCTTACTTGGCTTAGAGAGTGAGTGCCATGACTGCGAAGAGTTTGGTTTAAGAACTCTAGAACATGAGTGAATTCCTTTTCATGGGGCGCACGAGGTCCTTCGAGCATAATCAATCCTTTCCTTGGAGATCTTGTTCTTAATTAGTTTAATCCACTCTGAGTCTCTTCGAGAGGTTAAAAAAAATTATTAGGCTAAATCAATTCAGAGGTCGGGCTATTTGATGCGAAGAGAAAATTGACTTGATTGGAAAAACGTCTATATTGCCATTTTGAAAAATGAATAAATTAACTTTATAGTTTATGAGGATTTATGGCTGATATCAGTAGCAAATGGAAAGAAAACCAACCCGGCAAATTCTTTGTAGATCAATCTTGTATTGCGTGTGATGCTTGTGTTCTAGCAGCTCCAAATAACTTCACGATGCATGAAGAAGATGGTCATGCTTTTTTAAAAAAACAACCCGAAAGTCCTGATGAAGCAGCTGCTTGTAAAGAGGCTATGGAAGGTTGTCCAGTAGAAGCAATTGGAGATTTTGGTGATAAAGAAGGCTAATAAGTCCTCTTTAAAAAAGGATCAAATTCTAAGTGTTCTTGAGATTTTAAAAAATGAATATCCAGATGCTCATTGTGCATTAGATTTTAAAAATCCCTACGAATTATTAGTAGCCACAATCCTATCTGCTCAATGTACTGATGAGAGGGTGAATCAAGTGACACCCTCTTTATTTAAAAAATATCCAAATCCCAAGAGGCTTGCTCAAGCCGAAATTGAAGATCTCGAAAAATTAATTCATTCTACTGGGTTTTATAAAAATAAATCTAAAAATCTCAAAGCCTGTGCGGAAAAACTTGTGGAAAAGTATGATGGGCTCATTCCAAAAGATTTAATGGACCTTGTCTCTTTACCTGGAGTGGGACGGAAGACTGCCAATGTGGTTTTGGGAAATGCCTATGGAATTTCTTCAGGTGTGGTTGTTGACACTCATGTGACTCGATTGAGTAATAGGTTGGGTTGGGTGAAATCTGAAAATGCTGTTCAAATCGAACAAAAACTCAATAAATTGATTCCTCAAGAATTTTGGATCATGACTTCTCATTGGCTTATCGCTCATGGTCGTGGTCCTTGCAAAGCTCGTAAAGCTCAATGCTCCGGCTGTCTTCTTAAAGAAATTTGCCCAGCCTCGTCGACCTTGAAATCTCATTGATCTCTTTATTTGACCAATATTATTTATCCGTTTAATCTTTTGTTATTATGCTAAGTGCTTTTCTTGAGAGTATTAAATATGCTGGCCATTTACTCCCTATTTCTTTTTTAAGAATATACATGGGGTATTATTATTTAGACGTTGCTATCAATCGTTATAGTGGTGATTTTTTAATTCGTCCACGTTTGGCAGCGCAGGTTTCTGAGTGGCTGACAAATAGCCATGCGCCTTTATGGTATAAGTTTTTTCTTGAAAATTATTTCATTCCTCAATGGCAGATTTTTGCATTTATGATCTTAGCACTCGAGTTTGCTATCGCTATTTCTTATTTATTTGGCTATTTGGTGAGGCCTATGGCATTAATTGGGGTATTCATGTCCCTAAATATTCTATTGCTGGCAGCTCCAGGTTCTGAAGTGCTTCCAAAAACTTTTATGGCCGTGCATTTTACTTTAGCTTGGTTGGGTGCGGGTCGTTGCTTAGGATTAGATTATTTCTTTTTTAAACGAAGACGTGGTATTTGGTGGTAGTTTGTTCCTCAATTTTACTGGAATGAGGACACCAAATAATTCTGGGACTCTACTTGTTTGAAGTTCTGAGGAGATAATTTTGAAACATTTTATAAGTTATATTGTATTTATCTGTATTTGTTTATCGATCGCTCTCTTCCTAAAAAATCAGAAAGATCCTCAAGAAGACAGTCGTCCAATTGTGAGAGTGTTCGGAAACACCTCTTTTGTGAGTCAATGGGGTCCTGGGCCTCGTTTGAAAGAAGCCTTTGAAAAGGAATGTAATTGTAAAGTAGAGTTCTTTGATTCTTCAGATTCAAATGTTCTCCTTCAAAAATTACAAAATGACGTTGCCAACTCTTCTGCTGATGTTGTTGTAGGATTTGATCAGTTTGATTTAGAAAAAGCCCAACAAGTTATATCTTGGAAAAAAATAAATTTACCAGTTATTGAATGGGAAGATTCAATTATGGGTTGGAGTAAAAGTAATTATTTTATTCCTTATGATTATGGCGTCTTAGCTTTTAACTTTCGTAAGTCAGACAATCTAACTATGCCCAAACATTTAGAAGATATGCTTGAGCCAATTTATAATAAGAAAATATCTTTAGAGGATCCTCGAACAAGTTCGCCGGGGATGCAGTTTTTATTTTGGTTAGTTAAATTAAAAGGAGAAGAAGAAGCATTTAAATATTTATCAAAACTTTCAGAAAATATTTTGAGCATCTCTCCCTCTTGGTCTTCTGCTTATGGGCTTTTTCAAAAAGGACAAGCAAAAACTGTATTTTCTTATGTCACTTCTCCAATCTATCATTTGATAGAAGAAAAATCCCATGATTATCAATTTGCAGAGTTTTCAGAAGGTCACCCTATGCAAATTGAATATGTGGGTATTCCCGCGGTTTGTAAATCTTGTGAGCTAGCTGAAAAGTTTGTTGCCTTTATGCTGTCAAACCAAGGGCAAACAATTTTAATGAATAAAAACTATATGCTTCCGGTGCTCAGAGGGGTTAGAAAAGACACTCCTTTTGATGCTGCTGCCAATATTAAAATTTTTGAAAATTCTGAAGTGCCATCAATGGTTGAAAGAGAGAAGATACTGCAGCACTGGGCGGAGTTTAGACGAAGCAATGGATTTTAATGCGTTTTTTGTTTAGAGCTTTTTTATTTATCTGCCTGACTTTTCCATTTTTAATTCTCAGTACTAAGTTTAACTTAGCACTGGGCTTTTCTTTAGAAGAATTAATTTGGACTTTAAAAAATACTTTTTATCAATCCACAATCAGTGCTTTGGTAGGTTTTTCGGGTGGATTGCTTCTGGCTTCAGGTCTTCTTTATATCGAATCAATGGGTTTACATAAGATCAGAAATTCACTCAATTGGATCTTACTGATTCCCAATATCATTCCATCTTTATTTATTATTTTATTTTGTTTAAATTCTATTGATCCTTTTCCTATGGGATTAATGGGTATTTCAATCATACATGCAGTGATGTATTCAGGTTTGATAGGGGTGACACTGGCTAAAGTATTTGAGGCAAAGTTAGGTGCTCTTTCAGAGTTAGCTCTCATTGAGGGCACTGGCACTTTGCGTTTTTATTTTTTGGGAGCATTTCCCATTTTAAAGTCGGATATATTTCACCTCCTTTCTTATATTTTTATTTTATCATTTATGAGTTTTTCTGTTCCCCTCATTGTGGGTGGTGGGCGAGGAACTACTCTTGAAGTCTTAATTTACGAAAAAGTAAGACTCAGTAATGAGTGGGGACAGGCAATCAGTTTAAGTCTCTTTCAATCGATTTTATTAGGTTTGTTTGGTTGGATTCCTACTAATAAATCTTTTAATATAAGAGGTCGATCTCAATACAATTTAAAAATTCTCTCTTCTTTTTTAGGTGTGATCTTTTTATTTTTTTATATTTGGATATGGGCAGGTTCCTACCTTGTGAGCTTACCAGAGGCCTTTTTATCATTAAAAAATATTTTTGATTGGGAAGTCTTTCAACAAGCCCTCATCAATTCCACAGTTATCGGAACGTTAACAGGAATTTTAATTTTCATGATTTTAAGTGGTGTGGTTTATTTTTATCCAGATAGAGCTATTGAAAAAATAATCCTCTTTTTTATGACTCCCAGTGCAGTTTTATATGGTTTTTCATGTTTATTTTTTGGCCCTAATATTGGATGGATTTCTATTTTTAAATTAGTTTTTTGTTGCACCTTTATGAGTCTCATTAGTTTATATCGAGCAGGATTAAAACAAAATCTTTCAGAGCTCGATAAACAACTCGAAATCACAAGTACAATGACAGAAAATCTTAATTTAAGATTTCAATGGATTTTGGGTCCTCAGGCCCTTAAAACTGTTGGTTTTTTATCGGGATTGGGTGCTGTTTGGAGTTTGGGGGATTTTGCGCTTTCAAAAATATTATTCACTCAAGAGCACACATTAGCTTTAGAAGTTGAAACCTTGATGTCTACATACCGATTAAATGCAGCTATGGGCATGAGTTTTATTTTATTAATTTTAAGCCTTATTTTATTTTATTTTTTTTGGAGTTTGGGCGATGTCATTAGTCGAAAATTTATATCGTAATTTTGATTCCTTCAAAATAGAAATTCCAAAATGGGAAATCCTAGATCAAGGAGTCACCGCACTATGGGGAGCAAGTGGCTCTGGTAAATCAACAGTTTTTAGAATTCTTTGTGGACTAGAAAGCTGCCCAACTTTAAAGTGGGATGTTGGTGGCATTGATGTAGCTCAATTAAAAATTTCAGAACGTAAATTAGGAGTTGTGTTTCAATCATTAGATTTATTTCCTCACATGACGGCTCAGCAAAATATAGAGTTCTCTGCCATCTCAAGAAATATTCCAAAAACACAATATTTGTCGGATATAAAAAAATGGTCGCAAAAATTAAATATGGAGCCTTTTATTTCTCGCAAAGCTTCTCAATTATCTGGTGGTGAGAGGCAGCGCGTAGCTATTGCTAGGGCTCTTATTGGAAAACCACGTATTTTACTTCTTGATGAGCCTTTTTCGGCTCTTGATGAAGGTTTAAAAAATGAAGCGAGATTATTACTTAAAGACGTGATTCAAACAGAAAAAATACCAGCGATATTAGTCTCACATGATGAAAGAGATATTGCAGCCTTGGCCTCTAAAGTTTCTGTTATTAAAGATGGACGTATTGTAGAAGAGAGACTTTTAAATTAGAATCACCTTTAGAAAATATCTAAAGGTGGAATTTATGGAATTTTTTGAAGTCATTAAAGCAAGAAGAAGCGTTCGTCATTATACTGAAGAATCTGTTCCTGAAGAAGTGATAAATAAAGCAATAGATGCAGCCCTCATTGCTCCTAATTCTTCTAATATGCAATGCTGGGAAATTTATTGGGTTCAAGAGGCTCAAAAAAAACAATCTTTAGTAGAGGCCTGTTTAAATCAATCAGCAGCTAAAACAGCTCAGCAGTTATTGGTATTTGTCGCAACAACCAAGAATTGGAAAAGAAACAGCCAAGCGATTGCGCAAAATCTAAAAAACTTAAATTCACCACAAGCTGTTCTTAATTATTATGAAAAATTAATTCCTTCCTTATATGGTTATAAAATATTAGCTCCCCTTAAATGGTTGATGATGAATATTGGGGGATTATTTAAAGCGATGCCTCGTCATCCATGGTCAAGTCGCGATCTGCAAGAGGTTGCAGTTAAATCTATGGCATTAGCTTGTGAAAACTTTATGTTGGCTGTTAAAGCTCAAGGTTTTGATACTTGCCCTATGGAAGGTTTTGATGAAGCAAGAGTTAAAAAATTATTATCTCTTAAATGTCAGGATAAAGTCACCATGGTGATCAGCGTGGGTAAGGCTTCTGAAAAAGGAATTTGGGGAGAGCAGTTTCGACTCCCTAAAGACTGGTTTGTTTTTAAAGTTTAAATCTTAATTATTTAATTTTAAAATTAGGGGATTCGGGGAAACTTTCTGAGCTTAAGAAATTCTTGGGCAGTTTCTCCTTGGACTGTATAATAGGAAACCTGTTTAATGGATTTATCTAATCCAATCTTTAAAAAAGGATTTTTAAGAGTCTTATAGCTAAGGCTTCCCGTAAAAAAATCAAAGCGATTTTCTCCTACAATGGCTTCACCAATATCTCTCACTATAAAATAACCTGAATGTTTGTCTCCATTTGGTAAGTGTGTGCCAACCACTTCTGGAATATAAATAACACTTCCTAAGGGAAGCTTCGTAATATCAGCAGCAATAGAATAAAAAGGATCTAAACAGATGCTTCTTGAACCAAAACCATAGGGACAAGTGAGTTTTGTATCAACTTTAAATCTTCTCACTCCATCAACGATATGAAAGTAATTTAAAGAGATTGTTTTTTTATCTTCAAGCTCTATGGTGCAGCTGCCTTCCATAAGACAACTTTTGTAAATACTGCTGCAAACTTCAATGATGACTTTTCCGTTAGGATCTAAAATATTTTTTTTGTCAGTGGTTTCACACTTAAAGTTTTGATTTCTCAATGAAGGCTTATAATAAATAGAGGCTGTCATGAGGCCTTCAAGCTTTAAATCTTTTGGGGGAGTCACTGGAGTTTCATTTTTAGTCGGTAACTCTTGAGCTTCTACTGTGCAGATATTTATTGTGCAGATATTTATCGAGACAAATAACAATATAGGGGCAGACAAACACTTCATCATCTTTGTTAGTTTAAAATATTTATTAAGTCTGAATTGAAGTTGTTCAATTCTTTTTAATTCGCAGCTCACTTCTAAGAACTCCTCAAAGTTGAATTAAAAAGATACATATATGAAAAAAGATTATGTGAGACCAATTATTTTACAAATGTGCAAACTCTTCAAAACGTCTCATGTTAGATCGTTTCGAATTTATTTTTTGTAAACTCTTGCGAACTTAACGCAAATAGTCAAAAATGATTATGACTGCTGAACGAATTTTATGTGGGCGACTACTCTTCCTTCTCAAAAATCCTAGGGCGGATTTGCGAGATGAGAAAAAAGTTGAAATTTATTTCAACTTCTTCAAACGGAAGGGTGCGTGTTATGGGATTGCGAGTAGGAACTAATACGGCTTCAATAGCTGTTCAAAGACAATCATCTCTATCTCAAAGAGAGTTAGAGAAAACAATCAAACAACTTTCATCCGGAACTCGGTTTGCTGAAGCTGGAATAGACGCTGCAGGATTTGCTATTTCAGAGCATTTACGAGGACAAATCAGTGGTCAAAAAGCTGCAAAATTTAATTCAGAAAATGCGATATCTCTCGTTCAGGTAGCTGAAGGCAGCCTTAATGAACAACACAATATTTTAATAAGGTTGCGTGAACTCTCAGTACAATCAGCGAGTGATACTTATTCTGATGAAGAAAGAAGTTATATAGATAAAGAGTATCAGCAATTGATTTCAGAGTTTGATCGCATCGCTCAGACCACTCAATTGGGAAGTCAAAAATTACTTGCTGGATCTGATTCTCGAGAGATGGAGTTTCATGTTGGGGCCTTTAGTGATTCAGAAAATATTGTCAAATTTAGACCTGACGCCAATACCACCAGCTCTGAAATGGGGTTGAGTCGACTCAATGTTATGAGTAAAAGTGAAGCACGTGAATCACTGAAAGACTTAGATAAAGCCATATCTAAAGTAGCCTCCGTGAGAGCCTCTTTTGGAGCATTTCAAGCAAGAATGGAAAGCGTTACTAATAATAATAGTGTGCAAGTGGAGAATTTAACTGCGGCTCAATCGCGACTCTCAGATGTCGATGTTGCTGAGGTTTTCTCTCGTATGACTAAAGCCCAGGTCATGGAGCAATTTCAAATAAGTGTCCTTGCTCAAGCAAACGCAGCACCCAATTATGTACTCCGTTTATTATAATTTTTTGGACCTAGACTCGACTTTTGTCGATGATTTTAAAAAAAAATAAAAAAAAATTTTTTCTCAACTTTTAAATAATTTCCAACACAAGATGCATTGCGCAAATCTCAAAAGCGTCCTCGACTGGACTTTGGGCCTAAAGTTTTCTGGACCAAGGCCGAGAAGATGCATGTAACACGTTGGAGATATCGCAGATCCCAAAGCCCTCGTTCAGCAGTCAACCGAATGAGAGTCTAAAGACCCTTCGATAAAAAGTTCCAACCAGAGAAGAGACAGTCACCTCGACTCTGGTCCAGGAACCCACTCCTTCAAAACAAAATTTAAATAAATGCATGGAATGCACTCGCATTAATGTCTTGATCTTTGCCCCAGAGGAACAGTGGCAAGGTTCATGGGAACTCTTAGTTCAAGGCGCGAGATTTTTAACTACATGGATGAATATTTGTTTGTCTAAAGGAGGCAACAATGGGCTTAAGAATTGCTACGAACATGGCGTCTATTAGTGCGCAAAGAGTTTTGGGTAACCAACAAAAACGCGCGGAACATGCGGCCGCAGCTCTCGCATCAGGTACTCGTATCATCAATGCAGCAGACGATGCTGCTGGTCTTGCGATCTCAGAAAGTTTAAGAGGTCAAATACGAGGTATTTCACAAGCACGTAACAATGCTTTTAATGCGGTGTCTGCTATTCAAGTCTCTGAAGGGGGCTTGAACGAAATCAATAATATCATGATTCGCTTAAGAGAACTGGGTGTTCAAGCGGCTTCTGATACAATTGGTGAAACAGAAAGAGGCTTTCTCAACGAAGAAGCAAAACAACTTATTCAAGAGTCAGATCGTATTGCTAAGTCGACTCGCTTCGGAGATAAAGTCTTACTCGATGGTTCTGGTGGAGAAATGCAATTCCACGTGGGAGCTTTTTCGGGTGATGAAAACGTGATTAAATACGAACTCTCTACCAATGCAACAGCTTCAGAAATTGGTATTTCTGATCTGAGCGTAGGTACCAAAGAGGATGCTCGTAAAACATTAAAAATAGTGGATTCGGCTTTAAATAAAGTCGGAGCGATGAGAGCCAATTTCGGTTCTATCCAAAGTCGATTGAATTCCACTACAAGCAACTTAGACATTCAGTTTGAGAATTTATCTGCAGCAAGATCTCGTATTACTGATACAGATATTGCAAAAGAAACTTCTGAGATGACCTCTGCAAATATTTTACAAAATGCTGCAGTATCAGTCTTAGCTCAAGCGAATCAGTTACCTTCAGTTGCTTTAAAATTAATGGCATAAACTGAAATAATAGAAATTGAGATCTTATCGTCTGCTGTTAATCAGTGGATGTTGAGAAATAATAAAGATGAATCTTAATATGCTGAAGCATATTGAGGGTTCAATGAATGTGATTTGAAAATTTAAAAGTTAGAATTAAAAAAGTTAGTTAAAGAAAAGATTTTATGAGTAGTCGCCCACAGACTGATTACTCTTAAGCCCGCCTCGGAGAAGCCACTCTCCGAGGCAATTTTTGGGTTTTTGAGTTTAGAGTTTGGAGTTTTCTTGGCTTTGAGAGATGAGGATTTTTTCGATTTCTTCACCACTGTAAAGTCGACCTTTATTGACTCCAGGGCAAAAGCTAACGACGTCTTTTTTCCAGCTTTTTGCATTCATAACTTCAGGCCAAAAAGGCCAAGTACGACACTGTGAAGGACGACCTTCATAAACACCGCATCTTTTTCCTTCAAGAAAAAGACAATCGGGTTGACCTTTATGCTCTTTTAAATGCCAAACGCCGTCTGTTTTGTCGCAGTATTTTTTAGTAAATAACTGAGTCGATATACCAAGAACTTTTGCCATTCTTTTACGATCTTCGAGATTCATAAAAACAAAGCCATACTCTCCATGAGAAGTGCAACATTTGCCAGATCCTTGACAGGAGAATCTAACACCCTCACGCCACCATTCTTTACCAGTCAGTTTTTGTGTTTTATATTGCATGGATTTCCTTTTTTTTGTTTTCTCGCAAATCTCTCTGTTTGATCAATTGAGTGATCACTGAGAGGGCAATTTCATATGGATGATTGCTTCCCATTTTTTCGCCAATCGGGCAATGAAGTTTTTCAATTTTTTCTGTTTCTATACCTAAATTTACTAAATCCTGTTTGAGCTTTTTGGCTTTTAATTCAGATCCCATATTTCCAATATAAGGAAACGTATAATCCTTGAGGCTTTTATGTAAAACGGGAAGATCCGTAGAGTGGCCCATTGTCATTATGACAATATTTGAATTAGAAGGAATTTTTAAAAGTGCTTCTTCCATGGGATCTGATAAATAACTTTTTAAGTTATTTGCTGAGGGGAGTTTTTGCAGCCATTCTGAACGAGAATCTATTGCAAATACATTTGCATTTAAGGGGAGAAGCAAACGAATCAATTCTTGACCCACATGACCAGCTCCAAAGACGGCTATATTCCAATCATTTTCAGATTTAAAAAGCTCAAAAAATATATCAACCTTCCCACCGCAAGTCATGCCAATGTCTGTTTGAAGATTCCATGAAAAAAAATGGTGCTGAGAAGGGTTTTGAAATTGAGGTGATAAAAGCTCCGCAGCTTTTTTTAGAACAGTGTGTTCGATTTTACCGCCCCCAATAGTTCCATAAAAATCACCCTCAGAAGTCACAATAATTCTAGATCCCACATCTTGTGGTGAACTCCCTTCCACATGAATCAGAGTTGCAACTGCAAAACTCTTTTGAGCTTTCTGAAGAGAGTTCCAAATATCTAAATGGTTTTTAAAATTCAGGTGCGCCATATTTTGTAAGTTCCTCAAGAATAATTTCTCCAGTAGCCGGTGATTTGAGATTGAGAATCTCACCTTTGGATTTAGAATAGAGGGCCTTTTTAATAGCTGTCCAAACTGAAATTCCTAAAAGTAATGGAGGTTCCCCAACGGCTTTTGATTTAAAAACATTTTCTGTATTAGTTTCATTTTTAAAAAGCGCAATATTAAAAATTCTTGGCGTGTCTTGGATATTCGGAATCTTATAAGTTGTCGGAGAGTGCGTAAGGAGTTTGCCCTCTTTGTTATAAACTAATTTTTCAGTGGTGACCCAACCCATTCCTTGTATAAAAGCGCCAGTAATTTGCCCTCTATCGATGCCTTCATTAATGGGTTTACCAATATCCATTAAAATATCTGTGCGTAAAACTTTGAGGGCTCCTGTGTATAAATCAATTTCAACTTCTGAGACAGCAGCACCTTGAGTGAAATATTTAAAGGGTTGGCCTTTGCCGGTGTTTTTATCAAATCCTATTCCTTCAGTTTTAAAATGTGCATACTCTCCTAATGAAATCCGATTAAAATAACAAAGCTCAATGGCCTCTTGAAAAGATAATTTTAGGTCAGAATTTTTTTGGCAAATGAAGCCTTCACTCAAAAAATAGTTCTCTAAACTTTTGATGATCTCTTTTTTTAATACAAGGGGAACTTGTGGAATTTCTCCAGAGTGATGAATTTTTTCTTTATTAAAATGATGATAGGCCACCCAAAGCAGTCTTTGCTTCAATAAATCTGCAGCCTTAAGAGCTGCCGCGCAATTTAAATCACTTCCAGAAGACGCTGCTGTTGGTGAAGTGTTGTGATTTTTTTCTGTAGATGTTGGCATGACTCGGACTTGATGACAGGAGATTTCAAAAGCTTTTGCTACCACCTGTTGAATTTTTGTATTTACCCCTTGGCCCATTTCTGTGGCACCAGTAGAAACTTGCACCGTTCCATCTCTGTGGATATTGACTAAGGCATTTCCTTGATTCAAGTGAAGAGCTGTAAAAGCAATTCCAAACTTGGTGCCTGTTATAGAAATTCCTCTTAGAGTGTCACCTTGTGATTGATTGAATTTTTTTATTTCAAGAGCTCTTTTTTTATAGTCACTAGATTTAAGGAGTTGCTTAAAAATGGGGGATAAAAATTGCTTATCTAGATTTTGACCATAAGGAGTTTGTTGTTTGTTTTTATAAAGATTCAAAATTCTGATTTCAGCTGAATCTTTTTTTAAAACTTGAGCCATATCTTCGAGGAGTGATTCAATGACAAATGTTCCTTGGGGGCCACCAAAGCCTCTAAAGGCTGTGTTGGAGTGATGGTTTGTTTTGCAAACAAATCCCTCAATATAAGTATTGGGAATAAAATAACAACCATCTACATGAAACATGGCTCTATCTAAAATTGAGGGAGAGAGATCGGTATAAGCGCCTCCGTCTGCATAGAGTTTAACTTTTAATGCCTGAATAAGTCCGTCTTTAGAAAAACCCAGTTCATAATGAATCTTAAAGGGATGTCTTTTGCCGGTGATTTGCATGTCATCATCTTTAGAGAGATTGATTCTTGCGGCTTTATTAAGTTTAGCAGCCACTAATGAGGCATAAGCAGCAATGGGAGCTGCTTGGCTTTCTTTGCCTCCAAATCCACCACCCATTCTTTTTACAATACAAACAACATCTTTTAAATCTATGCCAAGACCATGTGCGACCACATGTTGTGTTTCAGTGGAGTGTTGTGAAGAGGAATGGATTTCGATTTGGCCATTTTCTAAAGGATAGGCAACGGCTGCTTGATTTTCCATATAGAAATGTTCTTGCCCTCCGATTTCTAGTGAGCCCTTTAAAGTGTGATCACTTTGCTTCAATGCTGAGTCGATTTCTCCCGTGATAAAGGGTCTCGCTTTATAGAGAAAAACTTCTTTTTGAATAGCTTCATCTAGATTCAGGATGGGTGTTTCAATTTGACTATGTATTTTGGCTTTACTCAGAATTCTTTGTAAAGAAAACTTATTTTTTGAAGCTACTAGAGCAACAGGTTCTCCAAAGTAATTCACGATTTGATTGGCAAGGAGAGGTTGATCTTTTTTGATAGTTCCCCATTGGTTTTCATGAAAATCTTGAGATTCAAAGCTGGCTAAAAAATCTTCATCTTTTTGAGCTTCTGTCCAATCGATTTTGAGAATTTTACCGGATGCAAAGTTTGATTTTAAAATACCCACGTGCACTTCTTGATTGAGTTGAGGGCGGTCATCAATAAAAATACTTTGCCCAGTCACATGTGTTTGAGCGGAATCATGGGGAGGCACTTTTGATAAATTGTTTTTCATAAATTATCTCACTAAGTCGTGGTAAACTTTTACGAAGAGGTTTTTAATCAGTTGTTTGCGATATTCCTTGCTTCCTCGATGGTCTGAGATAGGAGCTATTTCTGAAAGAGTCATATCTAAGGCTTCCTTAAAAACCTTTTTCAGGCTGGAGTTTTTTAGGTTTTGAGACTCTAATAGTTTTTCAGCAGAAATCATTCTTTTAACTGTAGGGCCCACGCCCCCCAGTGCCAATCTACAATGAGTTATTTTTTGTTCTTGATCCTGCGCAGATGGAAGAACGCAAGAAAAAGAAAAATTCACAATTGAGATGTCTAAATCTTTGCGAGTAGAAACTTTATAGGTCTTTAGGAATCGTTGAAAAGCACTTGTTGGAATTCTGAGAGAAGTGGCTATTTCATGAGTTTTTATATTTATTTTTTTATAATCCAAATAAAATTCAGAGAGAGGAATGACTCTTTCTTCAGAAAGACTTGTTAAAACAATCGAAGTGTCTAGTGCCATCAAATGGGGAATTAGATCACCTATGGGAGAGGCATTAAGAATGTTTCCAATGATTGTCGCTGAGTTTTTAATTTGTGGAGAAGCAAAAATATGAATCAAATTTTGAGTTTCTGGGAGAATTTGGGGAGAACGATCTAAAAACTGTGAGAGTGTGACTCTTGCTCCAATTTCAAGAAAGCTTTCATTTGATAGATTGGTTTGTGAAGAGACTATTTTAATTTCATAAAGAGTTTCAATTTTTCTTAAACTCAAGATTTCAGTTTCTTTCAAGCGGCCTTTATTTTTTAAGACTCCAAGGTCAGTTGCACCTGCTACAATTTGAATTTCAGGATATTGCTCTTTAATTTTTAACGCCTCTTGAAGGGAGTGAGGGACAAATACTTTTTGATTCACCTCAAGGGATTCTGCGCAGATTTTTTTGAGCTCTTTATAGATTTCTAGATTTAAATGCTGATCTCTTAAACGCTTCATCTTACTTAATTCAATTGAAGTTCCAGCATTGATGATGGGTTCATAGCCAGTACACCGGCAAAGGTTTCCGGTTAAATGATTTTTCACTTTTTGAGGCGTGAGAGTTTCTGAATTCTTATCTAAGGATTGATCGATCATAGCCGCAAGCCCGCAAACGATTCCAGGTGTGCAATACCCGCATTGACTTCCATTGTATTGGATCATGGCATGGTGAATGTTGTTTATTTGATTGCAGCTAGAGGCTTTTTGTTGAGATATCCCCTCAATGGAAAGAACATGGCAGCCATCCAGTTGATAGAGAGGATAAATGCAGGAATTTATACTTTTGTATTTTATATCCTCAAATTGAGAGCATTCATAAAGATCCGCAAGCAAAACTGTGCACGCGCCACAATCGCCTTCTTCGCAGACTACTTTTGTTCCAGAAAGGCCCTTGGACTCTCTCAGATATTGAGCAAGAGTTTGAGTTGAGTCTTGTGAGGCAACTTTGATTCTCTGGGTGTTTAAATAAAATTCGATATGATGTCGCTTATTCATAAAGCCTCCTCAACACACTTTGAGTGCAATTGAAGAAGTCTACTGATGAAATTTTAGATCATCAAACATTAAGTCTTAATTATCTTGAGTTTCTAAATTTTTGAGTTCACTGGGGCTGAGTTGGCTGAGGTAAGGTTTAAAATAAACTTTCACTAAGCTTTGAGCCAAATAAGTGGATTTGACCCGCCATTTTTCTTTATTCACAGTAATAGCTGCGATCGCTAATTTTTGGTTGTCTAAATATGCATAACCAACAAACCAATCTGTTTTCCCTCTTGGATTGGTGCCTGTCATAGAACCTGTTTTTCCGCCCATTTCAAGAACTCTAAATTTTTTGTCTTTTAAAAGTTTTTTAAAGTTTTTTCGAGAAGTCCCTTTAAAAATAGTTTCTTCCATTAATTCTCTCATAACAGGAGCTGTTTCTGGTTTCATGGTCATACTTAGAACTAAGGGGTCAGCAGAATAAAGAGATGAACCCGATTTTGTTTTAATAGAATTAACAATGTAAGGAGCTCTCATAATGCCATTTTCAACAACAGAAGCTGCCATCATGGCACCTTGAACTGGACTTAATGTGTTAAATTTATTGTATCCAGAAGCGACTTCAGCCAGTTCAAAACCTTTTTCAGTGGGAACTTCTATAGAACTTTTTTGCACAGGAAAATCTGTATAAAGGTCTTTGTTAAATAAATACTTATTGGCGTAATCTGATAAATCCTGAGGTGCCATGTACTGTAAGCTGAGTTTTCCAAAAACTGTATTAATGGATCTAGCAAAAGCATTTCTTAAGGTGATTTCTTTAGTCCAGCGAGTGATTTTATCTGAAAGAACATTTTTACGATAGAGTGTATAGTTCCCCCCGTTGAAGGGAATGAGCATATCAGGAGATAAATTATATTTATCTAAAGCTGCGGTTGCAGTCACCATTTTAAAAACTGAAGCAGCTGGAAAGGTGGCTATGGTTGTAAGATTTGTTTTGAGTGAAGGACTTCTTTCAAAACTAGACATTGCAAGAATTTTTCCAGTTGAAGGGTCCATGGCAATGATCGCACCGTAGTCTGGTTTGTAGCTGTTGAGTAAATTATTTGCCTCGTTTTGTAAAATGGGATTGAGGGTGTATTCGACATTGACGTTTTGTGCCCGACCCTCCCAAATCAATTTAGTTTCTTTGTTAAAATGATTTTTAGATATTTCCTCACCCAAAACTTTAGAAACATCGAGTCTTCTGAGAATGATTTCATTTTTTTTACTTTGAGGAATGTCGATAAAGCCAGGTTTTTTAGCAATGTGAGCTGAGTGTGCAGTTTCATCTGAATTCTCAACCTTGGATTGAGACGGTTTTTCTGTTGCGGGATCTTGGAGTTCTGTGTTCCAAAACCAAAAGCCAGAATTAATTAACGCTATGCTCGAAAAAAGAGCAACAAGGAGAATTTGCTGAGGGATGGATTTAATTTTTTTAAGCATAGTGGTTATACTAGCACGACCTTCCTACCAATTATCAATATTATTCTTTTGGACTTTAGTCGAAAAATCTATTTTGAAATAGATTAACTGGCCTTCATACCTGCAAAATAAAAAATGGAGGGATATTACTCGGAGATATCCATTATTGATGAAATGAAAAATGTTTCACGGGAGGAAATATGCATTTTTTGTCAAAAATTGCACTAGCATTTGAACATGGCGGTATCTGGATGTGGCCAATCATGATGATCCAAATGGTCTCGTTAGCTATTGTCGCAGAAAGATTTTATACTCTTTATTTTAAAAGAAAAGTGAATCAATTCCAAGTTGTGGAAGGTTTTGAAGAAGCCATTCGCAAAGGTGATATTGATCAAGTGATTGAAAAAGCAAAAGCGCTTGAAGGTCATGAACCTGTGGCTAAAGTCGTGGTTGCTGGAGCAAAGGCTGCAAAATTTTTAGGTGGCAAAGAAGAAATTCAAGGAAAAATGGATGAAGTTCTTTTAAGAGAAAATTCAATTCTCGATCGCCGCACTGGATTTCTAACAATGTTAGGTAACATTGCCACACTCACTGGACTTCTTGGTACCATTACGGGAATGATTCAATCATTCGCAGCGGTGGCGTTTGCTAATCCAGCAGAAAAAGCAGCATTACTTTCTGCCGGTATATCTGAAGCAATGAATTGTACCGCTTATGGTTTGATTGCCGCGATTCCAGCTCTCGTATTTTTCTCAGTTTTACAAAATAGAGCCAATCATCTAGCAGAAGATTTAAACACTTCATCTTTAAAAGTTTTTAACTGGTTGAGTTACTCTTATGAGCCAGTTGGTTTTAAATCATTTAAAGAAGTTAAAGAACTTAAAAAAGAAATGTCTCTTTAATTTAAGGAAAAAATCATGCGTCACCATAAACCACATTTGGATTTTGAACTGAACCTTGTTCCTTTTATTGACATGCTTTCTGTTTGTATTTGTTTTCTTCTCCTAACGGCAGTTTGGATCAATGTTGGAACTATGAATGTGAAACAAGCAGTTGGCGGTCAATCAGTGGCTGAAACTGTTAAAAAACCAATGATTTGGGTGACGATGGGTCGTCAAGGTGAATTGGCCTTAGATTTGAGAGAAAGTCCAAAAATTCCTTCCAATTTAAGAAAATGGAATCTGAAATCTCAACAAGGCCAACTTAATCTTGTGGAATTAGAAAAAGTTCTCATTCAATTAAAAACCTTGGATCCCTCTTTAAGTACGGCACTGATTCAGCCTAAAGAAAATACTGAGTACGAAAAACTCATAGAACTCATGGATCAATTTAAAAAGGGCGGAATGAAAGATTTAGGTGTTGTGCCACTTTAAAATTGGTTAAAAATTTTCTGTAGACATTTGATTTCAGGGAAGGAGTCAAGATGATCGCTCAAAGCATTCTCGAAACAACAGCACTGAGAAGTGAAATTGGAGAAAGTTCACTCATCAAGCCAAAAGGTGGAAAGTTTAAAAGAAGTCTCGCTGCAGACCTTTTATTGACAGCCTTAATCGACGCTTTTTCTATTTTAGTAATTTATCTTTTGATGAGCTTCTCTAGCACTGGAGAGATTTTGCAAATGTCCAAAGATATGGAAATGCCTAAAGCTTCCCTTGCAGACACTATTGAACGCAATACTGTTATTAAAATAGATCAGCATCAAGTCTTTTTAGAAGATAAAGCCACAACTGCGGATGGATTGGTGGCTGAACTTTTAGAAATCAGAAAAAACTTTGGGGTCCTTCATAAAAATGAAGAGTTTCAGGGAATCATCACTGTTCAAGCTGACCGCAGAACACAATATACAGAACTTAATAAAGTGGTTTTAGCTGCAGCTCACGCAGGTTTTAGTGACATTCGATTTGCTGTTTTAATGAAATAAAAATTTAAATATTTTTTACTGTTTAAGGATTATTTGTGAAAAATAAGAAAATCATTTTTTGTAGCTTTTTAATTATAATGGCCTTTGGAATTGCAAAGGGAGAGTTAGAAAAAAAACAAGAGTCTCTTGGTCAAATTTCAGCCAAAGAACAAGATATACTAAATGATCGACTTGTTGAAAAGCTCAATCATGTGCAAATGAATTTAGCTCCCAATGATCCTTCTAAAGTATCTGTCACTCTTAGATTAGCAGATTTACTAGCAGAAAAATCCAGAAAACTCATGCAAAAAGAATTAGAAGTGGGTTGTCCAACCACTTGCAGTGCGGGTTTAAAAGAGAGAGAAAAATCTCTGAAACTTTATTTAGAAGTCGTGGATAAAACACCTGAAATGAGTCAAGGAAAAGTATTGATTCAAATTGGTCATTTGTATGAACTCATGGGGCAAGAAAAAGAAGCTATTTCTATCTATGAAAAATCCTTACTTAAAATTACAGCTTCTCAACCCTTAGCCGAAATTCATCTTTCATTAGGTGAAATATTTTTTAAAAAATCAAAATTTCAAGAAGCTCTTAAACATTATGATGAAGTCTTAAAAGTGACAACAGCTTCGTCAAGAGGCTTAGCAGCTCACAGAAAAGCTTGGTGTTTTTATAATTTAGGTCAAATTGATAAAGCTATAGAGCAAATTTCAGAGATGTTTGTAAATACAAATTTACTCAATCGCTCAGGTGTAGCGACTCAGCAAATTGATAGCGAATTTGCAGGTGAAGTCAGCAAAGATTTAGCCACTTTTATGGCTCAATCAGGAATTGAAAAAAGTGACATTGAAAAAATATTTCAAATCAGTCCAGAGGCTTTAAAACTTTCTAATCTTCAACTTTTAGCTATTGAATCAGAGCGCATTGGTAAAAAAAAGGAAGCACTTTTAGCTTGGAAGTTTTTATTTCAAAACCAAGCTCTGGCTGAGCAACGAGTGGAATCAAGTCTTCATGTTGCAGCTCTGGAGTTAGAATTAGGTAATAAAACAGAATCGATCAGTCAGTTAGAAAATTCATTTTCATTATGGAAAGAATTAAAATCCTGTACTGATAAAAATAGAACAGATAAAGCTTGCGAAGAGACAAGAAACAATTGGAAGCAGTACATGCGTTCATATATTGTGACTTGGAATCAGGCTGAAAAAAAACAAGCCTCTGAAGAGTTGTATAAAGCTTATGACAAATATTTAGAATTGTTTAAATTAGATTATGACATGGCTCTTTGGGGTGCTCAAACTGCTATTTCAATTAAAGAATGGGCTGGGGCTGAAAAGTTTTTTCAATTAGCCTTAGAATCTTCTCAACAAAACGAAGCTTTAAAAGACACAGTGGACCGTGGAGAGAAATTAGAACAAGCACTTCTTTTGAGAATCGAAATGGCAGAACAATCACAAAAGCCAGAGATGCTTCAGAGAGCCCAAGAAAGCTATTTAGCGAAGAGTTTGAAAAAAACAAAAACATATGAAGTAGAGTATCAATTATCCCGTCAGATTTATGAAAAAGCTGACTATCAAAATGCTTCAGAAAAATTCAGAGAATTAGCATTAAGAAATCAGGCTCAAGAAAATCTTAGAAAGCAAGCAGCGGATTTATCTTTAGACGCCTTAGTTTTTTTGAAACAAGATGATAAACTGATAAAATGGTCTCAAGAATATGCTGAGTTCTTTAAAAAAATTCCAAATTCAAATGATAAAGTTAAAGAATTTGAGAATATTTCTCAAAAGGCGATTCTGACTTATTCGGCTTCAAATTCTAACAATTCCTTTGAATCGATGAAGATTTTGAAGGGTTTTGAATTGTCGAAAGCCTCTCCAGAAGATCAACTCATTTATTTACGAAATAAAGTGGTTCTTTCAGAAAAACTAGCTCAACTCAGAGAAGCTAATGTAGCGGCTGAGGAGTTGATGAATCATAAACTAGCAACAGCTAAAGATCGTCAGTGGGCCCTTGAAAAAAGATCTTGGTATGCCGAGCTTCAGTTGGATTTTAATTCGGCTCTCAAATACTCCGAAAAACTGCAAGAAAAGCCTCTTTTAAAAATGGCTTTATATGCTGAACTTGCGGGACTTAATTCAAGAGATCATTATTTAAAAGTTCTTACACAATCTAAAGATATCGAAGAGCAAATGATCATTGCTATGGAACTTATTAGAAAAAGCAATCAACCGGAAAAAGAATTTGAAGTTCAAAAAAAATATATAAAAAACAACGAAAAAATGGCTCAAATTTTAGCGGAAATTTATTTTAAAAACCAATCAGACAATGTTTTGAAAAAATTAAAAGCTGACTCAAAAATGAAAGAGACTCTTTGGGGAAAACTTGTCGTTAAAAATGAAATTTTAAATCAATTTAAAGTTTTAAAATTATCTTTAAAAGATCAAAATTTGCAATCAACGAATCAAAAAATTCTTACTGGAAAAATTAAATTAAGATCTCAATCGCTCTCAAAACTTGAAGAACTTGGGAATCAAGCTATTGCCTTAGCTGATTGGAGTGCGCAACTAGTTGTATTAGATCTAGTGCAAAAAGAGAGTGATAGATTTTATCAAGAGTTGATGACTCTCCCTGTTCCAGAGGGTTTGGGGCCAGAAGATGAACAAAAATATTTGCAACTATTAGGTCAGCAGTCAGCCCCATACAAGACTCAATCCGAAATGGCTCAAGTCAAAGTCAAAGAGTTTTGGCAAGCTCCAAAATGGAAAGAGAATTTTATTCAATCCAGTGAAGTCATGGCGGAACTCAGAAAAGAATCCATTCAATCTGAAATGGCTCAATTATCAGAAGTGGCTCCAGAGTTAGAAAAAACCTTTTTTAAAAATAGATCAGTTGAAATTCAACAAAAAGGCTTAAGAGCCTCTACTGTAGCCATTGGCGAAATTGAAAAAGCAAAATCTGTTGTGAGAGAAAAACCATTTGATAAAGCGGCTATCGAAAATTTATTTCAAATGGAAAAAGAAAATAAAAACTTAGCGATGATGCAATATCTTGAGGGCCGGCTTAAAAATTTACAAAGCAGTGAGGTTTCTAAATGAGAAATTATAAGTTGTTAATGTATTTTTGTTTATTTGTTTCTTTTTGCTTCACTCTTGTAAGTAAGGCCTCTCAAGATTCTTCAGTGAGTAAAGATAAAGCAAAAGCAAAAGTTGAAAAAAAGCACGAGAACACTGAGCACAATTTTGAAGATCTACTTGTACAAGGTAAATATCATTTTTCTGACGAAGCTGTGACAACAGTTGAAGAAGATAAAGTTTTAGATGCACTTATTGGAGTGCGGGCTGATTTTAAAGATCGTTTACAAAAATCTTCAGGTCTTTATGATTCTACAAAAAATTCTGGAGAGAGATAATGAATAAATTAGTTCTCGAACAAAATGATGGTACAATTCTTAGAACTTTTAGATGGTCGGGTGAGCCTGTTGAGGTTGTAAGACGTGGAGATACTAAGCGACTGGAGCTTCATTCAGATCTCCAACAATTAGAAAAAGACAAAATTCCATTTGAAAAATTAGGTTTGCTTGATTCTCAAAATTCAAGTTTATTTTTAGTGGGTGAGTTAGGTCATTTAAGATTGCTTCCTTCTGGTGATGCTTCTGGTTTAGTGACTTTAAGAGATGAAAAAATTAAAGAAGAAAACGAAAAAATTTGGAAATCAGCATTTTTGATTTTAGCTGTTTTGGCCTTTTCATTTATATCTATTCTCAAAAATAAAGTTCAAATGACAACTAAACTCGAAGATGAGTTGAAGCAAACAGTGGTTAAAATTGTTAAAAATTTAAAAAAAACTGAGCTTCCAAAACCTCAAACTTTATTAAAAGATTCTCAATTGAAGCCAATGCCGAATACAGTTATTGATAAAAAAATAACTACGAAATCAGTTCAGACATTGCAGAGAATGGGGGCTTTGTCTGCCCTAGGAAGTTTGCAAAAAGGAAATAAAGCGGGTGGTTTAAATCTTGGAGCAGCAACGACTTCTGCAGGTCCTGGCTTGGGTGGTTCAGAAGGGAGTGGCGGTGTGCAAACTTCTTTGTATGCCAAAGGAATCACTTCAGCCGCTCTAGGAGCTGGAGGAAATATTCAAGGTGCTGGCGGTTATGGAACCAAAGGTAAAGGTGGCGGGCAAGCTGGATATGGTCAATTAAAATTGACTGGATCAAGTGGAGTTTCTCCGGTTGCACTGGGAGAAGGAGCTTCTGTGGCTACTGGTTTAGATCGTGATCAAATTGCGGCCGTGATCACTCGTAATTTAGGACAAGTGAGATACTGCTACGAACAAGGTTTGCAACAAGATGCTAATTTGAGTGGAAGAGTTGTAGTTGATTTTGTCATTGGGCCTAATGGAATCGTTAAAACAGCGAATCTTGCCAGCACACCAATTTCTGCAACAGTCGAAGATTGTTTAATGATGAGATTAAAAACTTGGAAATTTCCATTACCTGAAGGGGGAGTGGATGTGAAGGTGAGTTATCCATTTATTTTAAGAAGAGCAGGACAAGGGTGATAGTATGAAAAAGAATTTTATTTTAAATGCACTCGTTTTAGTTGTATTGGGATATTTTCAATCAGGATGCGGTCAATCTTTTGTCAAAGATCCACTTATAAATAAGCCTTCACCATTACAAAATGGTCAGATACCAAATAACAAAATCAAAGACCCAACAAACACTCCAAGTGATGCCATTAAAATTGATTCAAGCGATATTGTTTCATTTATGGAAGAACGTGAAGATAAAATTGAATTAAAAGTGAGAGTTTTGCAGCCTGATTATGAAGGTCAACTTTTTATTGATAATTTTGATGAATTTCCGGGGGCAAAATTTGATAGCCAATCAGGAGAATTTGTTTGGACTCCTGCAAAGGGTTTAGTGACTGATGGTTTTTCAAGACAATTGGAATTGCGAATCAGTGCCATTGCAAAAACTTTAGAAAATTCTGATGATAATGCGCCCATATTAATGACGCAAAAAAGAATTATTATTTTACTTAACAGAAAGTTATCCTTACCAGAAATTAAAAAAGTAGATGGTCTGCCACCACAAATGCGTGAGGGAGATTCAAGAATTCTTTATGTGCAGATTGTAGATCCAGATGCGGGTTCAACTTTAAAAGAAGAGCCCCACTTAGTTGTTGAGGCTTTTGATAAAGATACAAAAAGTTTAGCGCCCTTTGTTTCAATTTTAGAGACCACTCCAGATTATGCAAAAAAAGAGTGGAAATATAAATTAAAAATTGATCTTGAAAGAGCCGAAATCACCAGATCATCAGAGCTTTATGGAGTGAATATTCAAGTGATTAATCACTTTGGAAAAGTCAGCTCTCTTTATCCAATTGGCTTTCGAATATTTACTAAACTCAATAAGCCAAATACGACTTGGAAAAATGGATATGAGTTCCTAGCAGGTGAAGAAGGACGAGTTTCATTTTTAATTTATGATCCAGGCCAAGAAGGAGAAGTCTCTCTCAAAGGTCAACCGCAAATCCCTCAAGGTTCGACTTTAAATTGTTTGCGGGCGAGTTTAGGTGTGGCTTCCTGCGAATTTAAGTGGAATCCATCGTCACAGTATATTGGTAAATCACAGCATCTGAAATTTGAAATTCAAAACAGAAGTACTGACTACCGAGATTCAAATATTGAATCTAATTCTGTGGATTTAAAATTAAGTGTTAAAAAGAGAGAACTCCCTGGTGAGCCTCCTGAAAATAATCCAGAGCCAAAACCAAATATTGTTTCAAAAGCACTTTAAAGAAGGGAAATTAAATGAATAAAATTAATTTAATTCTTATTGTATCTTGTTTTATCCCTCTTTTATCATGGGCAAATTCTGGAGACGATCTTGGAAGAGATTTTGACAGTCTTGGTGGAAATAAAATTCTTTTAGAAAAAGCAAAAGCACTTAATCCAGAAATCGAAGTAGGAATTGTTCAAGACCGCACTGTGAGTCGTCGTAATAGAGTTGAAATTTCTCCAGAAGTCCTAGCAAGTTTTGGTGGAGATACTTACTCACGCACACACGGTCTGGCATTGAATGGACAGTTTCATATTAATCCTCGATGGTCATTAGGTCTTAAGTACTCTTCTTTATTCAATAGCCTCACTAGAGAAGGTGAAGCAATGGTAGATCGTGCTTGGGCCGAGTATCAAAAAAATCCAAAGCAGCCAGGTGTTGAGTTTCCTGAAATGGATTTTCCGCTAGAAGAAAAATTAGCAACTGTTTCATGGTATCCAATTTATGGAAAATTAAATTTATTAGATCAAAAAGTGATTCAATTTGATGTTTATGGATTATTAGGTGCGGGAACAGTTAAGCTTAAATCAGGTGATTCTACGGCAAAAACTGCGGGTGTGGGTATGGGATTTTGGATCAATCCACGAACTAGTGCCAGAGTTGAATTAAGATATGAAGGTTATCAAGCTCGTTATTATACAGGGCCTAAAGAATTAGATCTAGCGATGACTTCGTTTCAAATGGGATGGTTATTATGATGACAAAAGCCCGTATTTTTTCTGCGATGTTGTTTTTGCAAATAAGTTCTATACTGCTTCCTCCATTATTTATTTTAGCAGCACAAAAAACTTGGGCAGATGCTGATTTAGAGGCTCTCCTAGGTGGTGGAGAGAAGTCTGAGAAAACAGTCAAAACTTTTAATAATGATTTAGTTCAATGGATCGAAGATGTTTTACAAGCACAAAAGTCAAAACCATCTGCGGAACAGAATGTGTTTTTTAGATATTTAGAAAATTCTCAGTGGTCTCAAGCGCTCATTCAGTATCAACCGGCTTTTGGTGGAACTACTTTTGAGAAAACACAAAACGGAAAAGCACTTCAAGCTTATGTTAAATTTAAAGCCAACTTAAGTGTTCTAGCGATTGAGGAGATTTTTTTAAATTTAAATCCTTCAGAAATTCATCCAAAAATGGTTGAGTTCTTTAAAGAAATGGCCCCTTCAAATCATCCTGTTTGGCAAGTGGCAATGATTCAATGGAAACCTACATGGACGCAGGTATTTGGAAAAGAAATAGAGCTCAAAGTCCGTACCAAATTGGTCACTCCAGAATTGGGAATTGAAAACTTACAGGCTCTTTCAAAAGAAATTTCTGAAAAATCCTCTGAATGGGTGTTAGTAAATTGGAATTTGTCTCTTGCGTATGCTCTAAATGACCAAGCAGATAAGGCCGCAAAGATAATTTCTTCACTTTTAAAAAACGAAGATACAACGCTTTCCAAAGATTTATTAAACTTAACTGCGGGGCGATTGCTCTATCAAAATGGATATTTTGAACCTGCAGCAAAGTATTATGAAAAAATCACCAAGGGTTCTGATTATTGGTTAGAAGCGCAAGAAGAATTAGCTTGGACATTTGTAAGAAAAGGCGAACCACAAAACTCTTTGGCTGTGACGAGAACTTTAGTAAATCCGATTTTTAAATCTGAAGTGGGACCAGAAACTTATTTTGTTAAAGCTCTTTCAGAGCTCAGGGTGTGTGATTACGGAGCCGTTATAGATGATTTGCGAGTGTTCTCTAAGGAATTTAAAATAAAAGCATTGGATCTTCAAAAGGCTTCAGAAGCTCCTGAGATCAAATCAAACTTTATTCAAACAAAAATGAAAAAAGACATTCAGCTTTCTCGATTAAATAAAAGTTTAATACTCTTAAATTTAGAAGCTCAAGTGGCAGAGAGTATTTATGCAAATTCTTTGGCTCAAACGGGTTTACAGGGGATCTTTGAGACTTATAAAAAAGACATGAAAGAGAGAACGCAAAAGGCTTCGGTGGCTCTTTTAAATCGCGGACAAGAATTAGCCAAAAGTGATCTCGTAGAAGTTAAAAAGATCTTAGATAAAATGCACATACTTGAGGCTGAAGTGATTCAACAAATATCTGTTGCAGATCGAATCATTAATGCAACGAGCGATTCACCTTCGCAAATTAAACTTGGATCAACAGGATCAAAAGCAGTTGATGTGCTAAAATTCGCTTCAAATGAGGAAGTTTGGTTTGATGAATTATCAAACTTTAGAGTGAATGTTAAAAAAGGTTGTCAAAAAAAATAGGGAGATTTGGTGATGTTGATGAAAATATTTTTTAGAAATCCATTAAACTTATTTTTTTTAATTTTGCTGGGCTGTTCTCCTTCTGTGCCGACCCTTTTACCTAAGGCCGATATGACTCAAGAGAAGATGGCATCTCGTTCAGATATACAAGTTGCAACTCCTGCAGTGGATGTGCTTTTTGTGGTTGATAACTCTTACAGTATGGAAAATCATCAAAGAAATTTGAGTCAAAATATTGATCGCTTTGTAAACGCATTCACGGCTCGATCGGATATTGATTATCATATTGGGGTCTTAACAACGGATATGTCAGGCTCTTGGTCACGACAATGTTGTGGGCACTTGGTAGGAACTCCTAAATTTGTTGATAGAAAAACTTTAAATGGGGCTAGTATTCTTGCGAGTAAATTAAGAGTGGGTACTGGTGGTGATTCTGTTGAGAAATCCTTTGATCCTGTTTATGCCGCACTCTCTTCACCTTTAGTCGATTCATTCAATGTTGGATTTTATCGAGAGAATGCTCATTTAGCAGTGATTTTTATTACAGATGCTGAGGATCAAAGTAATATTTCACCAGCGGATTTTTATAGCTTTTTAGTTAATTTAAAGGGCTCTAAAGATAAAATCTTGGGTTATGGAGTGGTTGTTCCATCGGGTTATCCTGATCCAAGATGCACTCGTGATTCGTATGAGTCTCCTCAAAGAATAGAAGATTTTTTAGAAATGCTTCCTAATGCAGGATCAAATATGTTTGCACTCTGTGATGTAGATTACGGAGATAAAGTTTCTAAAATGGGAGATGATTTGGTGAAGTATATTGGGAATACCATTTTACTCTCGCGCCCTCCTGTTGTGAGTTCAATTAAAGTTTTTTTTGGAACACAAGAAATCCTTCCCGGTTTACATAATGGATGGACTTTTGATGTTAAAAGAAATGCGATCGTGCTGGGTGATCAAATCGTTTGGTCTAATCAACCTGATGGAACTCAAGTTCAAATCATCTTTGATGTTGCTGAGTATTAAAACTGAAACATAATATTGAGTAAAATATTACTCTCCTTTACCTACAATTTAAGATTCCAATTTTTTTTTGTTAAAAAAATGAATCTTTATTTTTTCAACCCTGATTTTTAAGCGTAGAATCATAGTGTTTCCATACTTTTGGTCTGTTTTAAGAGAATTTAAGAATTCAGTTGCAATAAGAAAAGTTCTCTGGATAACTAGAGAACAATTTAAACTTAGTTCCACTTTGGCACTAAATAAAAGTGCAACATTTGTTTTGAATATATTCTCTCACGATAGAGAGAAAAATTTAAAACAAAGAAGTCGGAATGAGCTTGGACAAAAAACATGGAGGGGGGGTCCAAAATGTCACTTCCAGAGACAATTATTCGTGAGTGTCGGGAAAAACTTGTAGCTGTAAAAGCTCAACTATTAAATCGCGTGAGAGAAGCTCGCCAAGATTTAAATACCTCAGATGAACGTGGCGGCGATGAAGCTGATCAAACGTTAAGAGTGTTGGCTGAAGCAGAATTTTTAAGTATGCACGAAAGACTTCGTCATCAATTGGTGGAGATCGAAAGTGCGCTTGCTCGAATTGAAAACGGATCTTTTGGAATTTGCGAAGAAACTGAAGAAGAAATTGAACACGAAAGACTTCGTGCAATTCCTTGGACACGTCTAAGCATCGAAGGTGCTGAAATCCGTGAAAGCGTAAATAAGAAATACGCACGCGGTTAATTATAATTTAAATTTTAAATAAAAGGGCGTTGTGCGCTCACTGCAATGGGGTCAATAAATGGCGCCGTTGTTTGTGGCGCCAGCCTTTTTATGTAGATTTTTTTGAAATCCAAAATGAAGACTCCTCAAAAAGGAGTCTCTTGTTTTTTGGGGAGTCAAATTATTTAATGTGTGAAGTTGCAAGCCATCCACAAAGTTTATAAAGGATGCGAGCTCCTACGTTGCCATCCCATTCGCTTTCTTCATTATCTCCTGATGAAACTTCATTAAGATCAAATCCAATGATTTTTCGGCCACTCATTTTTAAAGTGTAAAAAAGATAAAATACTTGATCCGTTGAAAGACCTCCTGGAACGGGTGTTCCAGTGTGCGGACAGAGTGCTGGATCAAGACCATCAATATCAAAAGAGATAAAAACATTTTGAGGAAGTTGAGAGACTATATCTTCACAAATTGATTTCCAGCTCTCGCCTTCAAAAAGTCGTATTTTTAAATTGAGATCAAAAAAAGTTTCAATATTTGGATGGTTTTTACTGAACTCAAATTCTTCTTCACAAAAATCACGAATTCCAACTTGCACTAATTTTGCCGGCGGAAGTTTTTCGTTCATCACGTTATACATTATAGAAGCATGTGATTGTTCTAAACCTTGATAAGCTTTTCTAAGATCAGCATGAGCATCAATATGTAAAATTCCAAATTGTCCTTTGTATTTTTCAGACAAAGCACGAATAGCTCCCAATGGAGTGCTGTGGTCTCCGCCAATAACGCCGAGTAGTTTGCCGGATTTTAATATTTGTTGAGATTGTTCATAAACCCAAGTTGTCATCGTTTGGCAGGCAGAATTAATTTCTTGAGCTAATTGATCTTGACGAGCCCAGTCTTCAGAAAGATTTTCTTTGAGAGTTTGAAGCTCTTGAGTTTTAACTTTAAAAGTTTGACTGAGTTTATAGAGGTGCCCTGGAATTTCTCTCATAAAATAGCCTTGTTCATAGGCTTTTCCAGTTTCAAAATCAAAAAGATCAATTTGCACACTTGCATCGCGAATCATTTGTGGACCATTACTCGCACCGACTCCATAGGAGGTGGTCACTTCCCAAGGAACTGGAAGAAGGACCACAAGCGCTTTTTCTTCAGTTGTAGGAATTCCAAAAATTCCAAATTCTGATGAGACGGCCTGATTGAGGTCATGGCTACGGGGTTGTGAAGTAGGGTTCATAAGGACTCCTCTAAGTTATTATTATTATGAAGCATTCATATCACAGTCTAAAAAGGTTCTGTTCAAGGGTTCTCACATTGTACAATTTTTTCAAAAAATGCATTTTAAGATGTCAATTTACGCATGCCGACAAATGATAAGAACTTGATTATTTTGATATGATGCCCCAGATTGGGCTTGATTTTCAGGGGCGAGGCATCGTGTCTGAAAAATCATTTAAATAAATTATGATTTTTTAAAAAATGATACCAACGATATGAGTCCTTTTATATTGAGGGTATTTATCAGGAGGCGCGGATGAAGTTAAGTTGGTCACCTAAGGCGGCTTGTGTAAGAAGTTTAATGCTTTTAACTTTTATTTTTTCGGGAATTGTTTTTGTTTCTAATGCTCAAGCAGCAGTAGCTGTTAATAAAAAAGCTCCTCAAGGTGGAAGCTTTGTTATTAATTTAGGTGGTGAACCTGCAACAATTCATCCTATTACATCCACTGACCTTTATGCTTCTAATGTACAAGGTTATGTTCTTGATACTTTAGCAACTCGCAACCCAGATACTTATGAATGGGAACCCCGCCTAGCTGAAAAATGGGAAGTTTCTAAAGATAATAAAGTGTTCACATTCTTCTTAAGAAAAAACGCGTTTTTTCATGATGGAAAACCTGTGACTGCTGAAGACGTTAAATTTTCTTTCGACGTGATTTTTAACAAAGCTTACAATGCTGCTCATAAAATTCCTTATTATGAAGGTATTAAAGAAGTTCAAATAGTTGATGCAAACACTGTTAAATTTATTGCAAAAGACAGTTATTTTAAAAATTTCTCTGTTTCTGCGGGATTAGAAATTCTCCCAAAACATATCTATGAAGATGTTGAGAAATCTAAAAAACTCACCAAAACCCTTATGGGAGCTGGTCCTTATGTATTTGAAAAATATGATAAAGGACAAAAAATCGTCTTAAAAAAATTCGATAAATGGTATGGTAAAGAAGTAGATCAATATAAAGGTGTTTATAACTTTGATTCTATTATTTTAAAATTTATCAAAGAAGAAAACATCGAATTAGAAATGATTAAAAAAGGTGACCTTGATTATTTAGGTCTTACTGCAGAAGCTTTTGTTAAAAAAACAGAAGGTGCTCCTTGGGGAACTAAAGTTCTTAAAAATAAAATCGAAAATTCATCTGTAAAAGGATATGGATTTATCGGTTGGAACTTTAAGCAAAACATTTTCCAAGATAAGAATGTTCGTATTGCTCTTGCTCACTTAATGAATCGCGAAGAAATGAATAAAAAATTCCGTTATGGAATGTCAAATCTCGCAACTGGCCCTATCTATTTACAATCTGAGTACAACCCACCGGGATTAAAACCAATTCCATTCAATACTAAAAAAGCTCAAGATCTTTTATCTAAATCTGGTTGGAGTGATTCTGATAAAAAAGGTGTTCTCAGTAAAACTGTAGATGGTAAAAAGGTAGATTTCAAATTTACAATGATTTATGCCAATAAAGATTCTGAAAAATATTGGACTATGTACAAAGAAGATTTGAAAAAAGCCGGTATTGAAATGGAGATCAAATATCTTGAATGGAACTCATTCATCAAATTAATTGATGAAGGTAAGTTTGATGCTGCAGCTCTTGGTTGGGGAGGCGGAGATATCGATTGGGATCCAAAACAAGTTTGGCATTCATCATCAGCTGTTGTGGGTGGATCTAATTTTATCTCTTATAAAAACGCTGAAGTTGATAAGTTGATTGATCAAGCAAGACTTGAAAGTGATAAGAAAAAACGTGTCACTCTACTAAGGCAAGTAGCTACAAAAATCGCTGAAGATGCTCCCTATGTCTTCTTATTCAACGATCGCTTTAATTTTTATGCGCATCAGTCGCGCATTGGAAAACCTGCAGATACTTTCAAATTTGAAGTTGGTTCTGATCATTGGTGGATTAAACCCTAATCATTAGGATAAAAAACTTTTAGAATTTAATTATTTGATTTGTTTTGAGGAGTATCCCCTTGTTCGTATATTTGATTCGCAGATTAGTTATAATGATCCCGACTTTTTTTGGGATCACTATTTTATCATTCTTCATTATTAATTTAGCTCCAGGTGGACCTATTGAACAAAAGATCCAAGCAATGCGCTTTGGATCTCAAATGGCTGCCGAGGGCTCTGGTGCTGGTGGAAATCATTCCAAAGAGTCTGGAGTGAATGAAGAAATCATTCAAGCTCTTAAGGAACAGTACGGATTTGATAAGCCCATTCATGTGAGATATTTTATCTGGTTAAAAAATATCGTGAAGTTAGATTTTGGTCAGAGTTTTACTTATGAAGAACCAGCAATGGATGTCATTACCAGTAAATTCCCAGTGTCTTTGCAATTTGGATTGGCATCTTTGTTTTTAACATATTTGGTTTGTATTCCATTGGGTGTGGCGAAAGCCATTAAAGCAGGAACAGCTTTTGATCGCGCTAGTAGCATAGTTCTTTTTGTGATGTATGCTGTACCTCCACTTATATTGGGGATTTACCTCATCACTCTTTTTGCAGGTGGAACTTACTTTAATTGGTTCCCTATTGGCGGTGCTCAATCTGATCTCTATGACACTCTTCCGTTTATGGGAAAAGTGATGGATCGTATCCATCATTTTATTTTACCACTAGTTTGTTACATGATTGGTGGATTCACAGGACTTACAACTCTTCAACGTAACTCAATGTTAGATGTTATTAAGAGTGATTATGTGAGAACGGCTCGCGCTAAGGGGCTTTCTGAAAAAGTGGTATATTATAAGCATGCACTGAGAAATGCCTTAATTCCAATTGCAACTGGAGTAGGTGGATTTTTTGGAGTGTTTTTGTCGGGTTCACTTTTAATTGAAAATATTTTTAACCTCGATGGAATTGGTCGTTTAAGTTATACGTCCATTTTAGCAAGAGATTATAATGTGATTATGGCCATGATCTTTTTATCCAGCATGGTACTTCTTTTTGGCCGTTTATTTAGTGATATCATTTATGTGATTATTGATCCAAGGATTGACTACAAATGATCGAGAATAAGTTAATAAAAGATGATTTAGCACTTAAAAGATACCGTCGGTTTAAAAAAGATAAAGCGGCGGTGATTTCTGTTTGGATTTTAGTAACCTTGATTTTTTTCAGTATGACGGCTGAGTTCTGGGCGAATTCATCTCCGATTGCCATGAGTTATCATGGAAAAATCTTTGTTCCTTTATTTAAAAGTTATCATCCCACTGAATTTGGCAGAGATGATATTTATGTCATGGATTATCGGGCTCTTGAGATGGGGTCTAGCGATTGGGCTATATGGCCAATCGTTCAATGGGATCCATTCGAGAGTAACAAGTCTGTAGAATCTTATCCTGCGGCACCTACTAAGTTTAATTTATTTGGAACAGATGATAGAGGTCGCGATGTTCTCACTCGTCTCCTCTATGGTTTTAGATATTCTATGATGTATGCAGTGGGAGTTTGGTTTTTAACTTACTTATTCGGATGCTCTGTTGGAGCTGTCATGGGATATGTGGGTGGAAAAGTTGATTTGTATGGATCTCGCTTAGTTGAAATTTTTGAGAGCATTCCATCGACTTTACTCTTAATTACTGTGATTGCGATTTTCACTCCAAGTTTACCGCTCTTAATTGTTTTCTCAGTTCTTTTTGATTGGACGGGGATCTCTAGCTATATGAGAGGTCAGTTCTTATCATGGAGAAAGCGAGAGTTTGTTGAAGCAGCTAGAGCTTTAGGAGCAAGTCATACAAGAATTATTTTTAAGCATATTTTTCCGAATGCACTGACTCCTATTGTGACTTTTGCTCCCTTTGCAATTACCGGAAACATTTCGGGTCTCGCATTTTTAGATTATTTAGGTCTTGGTTTAAGAGCGCCCACTCCATCTTGGGGAGAATTGCTATCTCAAGCTCAAAAATATTTTTCTATTGCTGAATGGCTAGTATGGTATCCTTCGTTAGCATTAGTTCTGACTTTGATTTGTCTGAATAATATAGGACAAGCAGTGAGAGATGCTTATGACTCTAAAACGGTTATTTAGTCTATTTTTTTAGTTGAAGGGTGACAAAGTCGCCCTTTTTAAAAGGACCGTAGAGTTTTTTTAAGTCTTCCCCTTTAGGGTTCAAAATTTTTAAATAATATTTTTTTTGATCTTCCACATAAAATTCAAACTCTCCTTGAGAGTTTGTTTGTGTGTCTTTTGCTGATTGAGCAATGAGTTGTGATTCATTCTCGCCTTGAATAAGTTTTATTTGATACCCAATTGCTTGATAAGGAATGGCCACATTGCCTTCTGAGAGAGTGGTTACCACTCCGCCAATGCGTGAGCTTTCGTAGTAAGAACCAATCTGTGAAACAGAAAAGAGAAGGTTGGTGAGAGCCATTGTAGGATTTGTGGTTGGACTGTGGGCCATGGATTCATTGGCGGTGCTGAGGGGATTTAATTTACCCTCTTGGTAAAGAGGGTCTTTAAGATCTTTTTCAAGTCGACGGTGATTAGCGCAACTTGAGGTAAAGAGAAGTGAGAGAATATTAAAAGTGAGGAAGAGAAAAGAAGAAATGTTTTGTGAGGGTTTCATCAAAAAAAATCTTCTTTTCATCTTTGTCTCCTTATTCAGGATCTTCTAGGTAAGTGTATCCAGAAAGACCTTCTTCATAGTGTTTAATGAGAAGCTTAGCTTCTTGTTTGGTAATAGTGCCTCTCATAATACTATCTTCAGTGGCTTGTCTGACATTTTCAACCATATTAAATCTTTGATACTGAACATAACTAAGAACTTCAGTCACTGTGTCACCAGGAACATAGTGATCTACTGTGTATCCAGCTGTTTCGCTCAACGAAATATGAACGGCATCAGTGTCTCCAAAAAGATTGTGTAAATCTCCCAAGATCTCTTGATAAGCTCCTGTTAAAAAGACACCTACATAATAAGGATTGTTTTCTTTAAGTTCATGAACAGCTAAAGTTTTTTTGTATTCACCTGTTTCAGTATCAATAAATTTTTCGATTTTACCGTCGGAATCACAAGTTAAGTCAGCTAATGTAGCTTGTCTTGCAGGTTCCTCGAGCATGCGATGAATCGGCATGACTGGAAATAACTGACCAACAGCCCAAGAGTCAGGAACGGATTGGAAGAGTGAAAAATTACAGAAGTAAGTGTCGCAAAGCTCTTGTTGTAAACCAGATAGAATATCCTCAGTGTCTTCTAATGTTTTAGCCATTGCTACAATTTTAGTGGCAATTGCAAAGTACATTTTTTCTGCCCAAGCTCTTTGTTCAAGAGAAAGAACTCCATAAGTAAACAATGAAAGGGATTCTTCTTTCGCTTGCATCAAATCATTGAAGCACTCATTGATATTATCTGGATTTAATTTATCAAAAATATATTGTAAATCTTGGATCAATTGAGGATCTGTTTTTGTAGCCGTTCTTGGTGGCTCATGTCTTGTAAGGTTGTTCACACCTAAGACGTTGAAAATTAAAACAGAGTGATGGGCGACTAAAAAACGTCCTGACTCAGTCACGATATTAGGATGCGGAACATTTTTAGCATCACAAAGAGATTGTAAGCTCGAAACCACATCGTTGGCATATTCTTGCTCGCTGTAATTGATAGAGCTATCAGAGGAGCCTGTTCCATCATAATCCACACCTAAACCACCGCCCACGTCGATGTATTTAAGTCCTGCGCCCATAGCATAGAGTTCAGTATAAAAACGAGCGCCTTCTTTAAGAGAAGACTTGATGCTTTGAATGCTCGGGATTTGCGAACCAATATGATAGTGAAGGAGTTCAAGACAATCTAAAAGATTTTCGCGACGAAGAATTTCAACACCCTCAACAATCTCTACTGAAGTCAGACCAAATTTAGAACGAGCTCCAGAAGAATCCACCCATTTGCCAGAACCCACAGTGCTGAGTTTAGCTCTGAATCCAATTTTAGGACGAGTGTTGAATTTTTTAGAAGCATTGAGGATCAATTGAAGTTCATCCATGCGATCCACAACAATAATCGTATTGCGACCGAGTTTTTGTGAGAGTAGAGCAGTTTCAATGTACTCAGCATCTTTAAAACCATTGCAAATAATCACTGAGTTTTCGCTGCTTGGAAGTGCTAAGACCACAAGTAGTTCAGGTTTACTTCCGCACTCTAAACCAAGGCGATGATTTTTTCCGTGTTTAACGAGTTCTTCAACAAGATGTCTTTGTTGATTCACCTTAATTGGATAGACTCCACAATAATGAGCTTTGTAATTATGATCGGCTATAGCTTGGCTAAAGCATTTATTGATCAACTCAACTCGAGCTTTAATGATATCTGGAAATCGAATCATGATTGGAATGCGAATCCCGCGATCTAATAAATCTTGAGTGAGTTCATAAAGATCTACTGAAGCTCCAGTTTCTGAACCAGTGGGAGTCACGCAGACATTACCTTGTTCATTGATTCTAAAATAACCATTGCCCCAATTGTTAATTCCATAGGTTTGCGCGTTTTTTTCAATCTGATCCATATCACTCAATTGAGGATTTTTCAGAGAAGCATGAGCATTCGTGTTCATGGCACTTTTATTTAGCGATGCTGAAGATTCTGTTGGATTGATTGAATTTTTCACTCTACCTACCACCTTTTTTTTACCTTTAAATTAAAGGGTTCAAGTTTTGGGCCTTGAATATTCAAGACCCTTAACAATTAGAAATCAATTATTTTACTATTAAGTTTAAAATACGTCCTGCTTTATATATTATTTTATCAGGATTTTTTCCGCTAAGAGCTTGTTGAATCGTTGTCACTTTGAGGGCTTCACTCACAGCTTCTGCTTCTTCTGCATTCACAGAAAGATCCACAGTTCCTCTCATTTTACCATTCACTTGCACACCCAATGTCACCATATCATCAACTGTGAGAGTAGGATCATAACTTGGCCATGGAGCTAAAGAAACAAAACCTTCTCCGCCAAGTTTTTCCCAAAGTTCTTCAGCAATGTGAGGTGCAAAAGGCATCATCAATTGCACAAGAGTTTTAAGAACTTTTTTAGGTTTTACATTTTGTTTGTAAAGCTCATTAACTAAAATCATCATTTGGCTGATAGAAGTGTTAAAGCTTAAGACTTCGATATCTTCTGTAATTTTTTTGATGGTTTTATGAAGTAGTTTTTCGATAGAAGCTGGAACGGCTTCATCATTAGCCACTAAATTTCCGGCATCGTCACAAACTAATCTCCAAGTACGATCGAGAAATCTTCTCACCCCATCAATACCCGTCATAGACCAAGGCTTGTCTTTTTCAAATGGACCCATAAAGCAAATGTACATTCTCACTGCATCCGCACCGCTTTCTGATTTCGCGATATCTGCAGGAACCACATTGCCTCTTGATTTAGACATTTTTTCGCCATCAGGCCCTAGCACTAATCCTTGATGCGCTAACTTTTGAAAAGGTTCTGGATGAGAAACTAATCCAGCATCAAACAATACTTTTTGCCAAAAACGTGCATAGAGAAGATGTCCCACAGTGTGTTCTGCACCACCTACATAAATATCTACAGGCATCCAATATTTTTGAGCTTCAAAATCAAAAGCTGCATTTTTATTCCAAGGATCTGTGTATCGTAAAAAGTACCAAGATGATCCCGCAGAACCAGGCATAGTGTCTGTTTCTCTCATGGCATGTTCACCATTTGGAGAGGTGTAATCAACCCAATCTTTAATTTTAGCTAAGGGAGCTTCACCTTTTTCAGAAGGTTCGTAATCAGCAACGTCAGGTAAAGTTACAGGGAGCTCACTCACAGGAAGAGCTTTGAGTCCTTTGTCAGAGTACTTCACAATGGGGAACGGTTCGCCCCAATAGCGTTGACGAGAAAAGAGCCAGTCTCTTAATTTATACTGAATTTCTTTTTTACCAAGTTGATGTTTTTCTAAATGATCAGTGGCTTTTTTGAGAGCCTCAGTTTTTGAAAGACCATTGAGGAAATCAGAATTAATTAAAACGCCCTCACCTTCAAAGGCTTTTTCAAGAGCCGTTGATGCTTGATTGATTAATGTAGGATCTTGAAGAACTTGTTGAATAGGGAGATCAAATTGCTTTGCAAATTCAAAATCTCTTTGATCATGAGCAGGAACAGCCATGATCGCGCCAGTTCCATAGTCCATTAAAACATAATCAGAAATCCAAATAGGAACTTTTTGTTGAGAAAGTGGATTAATGGCATAGGCGCCAGTAAATACACCCGTTTTTTGTTGAATAGCTTTGCGATCCACTTCTGATTTTGTTGAAGTCGCTTTAATGTACTCTTTAACTTTTTCTAAATTTTCAGATTTTGTAATTTTAAGCACCGTTGGATTTTCAGGAGCCAACACCATAAAAGTCACACCAAAAAGGGTGTCAGGGCGAGTGGTAAAAACAACGAGTTCTTCGTCGGAATGATTTTGAACTTTAAATTGCACTAGGGCGCCTTCGGATTTTCCAATCCAATTGCGTTGTCCTTCTTTTGTTCTCTCTGGCCAATTCACAAGATCTAAATCAGTTAAAAGTCTTTCTGCATAATCAGTGATTTTGAGCATCCATTGCTTCATAGGCATTCTGATAACAGGATGTCCTCCACGCTCACTTTTGCCATCAACCACTTCTTCATTAGCTAACACTGTTTTAAGTGCTGGGCACCAGTTCACAGGAACTTCTTTTTGATAAGCTAATCCTCTTTCAAATAATTTAGTAAAAATAAATTGAGTCCATTTGTAGTAATCAGGCTCGCAAGTAGAAATTTCGCGAGACCAGTCAAAGCTAAAACCAAAACTTTGCAAAGTGTGACGAAAGCTCTCAATCGCTTTTTGAGTGGTGATCGCTGGGTGAATCCCAGTTTGAATCGCGTATTGTTCTGCCGGAAGTCCAAAGGCATCGTAACCCATTGGGTGAAGAACATTAAAACCTTTGGCTCTTTTAAAACGAGAAATAATATCAGCAGGAGTGTAAGAAGCGATATGACCAACGTGAAGTCCTGAACCGCTTGGGTATGGGAACATATCAAGAGCGTAATACTTTGGTAGAGTTGAATCATTTTTAGCTATGAAGCATTTGTTGTCTTCCCATTTTTTTTGCCATTTAGAATCTATATCTTTATGTTGATAACTCATGATTCGAACTCCCAATCCTGAACGTGCCTAATGATTTTGTAAAAGAGACCTTATACCTTATTTATTTTAAAGTTTCAGCTTTAATAATTAACAAAAGTTATAAAAAAAGAGGGTCTCAAAGTCACAGGGTCTTTTTGCGAGATGACGCATTTGAAAATCTAAGTTTCAAAAATAAAGAGCCCTAATTAGTCACTTGGACCTAAGCCGAACTTTCAAGAAAGGCATGCTCTATTTTGAGAGATTTTGATAAGATATAAAAATGCTGATCACAAAAATGAAGTCTTCCGACAGAAAAATACTCGTAGTTGACGACGACAAAGACACTTTGAATCTTGTGTCGGCGGCTGTGCATTGGGAAGGTTATCAAGTCAAAGTAGCTACCTCAGGTAAAGAAGCCCTTAAAAGTATTGAAGAATGGCAACCTCATCTGGTGTTACTTGATGTGAATATGCCAGAGCTTGATGGAATCAAAACTCTCAAAAAATTAAGAGAGTTAGAAAGCTATTGCTCGGTTATTTTTGTGAGTGGAAAATCAGATACGAATCACGTGATCGAGGGATTGGATGCAGGAGCTGATGACTATATTTGCAAGCCTTTTCAGCCACTGGAGCTCCTAGCACGTATTCGTGTGCAATTAAGAGTTAAGGACCTCACAGATCAATTGCGAGCGGCTAATGAAAAATTAAAGTTGCTTGTTGATATTGATGATTTGACCCAGCTCTTTAATATGAGATCTCTTTATCAGAGACTTGAATCTGAAATAGATAGAGGTCGAAGATTCAAGAGATCAGTCTGCGTTGTCATGATGGATATTGATAAATTCAAACATGTGAATGATGGGCATGATCATCTTTTTGGATCATTTGTTATTTCTGAAATTGGTGCCATTATTCGTAAGAATGTCAGAAGTATGGACATCCCGGCCCGTTATGGTGGCGATGAGTTTTTAATAGTTTTGACTGAGGTAGATCAATTTGGAGCCTCTACTTTTTGCGAAAGACTCAGAAAGGCCATTGCTAATTATGAATTTGTGAATGGAGAGGATTCTATCAGGTTAACGGCGAGCATTGGTTTTGCTCTCAAGACACCTGAAGATTTTTCGATGACGGCAAGAGAATTAGTTCGATATGCTGATCAAGCCCTCTACAGAGCCAAAGAAGAAGGTCGTAACCAAGTGATTTGTTACGATGAGAGGGTTAAAAAAACAAGTTGACCATTAACTAGAGCTCATTCAGATTCTTTTTTATGTCTGAACAATACTCACATCATTTACCCCCCGTAGATCCAAAAGAAGAACAACATGGCTTAAGGGCTGCGAAGCTCTCTTTAACCGTAAGCATTTTTGTGTTTTTTTTAAAAATTGGAGCTTATTTTTTAACACATTCAACGGCTGTTTTATCTGATGGTTTAGAAAGTGTTGTCAATGTGGTGGCTGGTATCATGGCCCTTATTGTGATGTACTATGTTTCTCAGCCTGCAGACGAAGAGCATCCTTATGGCCACGGAAAAATGGAGTATTTCTCTGCGGCCTTCGAGGGTGGGCTTATCTTTTTTGCGGCCCTGGCTATTTTAGGTGAAGCGGGCATGGCTCTTTTTAGAGGTGAGGCTCCAAGAGAATTAGAGCTCGGAATGGTCTTCATTTTTGCGGCCACACTTATAAATGCAGCTTTGGGTCTTTATTTAAAAAAAACGGGTAAAAGAGTTTTGTCTGAAACACTGATTGCAAGTGGCGAGCATATTCTTTCTGATGTTTGGAGCACCTTAGGAGTTATTACTGGTCTTATTTTGGTGAAATTAACTGGATGGAATTGGGTCGATCCTATTGTGGCTCTTTTGATTGGTGTGCAGCTCGCCTATGCAGGTTTAAAAATTGTAAGACGCTCAATTAGCGCACTCATCGATGGAATAGATCTGCAAAGTTTACAAACACTCTGTGAGGCTTTTAATAAAAATCGTGGCCCAGGTTTTATTGATGTGCATCTTCTAAAAACGATTCGATCGGGTAAGTTTCATCATATAGATGCGCATCTTGTGGTCCCTGAATATTGGAATGTATCTCAAGCACATGAGTGGTCAGAGGAATTCGAAAGTAAAATAGTCTCTACTTATCCCTTTGAGGGAGAGATGGCTCTTCATTTAGATCCTTGTAAAAAAAGGTTTTGTTCTATTTGTGAAATTAATGATTGCCCTATTCGTCTTTCTCCATTTAAAAGTCGCAGAGAGTTTGATGTAAAATCTATGACCGGAAATGTAAGGGTAACTGAATGAGTTCGACTGATCCAAAAATTGAAGCAGCACTCCCGCATGAGGTGCCAAAAGATTACCGTCCCAGTTTAAATGTGACGGCGAATCTGCCTAAGCCGAATGCTTATGTACTAGCATTAGAAAATGAATTTAAAGATTATGCTTTTAGTGAAGAAAGAGCTCTTCATAATAAAGGCAAATGGCGTTCAGATATTTTTAAAGTTTCTGAAACTCATCCCATGGATTTAGAAATTGGAACTGGAAATGGAAATCACTTTGCTCATTATGTGCAAACTCATCCTGAGCGGTCTTTAATTGGATTGGAATTAAAATACAAACCATTGATTCAAACAATTCGCAGAGCTTTAGATGCAAATTGTAAAAATGCGAGAATTGCCAGAATTCCTGGACAAAGTATCGACACCATTTTTAATGAAGGTGAGTTAGACAATGTTTATATTCATTTTCCAGATCCTTGGGTCACACCTAAAAAACCAAGCAAGCGTTTAGTGACTCGACATTTTTTAAGTCGTCTCTGGAAAATTCAAAAGCCAGGTTCATTTATTGAATTTAAAACAGATTCTCGTGAATATTTTTTGTGGGCACTTAATGAGATTGAAGCTTCACAATATGTGACTCTTGAAAAGTCCTTGAATCTTCATCAATCCCCTTATGCAGAAAAAAACTTTCTCACAACTTTTGAGAGAATTTTTATGAAACAAGGAATAGAAATTAATTATATTAAACTTCAAAAACCTCTTTAAAAATTTGTAGAGTTTTGGATCACCAATAACTCGCATCAATTTCAAGATCATCTTGAACAAGCACTTGGCAGCTTAACCGCGTATTGGGAGCTGCCTTTATTTTTTCAAGAACAAATTTTTCATTTTCTGAAGCGGGGGTGATTCCAGCCCAGCCGTTGCTAATATGAACTTTACATTTTCCACAAATTCCATCTCCTCCACAGCTGGAAGCTACCGGAATGCCATTATCTAATAAGGTATTCATAAGAGATGAATCTGTGGGAACTAGGAGGGGAGAATGTGTGTTTCGAGAAAAACTTATTTTTGGCATGGAGTGAAGTCTCCTTTCTTAATTGCCGCACCTATTGAATTTATGGTAGCTCATTTTAGATGGAAATGAAAAGAGAAGAACGCATAGTTTGTTTAGGGGTGAGTCGAGGGTTGGGAAGATCCTTTGCACTGGCTTTAAATAAATTAGACTTAGAACAAAATTTAGAGATCTCTTATTTATTTACAAGTCGTAAAAAAGTTTTACTTGAAGACTTAAAATCTCAAATGAATTTGAAATCTGCTGAAATTCTATTGATCCCAGCAGATTTTTCAAAAAAAGATCAGCAACTTCATTTATTGCAAGAAATCGTTCAATGGAATCCAACCCGTGTTATTTATTTTGCAGGAGGAGGACCTTATGGAGATTTTAATAAACAATCATGGTCATCTCATCAATGGGCCTTTGAAGTGAATTTTTTATTTCCATCAATGATTTTACATTCACTTCTTCAAGACCAAAACCAAGCGGATTTGAAGCAATTTATTTTAGTGGGTTCATCTGTTGCTGAATCTCAATCGGATCCTAAGGCCTCAAGTTATTCTGCGGCAAAGCATGCACTCTGGGGGCTTTATAAAACAGTTATCAAAGAAAACCCACAAATTGATTTAAGGCTTTTTAGTCCTCCTTATATGGAGACGGATATGCTGCCGCTTCATTCTGAACCTCGTCAATCCGGAAAAGCTTGGGCTCCCGAAAAAATCAGTTCAATTATGTTGGAATGGATTCAAGATTGTAATAAAACTTTGGATCATTATAAATTTTAAATAATAAAAAATAGACTTAAAAAGATTATAAATTAAAGAAAGTAACAACAAGATGACAAACACAACTACTCATTTGGAATCAAAAAGTGGACAAATCGAAAGCACCATCATCATTGGATCAGGTCCTGCAGGTTTAACGTCTGCAGTTTATACAGCTCGTGCTAATCTCAAACCGTTGATGATTGAGGGCGAAGAGGCTGGTGGACAATTAATGATGACCACCGAAGTTGAGAATTTTCCTGGTTTTGAACATGGGATTACAGGTTCAGGACTTATTGAAGAAATGCGTAAACAAGCTGCGCGGTTTGGAACTCGATTTATTACTAAAAATGTGACCAAAGTCGATACCAGTGCAAGACCCTTTAAAGTATGGGTGGGGCAAGATCTTTATTTAGCTCAAACTTTGATTATTTCTACAGGTGCCAGCGCTAAACTATTGGGGTTAGAATCTGAAAAAGCCTACATGAGTAAGGGTGTTTCTGCATGTGCTACTTGTGATGGGGCCTTTTTTAGAAATCTAGAGGTTGCCGTAGTTGGTGGTGGAGATACTGCTATGGAAGAGGCACAGTTTTTAACTCGATTTGCTAAAAAAGTTTATCTTATTCATAGACGTGATACTTTTAGAGCTTCTAAAATTATGACGGATAGAGTTTTAAAAAATCCAAAAATTGAAGCTATTTATAACTCTGCTGTGGAAGAAGTTTTAGGCAATGGCAAAGAAGTGACTTCTATTAAAATTAAGAACTTTGTTGATGGAAGCATTAAAGATTTGCCTCTTCAGGGATTATTTATTGCAATTGGACATAAGCCCAATACAGATCTGTTTAAAGGTGTTCTCGATCTGAATGAAACAGGTTATATTAAAACTAAGCCTGGGACGACTTATACAAATATTGCGGGCATTTTTGCTGCGGGTGATGTGCAAGATCCTCATTATCGTCAAGCCATCACTGCTGCAGGTTCTGGTTGCATGGCAGCCTTAGATGTAGAAAGATGGTTAGAGTCCCACGAATAAATTAAATTGAATTTATCTGACTTCACGGACGAAGGGGTAAGGATCATGAAAAATAAAAAAATAAACACTCGAGATTTAGTAGAAAAAATTGAACGACTCACTAAATCTAAAATGGCGGAACAAGATGTTGTTTCTCTCGAGAGTTTTCGTGACTTTAAAAATAAAGTCGATCCTTACCTCATTCTAGTCATTGAAGACGATGAAACTATGCGTATGGGTATGAAGCGTATTTTTGAAAGTGAAGGCTATTCAGTGAGATTAGCTGCTGACGGTGCTGAGCTTTCAACTGTGCTTGATGATAAACCTATTGATTTAATCATTCTCGATGTGGGTTTACCTTGGCTCAATGGATTTGAACTTGCACAACTCCTTAAAGAGCACAAAGACTTAAAATCAATTCCATTGGTCTTTGTGAGCGGAAAGTCTTCAGAAGAAGATTTGAAAAAAGCTTTTGAATTAGGTGCCAACGATTACATTAAAAAGCCTTTTGATATTGAAAAACTCAAAAAAACCGTTCGCACTCTTTTAGAAATTAATAAAAAATAATTACTTTCTAAAGCCTTTATAGATGTAAGCGATACCTCCAGAAACTGGGATGTATTCAACTTTTGAAAAGTGCCCAGTACGTATCATCAATTCTACAAATTTTTCGCGACAAGGAAATTGTGCCGAAGATTCTTGGAGATATTTGTAAGCTTCTTTTTGACCCGTTACAAAGCCACCTAAAAATGGAAGAATTTTTTCAGAATAAAAATGATAAAGTGGACCAATAACTGGAGTCGACATTTGTCCAAATTCCAGCACCATCACATAGCCACCTGGTTTAGTGACTCGGGCCATTTCTGAAATGCCTAAAGAGGGATTATTTACATTGCGAATTCCAAAAGAGATACTTGAGATATCAAATTGATTGTCGGCATATTTGAGTTGAGTCACATCTGCTTGTTCAAATTGAATTTCAAGATTTTTTACTTGAGCTTTTTGTGGCGCGAATGAAAGCATGTCTTCACAAAAATCTGTTCCAATCACTGTTCCTGTTGTGCCAACAACTTTTTTAAAAGCAATCGCCAAATCGCCAGTGCCAGTCGCACAATCAAGAACAGATTGTCCCAGGTGAGCGCCACTCCATTTAACTAATTTTTTTCTCCATAAATGATGAATTCCCACAGAGAGTACAGAGTTAGCTTTGTCATAGTTAGCAGCCACTTGGCTAAACATTTTACGAATGATTTCTGGATTTGGTGAATGATTCATAATTTAAGAGACCTTATGAGTTTGATTTAATATTTGAGATGATCTGCATCAATAGAATTTAAGCCTGGCGCTGGAGTGAGAGATCTTCCAAGGGCCGTTAAAATTTTATTAATCTTATCCATCATGATTTTAAATTGCGCGGGAGTCAGTGCTTGCATGCCATCAGAAAGAGCTTCCGCAGGACGCGGATGAACTTCAACAATAATCCCATCACATCCCATAGCAGCAGAGGCAATGGCCAAATCAGGAACAAGCGCACTGATACCAACTGCATGAGAAGGATCAACGATAATTGGTAATTGAGTGTTGTGTTTAATGTAAGCAACAGCATTTAAATCAAGAGTGTTTCGAGTGGCAGTTTCAAAAGTACGGATGCCTCTTTCACAGAGAATCACGTTTTCGTTTCCACCTTGAATGATGTAATCAGCAGCTTTAATCCATTCGTCAATAAGGGCTGAGAAGCCTCTTTTAAGGAGAATGGGTTTTTTAGTTTGTCCTAATTCCTTAAGTAAAGAATAGTTGTGCATATTACGAGAACCCACTTGGTACATATCAACGATATCATGAAGCTCTTCAATTTGACGAGCATCAGTGACTTCACTGACAAGACCCATTTGCGTAAGTTTGCAAACTTCTGGAATAAAATCATAGGCTTCAGCACCAAGTCCTTGGAAGGCTTTTGATGAGGTACGAAGTTTAAAAATTCCACCACGTAAAATAGAAGCACCTGCTTTTTTAACCTCAGTCGCAGTTTCTAAAAACTGGGAACGGCTTTCAATTGAGCAAGGACCAGCAATAACCGTAAATTCAGGTCCGCCAATGGTAACTGACCCAACTTTAACTTTATGAGATGAATTTGTAGTTTGATTAAATTTATTTTCCATAATACGAAATTGGTTGTTTTATATGCTCCAAGTTTAGTTCAAATTCTATAAGGGTGACTTAAGGTGGATCAAGCTAACATATTGCACAACGTGCTTCCAGTTTTTTTGTCTCAAGGGGCTATGTTTCGTAATGCCTCGGGTCAACTAGAGTGGTTTTGCGGACCCTGGAGACAGGATGATCCGAGCGACGAAAAGGGTCCCTCGGTAGAGCTTCATTCCTTTTTTAAAGGCTCAAATCCAACTCAGTCGTTTAAACCTTCTTTTGCTGGAGTGATTTCAATCCCAGAATTGAACCAGTTGTTAAATGGCCACACAAATACAAACCCAGAAGGCTTTTTAAAAAACCTCAATTGGCAAGAGCCAAGCTATGAAAGTTTTTCAAAAGACTTTAAAGAAATAAAAGAAAAAATAGAATCTGGCGAAGTTGTTAAGGCTGTACCCATTGCCACGGCTCAAGCTCAGGTTACTTTGGGACCAGACCAAATTGCGAATTTATTAAGAGAAGTCCTTAAAGCTCCTAAAGATTTTTTTGTCTATGGTTTTTGGGGTGAGGGGCAAGGTATGATTGGAGCTTCTCCAGAAATTCTTTTTGTCCGCTCTAATAAAAAGCTTTATTCAATGGCCTTAGCGGGTACTTATCCAAAAACAAAATCAGCTCAAGAACTCTACTTTGATGAAAAAGAATCTTTTGAACATCAAGTCGTTGTGGATGATTTATTTAAAGAACTCAGTGAACTTGGAAGTGTTAAATCCAGTGGCAAACATGTTTTAGAATTGCCAACTTTAAATCACTTAAGAACACTTTTTGAAGTCGAACTTAATTCTGAATTTGAACATCAAGAACTTATTGAAAAACTCCACCCAACTCCAGCATTAGGTTGGAGTCCTCGAAATGCCAATATTGATTGGTTTCATCGCCTCGATGGTAATAAAAATCGAAAATGGTTTGGAGCTCCTTTTGTGTGGAGACGATCCTCTATAAATGCCACAGCAGTGGTTTCAATACGCAATCTGATTTGGAAAGATCAAAAACTAGAATTAACTTCTGGATGTGGTGTGGTTGCCAAAAGTGAACTTGATAATGAGTGGGCAGAGCTAAAACGCAAGCGCGATTCTGTTTTAAAAATTTTTGGAGGCCTCTAAGTCTATGGCCAATGTTAAAAATTCACTTTCACTATTAAAACTTTGTTTAGAAAATCATGTGGGTGAGTTTTGTATTTGTGCAGGAGCCAGAAACGCACCCTTGGTGGTTGCAAGTGAATTTATTCAAACATTTTATTCGAAAAATAATTCTTTTGAAAATTCTTTTAAATTATATTCCTTTTTTGAAGAAAGATCCGCTGGTTTTTTTGCTTTGGGTAGATCGCAAAATCAAAAAAAACCTGTGGCTCTTATTACGACATCAGGAACAGCTGTGGCGGAGCTTTTACCAGCAGCTATTGAAGCTCATTATACAAACACTCCTTTGGTTTTAATTACAGCAGATCGTCCCAAGTCTTACCGTCAGTCAGGGGCTCCGCAAACGATCGAACAGATCGGGATATTTTCTCACTACGTAGAAAAATTTGTGGATTTAGATGAAAAAGATTTTGTATCTCAAATTGATTTTATTTTTCAAAATTGGTCTGGAACAAAACCTCTACATATTAATGTATGTTTTGATGAGCCCCTCTTAGAATCTCAATCCAGCTTTGAAGATTTTAAAAATTATTTCACAGAAAATTTTAAAAATATTTGCCTGAATCCAAGAATCAATAATTTCAAGCCCAAACAAAATGCAGATGTTGATTTAAGTCCTTCTATTTTTGAAAAACTTAATCAACCCGTGGTGATTCTATCAACACTCAGTCAAGATGAAGCTGAATTTATTCTTCCTATTCTTGAGTCTTGGGGAGCGCCAATATATGCCGAAGGAATTTCCAACTTAAGAGGGCATCCTCGACTAAAACATCTCGAATTAAAATCGGGTGAAAAAATATTGAGTGAGGGTTTTGCAAAAGGACTCTTTGATGGTGTGATTCGCTTTGGTGGTATCCCTACAGTTCGGTTGTGGAGAGATCTAGAAGATAAACTTTCACATATTCCAGTAGTGAGTTGGAGTTCATTAGAATTCAGCGGATTGTCTCGTGCAAGTGAGCACTCACAAGATTGGCAAATCTTAAATTATAATAAGTATCAGAAATCGTTTAAAGCTTCAGAAATCTTTAAAAGAGATCAGCAAATGTTTAAAGCTTTAGAAGAACTTATGTTTGAGTTTCCTCATTCTGAATTTGCTCTGATTCAACAATTGTCACAAAAAATTTATCAGGATCGATTGTATCTTGGAAATAGTTTGCCCATTCGTGAGTGGGATTTAGCGGCCAGTTTTAATCACCGAAGCGAACCTATTTTTGCAAATAGAGGAGCTAATGGGATTGATGGACAAGTCTCAAGTTTTTTAGGGGTTGCTAATTCTCAAACCACTTGGGCCTTGATGGGTGATTTGACCGCAATGTATGATCTTTCGGCTCTTTGGATTACCCCTCAATTAAATTGCGGAAATTTGCGATTAATTATTATGAATAACTTTGGCGGTCGGATTTTTAAAAACATTTTTAAGAAAGATATTTTTATGAATCCTCATCAAGTTCAATTTAAACATTGGGCTAAAATGTGGTCATGGGACTATGTTCAGTGGGAAGAAATCCCAACTAATTTTTCTGAATTGCCAAAACAGGTTGTTATTGAGTTATTGCCAAATGCTGAACACACAGCTTTTTTTAACGAAAAGTGGGAAGCTCTTTGGAAAAACATTTAGTCTGTTGCTTTCATGGATTTTTAGGTCGCCCGAGTGATTATGATTTTTTAAAAAATCAAATGACTTTATCAGCAGATATTGAATGGTTCATTCCAGATCTTTTTGATTGGGGATCTCAGCATAATTGGCCTCATTTAAATAATTATGGAGAAGTCTTTAATCAAACTTTACAGGCTCAGTTTCCAAATTCACAAAACTTATTTAATAAAAAAATCTTTGTGGGTTATTCCATGGGAGGTCGTTTGGGGCTCCACCTCTTAAGATATCAAATGGAGCAAATTCATAATAAATTAGATTTTTGTTTTGATGCTTTTATTTTTATTTCTACCGGTACTGGCCTTGTTGAGGATCAGGATAAAATATCACGCATCAAAGATGATAAAAAATGGGCGCAAATCTTTTTAGAAAAACCTTGGGAAGAAGCTCTCAAATTATGGAATCACCAAGGTGTTTTGCAAAATTCACAAGAGCCAATGAGGTTAGAAAAAAATTACAATAAAATTAATCTTGGTCAAAGTTTTGAGGTTTGGGGTTTAGCTCAGCAAAATTCAATGGTTCAAGTCATAAATCATTCAAAGATCCCTATGCTTTGGCTGGTAGGAGAAAGAGATCTTAAATATCAGGGAATTTATACCTTTCTTCATGATGGTCCGAATTTAAAAAAAATTAAAATTCCGAATTCTGGACACAGAGTTATTTTTGATGAACCGTTAACAGTTTTACAAATTATTAGGGATTGCATTGTGCAATTAGAGGACTGCTAATAAAGTCTTGAAACTCTTTTCAACCTTGGAGGTATCACCATGTTGAATCAAAAATTAATCATTACATTACTTGCTTCAATGCTTTTGTTAAGTAGTTGTAAGAATCAACTTCCCAATCAAAAAAATCCTCCTTTTCAGGTGAATGAAACACTTGAAAAAGACATTCCTAAACAAGTTGTTTCTGAAAAAAATCAACCGGCAGGAGCATCCTCTTCAAAAAAGAATGTGAGTTATTCCAAAGGAAAATTATCAACAGATAAACCTGCAAATTCTTCTCTGAATACCCTTGAACAAAACCCTATTCCGACTAAGGGAACGGAAGGTAAGCTAGTTAAGG
>JBIIER010000041.1:0-7144 GCA_044237745.1 Pseudobdellovibrionaceae bacterium
GTTTTCGTATTCTTGAATAATAAATCCTTGAATCCCTTTTGTGAACTCACGCCCAAACTTAAGAGTTTCAAGATAACCTTTTTCGTTTTGAGAATTTATTTTTTGATCGACTTCCATTAAAAGATATTTATTTTTTTCAAGTCCTCTTAAAGCAAATAAGCCTAAATAATTTTTATCTTGGGTGCGGTAAGCATTAATACCAATTTTTAAATGCTCATTAAACAAATAAGCATATCTTATCAAATAGCCCTCATCTTGATTTTGTTTATCAATCAAAGATGAACTCCAAAGTTTTGAGGCTGTCCATTCGTGGTTTTGGTACTGAGCCATGGCCTCTAAATTAAATTTTTCATTGCCAGGGGCAAAACCTAAATCTCTGCGCACCACAAAAGTGTGTTCTTGAAACTTTAGACCATAAGCGGGAGTGAACTTGCCGATTTTAATTTGCAGAGAGAGAGGGTCTTCTTCTTTAACATTAATATAACTGTTAGATCTCACCCAAAACTCTGGTAAATAAATATAATCTTGAGGTTTTGGTTCAGGCTTACTAGACTCTTGTCTGCCAATTGAAACATAAAAATCTAAAATATCTTGATAACTCATTAAAACATCTGCTTGCACCTGCATGATCATAAAACGTGCTTTTGAAGAAGCCGAGTTTTCGACAAAAGATTGAAGAAGTTTAGAATTAAATCCCCATTGAAGCCATGGCTTGTCGGGGTTTTGATTGCCTTCTTCGATTTTAACAAAACTAAATGGAGAAGCTAAGATTTCTTTGTTTAAACTTCGTCCATAGGGAGTCAGGAGATCTCCCCCAGAGTGAGAGGTGTGGCAAGTGTTGCAATTTACATAACCGTGACGAACTAAATCAGGATATGAAAAAGAAATTGGCGCCCAAAAAAGCGTGATCAGTAATAATAATAAATGCAGAGTTCTCACTGGGGCATTCCTATGGAAATCCATTTAAGGAGGGCTTGTTTTTCTGTCGCAGAGAGGCTTTGATGAGGCATATCGAGAAGAGCTGCTTGAGAGTCTTTAGGCAGAACTACTTTTTCAAAAATTTTAGTAATCTGAGTTTTAAAAAGTTCGTATTTTTCAAAATCTAAATTTGCAATGGGTTGCGGCTCAGAGTGACACTCTAAACAGCGACTCATCAGGATTTCTGATTTAATAAAATTCCAGTTTAAGTTTTTTCCATTTAAATTAATAATTTTTTGACCATTGGCTTTTTCAGGCGCGCCTGCTTCGAGCCAATTTTTAAGGGCTGAGTACTCACTTGTTGAAAGCGCAGAATTTGAAGGCATATTTTTAAGTTCAATGGATCTATAATAAATTCTGTCTGAGCTTGATTTTACATTGGCGTAGGTTTCTAAATTCAGATTGCCTTGGTTGCCAGTATTGTTGGAATGGCAGCTCAAACATTTTTTTTCTATCACTTGAGTTTTTACTAAATCAAAATCTTCAACGGATTCGAGTTGGATCTCTTTTTGCGGAGACCCACTTTGGTTGAGAGCATTTTTTTTTGTGTAATTATAATTACAACCTAAGAGCGAACTTAAAAAAGTAAGAATCAATAAGTTTTTCATCATCACTCCGCCTCTGGCTTGCGCAAACCATTAGGGGTTGGTGGCTCCGGAGAAGCCGGTGGAGGTGTCACTGGTGCCGGTGCAGGAGGTTGAGGTGCAGGAGGTTGAGGTGCAGGCTCTGGATGAGGGGTCGTAGGCGCTGGAATCAATTCACACTGATCGTTACCGGGTCTCCATTTTCCAAGGCTGCCTTCGTTTAAAAAATTAAAAATTGCGTAACCAATATTATAAGCAGCTCGGTCTAGCCACTGTTCAACAGCTTGAGGATTCACAGGTGCTCCCGTATTTTGATCAAATTGCAATTCAGGAGCTTGCGGAGAGAGATTGTTTGCAAAACAAACTTTATGAAAGATTTCATGATCCATAAAGTTGGGATTTGATTTTTTCTCTACAGAAATTTGGCTCAAACATTTTTCTCTTAATTGATTGAGCATTTGCGCTCCATGCTTGCCTAAAAATCCCGAAAGTTCAGGAGGAAAGCGCACACGAGTTCCTTCCATCGCCATCCAAATAAAATAATTAGGTGCGAGGTTTCTACCACCCACATCAAATGTTTTTAAGTTTTCACCTTTTTGACCAAACATTCCACCCACAAGATTGGCCACGCGCACATCTCCACCAGACCAAGTCATAATACTGCGAGCAAGGGCCGAGTTGCCGTCTGCAGAAGTGCCATGGCATTTTAAACAAGAGTTGCGATAGAACCAAGAACCAGGAGTGGTGGCATAGATTTCTCCAAAAGGTCTTTTTGGTCTGCCAGCTCTCATCATCCAGGGGCGAATTTCTTCTGGATTTAATTTCTTTTCAGGAAAACTGCATTGAGGTTTTGGATTCCAATAACCCACAGCGATTTCTTGATTGAGTTGTTCAGTAATGGACGCATCAAAACTCAGTTCCCTAAATTTTTCGGGCATTCCGACTTGAGGGTCTTTCCAATCGTTACGTTTAGGAACGTAAAAATCAGATTTCACGGTTGTAAAATCTTGATCAATCCATTTGGCTTCAATATTTTTTTTGCAAATAGGTTCAAAATCACGAGCGGCTTGTTCACTTTCAAAACTTTTAATCCATTTACCAACCACACGCAAAACTTGGCAGTCAGGAGCCCCCGGAGTGTCCATAGGCATTTGATTGGTCATTCCAAGTTGAGTGCTAGGATCTGCCACTTTATGCCAAATATGACTTTGATCCAGATCTCCATTTTTGCTCACAATATAACGACCACCCACTTGAGTGCTTTGCATTTTTGTATTGAATTCAAAAATATTTCCTGCGGTTAAATTCAATTGAGTTTTGTTTTCAGGAGTGAACGCCAAACCTTTTGGATTGTGGCAGTGAGCACAGTTGCCCACAAAGTAACCCTGAGCTTTGAGTTCAAATTCATTGGGATTGTATCCTCGAATCTGTTCTTCTAGTTTAGGGAGTTCCTCTGAAGTTTTTAATCCAGAAATAAATCCTGAATTAATAAATCTTTGAATTTGCGAAAGCTCTGAAGGAGTGACTCTGCCGGCTCTTCCAGATGCGAGATGTCCTTCTGGGCGACGATTTAATTGCAGAGGTGTGAATCCTAAGACAGGACTTCCATCCACTCCGCCCATGTGACAATTCATACATCTTTGTCTGCCAGGAATTGGGTAATCGCGAGTTTTATTTTTAATCTCATCAATTGTCACAGGATAAATGGTGTCCTTAAAAGGTGTGCCATCTCTGTAGGGGGTTTCAATAAGTTTGGCAGTTTGCTCGGACTCATCCCATTTATAAGATCCCACTAAAGATTTTTCGTAAGGATAACGAACGACAAAAATACGAGTTTCAATTCTGCGAAAATGATATTTTTCGTCTTTGCCGAGATATTTTTTATAAAAACTTTTATAAAAACGTGTGTTCTCTGGAATTTTAAAAGTTTGTTTTTGAGCATCGTACTCAATCATCTCCCGCTCAAGACTGAGACCATTTAATTTCATTGGTAAATGAACAAATCTTCCTTTGTCGGCGTTATCAGCCCAAAGAGGATATTCCACATTATAAGCAAGGGTTCCTTTTTGTGCGAGGAGATAGTTATCAAGAGAGAATAAATCTGTGTCAGAAATATCTTCTGGCAAAGTGGTCATAGAGGCAAATTTGCGGTCTTTCCAAAAATCAGAGCCCACTAAATCAGGAATGGGAGTGCAATCGCCTAGTTCATCTCTTTTTTGACGAGAGTATTTTATAGGTGGAGCGTCTTTATCTTTATTGAGATTAGGATCTGTTTCAAAACTTCCTTCTGGTTTGCCCGCTAAAATCCAAGCTTGAACTTTATCGGCCATTCTTACAAAAATTTCTGGATGTTCTGCACGACGATCCGCCGGAGGCATTCTTTTATTATTGTCTGGATCTAAGAGCGCTTCGTGCATTTTTTCTGCAACCTCAAAGAGGCCCGGAAAAAACTCAGTTTGTCCACCGATGGTTCTCATTTCTCCTTTGTAGGAATCAATGTATGTGAATCCACCACTGCGAGCTGGAGCCATATGGCAACTCATACAAGCAGAATTGAGAGAAGATCGGATTTCGTTATAAGTCAGACGACCTTGATTTTTTTGTCCTGAATAAATGATTTCATCTTCGTTGTATTTATCAACTGGAATGCAAGATTTTGTTTTAAAGGTGACTGGGATGGGGATTTGATATTTTCCACCACAAGAGCTCAGGATAAAAAGTGCCGTTAATAAAAAAAGAATATTTTTTGGAATATTCACAAACAGAGATGTTTTCATCTGATTATTTTCCATCTTAGGTTGCACTCACTCTCGCTGCAAATGTTGAATCACTATCAATGTTGTGGTCAAAATTCTCATAGCACACTTTTAAAAAAAAATAAAGAACCCCATCCCATTAAAAAATGAGATGAGGTTCTCGGGGAAACTTAATCTAAAGTGATGAACTCATTATTTTGCATGATTGGATCCATAAAAGATCTATCAGTTGCTAAATCTAAAAGTTGTAGTTCTGTAGTGTTAGGTTTACGTGAACCATTTGCTGCAAAAATAAAAAGTTGTCTTGAAAGTGGGTAGCTGCCATTTCTGATCGTAGCTGTATTAGGAGCTACAAAAGGAGTTGTTGCAGAAGTTGCAACAGCTAACATTTTGTTACCTTCTAGTTTTGCAGAAAGACCAGAGTAACCGATAGCGTTAGGATCTTTTGCAGTTCTTTCAGCAATGTCTTGAGTTTCTTGAAGAACTTGAACGCATTCGCCAAAATTTTTTAAACCTAATAAATGTTTAAAAGTATCAGTAGTTCCTGATTGATCGTTTCTTCTGAAGGCAGCGATAGGGCCAGTTTTTCCTGAACCTGGAACTTGTTCCCAATTTTTAATCTCACATTTATAAATTCTCAAAATAGAAGAGAAATCAATGTTGTTGATTGGGTGAGTGTTGTTTACAAAAATTCCAAGACCATCTAATCCTAAAACATAAGCATCTACTTTAACGCCTTGAGCTTCTAGTTGAGTGAGGATTTCTGGTTTAATTTGGCGAGACATAGCCGTCAGGCCGATTTCACCTGCTAAAAGAGCTTTTTCGCCCACGCCTGAACCGCCACCAATATAAGTGATTTGCTCATTTAAACCAGCATTGATAATCGCTTCTGTCATGACACCAGCAAGTGTGTCTGAGCCAGAAATCTTAACTTTATTTTCAGCAAGAGCTGATGAACTTAACAATGCAAGTCCTAAGAATGAAGAACCCACTAATTTAGAAATTGATGAACTGAACAACATGTTAAACCTCCGTTATTTCCTATAAGGACTTCTCAACGAGCGGGCTGAGAATTAAGAAATAAGTATGATGAGGTTTTACTTTGTTCAAATTAGGATTTTGTTAAGATTTCCAAATATAACGCTCTATGAAAATTAGTGCATTGCAATGAGAGCATTATGGCTGAAGCAAGATTATTGGAGTCCAAATTGATTCACAATATAATCAACGAATTCATCTTTAAGTATTGTCATATTGTTATCCCAATCCACCACGTAGCTTTGAAGTCTGTGATCGAGTTTGTATTTTTGATCTTTGGGATCTTTTTTAATATAGATTTGCACCTCAGAGCAAAAATGCTCAGAGGAGTGTTTGAGATTTCGAGTGCCTTCGTAATAGAGGGCTCCTCGTTCGAGAGAGTTTTTTATTTTAACTGAATTAAAAATTCCGCAAAAAAAGAGAAGTTTTTCTTTTTTTCGATTAGAAAAATAAAGCAAGGGGTATTGATTGTATTTAGCATTGAGTGTGGGAGTGTTTACGGGCTCAGGGGAACTGCTCCCATGGGCGTGATCAGAGGTAGGTTCATCGCTTGAGTTGTCAGGTTCTGCAGGCCAGTAGTCCCCCGAGGAAATAGGTCTTTTTGAATCATTGATGAATTCATTATAAATCAATTCTAAATCTTTTTCATCAAGGGACTCTTTAAATCCTCCTGGGTGAATCACAAAACTTTTATCTTTGATGGGTGTGATTTTTTGAGTTTTTGGATCTTTTTTAAATTGTAGAACCACTTGCTCACAACGATAACTGTAATCTGAATTTCCAAAATAAGATAATTTGTTTTTAACACTTTCGCGAATCACGACTGAATTTAAGAGGCCACAAAAAAGGAGGTTTTTATCTTCGGTCACCTGAATGTATTGATTCACATTGGATGTTCTTAATTGTTTGAGAGAATGATAGTCTTTCATAAGATTGTATTGTTCGGAGGCTGGTGTGTTAGTTTCTGCCAAAGCGCCGAGGTTAAATAATAAATTTGAAAGGACAATGAAAAAGCCAATGAATTTTGGTTTAAATGCGGACTTAAAAAGCTTCATTTGAATCCTCTCTCTCTCTTTGATGAGTTTCCTCTTAATTGGGGGGGTATTAAGAATCCACAATTCACCTTTAAATCTCTCTTATTGCCAAATAGGTGCCTGTGTTAAACTCAACAGATTCTCTGTAGGTTTTAAATTCTGTTGAAGTAGTAGACAGATCTTAAAAACATCGACAAACTTAAGGGACCATTTGTATCAATTTGAGAATAAATAGATTTTAAAATGTGTGAGCTTCAAAATGATGCGCTTAAAAGCGTTATTTGAGAGAGGAACAGTATTTAAAAAACCTTACTGATCTAAGGTGAGGTCTTCAGCTATACTGAGAGAGTGATTTTATAATTGGGTATCAATAGGGAATGGATGAGATTATGAAAACTAAAAAAATGCTCCATTATGCAGTACTCGGTGTGAGTTCAGCTTTATTAGTGGTGTCCTTTCAAAATTGTTCCCAAAGTGGGGGACTCAATCTAAATGCGAACTTTGAAGCACCCCAAAATTTAGCCTCCTTTGATAATGTGTTTTATATTTTACAAAATTCTCAGGAACAAAAATTAGTTCCAACAGACTCTAAATTTAGTGAGCAAGATCAAAGTAATGGAAAATCCATTGATTATATCATCTCACAAACTCTTCCATTGCAAACGGAGCACGGTAAAGTTCTTTCTGTTGATAAAAAAACAGGTATTGTTGTTTATCAGCCTAATGAAGATTTTATTGGTGAGGACTCTGTGAC
>JBIIER010000042.1:0-6902 GCA_044237745.1 Pseudobdellovibrionaceae bacterium
TTTGCCAGAATGGTTTGCAGATTATAATCACGTCGCTCCGCACTCAGCTCTTGGCATGAGAAGTCCTGTCGAGTACAAGGAGTCCGTGAACCTTTAACCGTGTCCAAAAAATCGGGGGTCACTCCAATATATTTTATCAGGTAAATGGGTTCCATAGTCTTCATAAAGATCAACGGCAGCTTCTGCGATAATAACACGTCTTGCATTATTCAAAAACTCTGATTTTATATTTGCATTAATAAATCGAGGGATTTGATTACCCGTCAATAATGAAATTAAATCAATTGCGTCTTCGTGGAATAAATCAGTATCCAAAGTTGCGCCAAATAGAACACTCGTATCTATGATACAGCCGCATTCAAAAACATGGTTATCTCCAATCATTTTTTTGAGATTTCTTTTAGTGAGGATTTTTGCCATTCTAATTTACACCTCAATATTACGATCGGCAGCGACTCGTTTATTTTGTGATGCTTTTTCTTTTTCTTTAATGCGTTTGAGTGCATCAATTAACTCTTGCGAAGGCTTTTGCTTTAATAGTTTTTTAAATGATTCAGAAACTTTTTTTGCGCCGTCTTTTTTTCCCATTTTTAATTGGTTTTTATCCATATTAATCTCCAAATTTATGACTTCAAAACTCTTATAATATAACACAGGTTTTCTTTGTTGCATGTTGCCGAAAACACATGTCTTTTGCTGTTATCATGATTTTACAACCCAACCAAATAAGCCCACGTTGAATAGAGCCGTCTCATTTAAAATAAAGACACTTCTTATAAAGCAACTTGATTCCGGCCTTTAAAACTTTAAAAAAACTTAAGAGGCTATTGCTTTAATAATCGCTGAGACTGTAGAAAGTTCTGGATTAAAGTTTCGAGAAGGATCCATTAAATCGTATAAAGTTCTTCTACCAATCCCAGCTTTTTTAGCAATTTGAGATTTATTCACAGTGAGTAGATGCGCAACAAGTACTTCTCTAAAAGTCTCTAAATCCCCTTCTTTAATACTTTCTAAAAGGATGTTTATAACTAATTGTGGGTCTTTTAATTCAGCACTCGAAAAAGGTTCATGTGCGATTAATGATTGCTTCTCGGATTTTTTTTGCTTTTTTGATGTCATTACTTTGCCCATTTTTATTTCCTCCATATAGGACAACAATAAGATTTTGCTACCATATAAAACTATAAATACGAGTTCCATTTATCCATCTGAGCTCAATGATATTATCAAATCGCTTATGATTACCAAAATGCCCTATAGCAATTAATTCTAAACGGGACTTAATGATCAACCTCGATTTCGGAGCTTGCGCATTTAACCAAATCTCAAACTCATCCGTTTTTAAAACATTATATTTATACATTACCGAAACCTCGATAATTGCATTTATCTGAGTGTGCGATATAACGCACATAAATGCAAGTTTAATTATTTTTTATTAAAAACAAACAAAAACAACTTCTTGAAGAAGCAACCTGCAAATCTCTATTCCCATTCAAATCAAAATAAAACCCTAGAGGATCAAACTCCTCCGGCATTTGAACTGTTTTAACCATATTATTTACAGATTATTTCGGACCAAATGAGTCCTCATAAAATCCCTCAAGTGGGATTTATTGCGACTTCAACATTTGCTGGATTTTTTAGTTCCTATGATCCTTATGGGGGATTTGTTCGGGCAATGACCCTATCAGTTGCTCAAAGCGGGGCGCACAATGATTTTATGTTAACTCTCCAGATGGCACACTAAAATTACTTGTATAAACAGCAGACCCACTCACCCTTAAATCGTCGATATAAAAAGGGTCATGATTGGAAGTTCCATCTCTTAATCCGATAACGACACTATACGCTGACCCAGTATTTCTAATGACGGCTGAACTACTTAATGAGGTCACATTTGATCCATTGATATACAAATAAACGTAACTTCCATTTCTAACTGCTGCAAAATGATTCCAAGTTCCATTATACGGGACAGTGCTTGGAGTATAAAATCCCCAGTTTGTTGTAGAACCTGAAACATCATCAAAATAAAATTTACCATTTGAGTGTAAACCACATTGTAAACTACCAATTTGAAAGCTGACGTCATTATGGTCTCCAGCAGATGCGACACTACTAATGTTGTACCAAAACTCAACTTTGTAATTTCCAGTTCCGATACTCCATGGTGGATCAATCGTTACAGAAGCTGATCCGCCATTTGGAACATATAATGAACCATTACCAAATTTTTTAATGGATGTTGAAATTGTCGTTCCGCCATTAAAACTCCACATTAATCCACTTGCTGAATCATATTGATCATTAAATCGAGATAATACTGCAGCTTGCGTGACAATTTTATAGTTAATTTTTTTTTGAAGAATGCAAAAGGTATAATAGCAAGGACTTTTCTAGAATATAAAGAAACAAATAAAGCAGAGATCATTTTACCGAATCCACCAACAAACTCTCTACGCCTTAATAATTTAGATAAATGTTTAGATAGAAAAATTTTATTATCCTGTTGTTTCAAATTACCTACTCCCCAACTCTTTTTAAGAATAGTAATATTTATTTAAATCTCAACAAAAAAATAGTTATAAAAACAATCATCCCATAATTTTTTTAAAAAACTTTACGAATAGCTTTTTTCTAAATAATACTTTAACTTTAAATTTTTGGAGTTTTAAATGGAATCTCTTTTTAACATTGTTTGCCCTCGAACTTGTTTTAGGCATCGACAACGTTTTTTTTATTTCTATTCTCGCAGGTAGACTCCCTAAAGATCAGCAACAAAAAGCCCGCAAGTCCGGGCTAGCATTGGCTGTTTTAACAAGAATCCTCCTCCTTTTATCTTTATCTTGGATTATTGGACTTTCTGAGCCGCTTTTTATGATTTTAGATAAAAATATTTCTGGTCGAGACCTTATTTTAATTCTTGGTGGATTATTTTTAATTTTTAAAAGCACCGTTGAAATCAATCACAAACTCGAAGGTGTTGAAGGCAGCCAATCCAATCAGGTGGCTCATTGTTTTGGTGCTGTGATTATTCAAATCATGCTCCTCGATATCGTTTTTTCTTTAGACTCAGTTATAACAGCCGTTGGAATGGTTAATCAAATTTCTGTTATGATTGCAGCCGTAATTGCCTCAACGGGAGTCATGATTTTTGCTTCTAAATCAATTAGTGATTTTGTAGATTCAAATCCCTCTTTAAAAATCCTTGCCCTCAGTTTTTTATTAATGATCGGATTCACATTAATTATTGAAGGCTTTGGCGTTCATATTCCTAAAGGTTACATTTATTTCTCAATGGCCTTCTCCCTTGGTGTGGAGTTAATAAATATTCGAATGCGCAAAAAACAACTCGCTCATCCCGTTAAATTAAGAGCGCGAGTTTCCGAAGATCCTAAATTTAAATAGGAGCCATCATATAAACAGGAGACAAATTTTGAATATTTCTTTAGCTCTTATCATCCATATTTTTTGCTGTTTTTTTATGACCGGTCTTATTTGGCTTATTCAGAACGTACATTATCCAACTTTTAAATTTATTTCTGAAATAAACTTTAAATCTTTTCACGCATTTCATTCCAAGTTCATAACTTATATTGTTGGGCCGATAATGACTCTAGAACTCGTTACGGGATTATATTTTTTAAAATCACAGAATTTTTATTTAAAAGCGGAGCTTAATGCTCTTGGTATAATTTTAATTTGGATTACTAAGGCTTTTCTAAGTGTTCCCACTCACAACCAATTAGGTATTGAAAAAAATAAAAAATCTATTGAATTTTTAATAGCAACAAATTGACTCAGAACAACTCTTTGGTCCATTCGATCAGCTTTATTTATTTTTGTACTTTGGGATAATCTAAAATCGCAAACAATTAATTTTTAAATTAAAAAGAGCCCTTTAAGCATTCCCCACCAATACATTTTTGGCAAAAGATAGCGCTTTAAAATCCAAAAACTAAATCTCTCTTTAGTGGCATCCACCGGAAAGCTTGGCAAAAGTTTTCCATCGTAACCAAACTCTGCCAAAATAACCGTGCTTCGGCTCGTAACAAGTGGGCAAGAGGAGTAACCATCGTATTTACCTTGCGGCGCTTGCCCCTCTAAAACTGCGCTTAAATTATTTATCATGATGGGAACTTGTTTTCTAATGGCCGCAGCCGTTTTTGCATTCGGAATCCCCGTCACATCCCCAACTCCAAAAATATTTTTAAATTTTGGACTTTGCAAAGTGTATGGGTCCACTTGCAACCAACCTTTTTGAGGTCCCTCTGCCCAAGCAAGCGAACTGTTTGCAATAAAATCAGGCGCACATGCTGGAGGCACCACATGGAGCAAATCATATTTTACTTCAGTACGCTCCCCTAATTGCGGATCCACAGGCTGAGGAGTCGGCGCGCCCCCCGGAGCTACAGGTGCTGGAGGTGGAGCGACTTTTTCAAAAATGGCGATTTTTTCATCGGCTTTGACTTCTACTAATTTTTGCAAGTAGTGAGTTTGAATCTTGCGAGCTTCTACAATTTTATTTAATGAGGCTGCAAATGTTGGAACACCAAAAATAGAAACTCCAGGAGAGTAATAGTGCACTTGTGATTTTTCACGAAGCCCTTCATCTCTCAAAATTTCTTCAGTTAAATACATTATTTTTTGAGGAGCCCCAGCGCATTTAATAGGCATCGCAGGAATCGTAAAAAGGGCCGTGCCTCCCTTAAAGTTTTTAATTTGTTCAAATGTTTTACCGGCCTGTTCATAATCGTAGATAGAGCAAAGTCCATTGCGTCCGAGATTGCCCACAACTCCTTTGATTTTTTCAAAATCCACTTTAAGCCCAGGAGAAAGAATTAAAAACTCATAGCTCACCAATTCACCAGAAGCGAGTTTAACTGCATTTTGCTCTGGCAACAACTCAGCCACGCGATCCTTGATCCATTGAACGCCTTTAGGAATGACTTCGGCCATGGGTTTTGCGGTAGATTCTTTATCAACAAGTCCCGCACCTACAAGAGTCCAGAGGGGTTGGTAGTAATGAACCTCAGAAGGCTCGATGATAGCAATTTGATCTGCAGAATATTTTTTAATTAAGCGTGCAGCCGAGCAAATGCCTCCGGCTCCCCCACCCACAACTAAAAACTTGTATTGCCTATTCATGAAACCTTCTCCTTTTAGTAAAAAATCAAAGTGTCATGATTATACAAGTTCTAGTGAGATTCCAAATCTGAATGGTGAGTCATAAAAAATTATTTTTTGATCTTTGATGGAAGAATATCAATTAACCCACTTTTTGAAAGACCTTCTCCAAAATAGTTTCATTGGGGAATGTCTCAAAAATACTTTCAAGGGTGTCAAAATTAATATTGTGCTCTGCCTTTTCAAGGCTTTTATACTTACTCAACGAGATTTCTAAAATGTTGGCAAATTGCTCTTGAGTTTTGCCTTCACGCTCTCGAATAAAGTAAAGACAAAGAGCCAGCTTTTGTTTGCTGCTCAATCCAAGCTTAGTTAAAATAGAGTTTAAATTTTTAGAAGCTTTTTCGACTTCATAACCTACGATATGCTTTTTATCCGCTTTAGCAACAAATTTAAAAATTTGATCATGGCTTGTGCGAGTTTGCGTGTTGGGAATATTGCTTTCAAAGTAAATATACAACAAGTCGTTGTCTGGTAAGTATTTTAAGTTCATTTCATAACTCCTAGCTCTTAGAGTAAAGTTCTATTCCACTTTTAATAAAATCAGCATCATAGGCAGTGATCATTTTACCTTTTCCAATTTTAGTTACGGCAACCACAACACAAAAATACAAGCATTCAGATTCTCTCAACTGAATGACCACTGAATAAAAAAGACACGCATTACTTGAGCTTCTACTTTTAATAACTTTTGATGGTTCGCTCAAAGTTTCTTTTATTTTATCAATAGTCACTTCAGGATGACCACTTATTGCGTGACCAAGATCCTCTGACCAAATCTCAATGACAAGCCCGCCAATTGAATTCACTTTATCAACTAATATATTAGCCATAAGCAAATCCTGAAAATTGTTTTATAAAATCTTTTATATATAGTCAATATATTAACCATAGTCATCATATAAACTCTCAATTTAAAATTTCATTGTTAAAATTTTTTAATTAAGAGCTTGAAATGCAAAACTATTTGCCAATCTCAATTGCAAATTAACTTAGTTTTAGGATCGAAATGTCTAAAGATCGGATTTTTATAAACTCAATTAAAAGGAACTTAAGAATTTAAATCCCACATAAACCCAGGTTTAGAGTCCCAGGTATTAAAGGTTTCTAAAAAAGATTTTTCATCTTCAAATTTTAAACGACGGAGAACGAGATTCTTTTTAAGGTGTGATTCATAATTTATAGTTCTACGAGAAATTGATAATAAAATTTCAACTTTCTCTTAAAATGAGGACTCGCAAATGCAAACCCTCATCCAAACCTCGGATCTTTCCCAACCACTTCCCTAATCCAAGGTCTAGGTTCAAAATCAGAGGCCTCGTAGCCCGTACAGAGCCTGATATTCTTAAACCCTGCTTCGTATATCTTTTGACTCACTTCTTCGCCCTTAACCCCATTGCCGAGGTTTGAGTCCACATAAATGGGAATGTTAACATCAAAACTACCCGCCGCTTTAAAAAAATCGTCCGCATTAAAAAAATGTTTAAACTTTTTATTGTTGATATCGGCAAACATTTTCCAGCTCATTTGCACCAAGCTGTCGTCATCAATCAAAATACAATCCAACAACTCTTTGGGTGCCGCAATCTCAATCGGCACAAAGCCCGCCATCGCCTTCGGAATCAACTTCACACCCAAACGCTCACACTTCTCTCTGATGTGCGCTTCTTCATAACGAGAAGTCACCAAAATGCTCTGCGCCCCAAGGCCTA
>JBIIER010000043.1:0-6663 GCA_044237745.1 Pseudobdellovibrionaceae bacterium
TTGATTATATCATCTCACAAACTCTTCCATTGCAAACGGAGCACGGTAAAGTTCTTTCTGTTGATAAAAAAACAGGTATTGTTGTTTATCAGCCTAATGAAGATTTTATTGGTGAGGACTCTGTGACAATTAAAAAAGTCACTAAAATTGAGACTCCAGCAGAAATTAAAGAATCCGTTTTGGACGATGATGGAAAATACTATCATAAAACAGATGTTCCATTAAAATTTTCAATTATTGTTCATGATCATTTTACTCAAGATCCTCAAACAATGATTGCAGCTTCCAGCGAGTCAGAAGTTCAACCCCTCTTAAATGATAAAACAAGACCTGATGCTCCAACTAAATTTGATGATGGTTCTTTTTTAGAAACTCTGAGCAGCGCTCCTAAAGCGAGCTGGACTCACAGCCAAGATGTGGGCAGCGGCATTGATTTTTATGAAATGGCAATTGGAACCACACCTGGTGGTGCCGATGTCGTCCCATGGAATAATATTGGCTTTACTAATAATTATGCCATGCAGGGATCATTTAAATCTGGAGAGACTTATTACACCTCTGTGCGATCTGTTGATTTTGCTAAACTTAAATCTGAGATTGCCACAGGCAGTGGTTGGGTGGCTTTGATTCCATCTAACGATACTTTTTTGGTGCAGGCTTCAACTGCGGCGGCCTTAACAAATCTTTCTCCTATTACTTTTAATCTTAAATTTAATCATCCCATTGATAAAGCGGCTATGATTGCGAGTCTGCCAAAAATTAATGGGCAAACTTTAAATGTGGTTTCTTTTGCGGATGATAAAATGTCTGCTGTTTTATCTTTTACGGTGGTTTCTTGCACAACGGTGAATTGTTCTTACAAATTACAAATTCCCGTTGGTTCTATGACAGATCTATTTGGCAATAAAAATAAAGCGGCTTCAGAAGTGAGCGTTCTTTTTGATAGCATGGGTCCAGTTCTTAAATCCATTGCGACAGATAAATCAACTTTAAATGGGGATTTGCCTTCGACTAAAATCACTCTGACTTTTTCAGAAGTCGTAAATGCAAAAAGTTTTACTTTAGCGCAATTAATAGAGATGTCTTCTCCAGGTGCGGTGGCATTTGGGGATTTGGTTTGTTCTCCAACAGACCCTACTTGCACTTCTACAATCACTGCAGGGCAAACTAGTTTTGCGGGTAATTTAATTTTAACTTATAAAGCGGGCGCTTCGTTTACAGATGCGGCTGGCAATAAAGGATCTAATGCGAGTTCTTCAATTACAGTGAATCTTGATAACTCAGGTTCTAAATTTTTTCGGAGCTCAGAAACTTGGAAAGTTCCAAAAGGTGTGTACTCAGTTTCTGTCGTTTGTGTGGGAGCCGGTGGTAGCAGCCATGGAGGTACAGCTGGCGGAGATTCTTCTTTTGGTTCTTTTGTCAAAGCGGGTGGTGGAGGCGCAGGATCATCATCTAGCGGTGGTGTGCCGGGAAGAATGATTTTAGGAGATGGCGGCGGAGCTGGTGGTAACGGTGGAAGCCGTGGTCGTGGATGGTATGATGGTGGTGGCGGCGGTGGTGCTGGTGGCTACGGTGGTAATGGCGGAGATGGGGCCATGGGTGCAGGAAGTGGAAGTGGAGCTAGCGGCGGCGGTGGCGGCGGCGGCGGCTCTGGAGATAACTGCGGCGTTGGTGGTGGTGTCGGACTTTTTGGAATTGGCGAATCAGGATCTGGTGGTGCAGGGGCGGGAGCTCGAGATGGCACACGCGGTGGCGATGGTGTGAATGGATCACTTGCTGGCAAAGAAGGATTCTTCGGCAGCGGTTCTGGTGGTTGTGGTGGTGGAGATGTTTCCGGTGGAGCCGGTGGTGGCTTAGCATGGAAAAACGGAATTTCTGTGACTCCTGATTCTGCTTTGAGTGTTGTTGTTGGTACTGCTGGTTCTGGTGGCAGTGGTGATGGCTCTGCTCGTAGTGGAGCTTGCCGCGTGATTTGGGGAACAGGAAAATCCTTTCCAAGCAACGCTCAATAATCAAAACAAAATAAAAATTAAAATATCACACTGGTGGCTGAGTTTTCAGGAACTTCAACCTGCAGTGTGTTTTGGCAAGGTTTCACTTTAACTGCAAAGCTCACTTTTTTAGAGCTTGTATTATGAAATAAAACAGTGATTTTACCATCTGGATTTTTAAAAGCCACATTAGTAACCCCACTCATTAAAGTGTTATTACTTTGTATTCTCACAGCCCCATTTTGCAAAGCACGGCTTGCAAAAGCGAGAGCTTCAAACTCAGGATTGTAAATAACTTTTTGTTTATTTTTTTGATCAATAGTGACCAGTCCTTGGCAATCCTTGCAGCCATTGTTTTGAGGGCCGCCGTTTTGGTCTAAGCAAAGATTCCAACCCAGGGCTCCTGAGCTTCCGGCTCTTAAAGAGTCCAGACTGTGATTGGTGAGCCACCAATTAAAACTTCCGGCTTTGTCTTTTTCTAAATAACTCGATGAGCACTCACTATTAAAAGTATTAACGGGTTGCAGATGTGAGAGGGCTTCTTCTTGATCTGTAAAATCGCCTTCATAACAATGCATGGCCACGCCTGCAATCATGGGTTTGATTTTTGGATCTTTTAAAATTTTTTCGGTTTTAACGGCGTCGCCCCAGTTGTGATCATGCACTAATATTTTAGGAAAGTTTTTATTTTTAAAAGCCACTGGAGCCATGTGTTCCGAGAGAAACTCTTTTTGTTGTTTCACGGACATATACGACTGCGGAAAATCCCAATTTTTTTTAGCAAACACCACCAGTGGTTCATTTAAAATAGTGAGGTGATCCACTTTGAGCCCTTCATCTTGAAAGGCCTGCACGCTTTTTTCAAGATAGCGAGCATAGGATTCATGGTGTTCGGGTTTGAGTTGACCTCCGGAGAGATGAGCGGAGTCTTTCATCCATGCGGGAGGAGACCAAGGAGAAACTAAAATTTTTAAATCCGGATTGAGGGCTTTGGCCTCTTTTAAAAAACGAATGTATTTTTGCAGAGGCTCTTTATTGAATTTTTTAAGTTGAGGATCTGGCTGATTTTTTGGAGTGTCATTGAGGGTGTAATTGCCTATTGAAAAATCATTGGCACCCAAGGGAACTCTTAAATAACTAAAATTCGCACCGGGATTTTTAGCAAAGAGTTGTTCCATTAATTTTTTACGCTCGTCTGGTTTCATGGTGTCTAAATTAGCTAAACAGGCTTCGGTGATAGAAGCTCCAAAGCCCCAGATCTCTTGATGTTTGACAGAGGGGTCTAGTTCGAGCGCCACCGTTTGAAAGTTTTTTTGAGTTTTGGATTCAGAAAGGCTTTCAGAATGTTTTTGAAGCTCATTATTTTTAAAAGTCACAGACTCAATCAGGGGAGCTTGAGCCTCTGAGTGGATCAATTGAGAAAATTTTAAAAGCTCTTGAGTAGAGCTTTGTTGAAGACTGCAGGCCGCGCATTTTTGCGAGTTTTGTTGTTGGCAACTTTGCCAGTAACCGGCCAAAGCTGTTGGAGAATTAAAAACCATGAGAGCTAGAGGAGTTATTAGAAACAAGAGGCTCAGGAATTTGGTGGGCCAAGACTTCATAGGCTCCTCAGATGCAGACAAAAGAATTAGGGAGATCTGTTTCATAGAATATGGTGGAGATAAATTCTTAAAAAGACAACCTCTATGAAATTTTTTTTGTGTTAATTTTGCGATCACGAGATTCTTACACTGTGAGTGGGCCGATGTTTGATGAATTATTTCACTTAAAAAGTTTCTTCTTTAGATGAGAGTCAAGATGGGATTAATGATTCTTGAAAAGGAATTTTATGCAAATCCCATTTAATAAGCTTCGTCGAATTTTTATCTCTATCGTGTTATTGGCATTGATTCTCTCGGTATTTTTAGCGGCCAATTTATCGCAGGCGGCGCTTTCTGTTGTTCCAACGTCTTTACCAACTTTTTTACAGACTTCTTTACCGTCCATACAAGACAGGCTTCGCAATCATAAATTAGTGGCGGGCCATCAGGGCGGCATTTATGATGGCACGCCCAACACCCTCGACCTTTTTAAGCAGGCCGCTAAAAATGGAATTGATATTTTAGAAATGGATTTGCGTTTAAGCAAAGATGGCATCCCGGTGGTTTATCATGATGAGGATTTAAATCGGATGACCAATTGCGCGGGGGCGGTGGCTAATATGAATTTGGCCGACTTAAAAAAATGTGAGTTTAAATTTTTTTTTAAAGGGGGCCGCATCACCAGTTTTGAAGAAGTCTTAAAGTGGAATCAAAACCGTGTGATTCTGAATGCAGAATTTAAAATCCCTGAGGTTGTTGCTCCTACTTTGGCTTTAGTAAAAAAATATCAGGCTTACAGTTCTGTTTATTTTCAAACCAAGAACGAAAAAAATCTTTATTTAAAAGCCCGCGCTTTGAGTGCTGAGGTGCCCTTGTTATTTGCGCCGGGAAATCAAGAGGCCCTTGATTGGGCCTTGGGTTTATTGGATCCGCAATTGGTGGTGATTGAGCTGCATGAAAATATTAGAACACCCGAAAACATTTTAAAGATCCATCAAAGCGGCAAGTGGGCTTCGGAGAACTCTTGGCACTGGCGCTATGATGGAGAATTTGTGGGAGTCTCTTGTTACAAGGGCTTTAAAGAATTTAATTTGGATATTTTAGTGAGCAATCGCCCCCAATGGTGCGCGAAGGAGAAACCACTGGGGTTGAGGAGGGGGAGTTAGGTTTTATTTTTAAGGACAAGCGTCATACTTTACTTTGCAATTTTCACAGGTATCTGGTGTAGCTGGAATAGATTCTGTACAGGTTGTTTTGTTGTTTATAGTTGTATAAGTTTTACAAGTTTCTGGTACGCCAACTGTGCATTCATCGCCTTCAATACAGGCTCTTGAAAGCATACATTGACCTGAACTCACTCTTCGCTCTGTCCCTAAACCTGGAGTATGACTTGGATCACAGCATCCACCATTGTAAGGATTTGAGCAAGATCGGGTACTCCAGGTATCATTGCACGTACATGAAGTACAATTTGGCGTGCAGGCTGTCCAAGTATAAGACCAAGTTCCCCATGGGTTGGGATCTTTTGCAACAGGGGTGCACATCCAAGTTTTAACATCGAGAGTAACAGGTAATTGGGTGTAGGTTTTTCCATCAGCTATGAGTTTTACACCCTTATCACCTGGGTCATCCGCTGAAGTAAATGGGAGTTTTATAATTGTAGTTTTTCCTGTTCGACTTGCACAATGGGGAGTTGTGTACCAGGCAATAATGGGTAGTTGCTTAACATAGAGTGTGGGATTTTTTGAAGGATCTGCACAAGTTTCATAAGTGCAAGTGGCATTGCATGCAGAAGTACAAGTTCCCGAAATACCAGTGTCCGTTTGTTGGCAATCGTCACAGTTAGAGGGTCCGCTGCAGGCATCATAGGTAGTGCCATCAGTATTTGAACCTTCTTTAGCTGCATAAAGATTTTGTGTGAACAAGCTCATAGAAATCAAAATCGCTAAAAATAAAAATATTTTTTTCATTCATCTATCTCCATGATTAAATCCGTCCTTTAAATAATAAAACTCACCAAACCATTGTCAAAAAAAAATCTTAAGTTTATAAAACTTAATAAAATCAAATCTTAAAAAGTTTAAAGTTAAATGAGAATCTATTTCTCTCACTTATTTAGTTTTTAAGTACGAAGTGGTTTCAATCCCGATCCCCATCTGACGAGCGCTCAATTGATTGCAATGTGCGCACACCATCCTTAAATTATTCATTTCAGTGGTGCCCCCGAATGAAAATGGATAAATATGATCAACTTGTAGTAAGTTTCGACTGCCGCAGACTTTGCCATTATTATGTTTAAACTCGCATTTGCCCTGCGATCGGCTCCATAATTTTCTTTTGATTTCGACCGGAACATAGCGACTGTTTTTTAGGTTTTTCTGAGACCCATTATACATTGCGCCAGGCATACCAAGAAGCGCCGCATCGGGCTTGCCAGGAGATAATGTGTCATTTAGATGATGATTTTCACTTTGGCTTTCAAATAAATTGAGATTTTTAGATTCAAGTTCAGATTTTTGAATATTTGTTTGTTTTTTAATAGCAAGAGATTGCTCGTTTACAAGATGATTTTTTTTAATTTTTATTTTTAAAGAATTTATCTTTAAAGAGTTTTTTATTTGCACGTTTTTTTCTAAACTCTGTACAGACTCAATCTTCTCAGTCTTTAAACCCATCTTTTTATTTAAAAACAAATCCAACAGCTTCACCACACACTCGCTCTTGTTTTGCGATTCAAGTTGATGCGAGAGCATGTTCTGCACCAATAAAAATTTTTCGTAATCTGCTTCCGAAAGATTAAACTCCACACGCACCGTTTTATTTGCTTGTGGCCTAGATTTTTCTTCCACCACGGGAGTTAAATTTAATTTCTCATTCAAAACTTTTTGCGTCTCAAAATTATTTAAATTTTTAACACTCTCAATAATCTCTTTTTTAATTTCATCATCCACTTTTTGTCCCTGCTCGCGCTGCGCTTGTTCAATCGCTTTTTGCGTGGCCGCGGCTTGTGAAAGATTCAATTCCCCACTTTGAATTACTGGACGAGAGTCTGGCAATTGATCCATTAACTGTGCGGCCTTCCATCTGCGATG
>JBIIER010000026.1:0-22857 GCA_044237745.1 Pseudobdellovibrionaceae bacterium
TTGGGGCGGAATGGGTGGCATGGGCGGAATGGGAATGCCTGGTATGGGATTCCCAGGTGGCGGCATCTATGGTGGAATAGGAATGGGAATGCCTGGAATGGGTGGATTCCCTGGTATGGGCGGCTTTCCAGGTGGCGGCATGGGAGGTTTCCCAGGTATGGGCGGCTTTCCAGGTGGCGGCATGGGAGGTTTCCCAGGTATGGGCGGCGGCGGAATTTACGGTGGTATCGGTGGTGGCTTCCCTGGAATGGGTGGTTATCCGGGCATGGGCGGCTTTCCAGGCGGCGGTATGGGCGGATTCCCAGGTATGGGTGGCGGCGGAATTTATGGTGGCATAGGCGGTGGCTTCCCAGGAGGAATGGGTGGTTATCCGGGTGGCTTTCCAGGTGGTGGCTACGGTGGCTTTCCAGGTGGCGGCTACGGTGGCTTTCCAGGTGGCGGCTACGGCGGCTTTCCAGGTGGCGGCTACGGCGGCTTTCCAGGTGGTGGCTACGGTGGCTTTCCAGGTGGCGGCTACGGCGGCTTTCCAGGTGGTGGCTACGGCGGCTTTCCAGGTGGTGGCTACGGTGGCTTTCCAGGCCTAGGTGAAGGTTCTAATGGTATGGGCGGCTATCCAAATATCTACGGCGGTATGGGTGGAGCCGGTGGCTTTGGTGGCGGCATGAGCGGACCAATGCAACAAGGGTTGATGCAACAACAAATGCAAGCTTACCAAATGTACATGCAGCAACAACAACAGATACAAATGGTGCAAATGGAAAAACAAAGAGCTTATCAATCTCTTCAAGCAGAACTTTATAATCTCCAAGCACGTATGCAATCTGTACTCAGTGGCAGCGCAAATGGTTACATGGGTATGAGTGGTGGCTACAGCGGTGGATTAGGTGGCGGTTTTGGTGGCTATGGTGGTGGTTCTAATTACCTTGGCATCCAAGGCGGAATTTATGCTCCATCAGGCGCTGGTTACAGCGGTGGTATCGGTGGATCAAGTGTTGTTCCAGGCCCTGTTAGATGATAAACAGTGGGAATGAATAAGACTCCTTCCCACTTAAAAAATAATCCAACTTTAAATTCAAATTTAAAAATTGAAAGGTGTTACGATAGTCACGTACACCTTTTTTCAACTGGAGAATACGCTTCAGCTCTGAATCTCAAAGAGATTAAAAAATTTCAGGATCTCTCCAATTTAAAAATCACAGAAAAAAATTTTCGCAAACATTGGTTGATGGGTTTTGGTTGGAATCAATTTGAGTCCTTTGAGATTTCTCAACTTCATCGAAAACATTTAGACTCTATTTTTAAAGACATTCCTGTCTCCTTTACGCGTGTGGATAGCCACTCTATTTTGGTGAATACGGCCGCTCTGCAAGAACTTAATTTAATGAATACTTTTTTAAATGAGCAATTTGGAGAGGAAGCGCCTTTGGATTCTGAAAATAAACCGACAGGTTTTTTAAGTGAAAGAGCTAAAAAATTTTTCGAGAAAAAAATACCTAAGTTTACAACTTCGCAACTCAAAGGTTTTTTACAAGAGAGTTTAAACATTTTTAATTCCTACGGGACCACTCATTTGCGCGACATGACCATTGAAACTGAAATTTGGAATTTACAGGCGCAAATGGCGGAGCAAAAAGATTGGACTCTTGCAAGTGAACATTATTTTTATTGCCCCAATTTTGAAAAATGTGAATCCACCATCAAAGAAGCCCTCATTGCTCAAAAAAATGCCCCTGCTAAAATGCGCTGCTTAGGGCTTAAAATATTTATTGATGGAGCCCTCGGAAGTGAAACAGCTTATTTAAGAGAGCCCTATGTTGGGCAATCTTCGCGGGGTTTTTTACTTTGGAAAGAAAAAGATTTTCAAGAAACACTTAAATTAATTTGGCAAGCAAACCTTGAGGTGGCCATTCATACAATTGGTGATGGCTCCACAGAATGGGTATTAGATCAAATTATATCTTTAAATCAAAACGGATTTCATGGAAAAGTAGCTCTCGAACATGTAGAAATTCTAGATTTAGAACTTATAAAAAAAATAAAACAAGTGGGCGCGACTTGCTACCTTCAACCGAGTCAGTGGTTGTCTGATCATCAATGGTTAGAAAAAAAATTAGGCTCTCGGGTTCAACAAACATTTGCTTGGAATTTACTTGAAACAGAAAAGGTGCCCTTCTTTTTTGGAACAGATAGCCCCATTGAACCTGCTGATAATTTATTAAATATTAAAGCGGTTAAAGAGGCGGCTCAAAAAGGTTGGGCCCCAACAATTTTGCCAGCTGCACATTATTTAAGTCATCCAGACCCTCATTTTTTTGGCCAGAGTTTTTCTGAATGGGATGAGAACAATAATTTAGTGAAGCTGGTTTTTGATCAACAAGAAGTTATAAAATTGAAATAACCAAGTTATAAGGATTCAGTGCTAATAAACCTAAGCCTACAATCACAGCTGTAATGATGTATTTTTTGCGACGATCTTGAGGTGTCTCTAATTGAATATTTTGAGAGTTCATATTTGCCTTTAAATTTTGTGGATTGTTAGATTTTTCTTCTGAGATTTTTTTAAGTTCTTCGGGGGAGATTAATTTTTGCTGAATAAAATCGAGTTCTTCTTCTGAACAATTTTGTGGATTTTGCTGGCAAAAATTGAAAGCTTCTTTAAAAGAAGCTTGTGATTTTTCTCTTTCACCGAGCATTTCAAGACGACGACCTTCAAATATGGAGTCTTGAACTGTTGATTCAATACTGGCATATGCTGATTGGCTCAAAGGTAAAAAAAATAATACGATTAAAGATATTAAATTAAATTTAGTCATTTCCGTACTCCACAAAAAAAATAGGTTTTTGAACTTTGTTGTTTTTTTTTAATTGATCTTTTGAGGGTTTTTCTTTGGGGTTTCTAATGACCGCCATATAGGGCCCACTTTCTTTTAATAATTTATCCGCCTCTTCATCACTAGCGAGCACTCCAAAAATATTTTCTTGAGTGGGTGAACGAATCAATTTTAAGTAGGAACCAATTTTTTTACCTTTTTGTCCCTCAATAGTGACATTGTAAAGGTCGATTTTTGTAAAGGGTCCAATGAGTGCAGATATACTATTAGCATTAATGAGTTCAATGGGAATTAAGATCTGTCCATCTGGAATTTGCGTTTCTAAACTCAAGGGGGGTTGGTTTTCAGATATTTGATTTTCAGTAATTTCTTTTTGTGGAGTATTTAAATAAGCACCTAAAAAACAGATAGCTAATGAAATTAATAACAATAGATAATGAAAGGGTTTTAAAGATTTTTTTAAATGTAGAAGTTTAATTTTTAATTCGTTTAACATGGACTCTTCCTTGCGAAAATTTTCTTTTTGTATCTGTTTTAATTTCTCTTAAATAAATTTGATGGAGGCAGGTTAAGATAAAAATACAAACGGTGAGAGTTAAAATCGCCTCTAATAAAATTTGTCCTCTCGAAAATTTTCGATGATTTTTTAAGAAACTATTAAAAGGACAGTAAAAAATTTTTTTTATCATAAAAAATAGTCTCCACTCGAATGGGTTCGGTTGATGTTTTTTTAAAAGTAAAACCACAGCTATTTACAATTTTTAAATTTGGAAGCTGGAAAAGTTGATGAAGAAAGGGTTTTAGACTTCCAGAAACCGTCCATTTAACAAACAAAGCTTGTTTTTCATTCGCTCTAGGATTTTGATTCAACTCAAAGATGAAAGGTTTTAGAGAATCCTTTTTTCTGAGAGCCAAAATGGGAAATTGAGGAATAAAACTTCTTGAAGAAAACCCAGAGTAAAATGATTTGATGGGCATGGGAGCATTTGATAATTCATAAATCACTTTAGGGACTGAAGTGAGTAATAAATATTTCAGATGAGTTAAGTAAACATTTTGGGCCGTCGTATAAATCTTAATAGCGGTTTCCACACCTTTTTGAACTTCCAATGCTAAAGCAATCGCTGGTGGAAATGTACTGATAGAAGCTGCTGCAACTGCAATATCAGCTGCTTTTTTTGCAAACCTCAAGGCCTCTGCTCCTTGATTCATAGAAAGCAATAAATTCATCTTTTCGGTCACTTGGTTTTGCAAGGGTGCTAAAGTTTTTTGACAGAGATCTTTATCTTGGTTCATAAATTTTAAAGTGGATAAAGTCATGACTGTAAAAAAAAGAACACCTAAAAAAATTGGCAAAAATAAAATTAAAGTGAGAAAGCTAAAACCGCTCTCGTTATTGAGAGATTTTAGCTTCAGACTGGATATTAATTTTTTTACCTCTTGAGGACATTTGAATCCGGCATCGAGCTTTAGTCTCAATTCCGTCTTTAATTTGTGAACAAAATAAAGATTCAACATGGTCATTTCCTAATAAGTAAGTTTTCTTTTTAAATTGGTTTTCACATTCGAAACGTAATTTTTGACTTAAATGGCACTCCGCCAATTCCTGTGCATAAAATTCAAGGCCTTTTTTTTGAATGGCTAAAAAGGAATCTAAAATTAAATTAAAAAACAGAATCACGATCAGCACCAAGATGATGATGGTTTCCACCATCGCTTGACCTGATATATTGAGTTTGAAAATAATTTTGCCGGAAGAATGCGGAGGTGCAGTCATTATCTGACTGTATCAGTCATAAAATTACTAAAGTCTTTTTTGCGATACTGCCGATCGTTCACCCGATCAGTGCCACCATCAATTTTGGGGCTGCTTTCTCCAGCGAGCACATTTGCAATCTCAGCATATTTTACGTAAGTGTGTTTACCAACAATTCTCACAACACCAAAGGCACCAATCGCCATAATGGAAATGAGAATGAGATATTCGATGAGGGTTTGACCCCTTTGATTTTTAATGGATGATAATTTATTCATAAAGCCTCCGTGAGGAAAGCTTTTGCAAAAGGCAAATTCTAATAGGAAGGAATTTAAAAGGGATGAATTAAGAAGGAGTCCGATTCAAAGACAAGAAGAGTGATTTCGGACTCTTAATAAAGAAGATTTATTTTTTCTTAAGATTTTTTTTATCTACTAACGCTGTAGCAGCTTTTTGACCCTTTGCAGGTTCATTTTTTTTATTTTTCTTCATTTTACGAAAGTAAATAATTCTATCCAAAATATCATAGGCTTCTTTTTGGAGGTCGTTTTCATAAATAAAACGATAAAATGCTTCAATTTCAGGGCTTTGTCTAAATTTTTTAAGAGAAGTTGGGAGGCTATCAGATTGGACGAAATCAATTGAATTTCCATCTTTTGAAAGTTTAACTTTTTCTGACATGAGCACTCCTTAAATAAGATCAATCATTTTAAGCAATTAAAACATAACGGCACAATGCCCCCTACAATAATCCATGAGGGGACATGGGGTCAAGAAAGGATCACTTATCATTAAAAATAGGCCTTTTTTCTTTTTTAAAATATTGAAATTACAAATAAAGACCAGTTAAGTTAGGCGCCAAGCATTCCTACCTTCAAAATTTAACGAGGAGTCCACCTTATGAAATCTCAGCAATCTATAGAAACTCAGCAACCTATAGTCACCCTGCAAATGAAAGCTCGCCCAGTTTTGGATCAGAAGGAAAAAGAACTCATCGCGCGAAGAGAACTTTTTGAAAAAAACTACAATAAAACGCCACATCTCGTAGTGATTCTCGTGGGTGATGATCAGGCCAGTGCTGTTTATGTAAAAAACAAAGAGAGCGCTTGTCATCGCATGGGACTTAAATCAACCAAAATTGTTTTACCTCAAAACTCTACGGGCCCTGAGTTAGCGGATCTTATTTCAAAATTAAATCAAGACGACGACGTAGATGGGATTCTTTTACAAATGCCTCTTCCCCCTCATTTAAAGGGCAGAGAGTTTATTGAAATGATTCATCCCTCAAAAGATGTTGATGGATTAACAAGTTTTAGCCAGGGTTGCTTGATGACTCATCGGCCAGCGGCACTTCCATGCACACCTAAAGGAGTGATCTCCATTTTAGATTTTTATAAAAAACCCATTTCAGGAAAATCCGCAGTTGTTGTTGGTCGCAGTCAAATTGTAGGTCGTCCTATGGCACTCTTGCTTGAAGAAAGAGGAGCTACTGTGACTGTTTGTCATTCTAAAACTCCAAATATTTCAGACTACACTCAAAAAGCAGATATCGTTGTAGTTGCCGCGGGAAAGAAAAAACTCCTCAGCAAAAAAGATTTTAAAAAAGGTGCCGTGATAGTTGATGTGGGTATTCATCGTCTAGAAGAAACACAAAAACTATGCGGAGATGTTGATGCTGAGGGTTTAGAGGGTTATGCTGAAGCTTTCACTCCAGTGCCTGGAGGAGTGGGACCCATGACTATTATGAGTTTATTAGAAAATGTTTTAGAATTAGCTGAGGCCAATGAGAAAAAATAAAATTTTATAACCGAAAGAGTGATGAATGAATTCTAAGATATGCACCTTGTTAACTCTCTTCAAAATTTTATTAACGAGTGCCCTTTCTTGGGGACAAAGTTTTTCTTTTATCAATCAAATTGAAATCCCTCATCTTCACAAGGTCGATAAAACTTCAGTAGGAGGTTTATCGGCCCTGGCTTTGGATGAATCATCAGGTTTTTATTTTGCTGTCAGTGATGATCGTGGCAAATATGGAGACTCTCGATTTTATAAATTTCATTTAGAACAAAATAAATCTACAAATGATTTTAAAGTAACGGATTTATCTGCTGTTGTTATCAAGTTTCCTAAGCCTCGTGATCCAAAAAATGTTTTAGATATGGAAGGACTCGCAATTTTACCTTGGGGTAACATTCTGATTTCAACCGAAGGGGATCTCAATAAAAAACCTCGCGTGAATCCGCGACTTTTTGAAGTTAAAGTAGATGGAACTTACGTGCGTGATTATGAGGTTCCAGAAAGTTTTTTACCAGAACCTACTGGTTTGCAAAAAAATGGAATTGGCGACAATAAAGGTTTTGAAGGATTAACCTCTTGGAAGGGAGAATTTTGGCTGGCGACTGAGGAGCCGCTTAAGCAAGATCGCTCTCTTCATAAAACAAAGTCTTTTATTCGTATGATTCAATATAAAATGCCCCAAGCCTGGGTTTTGAAACCTTCGGCTCAGGGACTCTATCCCTTAGGATCAGATTCTCCTGATCAGGGAATCAGTCTTGTAGGTGTGTCTTCAATTTTACCACTCAACACCAAAGAGCTTCTCGTCTTAGAGAGAGCCGCTGAACTAGATATAACAGGTGTGCACTTTCGCTCTAAAATATATAAGGTTGAGATGAATTTGTTTGAGCAGGAAGCCGCAATGCTGAAGCAAAATCTAGAAGTCCTCTCTAAAAAACTGGTCATCGACTTAGCCAAGGCATTTCCTGATAAAGAACAAGACAATTTTGAGGGGTTGGCTTGGGGGCCAACTTTAAAAACCGGAGAGAAGACTCTATTGATTATTTCTGATGATAATTTCTCAAAACATCAAAAAAGCTTGATTTGGGTGCTTAAATTGGCAAATGTCGACAAAAAATAACAGGGTCATGTTAAAGGTGGTCGACTATGCAGGTTTGGAATTTAAAAAAAGGTGAAGATCGTCGTTTGAGAAGTCAACATCCATGGGTGTTTTCAAATGAACTTATTGGATCCCCTAAAGGAGTCCAACCTGGAGAGCCTGTAGAAGTGAGAGATTTTAAAGGTCACTTTGTAGCGAGAGGCTATGGCAACCCTCACTCTTTAATAAGCTTTCGTGCTTTGAGTTTTGATTCAAAAATTGAGAATCCAGCCTCTGTAGATTATTTTGTCACCAAGCTTTTAATAGCTTGGACAGCACGCTATCAAATGGGTTTAAAAAATAGTTTTAGACTGTGTTTTTCTGAAGCCGATGGGTTGCCAGGAATTATTGTCGATCTTTATGAAGTGGCTCAAACAACAAATATAAACTCATCGAAGGCTCAAGTGTTTTGCTTTCAATCTCTCACAGCGGGAGTTGAAAAAGTCTTAATGCCTGACCCACTTGTTCTTTTTAAAAAATTAACTGAAGCTGCTTTTGAAAAGGGACTGACTTCTTATAATTGGGATCAAACAATGGTTGTTTCACGCAATGATGTGAACATCCGCAAACTGGAAGGTCTTGATGTTCCTAAAGCGCAGATTTTAAAAACCAACCAAGATTGGGATTTGCAAAATATTTCAATCCTGATTGAGTCCCTCTCTGAAAAACCACTGCCAATGAGTGTGGATTTAGTGGAAGGTCAAAAAACCGGATTTTTTCTCGATCAATCTTTTAACATTCGCCTTTTGGGACAACTCCTTCAAAAAACAAAATGGAATCTAGAGGAAAAAACTCAAAAAGTGATCAGAATTTTGGATCTCTGCTGCTATATGGGGCAATGGGGTGCCTTACTTGCCGATGCTCTTATTTTAAAAGGCTATAAAGTCGAAGTCACTCTTGTGGATGTTTCGGAAAAAGCTTTAATTTGCGCGCAAAAAAATGTCGAAAGAACTGGTGCTCAAGTCATAGCGCTTAAAAAAGATGTGTTAGAACACTTAGGTGATCTACCTTCAGCTCATTATGACATAGTGATTGCCGACCCTCCTGCTTTTATTAAAGCCAGAAAAGACATTCCATTAGGAAAGCACGCATATTTAAAATTGAATACTCAAGCATTTAGAGTGGTCAAACCAGATGGTGGTTGGGTGGCGTCATGTTCTTGTTCTGGATTATTAACGGAAGAAGATTTTAAAGAAGTGATTTCAAAAGCGATGATTAGAAATGGACGATCTGGTCGAATGGTTCTCCACGGGGGGCATGCGCCAGATCATCCTACGGTCATGAACTTTTCAGAGGGATTTTATCTGAAAATGTTCGTTAATTTTGTTTAAAGCATAACCTCTTGAGTGCGGCCATCAAAGAGATGAGAAGTGTGAGCTTCCATCTCGGCTCTGTAAGCATCTAGACTGTTATTTTGAATGTCTTGAGTGGCCTGATTTTGAATTTCATTAAGCTTATCAATGTAATCTTTTAAAGCCGTATTCTCTTGTTTCACAATATTTAAATGAGTCAAGGCTTGTTGAAGGTTGCTTTGATAATCTTGGCACTCAATAATTTTTTTATCTAAACCAATTTTAAGTTCGATGATTTTTTTCTCAGCAACTTCCATCAGGTTTTTAAGAACTTCATTTTGTTGCAAATGTTGTTTTTCAAAATCAAGTAACGAAGTTGAAATTTGATCAATCTCATCATCTTTAATTTTGAGTTGATTTATGAGTTCAATCTTTTCTGCATTCACTTCATCTCTGATTGTTGTCCACTCATGAGTTTTTTGTTTTAAAGCAGTTTGTGTGTCGAGAATTTCTAGTTCAATTTTACTGATAGTTTGATCTTTTTCAGTAATTTGATTTCTAAGATCTTGAGCTAAAATATTGAACTCATTATTTTGTTGGCTCATGCGGTAGTAAATCTCTAAGTGCTCTTCAAATTGCTGATTTAATTCAGTGTTAGCTGTTTTTTCTTGAGCTAACTGAGTCGCAAGTTCAGTTTTTTCTTGGTTTAAATCTTCGAGTTCTAATTTATTAAGTTTGATTTGATCTTGTAGTTCAATCTCAACTTGGCTCCATAGGAGACTTTCTTCTTGGTACTCATTTTTGATTTTTAGAAGTTCATTTTTAAATTCTTCTCTTTGTGAATCTGAGATTTCAAATTGTTTCTGAAGAGTTCTGTTTTTTTCAGTAATAAATTGAGAGTATTTTTTTTCTTCAGAAATAATAGAGTGAGTTTTAGCTTTATACTCTTGAAGTTCCAATTGAAGTTTAAGATTAGCTTCAACTGCTTTTGAGAGATCAACGCTTAATTTAGAATTAGCTTCTCTTTCTGCCTCGATTTGCTCTGATTGTCTTTTAGCATGTCCACTGATGTCAGTATTTCCAAAGTGTAATGGATCAATAGTATTGAGTTTATCTTGGAAAGCTACTTGAGCATCATTGAGTTCGCTTTGAGATTTTCTAAGCTGAGTTTGAATCTTTTCAAATCGTTCTGAACCAATCATATCTCTTTCCTCCAGAAATAAGCTCTCCTCAGTTTTTTTTTCTGAAGCCTCATTAAATTCTTCATAAAAATTAGAATTTTTGGATTCAGTTTTCATTCCACTGAGTTCATTAAGTTTGCTACAAATATCATCAAATAATTTTTCATGGGCAGTGATTTTTGAATTCATATTTCTCAAATTTTAGACATACCTTTGGCTGGGTGGTACCACTTTCTTTTGAACTCAACTAAGGTCTAGGTTTTTTTGAAGTTGAATATTAGAGCCTTAAAAATAACAATATTATCAAATATTGGAAGGTCAGAAATGGAATTTAGAAAATCAATTATCACAAAATATATTTTGAGCTGCTTCCTACTTTTTTTTACACATTCTGCTTTTGCACGAGTCTTTGATTTTAAAAACGAAAGATTTGCGAGTTTATTTAGAACGAGTACTGGTCCATCGACACTCTTGCAAAAACCTTTTGCTGATGGTTCCGGTAGTGGCTTAACTTTTGATGGTACCATTAAACTTAACAACACTTATGGATTTGGATTTGTTTACGCAACACCTGTTATGAATTTGATTCTCGGGTTAGATGCTTTTAAAAGTGAAATTAAAAATAATATCAGCGCCACAGATGCCAGTGGTGTAAAAATGTATAGATTGGCAAGTGATCTGTCTGGATACATTCCTAAAATCGGCTTAGAATTTAATTTAAAAACTTGGTCTGATAGTAAGTTCTATATCGTTGTTTCAGGTGGTTCAGCGGTGATGACTTTGCAAAACACTTATCAATTTACAACAGAAGGATTAGCTGCTTATTCTGGAATGGCTGACTATAAAGAAGAAGCAAAAGGTACAGCCTCACTCTATGAAAATGAAATCGGCTACGAGAAATTGCTCAGTGATAGCACCACAATGGTATTTGCAGCAGGTTACAGACAATTTAATATCCAAAATTTTAAACACAATCTAGCGGTCACTACTTTTAATGGGGCAGTCGTAAAGGGTGATGAACTTAAAAATACAGATGGAACCAATCGAACCTTAGATTTGAGTGGTTATTTTGCAGCTATAGCTTTTCGGTTTTATATTTACTGACTAAAAAACTAATAAAGAGAATCGATTTCTTTTTTAAATTTTTGATCTAAAAATTTTCTTTTTACTTTGAGTGAGGGAGTAAGTTCTCCAGACTCCACAGAAAACTCATGAGGCAAAATCAAAAACTTTTTAATCGATTCAAAGCTCGCAAGTCGAGAGTTCGCTTGAGCAACGGTTTCTCTTACAATTTCTCTCACTTCATGCTTTTGAATCAGATCTCCAAGATCTTCATAAGAGATATTATTTTCTTTGGCAAATTTAAGAAGCATTTCTTTGTCTAAAGTCACCAGTACTACGATAAATTTCTTTAAGTCTCCGTGAACGAGCACTTGAGAAATCATCGGATTGATTTTGAGTAAGGCCTCAATTTTTTGAGGGACCACGTATTTTCCACCTGCAGTTTTAATAAGATCCTTTTTGCGATCAGTAATCTTTAAGTGTCCAGAGGGAAGCATTTCACCAATGTCGCCTGTATGAAACCAATTATCGACAAGGGTTTTCTCTGTTGAATCATCATCTTTATAATATTTTTGCATCACCTTATCGCTTTGAATGAGAATTTCCCCATCTTCAGCAATATGGACTTTAACATCTCCAATAGGCTTACCCACAGTTCCAAACTCAAAATCAAATTTTGTATTCACAAAAACGGCTGCAGTTGTTTCTGTTAATCCATAACCCTCTAAAATCAAAATATCTGAAGTGTAAAAAAAGAGAGAGATGTCCTTACTCAGTGGGGCTCCACCACACATCGCAAATTTTAGTCTGCCTCCAAATACGTCTTTGATTTCATCAAAAACAGTTTTTTTGGCCACAAGATATTGGGCTAATAACTGTGGGGGAGGGAGTTCTTTTTTCATGCGATATTGAGAATATCTAAGTCCAATTGAAAGTGCCCATCTAAAGTATTTTAATTTGTATTTTTGAGCTTCTACTTGGGACCAAATTTTGCTGTAGATTTTTTCAAAAATTCTCGGCACTGCAATTAAAAAAGTTGGTTTAATCTCCAGGAGATTTTCTTTCACGCGGTCGATATTTTCTGCAAATGCCATGGTGTAACCAATAAACATATGCCCCCAAATTTCAATTCTTCCAAGGATATGAGCGTGTGGTAAAAAACTGAGAGAAACATCTTCTGAAGTCACTCCCATGAGTGGAAACGAATCACCCACTTCACTCATGATTTGACGATGAGAGAGGCAAACTCCTTTGGGTAAACCTGTAGTGCCTGAAGTGTAAATAATAGTAGCAAGATCATCAATTTCGGTAGATCCACAAAGATGATTAAAAGCCTCTGGAGATTTAGATTTGTGGTTGGAAGCCAATCTTAAAAAATCATTCCAAGATTTTAATTGAGAGTCGTCAGCATGAAGAGAATCTAAACAAACGAGATTTTGAACAAGCGGACAGCGATTTGAAATAGTCATCCAAGCTTTATAGATGGATTTGCTTTCAAAAAAAATAACTTTTACTTCGGAGTTATTGATAATATATTCTAAATCCTCTGTAGTAATTGAATGATAAATTGGCACGGTTACGGCTTTAATACCTAAAATGCCGAGGTCGCAAATCGCCCATTCAGGTCGACTATTAGAAATGATTGCAATTTTGTCTCCTGGTTCAATTCCTAAAGCAAGAAGACCATGGCCCACTAAAGATATTTTGCTAAAATATTCAGCCCAAGAGATTTCAAGCCACTTTTCATGATGTTTGTATTTTAGGGCAGGTTGATCTGAGTGGCGGTTTCTAGAAGCGAGAACATAATCGCACAAAGTTTTCATTTTCTTTTAATTCCTAACACTAACTCTATTGATTTTCTTTCATTGGATGTCATGAAAACTGTTTGTTCTGCACTTAGTTTTGAAAAAGGATTTGAAGCTTTAATAATTACAGGAACACCAGCTGGTATAGCATAAGATTTTAATGGCAGTTTTTCAAGAAGTCTTTGTCCGTTGATTGTAACTATCGGAACTGGACCACCGTTGATGACACTTAATGAAATATAAGCGGTCTTGATCGATTCTTGTAAAGTGGCTCTATGAGAAAGTGCATTTTCATTGGCATTCAGTTTAGTTTCATAAGGAAAATACCCATCTCGCTTTAAACCTAATGTAAACTCTTTATTCGCTGCTACCGAAATTTGTGCAGGTGTTGTGAGTTCTGTGGTAGTTCCATTTACAAAAATTTGAGCACCAGAAGGAGAAGACTGTATAGAAACAACGTACTTTTCTTCAACAGCAGCCGGTTCTTCTATTTGGCTCTTCAGGTTAGGTCTATTGACAGAGGTTGATGCATCTTCCATAGAACCAGAGTCTGAATTTTTTCCGAGGACGGCCATGAGAGTTTGCATATTCACAGCACCTTTTTTTAAATACACATAACCAAGGCCGCTGGCTATAATCATGAATGTTAAGAAGATAGGTCCAGTCCACGATCTATTTTCCTGAGGAAAAGTATAGTCACTCATATTATGAGTCCCAGTTTTTGTATTAGGAGAAACGGGTCTTCTTCTCCTGACAGTATCACCTGAATTGCCTGATTCAATGCCAATAAGAGTTTGTTGGTTCAGCCCTTGAGATTCAGAATTAGAAGTTGACTGACTTCTTGGTGACTTAGAATCCGTATTGGCTCTATCTTTAGTTTTAGGAACTTCAAAGTTATTTATATTGTCAGAAGGAATTCTAGCTTTACCTGAGTTGGGAGTGTTCGTAGCTTTAGGTATTTGTGCAGCAGGTTTTTCTACTGAAACTCTTGCAGGCTCAGATTTAGAGGCAGAGCTAACAACTCTGTCTGTGGCAGTTTGAGAAGACAATGCATTATTGGCGTTTGATTTTGAATCTGAACTAGAAATTTTAGCATACTCAACGAGTTTCTTTTTGAGTTCTAAAATTTCTGGACTAAAAATCGTTTTCATAAAAACACTAAAATCATGTGCAGAAAAATCAGGGAAATTAGTATTTAAAAAACGATTAAGGTCTCTTTGCATATCAGAGGCTTTTTGATAGCGAAGACTTTTATCTTTTGTCAGTGCTTTTGAAACTATTCTTTCAAGTTCTGGTGGAATGGAAGGCACTTTTTCTCTAATTGGAGGAACTTGGCAATCGATGAGTTTTCTAATAAGAATGGCTTCTGAATCTCCGGTAAAGAGTCTGTCATTAGCGAGCAATTCCCAAAGAACAATACCTAATGAAAAAATATCTGTTCGATTGTCAATTTCGCCCATGCCCTCTGCTTGTTCTGGGCTCATGTAACCAAATTTACCTTTGAGAGTTCCAACTTTAGTTCTTTCATCATGATTTGCAGCTTTTGCGATCCCAAAATCAACAACTTTGATTTCGCCTTCAAAGCTAATCATAATATTTTGCGGACTCATATCTCTATGAATAATATTTAAAGGTTTGTTGGTCGCTGTATCTATACATCTGTGAGCGTGATCTAAGCCTGCTGCGACTTCTTTGACAATATAGATAATATGTTCGATAGAAAAATTAGTTTTAGCTTTTTTGATTTGATTTAGAATTTGCCGAAGATTGTATCCCTCTACAAAATCCATCACCAAATAAAATTGGCGAGCTTCTTCGCCAAACTCATAAATAGAAACCACATTATTGTGTTTCATATTAATGGCAATTTTGGCTTCTTCTCTAAACATTTCAATAAATTCTTGATTATCTGAAAACTGAGGGAGAATTTTTTTAATAGCAAAAAACTTGTTAACACCTTCTGCACCAAAAAATTTAGCAAGAAACACCTCTGCCATACCGCCAGCAGCGAGTTTTTCTAGAAGAATATATTTGCCAAATTGTTCTAATATTTTTGACACAGTTAATTGTTCCCCTTTTTGAAATTTATCGGTAATATTTAAAAATAATAAAGGGAAGAATGTCTAGTTTCTGAAAAATTATTAAAAAGGCTTATTATGATATGGATTGGTTTGACAGGTGGCATTGCAACTGGAAAAAGTACTGTGACACACTTTTTGAGACAGCAGGGATTTAATGTTGCCGATGCAGATTTTTTTGCTAAAAAAGCCTTAGAACCGCAAAGTCCCTTACTTGAAACGGTGCTTCAGCACTTTGGTCCTAAGGTTTTAAATCAACAGGGTCAAATGGATCGTGTTCTACTTGGTCAAATTATTTTTTCAAATTCAGCAGAAAAACTTTGGTTAGAAAATCTCATTCATCCCTACGTTCAAAATGAAATTCAAAAATTAAAACAATCTTGGACTGCTCAAGGTTGCAAGTTTGCCTTTTATGATGTTCCACTTTTGTTTGAAAAAAATCTAGATTCTCAATTTGATAAAATTCTTGCAATAATTTGCCCTCGCTCTGAGCAAATTCAAAGATTGCAAAAAAGAAACAATTTTTCAATTGCAGAAGCTGAATTGAGAATCCAAAATCAAGTCACTGATGAAGAAAGAAAAAAACGAGCTAGTTATATTATAGAAAACAACGGCAACCTTGAGGATTTAGAAACAAAGACTCTTGAGTTTTTAAAAACTCTCAAGTGATTTAAAACTTTTTGAGATACAAAAAACTTCCGCTGTATTGAAATCCTAAAAGAGCGAGATGTCCTTCTGCAGCTATCTGAAAGGGTGTTTTTTCCCACATAAATTCTAAGCCTGTTTGTGCAGCCACAAAATATCTTTGGTAAATTATAAATCCAGCTAAATATTCAGAAGGTTTTAAGGTCGTTCCTAATTTTAAATTATAGAAGGGTCTAAATGTTGGAGTGTCCGCAAAATACTCTCTTTGACCAAAAGACAATTGAGTCCAACCATCTTTATTTAAACTTATATGAGTCGTAAATGCATTGTTAATGACTTTTTCATGATTAATTTGAATTTCAATTCCGTTAGAGTTTACGGGGGAATCTTCAGAAACAGTTCCTGCAAGATAATTAAGTCCAAAGCCTAAGCTGGAGCCAACGAGGTGAGGAGAATCTGGAAGATTGATATCTTCAATGGATTGGTTTTTAGGAAACTTCAGAGAGTTGTATTGTTCTAAATCGGGAGATTTTTCTTGTTTGTTTAAATGGTGAGTGTCGATTTTTTCTAAAATAGCTTCGTCGGTCGGAGAAGCAATCGCTAAGCGATAAAAAAACAAAAAACAAACTATTAATTTAAAAAAAATATTATTTAAAAACATATTTCTCCAGACCTTAGTCGTAAAGCATGGCTGAGTTAGGGGCCTTCTTAAAAAATTATATATCAAATTCTCATTTTAAGAATAAAATTCTTTATGTGATCGGAGGTTGTGCGTGAAAATATTCAAAGTTAAGTTCTATTTGATCTTCTTATTGCAATTTCTTACTTCAATGGCTTGGAGTGGTGAAGCACTTAACTATAGAATTCGTCATTCATACATCTCACCGCGGGCATTAGGAATGGGTGATGCTTTTGTTGCCGTTTCTGATGATTACAGTTCTCTTTATTACAATCCTGCTGGATTAGGAAGACGTGAAGACGGCGAAATTAATATGTCACTAGAGGGAGGACTCACTCAGTCTTTTACTTCATTTGTGAATGATATTCAAAAAGCATCAAAGACAGTTGGAACTGATGCACAAAAGCAAGAAGCTATTTTAAATGTGATTAAAAATGCTTATGGCAGTAGTTATATGATTCGAACTGCTCCCATGTCAGGAGTTTGGGTCAGACCAGGTTGGGGTTTAGGTGTGATTCCAATCGACGCATCTGTAGATTTAACTGTGCATAATCAAGTGGGACCTTCTGTGAATTTAACAGGATTTGGTGACACTTCGGTTGTTTTTGGTCTTGGTAAAGATGTTCCATGGTTTTCTCGTTCACGCACCTCTATTGGCGCTACTTTTAAATTTACTAATAGGATCAATGTGAGTAGAGCACTTGCGGTTTTAGATTTAGCTGATTCAGCGACTTCTTTTTCTAGTAATGAACTCAGAGAAGGTTATTCTGTTGATGCAGATCTGGGTTTATTGCTCACGCCAGAGTTGCCAAGTGATGGTATTTGGCAAATATTTAGGTTAGCGAAACCAACTTTTGGTTTTGTCCTCAGAAATGCTGGAGAAACTGGTTTTAAAAGCAGTCTCAAATTGGCCAATAAATCTGGTCAAACTTTAGAACCAGAAAAAAACTATCGTGTTTTAGATGTTGGTATGAAGTGGGAATATCCGAGTGTGTTTATTTTTGGAGGAAGAGGCGTATTGGATGTGCGTGATATCATGCATCCTCTCTTTACCTACAGAAAAGCCGTGCACGTGGGTTTTGAGTTTGATTGGAGAATGTTTAGTTGGTGGAAAGGGCAATACAGAATTGGCATGAATCAAGGTTATTTAACGGCCGGTTTATCAGCTCTATTTACGGTGTTTAATTTAGATCTCGTGACCTATGGAGAAGATGTAGGAACTTATTACTCTCCTAAAGAATCTCGTATGTACATGCTCAAAATGAATATGAATTTCTAATAAACATGAAAGTTGAAATTCTTTTAGTTCCGGCATTAAGTGATAACTATATTTTTGTCATAAGAGATCACGAATCAAAAAAAACAATTGTGGTCGATCCTGCTGAAGCGGCTCCTGTCTTGAGTTTGCTTCAGCAAAAAAAATGGAATTTAGATTTTATCATCAACACCCATCATCATTCAGATCACATAGGTGGAAATGCAGAGCTTAAAAGCTCCACTCATTGCCAAATTATTTGCTCTCAGTTAGATGAAAAACGCATTTTAAATGCGGATCAATATTTAATTTCAGGGCAAGAAATCAAATTAGGTCACATTCAATTTAAAGTTCTCGAGATGGTAGGGCATACTCTAAGTCATATTGCTTACTATAGTTCCGAATTAGGGGTTTTATTTTCGGGGGATGTTTTGTTTGGTTTAGGATGCGGAAGAGTTTTTGAAGGAACCTATGAGCAAATGAAAGCTTGCATGGACTTATTGCATTCACTCCCACCGGAAACTCGAGTTTACTGCTCACACGAATACACAGAAAGAAATTTAGCATTTGCACTGAGTGTAGATGGAGAAAATCAATTGCTTTTAAAAAGAGCGGACACAATTAAAGAACTCAGATTGCAAAATATCTCGACAGTCCCGCTTTCTTTAGAGGAAGAATTCAAGACGAATCCTTTTTTACGAATCTATAATTCAGATTTTTTGCGCAAACATAATTATAAAGATGCTCTGACAGCGTTTACGGATCTTCGTCAAAAAAGAAATAATTTTTAATTGAAATAAGAAAGAGACATCTCCTCTTAATTTTTAGGGAGATGTCTTTGGTGTCAATTAATTGCCTGTTTGTAGAAGGCCTTTAAGTGCATTTCCTACTGCAGTGGGATCGGTAGGGTTTCCTGAACTATTAATTGCGTTGGTAAAAGTTGAGCACATCTGCGTATTGCTGTTGGTTCCAGCACAATTTGCTTCATAAGCTACAATAGCTGTAGCTCCAATTGCAGGCACGGCTGTTGGATCTGTGTTAAGTGTATTTACAAGATTGAGCATTGTTTGCTGAGCACTGGCAGGGTCAGCTTGAATAGAAGTAATTAAGTTAGCAAGATTACCGCTCACACTCCCAATCGTTGTTGCAATATTGGCCATAGAAGCGAACATGATAAATCCTTTAGCCTTTGATTTTTGACAATTTGCTAATGTCGCTGCCGCTTTATCTTTGTCATCAAAAGCTAAAACGCCCATCATTCCTAACATGGTACTTCCACCACCATTTGAAGCAGAAAGTTGTTTGATAGCGGTTATAAATTTATTGGGATCATCAAACCCTTGTTCGATAAAACCTGCTGAACATTTTAAAAGATAAGCTTGTTGAGAAGTGAGACCCTCAATTTTAGAAAGGCATGTATTAACCGTTGTTTTAGTGGATTTATCAATACAAGCTTGAGCATCACCAATTTTATCGGCTTCTTTAGCTCCACAATTGGTTAACAAACTTGCAGCTAACATTAAAAAGAGGATCTTCATTTTCATTGGCACTCCTGATGTAGAGTTCTTTCTTTGTGATGCTTCTATTTTAGCATAAAATGCTCGTTAAGGTTTAGAGTGGCTTGAGAATGAGACATTGATCTAGGTCTTGATTTAGTCCTGAATAAACAGTTTGCTTAACATTTGCGAGAAAAACTCCCTTAGAAGATTTAAAATCTAAGAATGAGACACATTCATTTTCTATTTATAATTTTTTTGTCGATCTTTTTTCAGTCTTCCTTGCTGAAAGCTTCTGAAATTCTTGAGTTTTATAATGGAGCCAGAGGTCTAGCTATGGGCGGAGCTTCTGTGGCAGCTGTGAATGATGAAACTGCGCTTCTAATAAATCCCGCAGGATTAGGAAAGCTCAGAGATAAATATGGAACTATTTTAGATCCCGAATTTGAAGCTTCGTTGAATATTTCAAGATTTTATCGCAACAAGGCTTTTACTGAATTTACGACACCAGAAAAAATAGTGAGCACACTTTCTAAAACTACAAACACGTACTACTATGCAAAAAATCAATTTTTTCCGAGCTTTGTTGTCAGAAATTTTGGGATAGGTGTTTTTTATAAAACAGAACTTGCTGCACTTATGAATTCAGCAGGGACCTCAATGAATACCCGATACCATAAGGATGCTGGATTACTGCTAGGTTATAACTTTAGATTTTTTGATGGCAGAATTAAATTAGGTTTTACAGCCAGAATGATTGCCAGAGTTGAAATCGATAAAGATTTAGATCCTACAGGGAGCATGAGTCTTGCTTCCAATGCTTCTGAAGGTGCAGGAGTTGCAACTGATACCGGTTTGCTTTTAACTTTGCCATGGGCACTTCTCCCTACATTGGGTGTCACTGTTCATGATATGGGTGGAACAAAATTCACCGCAGCCTCAGGTGTTCTCATGAAATCAGCGACTCAGCCCAATGAGGTGAAGCAAAAAGTGGATGCAGCCATTGCATTTTTTCCGATTCATAGTAATGGGGTCAGATCGACCTTTACTTTAGAGTATCGGGATGTTCTTAAAGCCGATACCACAGAAACCAATCAAACTCGAAAAACTCATATTGGTTACGAATTAAATTTAGGTGATCTAGCATTTTTACGTTTAGGAATGGGCCAAAATTTTTATTCAGGTGGTATTGAGTTTTCTTCAGAGCGCACTCAATTTCAGTTCACCTCATATGCTGAAGATATTGGGACTGTTACAACACCTAAAAAAGATAATCGCTATATCACCAAATTTGTTTTTAGATACTAATCGAGTGAAAGGATTCACACTCCATGAAGAATAACTATTTAAAAAATTTAATATTTATTTTTATAGTTTCTATTTTTAGTTTGAATACCAGTTGCTCAAATTTTTTTGAGCCACTTTCAAAAAAAGATTCCGATGCAGCCCTCAAAGAATCGGCTACAAAAAAAATAGACAGTGGTGATTATGATGGAGCCATAACTGATATCTTAAGTATGAGTTCAAGTTATCAGGCAAAAACAGAAATTAAAGAAGCTCTCGCAGGAGCTTATGCCGGAAAGTGCGGATTAGATTTTATTAGTTTTGTGCAAGGATTGGGTTCTGGAGCCTCTTCAGCTTTTTTTGGAACATTTATGGGGGCCTTTAAAGGAATTACAGTCCATCCTGCGTCTTGTGCATTAGCAGAGTCAGTTATGATGAGCATCGGAACTTCATCTACGAGAACGGGTGATCAAAATCTTTTTATGGCGATTTTAGCAATGGCTAAGGTGGGAACTTATTTAAGAAGCCTTGCGGATACGGATTCAACTGGGAACTTAGGAGATGGAGCTGCAGATACAACTTTTTCTATATGTTCATCATCAGCACCAGGCTCTGTTCCTGTAACTTCACTGGCTCCTTTTTATGTCTCTGATGCAAATATGGCGCAAATTATTACTGGCATGTCGCAGATGTTGGATAATATAGCTTCAGTAACTGCGGTCATTAGTGGGAGTACAGCAGTTGATGCTTTAGATCAATTTAAAACAACTTGCAATGCGATACCTGGGAGCCCTTGTTCAGTATTTGATCCAGACGCTGTTACAGCTCCAATGATAGCGGCCTTTCGTAAGTTAATAGATACTGCTGCAATTGGAATTGGCTCTTGTCCAGACGCTACGGGGGCACTATGTTGCCCTTAAAATTCAGTAAGTACTTTATATATTTTTTTATCATTTTTGGAATTTTTAATTCAGTTCATGCTGATGAATTAGTGGAGTATCACCAAAATGTTCGTGCCCTTGGAATGGGTGGTCTGTTAATTCCCTACGTGGAGGATGGTGAAGCCCTATTTAATAATCCAGCAGCCCTTGCTAAGGTGAAGGGCGTGAATTGGTTATTGGCAGATATCGATTTGGGTATTAATGGATTACAACTTTATAATGACATGTCTGCAATTTCTAGTTCTGGGAACACCTCCTACAGTCAGTTTTATGGTAAAAATATTTGGGCAAGAGTGGCTGGTCGATCAGTACTTTATTTTCCTAATTTTGCGTTTGGTGTGGCAGAAGAAGCTCTTGTAAAATTAAGACTTCAACGACCTTCCTTTCCAGAAATGAAAGTCACATACACTACTGATGTGGCCTTTTATGCGGGAATCGCCTATCCAGTGAGTCCCTATGTTTCTTGGGGGATGGCTTTAAAACAAATTAGGAGAACTGGAACCTCTCAAGTCATTGGAGTGGGCACAATTGCTAAAAATGACACTTCTACTCTTGGAGATTCATTTAAAGATGCAGGAATTGGCTATGGGATTGATACGGGAATTCAGTATCAATTGCCACTTCCATTCAATCCCAATTTAGCATTTGTTTGGAAAGATGTAGGACGAACAACTTTTACCAAAACTGCCGGAACTTCAGCTCCTAGTTCTATCGGCGATAATTTACAAATGGGCATGAGTTGGGCCATAGATTTGCCTGGTTTGGATTTGCTCACAGGATTTGAATATCGGAGAATGTTGGATTCTAAAGAGCAGATCGGAAAAAAAATACATTTAGGTGCTGAGATCAGTCTTCCTTTTGTGGATTTTCGTGCGGGATTTAATCAAGGATATACAAGTTACGGTTTAGGAACCAATTTGTGGCTAGTGAGATTTGATCTTGCAAGTTACTCAGAAGAATTAGGAGCTTATCCTGGGCAAACCATAGATAGACGTATTCAGTTATCAATGACAATGGATTTTGGATTTGATCCCTTTTTTAGTTTAGGAGATTTAGGTTCTTCGAGCAAAAGAAGAAAAGTAAAGCAACGTAGGTAATCCTTTCAATCGAGTTCAAAATTAATGCGATGAATACAGAGTGACAAGGATAAGAAGTCTTTTTAAGATCCACCATGCTCAAAATTATAGAAATCACCTCTCCTAAAAACTCATTTGAAATTTTTAAAAATCAAGATCTTCAGCAAAAAACTTGGATCGTGAGTGATCTCAAATCTAAATTCCTGTATCAAAATATTTTACTCCATAAAATTAATTGTCTTGAAGATTTTATGATCATGAGAGCCAGCGAACTTTGGCATCATTTGCTGTGGACTGTGCGCTCTGATCTTATTGTCACGCCTAAAAATTTTATGGAGATTCTCTTAAAAGAAAAAATTTACGATGAGGGTTTAGCTGATTTAACTCCTAAAGCACTTCGTAAAACCATGGGAGAATTTGAATCCTTTCTTCCTTTTTTGATGCAAGAAAATTTTGAAGAGCTCAGCCAGGATTTTTTTGAAAATAACGCCGAAATTGGCGAAAAATGGAAAGTGAAAATCCAAAAGTATCAGGAGATTTTTAA
>JBIIER010000044.1:0-6481 GCA_044237745.1 Pseudobdellovibrionaceae bacterium
TATTTCCGTTTACTAGACGTTATTTCCATAAAGACCCCTGGAGTTGGGTGTCCAAATCAAATCGGGGTCAGGAACAAACTTATAAACCAAATAAAATCTGGTTTAGATTTAATCGAACAATTGAGAATTTCTAAAAGTTCAATTTTAGTAACAAGCCGATATGAAGAAATAAATATTCAAGAAAGAGCATTAAATATAAAATTAACAATCCTCCCTAAATCTCTTGCTGGTTTTGTACCCATTGTTATGAATCCTACCTTGGAAATTTTTGATTGGGTTCTAATTGATGATGATGATTTAATTCACATGACTTGGAAGTTAGCTGCAGAGAGCAACAATAAAACATTCTTAGGATTTAAATCTAAAGAAGAATTTTATATTTATAAATCAAAACTCAATAAAAATGTAAATATATACATCGATTCTAATTTGGGTCCTAATCAGAAAGGGGAGGATCTTGCAAAAGATCTTTTCAAAGAAGGTTTCAAAAAATTATATCTAGCAACAGGTTACGATTCCTCAAGTTTTCCGAAAATGGATTTTGTTCTGTCTATTGTAGGCAAGGAACCTCCAATTTTTTAAAAAATCAGAATAACCCAAGAAGCAGTGCTTCATGGTTAGAATTATACGGAGTGACGTGTTTCCCTTTTTTAGTACTGACGTGCACCCCGTCTTTAGATCCCGTTTTTAAGCTAAAAAGCGATAAATCTTGCATATATGCTGAAAATGGCGGACAATTTAAGCATATGTACAAGAGATTTTCTAACTTATCTAAAACTCAAAGCTTTTTTCTTTTTGGACCAAGAGGTTCAGGTAAATCAACCCTTCTTAAAGAGCATTTTAAAGGTGAGGATTGTCTTTGGTACGATTTATTAGACCCAAAAGTTGAGCAGCAATTAATGAGTCAACCTCAGTCAATTATAGAGGATTGGAAGATTCAAAAAAATTCTTGGATAGTGATTGATGAGGTTCAAAAAAATCCAAAGATTTTAGATGTGGTACACAAAGCCATTGAAACTTACAAAATTAAATTTGCATTAACGGGATCCAGTGCGCGAAAATTAAAAAAAGGATCCGCTAATTTATTAGCGGGGCGCGCTGCCTCTTTTCATTTTTTTCCATTTTCTGCTTTAGAACTTGGTGAAGATTTTAATTTACTGCGAAGTCTTAAATTTGGAAACCTACCCTACTATTGGAATCAGCCATTAATTTCAGACCAAGATTGTGCGCGATCCCTTTATTCTTATGTGGCTACTTATTTAAAAGAAGAAATTGCAAGTGAACAACTTGTAAGAAACCTCGAGCCCTTTAGAAGGTTTTTAATTTGTGCTGCACAGATGAATGGCAAAATAATTAATTACAGTAAAATTGAAAGAGATGCGGGAATTGCACCCTCTCAGAGTTCGCGCCATTTTGAAATCTTAGTAGATACTTTAGTGGGTGAGTACTTGGAACCCTATCATCAATCAATTAGAAAAAGACAAACACAAAAAAGTAAATTTTATTTTTTTGATACGGGTGTGGTCAGAGCCTTGCAAAATTTAGTTGAGGAAGACCTCAACCCTGGCACTTTTGAATATGGCGATTTATTTGAAACTTTTTTAATGAATGAATTTTTTAAATTACGAAGTTTTTTAGAAAAGCGTTGGAATTATTCTTATCTCCGCACAAAAGATGATGTTGAAATAGATTTGATCATTGAAAAACCAAAGGGCAAAATCATTTTAGTAGAAATCAAATCCACGGATAAACTCACAGCAGATCAATTCTCGAACTTTTGCAAAATTGCAAAGGACTTTCCTGAAAGCGAAAAATATGTGCTCTCAACCACTCAAAGATCTTTTGAAGTGGATGGAATCAAATGTTTACATTGGCAAGAAGGACTTAAAAAAATTTTTGACCTTTAATTTAAATATTTAATCAAAACTTTACGAACAATCAAGCAACAAAAAACATGGCATTACGACCTAAAAAAAAGCCAAATCCTCTCAACCCAACTTATTTTAAATAAAAAAATTAATTAAAATTAGTATTGAATAAGGCCCCTTGGGGGATCTTTTTTCTTTCAAAAACGAGTTCGGAGCGGAGCCGAACTTGCGCTGAAAGTTTTAACTTTCAGCAAATGCAAGGAGGCGAGCACCGTATGTCTGAGCTTTTTGAAAGAGAAAAATCCCCCAAGGGGCCGTCTTTTAAAACTCAATCTACTTTATTGATCCCTATTTAAAATCAGGACTGCTCAAACTCTTTTGCCAATAAGCAATCTTGTTCAAGGCCTCCAGCGGACTGCACTGAACCACCGAAAGCTCCTCTAAATCCTTCAGCACTTGCTCTTGCTCAGGTTTCAACACAGGTCCCGAAACAGCGGGAACAGTTTCTAAAGAATCCGTCACCACCGGCACCACCACCGAATGACCCGCAGCCTCAACTTCCGCTTCAACCAAGCCCGACTCTTCCCAATCCAACAAAGACATCTGCAAATTACCCGAAGCACCTTGAAAGTTCTGATGACTCTGACTCTCCACCTTTTTTAAAAGCGTTTGAGCGCGAGAAGTGATCGAAGCCGGCAAACCAGCAAGTTTACCCACATGAATCCCATAAGACTTCATCGCAGGTCCTTTAACTAGTGTGTGTAAAAAGCTAATCTCGCCCATTTTTTCTGCAACGGTCATGTGGGCATTTTTAATTTGCGGATAAGTCTCCTCTAAATAAGTGAGCTCATGATAATGAGTCGCAAATAAAGTAAGAGCCTGAGTCTCCGTGAGTAGATGTTCTAAAATCGATTGAGCCAAACACATTCCATCAAAGGTGCTCGTTCCACGACCCACTTCATCCAACACCACCAAAGATTTTGAAGTGGCTTTTTTAATCATGGCCGCAGTCTCGGTCATCTCCACCATAAAAGTCGAAAGCCCCTCAGTGAGCTGATCGCTCGCTCCAATACGCGTAAAGATCGCATCAAAGATTGGCATCTCCACATAATCGGCTGGAACATACGAACCCATCTGCGCAAGTAAAACCGTGAGGGCCACTTGGCGCATCAATGTACTCTTACCAGCCATATTAGGACCCGTAAGTAACAAGCAAGATTCTTTTTGCAGAGTGATGTCGTTAGAAACAAATTGAGTTTTTAAAAATTGTTCCACCACAGGATGGCGCGAACCCTTGATTTGCAATCCCTGCTTTTGATGAAACTGTGGACGCACATACTTTTGCTCTAAAGACAACCAAGCCAAAGAACTCTCCACATCCAGATGACTGCAATGGCTGGCTAAAACTAATAAATCAGATGCTTGTTTTAAAATCTCTGCTCGTAGAGTATCAAAGTATTCTGCCTCAAGGTCATTGCGTTTGGTTTGCGCCGTGAGGACCTTTTTTTCTAACTCGATCAATTCATCGGTGCAGTATCTCTCGGCATTCACCAAAGTTTGTTTACGTTGATAATACGCAGGCACTTTATCTTTATGCGTGTGAGTCACTTCAATGTAATAACCAAACACATTGTTATAACGAATTTTAAGAGAGTTGATGCCCGTCGCTTCTTTTTCTTTTTGCTCCATTCGCTGCACGAGATCCTGACTATGGGTCGAAAGCTCAATTAACTCATCCAACTCAGGAGAAACCCCCGTGCGAATTAAATAACCCTGCTTTGTGCTAATGGGTGGATCCTCAACAAGAGTGTTTTGAATTTTTTGTGACAAAGAAAATAAAACAGCTTGATGAGAAGTCTCTAATAAATTGGCGGATGAAGCCGCCTGTGTTTTATCTTTAATTTGATCTTTTGATTTTTTTTGAGTTGCGACCTCAATCTCCACCGCTCTTAAACCCGCATCCACACTCTGCGCGAGAGCTAAAAGATCGCGACCATTACAAGTGGGCTGCGCAATTTTAGAGAGTCTTCTCTCAATATCACCCATGCTCGAAAGAGTTTTACGAACTTCTTTAAGTTCTGGCAAAAATCCTCTCCACAATTGCAGGGCCTCTTGCCGTTGAGTGATGGATTTTAAATCCTGCAACGGAAAGCTCAACCATTGTCTGAGTAAACGAGCCCCACCCGATGTTTGAGTGCGATTCATCGCAAAAAATAAACTGCCAGAAATCTCTCCCCGGTAAGTGCTAAACACCTCAAGATGGCGAAACACTGTTTGCGAAATCTCCATGCGCGCTAACAAACTGCGAGACTCAAAAGGCTTGATCACTTTAAGGGCGATTTCTCCTCCCAAAGTCACGATGTAGGCCAAGAGTCTTTGCGCCGAAACCGGAAGAGACTCCACTTTTAAATGAAATTTTAAATCAGAAGATAAATCAGCAAATGTTGAAACAATCAAAGAAGCCGAAAATTGAGAAAAACTCGCTGCTAAGCCCTCAACACTCTCACCTGATTCAGTGACCACTTCGGCCACACCCAACAGCTTCATTAAGTTTTGCTGTTGTTGCGCAAAATTTAAAACGCCTTGAGCGGTGTAATAAAAAGCCTCGCCTGTTGAGGTGTCTAAAAAACTTAAAGACTCTTCATCAAAACTCGCAATGTAATGAGCCTTAGTGGCCTCCAAGGTGTCGGCATCATAAACCATCCCCGGAGTGAGAATGCGCGTGACCGCTCTTTTTACAATTCCCTTGGCCAGTTTTGGGTCTTCGATTTGATCACAAATGGCCACCTTAAATCCATAGGAGAGAAGTTTATTGATGGGCCCGGCAATGGCATGATGAGGCACCCCACACATGGGAGTTTCTTCTTGTGATTTTTTATTACGAGAAGTCAGAGCAATGCCCACCACGGGGGCCGCCTTGACCGCATCATCAAAAAAGAGTTCAAAAAAATCGCCCATACGAAAGAGTAAAATTTTATCGGGATGAAGAGATTTGATCTCCCAATATTGTTTCATAAGAGGGGTTAAATTTTGTAAATCCGTAGGGATAGTTGATGTGTGATTCAAGGGGCAGATCCTTTTTAAATAAAAATTCGAGTAGTCAATTAATCTTTTATGCTCTTCATGGGTCAAGGAGAATGAATTCTCCCTCATTTAAATCCTGCTCTATAACGCAATATGGCCTTTAAATATAGCTCTTAAATTGGGGGCCTAAAACCACTGAAAGAATTTTATTTAAGGCACTGCTAGTTGACTCTCACCTTGATAAAATTCTAAATAGAAAATATGAAAACAAATTTTGATGTGCCTAGAATAAAAATTGCTGAAAAAGTCTTCCAACAAATTTCTAAAATGAGTGCCGACCCTACTCAACCCTTGGGCACCCTTTCTGAAATCGACGATGCCCTTGGCGCTCCTCCTCAACCTGAACTCGGTGATTTTGCCCTTGGTTGCTTTATTTTTGCAAAAAAATTGAAAAAATCTCCTGCTCTCTTGGCTCAAGAACTGGCGCAAACCCTTGCTGCAGAAACTGAGTTTACATGTACGGCTGCAGGTCCTTACTTAAACTTTAAATTTAAACCAGAATTTTTTGGTCCCCACGTTTTAGAACCTATTTTAACGGGAGAAAATTTTACAAAAACTCTCTCCGTGCAAAATCCTAAAACCATGATTGAGTACTCTCAACCCAACACACATAAAGAACTCCATGTGGGTCACATGAGAAACATGTGTTTGGGAGACGCTCTTGTTAAAATGCTCCGTTACAGCGGGCACACCATAGTTTCTACAACTTTTGCGGGAGATGTGGGCACCCATGTGGCCAAATGTTTATGGTACATGAAGTTTCACAATCAAGAACCAGAACCTACAAAAGACAAAGGTGAATGGCTCGGCAAGCTTTATTCAAAAGCGCATCTTAAACTTGAAGATGAACTTGGCACTCCTCAAGAGGCTATCAATCGTGAACAACTCACCGTAATTTTAAAAGAGCTCGAGGCTCACAAGGGTGAGTACTATGATCTTTGGAAGAAAACTCGCCAATGGTCTATAGATCTCATGCAACAAGTTTATGATTGGGCCAAAATTAAATTTGATATTGAGTATTGGGAATCCGATGTAGATGCGAGCTCTGTTCAGTATGCACAAAAACTTTTTAAAGAGGGAAAACTCATTCAATCAGAAGGTGCGATTGGTTTAGATCTCTCAGAAGATAAACTCGGTTTTTGCATGCTGCTTAAAACGGATGGCACGGGTCTGTATGCCACTAAAGATGTGGAACTCGCTCGTAGAAAATTTCAAGATCATCATATTGAAAAAAGCATTTATGTGGTGGACGTGCGCCAAGCTTTGCACTTTAAACAAGTTTTTAAAACTCTTGAAGTCATTGGCTTTAAAGAGGCGGCTCAGTGTTATCATTTGCAATATAACTTTGTGGAACTTCCAGATGGTGCGATGAGTTCTCGAAAAGGAAACATCATTCCATTAATGGATTTGATTTCTAAAATGGAACAAACGATTAAAGATAATTATCTTTCTCGTTACCAACAAGGCACGAGTGAGGATTGGTCTGCATCAGAGATTCAAGAAACTGCAAGTAGAGTGGCAAAGGGTGC
>JBIIER010000027.1:0-22266 GCA_044237745.1 Pseudobdellovibrionaceae bacterium
AGTGGCAAAGGGTGCCATTCGTTATGGCATGCTCAAAATGGATACCAATAAAAAAATCGTTTTTGATATGAACGAGTGGCTTAAACTTGATGGTGATTCAGGTCCATTTATTCAGTACTCTTATGCGCGTATTGCCAGTTTATTAAGAAAATTCTCTTTCACTCAAAAAACGGTGAATTCTTCTCACTTGGTGCACGCGGCAGAAGGTGCGTTGCTGCAACATTTGATGAATTTTAACACCATCACTTTGATGGCTGCGGAGTCTTACAAACCTGCAAGTTTGTGCGCTTACCTTTATGACTTGGCTAAAAAGTTTAATACTTTTTACCATGACTGCCCCATTGGAACAGCTCCCACTGAGGAACTGAAACAAGCAAGGCTTGCATTAGCAGCGGCAACGGGTGAGACCTTGAAAAAAGGTTTAGAACTTTTAGGAATTCCTGTTCCGGATAGAATGTAAAATTAAGAATGTAAAATACATAGGACCGACTAAATCATAACAGTTGGGCCTCATGTAAAGTTAGAGTACATAGGGCCTCTGAATTTAAAAGTTAAAGGATGCCCTATGAAAAAGCTAAAATCGTATTTACTTTTGAACTTAGTTTTAGTTTTTACTTTGAGTTCTTCAATGAGTTGGGGAATTCAAAAACCAGTTACTTCATCAAAAAATTTAAATCTTGAATCTGTGCAAAGTAAGTTGTTCTACGATCAGCCAGTTTCAAATCATGAAGTCTTAAGTCCATCGCTTTCTTTTATTGAAGCTTTAAAAACCACCCTAGCGTCTCATCCTAGCATCGAAAGCTTAAAACAAACCATTTACTCCAATGAGGCTCTTTCGACCTCACTGTGGCAAGAATACCTGCCTAAAATTTATGGTTACGTGGATGCGGAGAAAGTTTTAATGGGTCTCCCAAAAACCATTGGCCCTCAAGATAAAAAAGAATACTTTCATACCTCAGTGGGTTTATCGACCAATCTTTGGGATGGATTTAAAAATTGGTATCTTAAAAAACAAACTGATTTACAAGTTGAGGGGCTTGGGTTTCAAAAAGCTCAACTTGAAAACGAGCTTTCAGTAAAACTCACTGAAGCCTATGCGGGTCTTTATCTTTCATTAGAGCAAATCCGCCTTTTAAAATTCACTCAAGATAAAGAAAAACAAATTTTAAAACTCATTGAGGGCATGTCTCGTTCTACTCATCAAGAGCTTCTTAAAAATTTGATCACCGTTAAACTTGAAGAAAACGAGGGCGAGCTCTTAGATGCCGAATCTAGATTGCAGGAACAAAAAAATCTTTTTATCAGCTTAGTAGGAGAGATGCCCGCAGAATTAGAAAACCTGCAACTTGAGAACTTAGAACAAATCGAAAAATATATTTTAATTCCTGCCTCGGTTGATGAAGCCCTTGAACTAGCCACTCTTCAGAGTCCTGAATACCTTAACGCCGATAAAGAAATTGATATTGCCCAAATGGGTAAAAAAATTGAAAAAGCAGAGTACTTTGGCAACCTCAATTTGTTTTTTGCTCAAACTCAAACCTTTGGAAATGCGAATTTTTCAAACCCCACCTTTGCCGATGGTTTTATTGGAGCCCTTCAGTACAACTTAAGCCTAGGTCTTTCGACTCAGTCTAAAATCAAATCACAAGAGCACAACGTGGCTTCTAAAATAGCCGCCAAAGATGCTCTCGCTCGTGAGATTCAATTAGAAATTAAAAATGGCTATGTAAAGATGAATCAACTTGTACGAGCCAACCAGGCTCAGCTTAAAACTTTTCATAGCAACAGTGACAGCATTAAGTCTGGCTTTGCAAATTTAAATCCTCAAAAATTAAATATCGATGAGCTTAAAACTCTTATTAATTTATTGGATGATTTAGAGCCCAACACCATGACTTACTTAGGCACAACGGTTGAGATCGTTCTCGCAAAAGCTACAATTGCGGCAAAACTGGGAGCCCTTTCACAACTGCCTTAAATTATTGAGGTTCAATGATTTTGTGAGAGACTTAACCTTTCCTTTTAGCCATACTTTGGACCAATTAACCTTGTAATTCAACCAAGGTATGGATAAATTAACCTTGTAATCCAGCAATATCTTGGATAAAATACAAGGTATGTACAGAAAATCGATTCAATATCTTCAAAAATGGGAAAAATCAAAATTTAGAAGCCCTCTTCTTTTAAGAGGGGCGCGCCAAGTTGGTAAAACTTGGTTGGTGCGCACATTTGGGGAGCAGTTTCCTAATTTTATAGAAATCAATTTAGAGGAAAACCCAGAATACATTGAGCTGTTTAAAAGAAACAAAGGAAACCCTCAGCAAATATTAAATACGCTTCAAATAATGAAAGAGCATAAGTCTGTTGAGGGGGCGACATTACTTTTTATTGATGAAATTCAAGAATCCCCTGATGCATTACTTTCCTTAAGATATTTTAAAGAAAAAATGCCTGACATTCATGTGATCGCAGCAGGTTCACTGATAGAGTTTGCACTCAAAAAAATTTCGTTCCCTGTGGGTCGTATTGATTTTTATCATATCTTTCCACTCGACTTTGAGGAATTTTTATTAGCCAGCAAGCAATCACAGTTAGTTAAATTATTAAATCAAAATCCTATGAAAGATATAGATCCACTTCTTCATGAACAACTTATGAAAGAGTTTAAAACATATACGGCATTAGGTGGATTACCAGAAGTGATTCATGCCTATATTACAACCAAAGACTTAGAACAAACTCAAGCCATTCAACAAAAACTTATTATTTCTTATCGTCAAGATTTTAATAAATATTCGAGCGAAACTGAAATCAAATATGTGAGATCTGTATTTGACTCCATTCCAATTCAATTAGGGCAAAAATTTATTTTTACACGAGTGGCTCCTGAGACAAAATCAAGAGAGCTGCATTTAGGACTTAATTTATTGATCGATGCAGGACTTGCTTATAAGTGCTATCACTCCTCAGGAAATGAAATCCCTTTGAGTGCCGAGATTAAAGAAAATAAATTTAAAGTTTTCTTTTTTGACACTGGTCTTGTGCAAAGACTTATGGGGCGCCCTTTAAAAACTTTAATACTGGAAGCTCAAAACGAAAGTGAATTTGCCAATCAAGGCAGTATTTGCGAATCCATTGTTGCTCAACAACTTTTAAGCCTCACTCCTTCTAACGAAACTCCAGAACTTTATTATTGGCTTCGTGAAGCTAAATCCTCTAGTGCTGAGGTTGATTTTTTATTAGCCAAAGAAGATAAAATCTTACCCATTGAAGTTAAAAAAGGCTCTCGTCAAAGTTTTAAAAGTTTAAAGATTTATATGGAAGAAAAAAACAATCCTATGGGATTTGTTGTTTCGAGTGATCCTTTCGAAATAAAAAAAGATCATCTCGTTAAAGTTCCCTTTTACTTACTCCATCGAATTAAAGACCTACTTCACTTCTAAACTGAATGAAGCCGTTGCAGTCCCTCCAGTTGTTGTGGTGGTGACTGTAAAATCAGTTTTTGTAAAAGCTGATTTTGTAGTGCCGCTAATTCTGCAATAGGAAGCATTAAATGTAAGCCCCTCAGGAAGAGTCTCTGGAGAGATTGTGCAAGTTCTGCCTGTTGTTGAAGTGGGTATTAATTCGCTCGGATAAATATAAGCAAAGGCTCTTCGACCAAATGAATAAGCCGAGCTGACATATTTAAGTTTAGGAGCCACATTTTTAATTTCTATATCCATTTTGTACTCTTTAGTACCTGCAGAATTTTTTAAGCTGATCGTAACAGTTGTTTTATCTAAAAGTTTTGAAGCAGAACCATAAATCATACAAGTCTTGGTATCAAAACTAAGGCCAGCTAATGTGGTGAGGCTTTCACCCTTAGGACCTGCTATGGAACATTTGATTCCTTTAGGGATCAACTCCGTAGGCTTAATGGCTGAGAGATCTTTTGCACCTGGAGAAACATTTAAATAATCACCTTTAGTCAAAACAAGGGAAGAGGTTGCATAATTAATAGATGGTGCTAACTCTGCAATGGAGAGATCAAAACTCACCTCTTTTTTGATGGTTTTATTTTTAGCAGTCACTGTATATGTTTTTGATGCTAACACTTTGATTGGGGTGCCTTTAATTTCACAAGTTTTTGTATCAAACGAAATCCCATAGAGAGCGAAACTGATCATTGGACTAATGGTGCAGCTATCAATTGATGTGAGAGTTTTTGGTTTAATGCTCGCAGCTTGAGTCACAAATAAATTCATCGTTTTGCTGTCGTACTCAATGTTGGCATCTGCAACAACAGTTTTAGGAGTGGGTTCTGGAGTTGGAGCCGGAGCGGTTAAGAGGATTTCTAATTCTAATTTATATTCAGTTTTACCGGCGGTGTTCTCAGCGCTGATTACAAATGTTGTTTTAGGAAGAACTTTTGAAGGTGTGCCATAAATTGAGCAAGTCGTTTTATCAAAAAACAAACCTGTCATTCCAAAAAAAGTAGCTGTCCCTGGAGGAGTGAGAGTGCATTTTGCAGAAATAGGACTCAACTCTGTTGGAGCAATTGCTGGACTGAGTGGTTTTGCATTAGCCGTAGACGGCATCACTAATTCTTTATTTTTGATAAGTGTCATACTCGCCGATGGATAATTAATTTTAGGCACAATGTCTGCGATGCTTAAATCAAAAGTGACTTCTTTTGTGGTGACTTTATTTTTAGCTTTCACGGTGTAAGTTTTAGAAACTAAGTACTTGAGCGGTGTCCCCGTGAGAGTGCACTTAGCCGTATCAAAAGTCACACCATAAGTGGAAGAGGCAATGGAGGGAGTGATCGAGCAACTGTCTGCTGCAAAAAGAGTTTTAGGAACCACACTCGCCACGGTTCCAACTGTGAGATTGTAGGTTTTATTCTCATACTCAATATTAACATTTTGCTGGACCACTTCAAAATTTACTTTTGCTGATTTACTACCAGCTGAGTTTTTAGCTGTGACAGTGATTGAACCTTTTAACTTAAGTTCAGTTGGAGTTCCAGAAATCACACAAGTTGAAGCGTTGAGAGAAACACCAGCCGGAAGAGTGGCCGTAGTTGTGCAATTCGTATCTGCTGGAACAACCGAACCCTCTTCGGGTTTAATTTCTAAAGCTTCATTTTGCTTAAAGGTAAGAGTATTGGCTGAATAGGTTATATTGGGCATCAATCGAGCCTCTTTAACATCAGATTGTGACCAAGAGAGTGGAGTCAATTCTGTTTCAACTCCTGCATCGACAGTAAAGAATTTGACGTTTTTAAGAGTGAGGACTGATTTTGTATCTAAATTATTTTTCCAAACAACGGCGAATTGAGTTGAGGGAGTTTCTACAAAAGTGGTTGAGAGTTTTAAGGGTGACTGACCTGAAATATCTTTATTAGCCACGAGGTAATCACTCAAATCATGAACGAGAGAAAAGTTTTTTGATTTCGAACCTACTTTTCGGATAAGTTGAGGTAGAAAATTATATAATGAAATGTCCCATTTTACATAGTCAGAATCTGCAGAATAAAATATAGGTACAAATTTTGTAGTATCTGTTGGCAATTGATCTATTTCAGAATCCACCACCATATAAGATTTCAAAATAGTCTCAGTCGGATAATCTTCAGACGTTAAAAAATAATAGACAGAAAATTTTGGATCTTTAAATAAATCATAGGCAACCCAAACGAACCCTTTATCTCCCCATGTTGGGCCCCAAGAATTGGCAATTTTAAAAGCTTTTTTATCATCGTCATAACCAACAATGGCCATGGCATGAGCACCTTTTGATCCGCCACAGGATTCGTCATAGTAATTAACTACTTTATTCGGATACGTAAATCTTTTTGAGGATCCATCTGGGCAACTCACTAAATCACTCACTGGCTGACCATTATAAGCCATAAAATTTACAGTAATAATTAATTGAGTTGAAACAATATCACCATTTTTAAGAGCCTGTTTGATATTGGCAATAGTTGCATCTTTAAGAGGAAAATCAGAAATTAAATTAATCATTCTAATTTTATTTTTTAGAGCCTTTTTTTGCAAATCCACTGACGGAAAATACATAGGATCAAAAGATGACTTAGGATCCTTATTTAAATAGAGATTGCTATAAGGTGAATCCTGCAAGGAAGCACAACCAAAATCAGACAGTGTTTCATAGGCCTGAATTAAAAAAGCTCCCCCATCAATACCTCCATTAACATATGGATACACAAAAGATGGACTGCATAAATATCTAGCACCGCTTGCTGATTTAATATCTACGTTATCAGTTTTGGCTTGAATGTAGGAGTGGGCATAATAACCAGCTGCCCAAGTTGTGCAAGAACCAACTGATAACTGATTGCCAATAGGCGGAAAAAACTGACTGTCTGAATTATCATATCCCACGATGACATTTGAAGTATTCATGATCGCTTTAGAATTTAATTGCGAAGCAGAAGGAGATTTTTTATTTTCAGTTTGAATCTCTTTGAGCATTTTCTCCACATCATCACGTAGTTCAGAAACTTTATTAGGCTTCACAATTTTAAGAGGTTTATCTTTAAGCGGGTCATTCTCATTCATTTCATCTAGTTTCTGAAACTTAATTTTATCTAGATCTATTTTTTCTTCTTTGTTATTTGTATTTACATACTCAGGCTTACTTTTAAGAATTAAGGGTTTTTCATCACTCATTTTACCTTGAGCAATATTCTTATTGATTTCTTGATTTTGTTGAACCACAGCTTGGGCCTCTTCAATACTTGGGTACGAGAGCTCTAAATCTCCATTAGGAAGAACTTGCACAAGCTCACCACCTGAGGCTTTAGTGTCTTCTAAAAGCTGCTTCATTTCATCATAAGTCATCACTTGAACGGATTGATGATCCACAATCACGCGATTGCTCGATTTTGCAGTTAATTGTGGAGTGGATTCTGTAGAAGCCTGATCACTGACGATTTGATCGTTGGCCTTCCAGCTTGACTGGCTGCAATTTTGACCAAATGCCACGAGTCCGATGAATGAAAACAACAGCAGACCCAAATTTTTATTTTTAGAATTCATAAGCCCTACCCTCTTTTACATGTACGTCCCATAAGAGTGATACCAGCTATAAGTTTATGCTTTTAGAGAGGGAATTGCGAATTTTTAGTGAATTTAAAGTGGAGATTATCAGTTTAAAACAAAGAGTTCTCACATTGGATCTTTTTAAAAATCTCAATGTGAGATCTATCTCATTTTATTTTACTTCGAGACTAAAAAAAGTCGAGTTGGCTCCCCCAGAAGTTTTAGCCGTGATTGTAAATGCGGTCATAGTAAAAGCGGCCTTTGTGGTTCCACTGATTTTACAAGTGTAGGGGTCAAAGCTTAAGCCACTTGGCAATGTCGAAGGAGAAATCGAGCACATCAGATCATCCGTGTTTTTGAGAGACAATGCCAACGGAGTTAATGAAACTGCTTTTTTCAATCCAAAAGAATAAGAGGATTTTGCAAAGGTGATTTTAGGCACCACATTATTAATTTGAATGTACATAATAAACGACTTGGCACCCGCAGAGTTTTGTAAATTGATGCTAAAGCGAGTCTTACTTAAAACTTTTGAAGCAATGCCTGAGATTGCACAAGTCTGAGGATCGAGATTGAGCCCTGTAAGAGCATTAAAACTCTTTAAATCAGGTGGCCCCTCAATTGTGCATTTAGCACCCTTTGGAGAAGCCACAGTAGGCTTTATAGCCAATAAGAAGAAGAACTCGTTGGTTTAAGACTTAAGTTATCACCGATGGTTTGGGTGATCGAAGAAACTGCAAACTCTATCTGAGGTCTTTCCTCAACGATAGAAAGATTCACTTTTGCAGTTCGTTGTGCTGTTTTAAATTTAGCCGTCACTGTATATGTTTTATTGATTAAGATTTGTTTAGCAACCCCTGTAAATGAGCATGTTTTTGGATTAAATGTGATTCCATAAGTCGAACTACTTAAACTCGGACTGATGCTACAACTTTCTGAGTCTTGAAAATTAAGAGGTTTGATATTTACTGCTTGATCAATGGTAACTTCATAACTTTCTTTTTCGAATAGTAAATTATTTTTATCGTTCACTCGAAAACTCACTTTACCGGCACTGATTCCCACGCGAGTTTTAGCTTGCACAAAAATTGAAGTTAATTTTTTAGTCACAGTGGGAGTTCCAGAGATGACACAAGTCGAAGGATTCAGAGTCACACCTAACGGGAGAGGCATATAGGTATTGCATTGAACCTCTGCGGGGAGATTGGATTCAGGCTCTGGCTTAATTTCTAAAAATTCGTTTTTATTAAAATTCAATTCTGTAGATGAATAAATCAGTTTTGGAATGAACTTTGATTTTTCGCTCACCTTAAAATTAACTTGTGAATAACTTTCGCCGTAAGGAGTGGTCACCTCAACAGTAATAATCTCATTATCGTTGAGTAAAGTGGGAGTTCCTGAGATCACACAAGTGGAGCGATTGAGTTTGAGACCCGGTGGCAACTGATAAGTGGTGCGGCACTGCACATCTGCTGTGATTGCTGAACTCGCAATGGGTTTTATTTCCATGGGTTCATTTTGTATGTAATCATAATCCGAGGTTTGATAATAAAGCTGAGGAGTCAATCTTGGGGATTTAGCATCGATTTGTGTCCAATTAAGAGGCGTCACTTCACTCTCAACACCTTCCTCTATTTTATAAAGTTTCATTTTTTTGATACTTAATACAGAAGAATAATCAAAATCATCCATCCAATGGATTCTATTTTGAATCAATGGAGAATTAATCAAAGTCGTAGAAACAATTAAAGGCGCACTCAAATTAATATCTTTATTTTGTGCTAAATATGGAGTCAGATCATGAATCAGTGCAAAGGATTTAAGATTTGAACCTCTACGTCTTGCAAGGGGTGGGTTTTGTCTTATCAAGGCCGTATCCCATTTAAAATTATCTGACTTTACAGAATAATACAGGGGAGACTTTTTAAAATAATTAAAGGTCAGATAATCAAATTCAGACAAAACAACCAAATAAGATTTAGCAACTGGCTCAGTGGGGAAATCCTCAACTGCAAAGACATCACCTATTAAAAAATCAGTGTCTTTAAATAATTCATAAGAGATCCAAATAGAGCCCCCAACTCCCCAATCTGATCCCCAAGAATTCACAATTTTAAAGGCTTGTTTATCATCGTCATATCCCACAATAGTGACTGCATGACCGCCTGAACTAGGACAAGATTTATCTATTTTGGTCATAACACTTTGAGGATAGCTCAGATCTCTCTCTTTAAAGGTTTTAACGCAATAAACATTTTTAATTAAAGGGGTTCCGTTATAATAAATAAACTCATCATAAGCTCGAATTGCAATAGTTAAAAGACTTCCATTTTTAATGGCTTGTTTGATATTTTTTAAACCCTCTTTATCTACTGGATTACGAGCAATGGAATCAAATTTTTTAATTCTGTATTTTAAGGCTTTTTTCTGAAAATCTAAAGAAGGAAAATAATCTTTTTCATACTCGCCATCGTATCTCATCATTGTTTTATAGGGAGATTCCGCCAAAGAAGCACATCCAAAATCTTGGATCGTTTGAAGAACCTGCAAAGGATAAGTCCCTAAATCAAATCCCCCATTGGTAAAAGGATATAAATAAGATGGACTGCAGAGGAATCTTTTTCCTTCCGAAGAATTAATATCCATATTTTCTGTCTTCGCCTGTGTATATGAGTTTAAATAATAACCCACAGACCATGCCACACAAGACCCTAATCTTAATTGATCTCCAATGGGAGGAAAGAACGGACTGTCTGAATTATCAAATCCCACAATGGATTGATTGGTATTCAGAATGGATTTGGAATTCAACTGCGAAGTGGAATTTGATATTTTATTTAAAATGGGAAAGTCATTTAAAATTTTTGTAACTTGATCCCTAAATTCAGACACTTTATTAGGCTTCACAATTTGAACGGGTTGATCACTTTGTAAATCACTTTGTTTTATATTTTCAAGAGGCATTAATTTGACTTTATTAAGGTCAAATTTTTTAATTGCTGTTTGTTGCGATACATAATCTGGGATGCTTTTCAGTATTATTTGTTTTTCGCTATTTATTTTTTCATGTGAACTATTTAAATCTAGGTTTTGTTTAACTGCAGCTTGAGCCTCCTCAACCGTTGCATAAATAAGCTCCATATCACCATTAGGAAGAACTTGTCGAACCTCTCCCCCAGATTCTTTGGCATTTTCTATAAAGAGTTTGAGTTCTTCATTTTTTAATAATTGGAGAGTTCTATGATCCACAACCACCCGATTGCTGGCCTTAGCCTCCAATGGGGTGATTGAGCTATTTTGATTCTTTTGAGCTTTTTCATCGGCGAGAAATTCAGATTGACTGCAGTTTTGGCCAAAAAGTCCTAAACCCAAGATGGTAAAAACAAATAAAGCAAATATTTGTTTTTTAAAACTCATTTGACCAATCCTTCTCAATATAATTTATTAAAATCTATTTGTTCACCTCTAAGGTTAAACTAGCATTTGAAGTTCCGCCAGAAGATTTTAATGTTACAGTGAAGGAACTTTTAGCAAAAACGTTTTTAGTTGTTTTACCCGTGAACTTACATTTTGAAGGGTCAAAAGTAATTCCCTCAGGTAAAGTTGCAGGAGAGATCGAACAAGCGACATCTTTTGAAAGACTTGGATAGATCTTTTTAGCAACTATCGAAACACCGGAGCTAAATTTAAATTTATAATCTGCTTTTGAAAACGTTAATTCAGGGAGCGGAGGTAAAATCGAAAGATCAAAACTCACCGACTTTGTTGAATCCGCATTTTTTGAAACAATCGTCACTTTAGTGGTAGCTAATTCTTTGGTAGGTTTGCCGGTGATCGTACATTTTTTAGAATCCAATTTAAGACCATAATTAGCTAATTTTGTTTCTGTGGTACATCCGGTTGAATCCGTTAAAGCTTTTGGAGTTATAGAAGAAGATGCATTCACTTTGAGTTCATATTTACTTTCATACTCAATATTAACATCTTTGTAGACATAAAAACTTACTGAGCTTGATATACTTCCTGAGGAATTGGTTGCTGTAATGTTGACTGTTGTTTTACCTTTAACCTCAGTAGGAGTTCCAGAAATAACACAGGTCTCAGTATCTAAACTCACACCTTTTGGGAGAGTCCCTTTGGTAGAGCACTTAACACTTGTGAGGTTCGTATTTTTGATATCAGGAAGTATTTCTAGTTTTTCATTCACTTTAAATTTCAATACAGTTTTACTGTAAGCTAACTTAGGTTTTACCAAATTAAAAAACTTAACTGAAACTTCTCCCTTAGTACTGCTTGTGGAACTTGCGGCCGTCACATGAATGACCATCTCTTTTGCCGCAGTTGGCTTACCCGAAATCACACAAGTTGTTTTATCTAAGATCACACCTTTAGGAAGAGTGTCTTTAGTGGAACAAACAGTTCCCGAAGGTAAACTTGTTTCATCCGCCACAGGAGAAATTTTAAATTCTGAATTCACAGTCACTAATTGCTGTTTACTTGGGTAAACTAATTTTAATTCTCCGATAACAGGCTTATTATCTGGTTGACTCCATATCGACTGAACTTGTTTAGATGATTGCTTCCAATTCAAAGGTTTAATCTCAGCTTCAACTCCATTGCTCACTACAAAAAGTTTAACATTTTTAATGACCAAAGTGGTATCACTATCAATTCTTTGATCCCAATCTTGCTTAGAAAACTTTGTGCTCAAATCAAGAGTTGAAGCATTGCTCACAAATTTATTTGGAAACAAAGAAGAAGTCAGATCATGAACTAAAGATAATGTTTTTAATTCAGCTCCTGGCATTCTCTCTATTGTGGGATAAGAGTTTTTGTTCGATAGATCCCAGTAAAAATCATCTGATTGAATAGTGTAAAAAATGGGGCTTCTTTTATCAGTTTTAGTTGTTAATTTTTCTAACTCAGAATCGACCACAAGAAAGGCTTTTACTTCTGGAACTTTATCAAAGTCATTAGCTGTGTAGAATAAAGAATTTGAAAAATTACTGTCTTTAAAAACATTATAGCCGATCCATATAAATCCTTTATCACCCCAAGCTGAACTAAAACTCGCTGCCACTTTGAAGGCCTGCTTCTCATCATCGTATCCAACGATCGTTGCTGTAAAGCTTCCTAAAACCCCTTTGCATGAAGAATCATAGGAGGCATAAACTTTATTAGGATATGAAAAAGTTGATGTCGATCCATCTGGACATTTACCCGTATTTGATTCTTGCCCGTTGTATTTTAACATACTATGTGTTGCGACAACTTCTGTGATCACCAGAGAGCCATTTTGTATCGATTGTTTAACATCTAACAAAGAACTATTATTGAGTGGAAAGTCAGCAATGATGACTTTTTCTTTTAAACGATTTTTAAGAGCCTTTTTTTGCACAGAAACAGATGGGAATACTTTAGGATCATAAGCTAGATTTTCGTTTTTATCTTTGTGGATTTCATTGAGGGGATAATCCGCCATTGAAGCGCATCCAAAATCCACAAGAGCTTCAATGATTGTTGAGGTCGCTGAACCAGTATCCAATCCTCCATTTACAAAAGGATATATATAAGCAGGACTGCACAAATAGCCCAATCCCTCTGGAGAATTAATATTCACATTGGCAGTTTTTGCCTGATTGTAAGAGTTTAAATAATATGCGGCTGCCCAAACTGAAGTGCTCCCTAAACTCATATTATCTGCAATAGGAGGAAAGAACGGACTGTCTGAATTGTCATAACCCACCACAGTTTGAGAAGCATTCATGATCGCTTTAGCATTTAACTGCGAAGCTGCATTTGAAACTTGTTGTTCTTGTTGAATTTCACTTAATATTTTTTCAGTGTTTTTTCTTAAATCAGCTACTTTATTAGGCTCTATAATTTGAGCTGGCTTATCTCTAAACTCTTTATTTTCTGTTTCTTTATTTTGGTCATGATCTTTAGGATCTTTTAATGCTACCTTTTCAGCATCAAAATCTTTGTGAGGCTGATTGGAATCAGCAGCCTCTTTTGAATCGTTGGAATCTTTAGATTTTTTTACCACTTCATGGTCCATTTTTCTTTTAAGAACCAGTGGTTTTTTATCTTTTTTAACTTCACCCTCTTGAGTCGGCTCAGCCGATGGCTCCTTAGCCACTTTTTTATTTTCTTCATCGTTATCGCGCACGGCTTTTTCAGCTTCTTCACGACTTGGATATTCAAACTCTAAATCACCATTTGGGTGAACTTTAACTAATTCCGCTTTTTGTTTTTTCTTCTCAAGAATCAATTGTTTCATCTCATCATAACTGAGGTCTTCCACTGAGGTGTGATCAATAATCACACTCTTGGTTGCTTTTGAAGAAAACTCAATGTTTTGATTATTGGTAGAGGATTGATCACTGACTAATTGATCATTGGGATTCCAACTGTTTTGACTGCAGTTTTGACCAAACACAAGGAGACCAGAAAATAGAACGACCAATATACCAATAGAATACTTAGTGTTGGAATTCATAGACCCTAGCCTTTTTTAAATAAAATATTAATTTAACTGTATTTTAATATTAAACGCCTGATTCATTTAAGAGAATTTATTTTTAACACTGTTAAATTAAGTTCCCATAATGAGATACCATTATGAGAACAAATATTGTGAACTCATTCAAGTTCAATTTAAGACTTCTATTTAAAAAAGTAGGATTTAAAAATCACAGTTGTAGCTTTGGTTGTGATCGCTTTATCTAAACAACTTGAAGCTGCCAGAGCATTCCCAATCATTTTATTGGTGGCAGGCACATCAAAAGCTCCTAGAATTGGTTTTAAAAGATACTTTGAGTGCAAGTCACAAGAATCTTTAGTGGCATCAGCCTCCAACATGAGGTCAGCCCCTTTAAAGTCCACACTCGCTTTACCTGAAACTTCCAAATGGTCGAGTTGGTAAATAAAACGATATTTATAATTATTTGCCATCGTCGGAAAGTTTGCAGCCGATGAAATCAAAGTATTGTTTCCGTTACTTGAAATTAAAGCTGAGAGGCGATCTTTACTATAAGGGTTATCTCCAGCACTTCCAAGAGATGAAGGATAAATATGAATCATCATTCCTTTAAATAAATTAAACATAAAAGGAGTTGAAGATTGAGTGATTTGCAATGTTGTCGCATCAGGAGAGGAATAAACAGTGTTGGTGTTTTCAGATGAAGCTAAAAACTCAGTCGTACCACTATAAGTTGTTAAATTATTTCCTCCATTATCAATTAGGAGATCACCATAACTAAGACCACTGTGTTTTAAATAAACAGTTCCCGCTCCTCCAGAAGCATAAAGTGTGGTAGCTGTTGATAATCCAGCCCCGCCAAGTGCGCGCACTCTTGTTTTAAAATTCGTTAAATTTGAAGCGGACCCTGTATAAATAAAGTTATCTTTAAAGCTTGTCGCATCTCCTGTTGAAATTAAAGCAATGCGACCGCCACCACCGGCACCATATTTTGAGGTTGAATTGGCAGAACCCCCATTGACGGTTAACCCATCTTTTCCGATCCTTCCTGCAAATCCACCACATAGCATTTTGATACTTCCACCAGCAGTTCCAAAATTAACACCATTAGCTGAAATCTTAGCTCCAGAATCAACAGTACACACATTAGTAGAGATTATATTAATCACTCCACCACCATTGAAGTTTGTTGCTTTAGAAATAAAACCACTTCCTGGCAATTGTGGATCACGGTAGTCATCATATGTGAATCCAACCAAACTTCCGCTACCTTTTGATCCTTTTCCTCCATGAGAAGCCCCTTCGTAAGTATCACCTAATGTCAGGTCAGTTCTCTTAGCGGGCTTGATCGGCGAACCACCATAAGTATAGCCAGCTAAGAATCCCAATGAATTTGCATGAATCATCCCAGCTGACATTGTAAAGGTACCCACATTAATATTTAAACGATTGATCACATCTGCTGTGGTTGCAGGAGGCTTGAGTTCTCCACCCGTCATGTTAAAAACCTGATTCGCTAATAAATTTGGAGTGGTGATCGCACCTGATGCTAAATTAATATTATTTGCTTTGATACTTTCAGCAATTGTCATTAATGTTGAAACAATCGTAATATCTTCATCACTAATTATTTTATTAGCTTCAATAGAAGAGTTCGTAATACTAAAAGATTTAGCACTGAAAATATTATTTACTTTTAAAGTCGAGTTTGCAATCACTAAAGATTGAGAGACATTAATATTAGGAACCTTTAAGGTGGCCCCTTTAAGAGTTAAATTTTGAAGATTTAAATCATTAGAAAATGTCACCGAAGGGCTCGAGAGACTTAAATTGATGTTTTCAGAAATATTAAGTTCTGAACCTGTGTACGAAGAATCAAACACAAGAGTCATTGGAACCGCTGAAATAAACTGAGCCCCATCCATTGTGATGATGGAATCTGGATAATGCGCTTCTGAAGCAATAATTGATCCCTTTACAACATAAATATCTCCACGAGAACTTAAACGTGTACCATTATTGATATCTATATGATCTAAAATATCCACAGTACGGTAAATACTCTCTGCAGCCACAGAACTCACATCGCCTTCTTTAATACTCAAAGAAGATAAATTATTAGACGCCACCGTCACCACATTATCATCCGATAAATCACTCGGCGTAGAATTAGTAAATGTAATGTTTGGACGAATGCGCATCCCTGCATATAGATTTGAATAAGACTCTTTATTAACAATTCCACTCACAGGTAATACAGATTCCGTTTGACCATTTGAAGAAGTGATTCCTGAAACCGAAACCAACTCTGTGAAACCATTGTATGTTGAAAGAATTGGATATTCGTTATCGATAATTAAATCCCCATTAGGCAAGTCTCCATGTTTTAAGAATACAGTACCAGCTCCACCCGCTGCATTTTTTGAATTGGTCACAGCACCATTTCCACCCAATGCATGAACTCGAGTTTTAAAGGCATTTAACGCTGTCACATTAGTAGAGTAAACAAAGTTACCCGCAAAAGAAGTTGCTCCACCATTGGTAATAAGAGCAATGCGACCACCGCCTCCGCCCCCAATATTGTTTGTATTGTTTGCGCTAGTACCATCTGCCGTGATGGCATCCGCACCAATATTTCCCAAGAGGCTGCCACAATTGAATTTAATACTTCCACCAGCTGATCCATAACCAACACCATCTGCTTTTATTTTAATTCCGCTCGAGAGGTTGCAAGATTGGCTGACACTGATATTAATAACTCCACCACCAGCACTAGAGTTGACAATTTGACCATTAGTAACGATCAAACCGCTTCCACTTCCCGGATACTGAGGATCACGATAATCTCCATAAGTGTTTCCGACTAAAGAGCCCGAACCAATCGCACCTTTACCAGCATGCGAGCCGCCCTCATAACTCATACCACTGCCAAAGTTTTCTCTCAGTCCAGAAGCTTTAAAAGAGCCTCCATAAGTATGACCGCCTAAAAATCCTAAACCAGAAACATTAATAGAACCACCAGTCATATTAAATGTTTTAGCAAAAATATTTAGGCGATTGATTTCTGTTGCCGTTGTTGGAGGATGTTTAAGTGTTCCGCTACTCATATTCATTGCTTCTACAAGACTGATATTAGAGGTGACCACAGTTGCAGAACTTAAAACTAAATTTTTAGCAGAAATTCCCTGAGGAATATTTACTTGAGTTGCAGAACCACCGATAGATAGATTTTGAACTACTCTCACGCTTGGAGCAGAAAAAACAATTCCATTTAAATCTAAGGTCTGACTGACCAAGTGATTTGGTAAAGTAATTTTAAAACTGTAAAACTTAACTGTCGCTGATTCAGTCAGGTTTAATGGAGATCCCCCATAGTTTGAATCAAACTCTAAAGTCACCGGAATAAGAGAATTAAAAACTCCATTGCCATTGGTTGCAATTGAATTTGGTGTCCAAGTATCACCCGCAATAATTGGACCGCTTAAAATTAAAATATCTCCCTTAGAGCTCAAACGAGAGTTGGCACCTAAATCTAAGTGATCAAAAACATCAAGGCTTCTGAAATTCGTAGAAGAATTTCTAGAAATCACAGTACCGTCAGATAAAACCATTCCTGAATCAGTATTGCTCACAACAGTTAAAATATTATCATCCAACCAGTCTTCTGTTGAATTTGAAAAAGAGAGATCCGGACGGACCATCATGCCTTTATAAAGATTCGTTCGTGAGCTTGTTGAGTTCACTGGTGTTGAATTATTAACATTGACTACGTTGGTAGAATTAGTTGCAGTTATAGTGTTAGATGTCGTCGTCGTAGTTGTTGTTGTGCTAGTTGTTGTGGTGTTGGTCGCACCAACGGCCATTGCTGTCAGAATATTTGTTTGAGATAAAATTGAGGTCGTATTGAGACTTGTCGATGTGGCAGTGGCTGTAACTGCAGAATCATTTGCTAAGGACACTAAATCCGTATACCCATTATCCGCAAAGAAAATACTTCCATAATTATCAATAATCAAATCGCCATATCTTAAACCACTGTGTTTTAAATAAATAGTACCAGCAGCTCCGCCACCCGTTCCCACTCCGCCATATGCGTTCACTCTTGACTTAAATCCCGAGAGATCTGCCGCTACACCATTATATTCAAAATTACCTTTAAAGCTTGTAGCATCTCCGCTGGAGATCAAAGCAATTCTACCGCCGCCTCCGGCACCACTGCTATTAGATGTGTTAAAATATCCACCATTGGCTGTAATTGATTTTGGCCCAAAGGTTCCATTAAATCCTGTGCAAGATAATTTAATACTTCCACCTGCCGCGGCAAAACCACCCGCATTGGCCATCAATGTGGCACCCGATTTAATCGTACATATATTTGAAGAAGTGATATTAATAACTCCTCCTCCAGCAACCGTGGCACCTGCATAAGCACCACCCCCTGGATATTGAGGGTCGCGATAATCACCATAAGTAGAACCTACTGCTGTACCGTCTTTACCTAAAGTTCCAAGACCCCCATGAGAGGATCCTTCAATTTTAGTTCCTGCAACAAAATTAGCTCTCGTACCCGGAACAGTGTAAGATCCACCATAGGTGTAACCAGCCGGATAACCTAAACCTGAAACATTGATACTTCCACCGAGCATCGTCAACGAAGCCACTTTAATTTTTAAACGCGCAATTTCTGTTTCAGTAGTTTTTGAATGATTAACTATTCCACCTGATATAAACACATCACCAAATGACTGATCCACTGTGGAATTTAAAAAGGTTGCAGTGCCTGATTTAATATAAAGATTTTTTCCTAAATAAGTCGAAGAATTATCAATATTCGTATTTGCAGTAATCACCACAAATTTACTCGTATCAAAACTCAAACCACTTAAAGCTCCTACTTCAACATCGCGAGTTCCATCTATGACAATGGCCGAAAAATCATATAAAGCAGCTGTTGTTGCAGTCACGGCTACCGTGTAGGACCCATCTCCATTATCAATTGCTTTTTTGCAATTGTAAGCAGCTTTTCTACAATCAGCGGCTCCCGCAATTTTAGTCCCCGTCGTTTTAGAACTGATTTCTATCACTTTTCCTGAACCCAATTTAATAAAATTACCATCCACGCTTTTTTCTGGAGTGGCTGTTAAATAAATTTCTGCCACACCATCGCTTGGTGCATTCATTGCTGAAGTCTTAAGTGCATTGGATGAGAACACTGAATTCACACTAAATATTGTGCTGCAAGAAGAAGCGAGTTGCCCGCTGCTGGCTTTTAAATAAAAACTCGTGCTCTCAAGAGTTAATTGCACCCCTTTAAAAGTGGCGTAACCATCAATCGTTGTAAACGAAGAGGCATTGAGACCAGCCGAAGCCACTGAGCATTTTGCGTCCGTATAAAGAGTGAGAGTCACTGATTGATTGGCGGCAGTGAGGAGATTATTAAACTGATCATAAACTCCCACAATCGGCTGTTGTGTGAGATCCACATTCACAGATCCATTACTAGGTTGTTGTGTAAAAGCTAATTTAGAAGGAGCCCGAGAATTGATTTTAAAATCAACTGAAAGAGTTCCCATCGTACTTGAAGCTGTTAATTTTTTTAAACCGGCCACAGAGGATTTTGCATAAAGAGTTTTTTGACTCATCGAAGTCGTAATTTTAGTTGATATGATCGCTGATCCTGAACATGTGCTTGATTCAAAAAATTGTAAATCAGCACCTTGCAAAGAGATCACTAGCTCCTTTGCCGGAAATGCCAATTTATTATATTTATCTTTTACGACAAAGGTCATTTCTGAAGAACACTCACCAGCACCCATTGTGAGGCTGCCTTCGGTGTCTAATAAAAATTGTGATGCCACATCGGCATTGACCATCACTGAATAATCACGTCCGCTAGAAGCTTTATTTAAATTTCCCACTAAATCAGACACTTTGCTTGCCCCAATACTTGGGATCACTTTACCCACAGTATTCACCTTGGCCGTTAATAACCAGTTCAGACTGTCTGAGCTGGTAATGCTCCAAGATTCTACATTGGCATTGCCTGCATTGGTAATATCATCCACAGTAAATGTGGCTGGATTAATAGGTTCTGAAAACACCACTGAAAACTTAACTTCTGGAACCACCGTTGGATCCTCTTGGGTCGCTAATTGGTTAATAGTAACGCTTGGAGAAAGATTATCTAACTTAATCGCCGAATCTGTATAAAGAGGAGGAGCCACATTGCCTAATAAATCTTTAGCTGAACCTTCCGCAATTTTAACTGTTAGAGGACCATTTCCAGAACATCCAGAAATGCTCACAGAACGATTGAAACCCTCTAAATTAGAAATCGTGGCTACGCAGCCATCGGCACCATCACCACTCATTAAGACATCCTTAGGATTTAAAGTCACAACATCCACACCTAAGTAATTCACAGTCCATTTAAAAGCAGTGGCTTTGTTTCCGACCAAGGCAGAACTCGAAGTGATTTTGCCGATCGGAAAGAACGAAACATTTGGAGAAATCGTTTGATAATTAATCGAAGTGATGGCCGTTGAAAAATCAAAGAGCACTGGATTTAAAAGTTGAATATAAATCGAAGTGCTTTCTTCGCCAGCACCAACTCCACCTATTGAACCCGCACTGCAATCTGAATTGGTGCTCACATTAAAATTTTGACCACTTAATAAAGTGATCGTAGCCGCTTCATTAGGCGTGTAAGATCCACCCTCATTGAACTCGCGTTTTAAAGTAAATGTCCCACAAGATTTTAAAGCCAATTTAGCTGGACCACTTACAGTGAGTTTTGGATTTCCGAAGTTCCATTTTTGTTGACCATAAATGATTTCTTTTTCAGTTTTAGACAGACTTAATGAAAACACTAAGTCAGATTCTACCTTAAGAGGTTTAAAATAAAATTGTTCAGAGCTGCTTGCACCCTGTTTGATGATAAAGAGATTTTTAGCAAGCAATGAATTTTGATTACAGTCAGCTTCTGTAAAAAAAGAACCCGATGTGACAGCCGAAGCATCTATTTCTAAATCAGTGCTTTCAATATTATTATAAGGATAACCATTTTGTTGAAGCGTCGCTTTAACAGGGTAACAAACTCCCGTTGTGGCAATATCTTTGTCTAATTTAGAATCGTATTTACCAACGCCTTCAAATCTAAAGTAAGGTTGATTGTTATATTTGGGACCCGTTAAATTAAAATCTGGGCCCGTACAAGCATCAAACCATTTTTCTGATTCAAAATTTAAGGAAATTTCTACTTGAGTGGTTGTACCTGCAACCAAAGTGAGTGAATCCGATTTGCCCACAAGGTAAGGTTTTGAAAGATTGTTTTGATCAAAGCCGTTTTTTCTAAAGTCTTTACAGGCCCCATTTTGAGCATGAAATCCCACAACTATAATAGATCTGCTTTTTCCGGAAGTGACTTCTAAATCAGCTTCACTGCCTGGCGAGATTCCACCAGTCCAAGAGCCCACACGCATTGCAGAAGCGGCTGGATCAGCATCGCGTTTACAAGAATTTCTTTGCAATTCAGTTTCTGGGCCCGTAGCCATGAGCATGTAACAGTTAATTGGTGTTTCTCCAAAAAAACCACTCGGTGTCATGCTCGAACTGCTACTTAAAGCCATCACGTTTTCTTTATAGGAAAGCAATTGATCTACATAAGTTTTTTGTTGAGATTGCAAAACCTCTTGCTGACTCGGCATTTGAATATGAACAGAAGCCTTGCCTCCAGACTCGACTCTTTGACAGGACGGCAAGGTAGTGACTGATAACATCAGCAATAAATAAAATTGAAAAATCATGTATTTCATGTACGACTTTTCGGACATTGCTGACCAAAACTTAAATGATTTTAGTGAGATTCACTCATTTTAATTGGCACAAATTTTATTTTTGTCTTAAAAAGAGATGATTTTTAATTCCCTAAACTTAACAGGACTTTAATCTTGAACCTTATTTAGACTCATTCATTTTGGATTTAAAAATTTTTTTTAAATTCATAAAATCTCAAATTGATATTTTCAATCTTTAGTACTTTTTGAAATCAATGATTCAGTTTGAGTCGCAACCAATTCTAAAACTTGTTGCTCATCTTTGAGCTCCACTCCAGAAATCTTTAATCTCAAACTCTCTCTCATCAAATAAATCAGTTTATCCGCAGCCTGCTGATAACTCATTCCCAAGGGAGTGCGCACATTTGAAATGCAATTTCTCTGAGCATCCGTATTGCCCTTGTGAGGGTGAAAGGTCATGTAAATTCCCAAGCTATCTGGAGAATTCAAACCCGGTCTTTCGCCAATAAAAATCACACTGAGTTGGGCTTTTAAACTTTCACCCACGGTATCTGCCACGGCCACTCTGCCAAATGGGACAAACACAATTTGATAACTCAGCTCTGAAAAATCCTGTTGAAGATTTTTTTTAAATTCTTTCCACAGCGGAGCAAAATGTTTTTCAATAGCTAATGCCGAAAGGCCATCTGAAACCACAAAAACGAGATCCGTTTTTTTACCAACAAGGGATTTGATACTTTGCTCGTGGAGAGTTCTTCCTAAATTTGGAAAGCGCAAAAAAGTTTCGCGGTCTTCGGCACAAGATTTAAGAAGCAAAACTTTTTCATTCATTGCTTCTAAATTTTTTTGCAAAGCCTCTTGATTCCACGGATACCAAACAGCCGTTCTGGCTGCGGCATGAGCCCTTTGAAATTCTAAAACTCTTTGTGTCGGCAATGAA
>JBIIER010000009.1:0-115666 GCA_044237745.1 Pseudobdellovibrionaceae bacterium
TTTTCTGCTGTGGCATCGTTTGTGGCAAGGATAGACCATTCATCTGCATCACCCTTTGTACGCGCTTACGATTGATCTTATTGCGGCCCTCAAGTGCTCGCTTGCGATTTATCATGGTAGTTACTCTGCGGTAGCCATAAGTGGCTCTGATTTCAATTACGGCCTTAATTTCGTCTAAAATTATTTGATCTTCTGATTTTTTGTAAAAACGAGGCATGCCAATTTCCTCCTGAGAAACTGGTTCATAATAAAGTGAACTTCGACTGACTTCGAAGACTTCCGCGATGTGGTTTACTTCATACCTATCAAGCGCTTTGACTTCTTTGGCGGTTGTAGTGCTTTTAAGATCGCTTTTTTTTGGACGATCTCGAGACCATCTTTAAGAATATCATTCTTGATTGTTAGATCTCCAACTTTAGCCTTCAACGTCTGAACTTCGCTCTTGAGTTTGTCATTTTCTTCAATCAGTTTTTGAATGTATTCCGCATTGATAGGAGATTGGTCTTTTTTGTGGTTCATTTGCCTCTTCCAATTGTAGAGAGTAATAGCATGAACCCCGTATTTCCTGGCAAGCACAGTGATTGAGATCCCCTGTGAATAGTGCTCATTGATGATTAATTGCTTCTTTTCCTGTGTAAAATGTTTCCGCCCTGTAAACGGTACTAGCATAAAGACCCCCTGGTCTGGGTGTCCAAATCAAAAGGGGGTCAAGAACAATTTTAAACAAAAACTTTTATTTGAGTCACGTTGTTTTAAAATAAAATCAACATCTCTTGAAAATTAATTACTTTTTTTCTGTTAATTTAACAACACTCGCATCAGAAAATGGATGGTTAAATAACATTTCTGAATTCCAAATTTATTTCCAATTAAGAATAGATTTTAGATAAAGTTATTTCATTTTCAAGATTAAGATAAAATTTAGATATATTTAATAAAACTAATTATCTAATCTCAAAATTATTGATTATTGCCCTTCAATTATTTTCAGTTCTCTAGGTTGTTTTTTACTTTTGAAAATAGACTAAAAATTTCTATATCTTCATTTTTGATTAATTGATTGATTTTAATATATTTTACTTATTGAGACTCAATTGGCTTTTCAACAAGTAAATTATAAATATGAATTTCGGTAGCAAATGGGCTTTACTCATTAATAGTTTTTCTAACTCCAATACACTGCAAAATTTAACTTTCTGCTTTAGCTGGATTCTGGAGTTTTAATAAAACTTCAGGAACAAGGAAAGTAACTTATACAGATACTGAAAGTGCGAGCAATGGAACATACTTTTCCTTATCAGCCAGTGACTCAAATGTAGGACAGTAATTTATAAATAAATACTTAGATGTTGAGTGAATTATTTTAACGATTGAATTTAAGTGTATCAAGGCTTTGGGTTTAGTAAATTTTAATATTGTGAAAGAATAACTATTGGCCAGAATAACTTCTTAAGATTTCTTTCGAATCATAAGAAGTATCTGGCTGTGTACCTTCCTTAAAAATCTTTATTACTCCTGATCTACTATGTTTTGTGATGTTAGTTGTGTTTATCGTTCCGTTGTAGTTGTATCCACCACTATAATTTTGAGTAGCATTTCCATTATAATTTGAGCTTACCATTTGATTTTTTAAATGAGCTTCTTGATTCATTATAATAAAGTATTCATATCCCATTTGTTGAGTAAGTTCTGCGCAACGACGAAGAAAAAATCTATTTACTTGCTCACTACTAGTATAACCATTTCCAACAAAAGAAACCTGATATAAATCTTTTGCCAGTTTCATATCAGTAAATCCCCCTGATAATCCTTCGGGTTGATAAGCTGTAGCACAGGCTAATAGAGATGATACTATAAAAATCAATAATAAAATTCTCATCTAAAGTTACCTTTCGAATCTATTCTAAAATTAAAATTGTTTTATGAAAAAAGATTTTCAATTTTAGCTTCTTTGATTTAATTTTTTCTGAAACAGAAAATCAATTACCATAATCGATTTTTCAAGATTTTAAATATCAATTGTATCTAATTTTTAAAATTGGAATTTTGATCAGTTGTATTTTCTATAAAGCTTTAATTTTTTAAATTAATGGCGGCTTGGGGGATTTGTTCGGGTCCTCCTGACCCTCACCCTTCGCGGGTGCTCAGGGCTGGCGCTCAAAAATCGCTTCCTGCGATTTTTGTGAACCCCCGGGGTTCGTGATGAGTCCAATCACCATCGATTCACAAAGATACAAATAAAAAACCCACCGTGAAGGTGGGTTATTTATTTTAATTTGGTGGAGGCGGGGGGAATTGAACCCCCGTCCGCAAGTGATCCACGATAAGGCGCTACATACTTAGTTTTTGTTTTAGTTTGATTGCATGACTTCCAAAAACAAAATTCATACAATCACTCCCCCAGTAAATTTAAGTCGGAACGCTGGAGAAAACCATTCAAACCGAGGTCGCTAAGTGTCGGTTTTTCTAGAATCGCAACCACATTCTAGGAAACCGTGTTGCTTAATTAAGCAGCAAGTTGGTAATCGTTGCCAATTACAGTTTGCACATTTTTAACGAGGTCCTCATGCGCCCCGGTATGCTCCCTATGCTTCACTACCCACGTCGAAGCCGTGTCGCCCCCATGTAAGTATCTTATCTTGTAAAACACAAGTCCCCCACACTGTAGACTCATTCAAGACCTAGGTCTAGCTAAAATAAAGACTTATCAGCTTTATCCACAGAGTTTTCCACATTCAACGCCTTAAGCTATTGTGGAAAATGCTCTTATCTCTAATAGGTTTATTTTACGGGATCAGTTACGGGGAACAGTTGCAAGTTGAGTTGATAAACCCTCTCCCCTTGTGATTGCTTACGCGCAATTGAGTTGTCCTTGTAGAGGGTTTTGCGGAACTTTCTCAACTGAAACTTCAGGTCTTCAAATTCTGCCTGAGTCAAACTCAGTGTCAAGGATCCAAATTCACGATCCGTTGGAGATTCTTTAAAAAGGGCCTCCAACCCCAAATACATTAACTGCGATTGCAAACTGCGAATCAAAATCGGCGGAATCTCCTCCGTCGTATCCTGAAACTGCGTTGGCTTAGCAATTTTTTGAGTTTCCGGATCTCTCACCAATCGACCACTGCGGATCAATTGCTCTAAGGCTTCATCAATCTCATCTTCCGTGGCCTTGCCTCGCAATAAAACCTTAAGGTCAGAAAGAGCTAAGTCCACACCTTTTTGATCCATCATCGTATAAAGAATCCAACCAATCCAATTGGGGAACTTATCCCAAATCTTTTGATTGATCTCCCCCGATTTTAACTGATGAATCACACGCAACTCATTAAGCTGTTTTAAATAAACATTGCGCTCAGAAGGCTCCGTGCTTTGTCCATAAGCTACCAAAAGCTTAAACTCTTCGGTCTGCTCTTTGTTAAATCCGAGAGCCTTAGCAAACTTAAGCATCATTTCATCAGAAAGATTGCGTTGGCCCTCAATAATCAATTTTAAATAATGAGGAGACTTAATGTTGGCAGCCGATGCAAACATCCCATAACTATAAACCCGCACATCCTTCTTAGATTGCTCTCTTCGGTAATTATAATAATCCAAAAGATACAATCTAAAATCTAAATAATCCGCCAGAAGGGGTAAAGTCAGAGCCGTTACAGTTGCAACTGAGGACGGCTCTTTTTTGAGTGTCTCCAACATATTTAAGACTCAATCTCATGAGAAAGAGGTTTACGAGGAGATCTAAAATAACTGCGCGGAGAAAGCGCAAAAATATCAGAAATCTTAGTCATGTAAACACATGCATAACGATCCACTTGATAAGCAAAATAACTCTCTTCATTACCCGATCTCATCAATTGGCCCCAATAAGGATTGTAAAGAGATTGTTGTTTTTTAATCAGTTGGCTAATATGTGCATCGATCTCAGAAGTTGTTTTTTGCAACTCGTCCACTTTGGCTTCATCCACAGGAGCGCTTTTTTCAAAACGCAAAGTCATCAGCTCTGTGAGCTCGTCCTCAAGAGGCTCCTTTTTTTTCATAAGGAGTTCGATTTCATTATTAGTAGGCTCAGCAATTTTATTTCTTTGAATTTCAGTGTCGAGCTCCTCAATCACCATTGCTGTACGCCAGTTGCAATCCTTTTTTAAACGTAAGATATCACCGTAAATATGATCCCCAATATAAAGAATCTCATCCCCTTGAAGATCTAAATCTTTGGTAAACTTAGAAGCACAACCCCCTTGGTACATACCAGGAGATAATTTATCGTACAAGTTGGTCATGGTTCCATCAGCAGAATTCACTTTTAAAAACTTAGAATCCCCTTGAAAGAATCTTGGTTTTTCGGCACTCGTGATCACTAATTCAAAAAGTTCTGACCAACTTTTGTGATCTTTTAAAAAAGGATTGATCGCGTAATCGAGTAAAAGTTTTGTGTAAAAATAATCTGAGTTCGTTAACACAAAAATCTTTTTACCATGACGTTTGTATTTTTCTAAACCCAAGGCCACGTTTTCTTCCTTCAAAATATAATGAGAAAGATTTTTTTTAACCGTGTCTTTTAGGCTGCCATCACGATGAGACTCATCTAAAACATAAAGCACATCATCAGCAATCACAGAGTAATCAGGATACGTATGAGTTTTGTCTGTGTTTTTAAGTTCCACGATTTGTGAAAACAACGTAGCTAATGAAATAGAAAATGTGGTGTCTACTGGTAAGTACTCAGGGTCATTTAAATCAATATAAGTGCTCTTATAAAGTTTATTTTGAATTTTAAAATCAATCGGATGAAGACCATGTTGACTCGCACGAATCGCAGAGTGTCTGTTGAGTTTTAAAATATTGCCCTTTTTACGATCGATCACAAGACCTCTAATAGCGAGATCATATTTAAATTCTAAGGAGCGAAGAGTATCTGGGTAACCTTTGTTAGTGACTAACTTATCAACCATGATTGAAAAAGAAAGCTTTTCAAAGTTTTCAGAATTGTAACGAACCAAAGTGTGGTCCATATCAAGTCCAATGTATTTGATTCTTTTCATGTTTAAAGTTCTATTCACATAAACGCGTGGATTCATAGTTTAAGGATTCCTTAACTGTGTTAATGATTAATTAAATTTGAGAATGGAGAGATTAAGCTTCTGTGATTAAGTGGAGATCATTCCACAAAATCATGCCACCCTTTAAATTGTACACATGAGTGAAGCCGTTTTGAACGGCATAAGAAGTGGCGCGAGCTGAGCGACTTCCACTGCGGCAAACAAATACAATGGTTTCCTCTTTTGAAAGAGTGTGGATTTTTTCTGAAATAGTATCTAAAACTATCAATTGAGCTTTTGGAATGTGACCCAACTCTCCAGAAAATTCTTCTGGTTGTCTCACATCAATAATTCTCACTTGATTCATTTTCGTGCTTAATTCTTTAGGTTCGATATCAAACACATTTTCAAAATAAAGATTCTCTTCTTTTGATTCAAATGTAATTGTCTTTTCGGTTTGGTGATTTAAATTTTCTAACTCCATGAAGCCTCCCCATTGCGCGTACTCTCGCAGGTATTAATTAGTCTATTTAAGGCTACCTTATGCCCTTTGGATCTGATATACGCACAGCACCAACTTAAATACAAATACTCAAGTGCAATTAAAATTGTTCCTAAGTAGGTGATTCGATAGAATTCATTTAGTTTCAATGAAAACTAATTGAAAACATTTGAATTTTAATGAAGAGATTTAAAAAAAATCTGAATTTTTATTTTTAAAAAGAAAGTAAACTATGCAATTTGCTCAACCTAACCAACTCACCATCGAACAACAAAAAGGGTTGGATATTCTTCATTCGGGAGAAAATGTTTTTTTAACCGGAGGAGCAGGGAGCGGTAAAAGCTTTTTAATTAAAAAATACACTTACCAAATTAACACTAAAGAAACTCCTGTTTTGGCAAGCACCGGTGCTGCCGCTGTTTTGATTGGTGGGCGCACCTTTCATAGTTTTTTTGGCATCGGCATTTTAGAGGGGGGCCCTAAAGCCACTTTTGAACGTGTCTGCTTAGACAGTCGTGTTATCAGTCGCTTACGCAAGGTTGAGGGATTTATTCTGGATGAAATTTCGATGATTCCTGGAGAAACTCTGGCCGTTGCAGAATCCCTCGCCCGTTTTGCTCGTAACTCCAATCTTCCGTGGGGAGGGATGAGAGTGATTGCCGTGGGTGATTTTGCGCAGCTCCCTCCAGTTACAAAAACCGCACAAAGAGACTGGAGTTTTACTCACGATGTTTGGCATAAAACAGGATTCTCTGTTGTAGAATTGCATCACAATCAAAGAGTGGATGACGATCACTTTTTAAAAATTCTTGGTAAAATCCGCATCGGCCACGTTGATAAAGAAGTCATGGAATTTTTAAATAGCAAAATCTGTGTTCATAACGACGAAGACGAAAGCATTCGTTTGTTTCCTCGTCGCGAACAAGCGGATCAACTTAATAATAAAAAATTAGAGCAAATTCAAAAACCTTCGTTTACCTCGCACTCCCTGTTTTTAGGAAGTGCCAAACATATTGAAATTCTTAAGAAAAACTCTCCCCTTCCGGATTGCCTCACACTTAAAGAGGGGTGTCAGGTCATGCTTTTACAAAATGATCCCGCTTATCGTTGGGTGAATGGAACACGGGGCACGGTGGTTGAAATTGCTCCCGATAAAATCCGAATCGAAAAATCTCGGGGTCGTTTGATTGAAGTCGAAAAAGTTCAGTTTGGTTTGCAGGATGCCGAGGGCAATACTTTGGCTTCGGTGATTAACTTTCCGTTAAGACTTGCCTATGCAACCACCATTCATAAATCTCAAGGGGCCACTCTGGATAATTTGTGGGTCGATTTAAGAAGACTTTGGGAGCCAGGACACGCTTATGTGGCCCTCTCACGCTTGAGTCAGCCTAGTGGGCTTAAGTTATTGGGATGGAACTCAAAATCCATTTCTGTGGATCCACAGGTTTTAAAGTTTTATTCTGACCTCAAATTAAACCGCGAAGATCCAACCTCCCCTGAGCTATAAAAAGGCCCAAAAAGGGCTTAAATACCTATGACTTGATGTGATGAAATGTTTGCAAGTTTTGTAATCTTCGTTTTAGAGTAGGGGCTCATACTTTACTCAAAGAATACGGAGAGGTTTAAATGCAAACTGAAGCGAATAGCAATCCATGTGGAATTGATGGTGTAGATTTTGTTGAGTTTACCGGCCCAGATAAAGGTTATTTAGAAAGTCTTTTTTCTCGAATGGGTTTTAAAAAAACCTCTCAAGTTGCTGGTAAAGAAATTTACCTCTATCAACAAGGTGAAATTAATTTTGTTCTTAATTGCGAACCAAAAACTTTTGCAAAAGAATTTGCACAAATGCATGGACCAGCCATTTGCTCAACGGGTTTTAAAGTTAAAAATGCAGAACACGCATTTAAAACAGCCGTAGCAAGAGGAGCTCAACCTTACAACGGAACTGTGGAACAAAAAGGTCAATTTCCATTTTTTGCAGTTTATGGAATTGGTGAATCACTTATTTATTTTATTGATGAAACTTGTGAAAAACAACTTTACGGCGGCATTTTTAAAGAAGCTCAAAAACCTGGAACAGTTGCAGGTTATGGTTTTACGATCGTGGATCATTTTACAAACAATGTTCCTCGCGGTGAAATGCAAAAATGGGCTGACTTTTATGAAAACGTTTTTAACTTCCGCGAAACTCGTTATTTTAATATTAAAGGAAAAGCGACAGGACTTTATTCTAAAGTGATGCGCTCACCTTGCGGAAAATTCTCAGTGCCAATCAATGAGCCTGCTGATGGAAAATCTCAAATTCAGGAGTACCTCGAGGAATATAAAGGATCAGGCATTCAGCATTTAGCTCTTCTCACTCCAGATATTTTAAAAACAATGGATTTAATGAGAGCCACTGAAGTTCCGTTCTTAACTCCACCACCAAACACTTACTATGCGATGCTTAAAGATCGTTTACCAAATGTTTCTGAAGATGTTCACACTTTAGAAAGCAAAGCGATTTTAGTGGATGGAGATCATGATGGATACCTCTTGCAAATTTTTACTAAAAATTTAATTGGCCCTATCTTTTTTGAAGTGATTCAAAGAAAAAACCATTTTGGTTTTGGTGAAGGAAATTTTCAAGCCCTTTTTGATGCGATTGAAAGAGATCAAAAAGATCGCGGATATCTCTAATTTAAAAGAATTATTATTTATCATCACTGATGTTACCAACGAGATGAGGAGAGTTTATGTTTCAATATTCACAAGGAAAACACACCACGCAAGGACACAAAGGAATTCCCGAGGGAATGTTTGAAGAAGAGCACGGACGAAAAGGTTTTTTTGGTCAAGTTTCTCACCTCATAAAGCCTGAGCCCTCAACTCGTTGGAACGCTATTGAAGGTAACTTAAAACCTCATTTATATGATGCTGTTAAGATGCCACATCTTTACGGAGAGTGGCAGCGTATGATGTATAACAATGATTGTTCGATCTACAATTATTGGGATGCGCCTCAAAGCGAAAGCAAAAAAAGAGCTTTTAGAAATGCTGATGGCGACACTCTTTATTTTTGTCATAAAGGCTCAGGTCAAATTTTAACTGAGTACGGATTGTTAAATTTTAGAAGAGGTCACTACGTTAATATTCCAAAATGTGTGCACCATACTTTTTTGTTTGCAGAAGAAACACAATTTATTGTGATTGAATCTCGCACCTCTGCTTATAAAGAACCAGAGCGAGGCATGGTTGGAAGAAACGCCTTTTATGATCCTGCTTGTTTTGGAAAACCAGATCTTGATTTGTTAAATGATGTAAAAAAACAAACTCAAACTTCTGTTAAAGAAATTTGGGTCAAACGTGGTGATGAACTCACTAAGTTTTTTTACAACTCATGTGTTTACGATACAGTAGGTTGGAAAGGTGATTTCTTTCCGTTTACTTTGCACGTGGATGATATGATGCCGATGTTAAGTGCTCGTGTGCATTTACCACCATCTGCTCATACTACATTTGTTGCTAATGGATTTGTGGTTTGCACTTTCTTGCCGCGTCCATTTGAAACAGATAAAGATGCTCTCAAAGTTCCGTTCTATCATCAAAATATTGATTACGATGAAGTGCTTTTTTATCACGACGGAAACTTTTTTAGCCGAGATAACTTGCACGCAGGAATGCTGACATTGCATCCTGCTGGATTTCCGCATGGACCTCATCCAAAGGCTTTTAAAAATGTGGATGCTAAAACTCACACGGATGAGTATGCCGTGATGATTGATACTTGGAGTCCCTTAAAAGTGGACCAACCGTTAACAAATGTTGAAGTGGGTGATTATTGGAAATCATGGATGAAGTGATTAAAAATCCTCAGCGAGGTGATAAACTCACCTCTGATGAGGCCATGCTCTTAGCCATTCAAGAAGCTAAAAGAGGAGCTGGGCGCGTAAGCCCCAATCCTCTTGTGGGTTGTGTGATTTTAGATTCACAAAATGGATTTTTAGCAAGTGGTTACCATGCTCAGTATGGTGGACCTCATGCAGAAGTTCATGCCGTAAAAAAACTCCAACCCAAAGAATTGCGTGGAGCTCAAGTTTTTGTTACTTTAGAACCCTGCGCGCACGAAGGTAAAACTCCCTCGTGTGCTAAAATGCTCAAGCAATTTCCTCTTAAATCGGTGACTTATGGATTAACTGATCCCAATCCTTTAGTGTCTGGAGCTGGGGCGCAAATTTTAAAAGATGCTGGTATTGAGGCCATTGAATGGACTCATTTTAAAGATGAACTCAAAGAAGTGTGCGAACATTTTTTGTGGAACTTTACCCAACATCAAATTTTTATTTCTGTCAAAGTGGCTTCGAGCTTAGATGGTCAATTAGCTCTTAAAACAGGAGAGAGCAAATGGATCACCGGAGAAAAAGCACGATTATTTGGACATTTTTTACGAGGCAGTCATGATGCCACTCTTGTGGGGTCGCAAACTGTTTTAATTGATAATCCCTCTTTAGATATTCGCCATCCAGATTTTGCAGATAAAAAAAATAAAGTGATTGTGATTGATCGTTCGGGAAGAGTTTTAGAAAAAATTTTAGAAAATAAAAATTCTGTGAATTTAACTCAAGTGCATGAATCTCAAAACTTATTTTTTATTGTCGCTAAAAATCAAATTTCAAATTGGCGACAAAAATTAGATCAGTCTGCTTTTCAAAAAATAAATCTTATTGCAGCTGGAGAAGTTAAATCAGGGGAGCTTGATCAAGGTCTGGATCTCAACGAAGCTTTTGCCCAGTTATGGACTTTAGGCGTAAAATCAATTCTCGTAGAGGGTGGAGCGCACACGATTTCAAAATTATTAAAAGAAAATCTTGTGAACCGCCTTTACTTATTTCAAGGGCCACTCATCTTAGGAAGTGAGAGTGGAAAATCTTGGACGGAAGCGTTTGGAATTGACTCTATGCAAGAGCGTTTAGTCTTAAAGCAGCCCAAGTTTAAGATTTTAGGCTCTGATATATTGATAACAGGAAGATTAAAAAATGGATGATGGTACGAGTAGTAATAGTTCAAAAGCAAAAACCTTTAAAAAAGAGTGGCAGTTATTTTGGAAAGGTTTAATCGGAGAGGAATTTGTTGAAGACGCCACTTTTTCGGATCAAATTCTGAACACTCAAGAAAGAATCAAAGATTTTGAAAGTCGCTTGAGTTTAGATGTTTTGAGTTTAGAAGATATTAAAGCCATCACTAAAGAACTCAGCTCTCAACGCAAAGAGCTTCATCAAAAATTAGAATCCCTTAATCAACAGATTGAAATCCTAAGCGATCAACCTCAACAAATCGCCCAACTCTCGGATGAGGGCTTAAAACTTAGCGAAGAATTGCATCAACTTAATTTTGAGTTAAAGCAAGTTCATGAGCGCGAAGAACAACTCACTAAAGAGTTGTCTTCTTAATTTTTTAGTTTTTATTTTTAAGTTTGCGAATGGTTTGTTGAAGAACTGTTTCTAGCATGTTCACCTCTTTGGGAGTGGGAACATTGTGCAAGATCATTCTTTTTAAAACCGTGTACACATTGGTTTTCTTTTTATCTAAACTAAATCCCAACGTGATCAGCCATTCTTTAAGAGTTTCTTCTGGGAACACTCCTAAGGCTTGCGCAGGTGATTCTGAATTACGAGCCACTTGCTGACCTTCTAATTGAGTGCGATCTCCGCCCCATTCAGATCTCAAAACAAAAAGTGCTAAGAGAACAGCTTGTCCTAAATTTAGAGAAGTGTTGTTTCCAAAAGTAGGAATCGAACAACAGTAATGTGCAAGATCTAAATCTTCGCGACTAAGTCCCCAATCTTCTGGTCCAAAAAATAAATAAATCGGAATAGGTGCTTCTTGCGGAGTTGTTACTTCTTCTTCAGAAGTGTCAAAAAGAGGATGTTCTTTTTCAAGCCATTGCAAAGTGGTCGCTAAATCTTGAACGGCACGACCTCTGCCATCTCTTGCAGTGAGTGCCAAGCGAATGCCTTCAGGTTCATTATTAAAAAAATCGTCCCAGGTTGCATAAACTTTTCTGTTTTGAAGAGGATCTTGCCCAGAGGCAGCCGCCTGCTGAGCAGAGTAGTCGACTTCGCATTGAGGGCTGATGAGAATTAAATTCTTAGCCCCCATATTAGTCATGGCTCTTGCGCTCGCTCCAATATTACTTGGATAAATAGATTTAACGAGAACTACATGCACTTCAAAAAGTTTACTCACAGTATTTTTATTCATGGGACCATTAAATTTTTCCGACTAATGAGAGCCCTTCAAAAATACTCGCTTTTTGTGAAGGATCTGTTTCAGCCAATGCTAGAAGTTGTTTATGAATCCTGTCCTTTTCTGTTGGATTCATATTGTAAACTTCTAAGAGTTCGTAAATTTCTAAACGCAAGAGCCAGTCCTTTGAAAACTCTTGGTCCAGTTGTGCCATCGTAGTCACGATTAATTCACTGGTTTTTTCTGCCATGTGAAGATTAAAATTTTGTTTTACTAAATTTAAATTCTCTCTCATTTCGCGCACTCGTTGATAAAGCTGATGAAGCTTTTTTTCTGCATCAGTAAATTTAGGTTGAGTCACACGAGCTGCCACAAAATCAGAAGTTGAGCCATAAGCCAGGCGATCCGCTGGGCCTCCAAAAACAGAAGTCACTTGAGATCCAATTGCCATATCATAAGCACCCCATGCAGGATCAAAAAGAATCATTCCCTTTAAAGTGACTTTGCAATCTTTAAAGCTCACGAGCATGAGGTTTTTATCAGAAGTTAATTGAGTCACAGTTCCTTCAACAAAAACACCCGAGCTAAATTCTAATTTAACAGTGTTGCCAAATTTGATTCCAGCAGCCTCTAATTCAGCAGAGGTATAAAGTGAAAGACATTTTTGAGATCCTTTAAGATATCCTAATGGAGAGCCAAAACCATGAGCATGAGTGCTCACGCCATGGTAAGGAAGTTGATGATCATTTACGCTGAGTTGGCAAGGACCTTCAAATTTTAAGTAAGCAGGCTCTTTTGATTTTTCATCAATGATGTAACTGATGAGTTTTCCGCTTATTTGTAAACCGCTATTAAGAACAGCTGTATTCACAGTTTTTGCCTCGATCATTTTATCAAGGCTTTCTTTGCCGCCTCTTCTGTAAGCCATCATATCAGCGAGATCTTCAAGAACTTTTGTTAAATGAGCAAAATTAGGAGTCACAAAAAGTTGAGGTTGAGGCTCTGTGATATCGTAACTTGTTTTAATGCAATCCACAGTCAGTGGAATTTTTTTAACATGAGGTTTTAAACATTCTTTGGATTCACCAGCAGAAGATAGCAATCCAGCTCCAAAGATTTTTGGATTTTCTAAATCACCAATTAATCCGTACTCAGCAGTCCACCAATTCATTCTTCCTAAAAGTGTGGCCTCAGAATCAAAGCTAATTTCTTTAATCACGTTCTGCAGATTTTGTTCTGCTTGAACAATATCTTGTTTTGAAGAAGTTGGGTTTTCTTTGACATCAGAAAGTAGGCGAATCGCTTCATAAAGATTAAGATCTTCGCTGCTAATGATGGCTTTACGTGCCACTTGAGCGTAATTTTTTAAATATTGAGCAAATTCTTCGTTCACTAAAATAGGAGCATGTCCTGCGGCTTCGTGAACAATATCAGGAGCCGGTGTGTACATGATATGATTGATGGATCTCATATCAGAAGCAATTGGTAAAACACTGAGAGCTTGTAATTCCATAAACGCAGCCGGTGGAATAAATCCACTGACCGGAAGAGCTTTCCAGCCGAATTTTTCTATTTTTGCACTGATATCAGAAATTTTAGGAATGGTATCAATGCTAATTCCTGTTTTTTTAAGTCCGTCCAAATAGCACTCGTGAGCATGAGTTGATAAAAAATGAGTGAGCTGTCTGAGAACAAATCTCCAGGCTGCCTGATCAACAGGAGTGTATTTCTCGTAGTTTTGAGAAACAATATACTTTTGTAAATGCTGGGGAAGCGTATCCGTGCTTTGTTTATCCATGCTCATCCTTTCTGATTTGAACCATGCTGCTTACAAGTAGGAATCGTCTTTTAATAAATAATTTTGGACATAATCTTTAATCGCTTTTTCAAGCGGCCATTTTGGATCGCTCATTCCTGAGGATTTCCATTGATCCATATTGGCTTCTGTAAAGTACTGATATTGATTTTTAATACTGTCGGGCATCTCTAGCCATTTGATAGAGGGAGTTTTATTAAGTGCACTAAAAACTCCACGAGCTAAATCTAACCATGAACGTGATTTTCCAAAACCCATATTGTAAATAGAGCTCTTTGGTTTTTTAGTCATGAGTTCTGAAATCCAATTTGTAATATCTTTGACGTATACAAAATCTCTGAGTTGCTCACCATCTTTGTATTCAGATTTATAAGATTTAAAAAGTCCAACTTCGCCTTTATCTTTAATTTGATGAAAAGATTTAAACACCACACTGGCCATGTGATTTTTATGATATTCATTGGGACCATAAACATTAAAAAATTTAAGACCGTACCAATGTTTTGGTGTGGTCGATTGGCGACGCGCCCAACGATCAAATTTAACTTTAGATTCGCCGTAAAGATTGAGGGGTCTTAATTGTTCTGAATCAAGGGAGTCATGAAAGCCTAATTCTCCAGCACCATAAGTGGCTGCAGAACTTGCGTAGATGTATCCTTTTTGATGAGTGGTGCACCACTCCCAAAGTCGTTGAGTGTATTCAGTGTTGTTTTCCCATAAAAACTCAGCGTTGGTTTCAGTGGTATCAGAGCAAGCGCCCATGTGGATGATCCACTCAACTTGATTTTTTGCTTCTGGAGTTCTTAAAAAATCCCAGATTTCGTCTTTTAGTAAAAATTTCTTATAAGCATATTTTTTTAACAACTCAGGTCGTTGCTCTAAAGAAACAGTGTCTACACAAACGATGTCTTTTAAGCCTTGTTGATTCAGCTGCCAAACAATCGCACTTCCAATAAATCCATTTGCACCAGTTACAATAATCATAGTGAGAGCAGCCTACCTGTCTTTTTTTCAACAATCAATTGACTAAGTTTGTTATAACAGAGAGTGGCTATGTTTTAATCAACGTGAAAATTCGCCCTAATTGAGAGAGGGAAAATTCTACAATATCCACCTCCCCAAAAGCCCCAAAATTTTAAATCTCTGAGTCATATCAAGAGGATTTCACAGGTTCCATTCTGGGTATGGAACTTGCTCATGTACTCATTCCAGGAAATATACAGAACGAGCAACATAAGTTGATTTGGAATAAAATGATAACAGCTGAGGAAACAACAAAAGATCAAAGTCAGACGGTGAGGTCATCAGGCCTTAAAAATCGTTGGCTCGTGGCACTTTTGGTATTTATTTTTGTGGCTCCTTTGGTAGTTTCTGAAATTTTTTCTCATTATCAAAAGAGAGAAAATATTAATATAGAAGATGCATGGACAAATGCTCCTATTCCAGATTCGATTGTAAATGACATTCTTAAAAATCAAAAATGTGGGTCTACTGACAATCAATTTTTAGCCTGTCTTAACGGGGTCTCTTATGCAGCCTCAAAATTAGATATGATATTAGATTTAGAACAGGGCTTGCGCAGCATGTATCCCAACGAAGAATTTGCTCACGAAAAAAAGATGGTCACAGAGTGGGCAGTCTGGAAAAAAAAGCACCCCCAAGATTCTTTATATTTTGATAAAATTTGGGAAGCTCTCACTAGTAAAGATCTTCTCTCTCGAAAAAATATTAAGAATACAGAAGGTCAACTCAATTTAATGAAGGCCGCCCTGATCAATGGTTTTTGGTCGATCTCAATAGATCCTCATTCATATATAATTCCACTAGATTATTATAAACAAACAATCGGTACTGCCGAAAATCAATCCCAATCATTAGGGCTTGTTTTGAAAAAAACCACAATGGGCTTAGTCGTTCAAAAAGTTTTTAAAAATTCTCCAGCTGAATTTAGAAATCTCCAAAGAGATGATCTTATTTTAACGGTTGATGGTGAAAATACTCATCAATGGTCACTCAGAAAATTTCAAGAAAAAGTCAAACTAACCACGAAGCCCCTGCATTTAGAATTGCGAAGATGGGTTTCTGTAGCTCCAAAATCAGGGCTTGCTCTTGCTAAAAAGAGTACAACTTTAAAAGAACTGCCTTCTGTTGAAAGTAAGTTTTTTAAAGTCACTTTAGAAAAAAAGATCTTTAATTATAAAGCTGTTGAAGGACATGTATTAGCTAAAAATCCATCAGTGGGACTTTTATCAATTGATAAGTTTTCTATTGGAGTTTGTGATCAAACTAAAGAAGTGATTAATTCATTTAATCTAAAACAGGTCCGTAAAGTGATTATTGATTTGCGTGATAATTCTGGGGGGTCTTTAGAAGAGGCTTCTTGCTTTTTAGGAATCTTTTTAAAACCTAATGAAAAGACTTACGAGGTCCATTACTTGGATAATGAAAAACCTCCTGAATCTTTTTATGCTAAAGGGCCACAGCTTTATGATGGTCCACTCGGGGTGTTGATCAATGCAGGAACTGCGAGTGCGGCGGAGCTTGTGGCGGGTTCTTTAAGAATCAGTCAGGGAGCCGTTTTGATGGGGCAAAGAACTTTTGGAAAAGGGTCCTTTCAAGAGGGTGAGATTTGGAAATCTCATAAAAAAATAGCTGCTTTTAGAACTCAAGGTTTTTACTATTTGTCAGATAAAACCTCTCCTCAGTTAGTGGGAATCTCTCCGCAAATTGAGCTTCCCACCATTCCAGAGCTTGTTCTGGGGGTTTCAAATATCGAGAATTTTAGAGAAGAAGATAGTTATTATCACCCACTTAAAGCCCCTATAATTAAGGCGCCAGCTGCAGAATTGTCTCAAAATGAGACAATTCAAGGCTTTGATCTTTGCCTTAAAAAGGGGAGCCCAACTCTTGCGACCGCCTCTGTTGAAAAGATCAACAGTGAGGAGCAAGACATGGCCTTTTTAGTGCGGTATTTAGATTGCAATGTTCAAACTTTGGGGGCGCAAAATGATTCATACCGATCTTTTTAAATATGACTGTATTCCTGCAGCCAAGCCATCAGATAAACTGATGATTGTCTTGCATGGAAGAGGTGATAGTTTAAAACCCTTCCTGAAAATTAATGAAGAATTAGAAGTGAAGAATATTAACTTCCTTTTGTTGAATGCGCCTAAAAAATTTCAAAAAGGTTTTAGCTGGTATGGAGAGCCTCCTTATTTAAGTCATGGAGTTCAATCTATTCGGGCTAAATTATTGCTTCTTTTAGAGCAACTCGAAGAGCAAGGTTGGAAATCAGAAAATATTTTTATTTTTGGTTTTTCACAAGGCTGCTTAGTGGGGGCTGATTTAGCACTACATTATCCTAAAAAATTAGCAGGTGTGATTGGTGTGAGTGGATATTTTAATTTTTTCTCAAGATGGAAAAATCAATTAAACTCAAAAAACAAAAACACACCTTGGTTATTTACTCATGGCACTAAAGATAAAATTTTACCAATTGAAACCACTCGTTTTGGCGTGAGAAAGCTTCAATCAGCGGGTCTTAACGTGAATTGGATTGAACTCAATAAAAGACATACATTTGAACAACAAGAGATGCCGCTCATTAAAAAATGGCTCGAATCTCATCTTTAATTTTTTATATTTTTAATAAAAAGCAGATCAAAGAATCTTAAATAAACTTAAGCCCTCTCTTAATGATTGATTCTTTGATCTTTTCTTGTCTACATTAGGCCGTGTAAGAAATTCAAAAGATCAATGTTCTAACGATTTCAGAGGGGGGATCCATGAACAAGAGTCGACTATTTAATCGTCTACCTAAAGTAGCATCGTTTTTTAATTTAATATTCATTCTTAATTTATTAGCAGGCTGTGGCCAAGCTCATCGCGTGGCTCAGCAAATTACTGAAGTTTCTCAAAGCTTTTTATCTAGCCGCATTATTGGGGGAGAGGCTGTTCAACAGGATGATCCTTACAGAGCTTCTACAGTTGATTTGTATTTTGGAAGAACTCAACCAGATGTTTCTAATTTTTGTACTGGAACTTTGATTGCTCCAAAAGTTGTTTTAACTGCGGGTCATTGCTTTGCGGATTTTTCTAAAATGCAAGAGATGTCAGTCGAAGAATTAAAACAATATGTTTATGTAGGATTTGGTTCTGATGTGGTGAAATCAACAAACGACTCTAAAGTTGTTTTTAGAAAAGTCGTGAGAGTGGTTGTTCATCCAGAATACAAAGTAGATTCTGTTCGTCGTGCGATGAAAGAGCCAATGCAGGATTTATCTATTCTTGAACTTGATGAAGCGGCTCCTGAAACAGCTCATCCAGCACAAGTTGTAACTGATAAAGAGATTTTACAGCCGGGTTTAGTTGTTGATCTTGTGGGCTTTGGAGTGACAAGCACGCAACCACGTTTTGTGCGTGCGACTCAGTTAATGAAAGTGAGCGTGAGTGTAGATAATCCATCTATCACAACTGCTCAATTTACTTATAAAAACATTGGCAATCACAGCGCATGCAGTGGTGATTCAGGTGGCCCAGCCTATTTGCCAAGCCATAATGGTGAGCCAGTGAGTGTGATTGGAGTGACTAGTTGGGGAGACAGAAGCTGTGCTCAAATGGGAGCTTACACTTCTGTTCCAGCATTTTCTGAATGGATTTTAGAAACCACTCAGCAATTAAGTCAATAAACTAAAAAGTGTTATTTAGAAACTGAAGGAGCTTCAGTTTCTTTTTTAACTTCAGCTTTATTTTTATTATCTAAATTGGTTTTATTTTCTAAAGCCACATAATCAGGGGCTATAAATTCTGGAGTGAATGGATATTTATAGCTCTTATAAAGATTAAACTTTGGTCTTCCTGCATTCACATAGGCTGTGTCCCAAAGTTGTGCCAATAAAGAAGCCGCTCTGGCCATTTCTTGAGTGATGAGTGGAGCCATTTTTTGAGCTGTTTTAGAAGTGTCTTTTCTTACGGCTGGAGTTTTGATTTCCATTCCGCTATTTTTATTAATCTCTGAAGGTTTTACGAGCACATCTAATTTATAAATTTTTGGAATGTCTTGAACTGAAAGCAAGCTGAGAGCTCTCATTTTTTCGACAGTCGTTGGAGCAATTAAAAAACTTTCCTTTTTAAAAGATTTGGCAGTTTTAACAATTTGACCGACAAGATCCGCTTCTAAAAATCCTACGCAGATTTCTTCAAAGTAGCCATGAATCCCACCGTGTTTAGCCTCGTATCCATCATAATCAGAGGTGTTATGGATTGGTTGGGCCGCATCTCCCACATAGTGACCAAGCACCCCAATATTGATGATAAAATCAAGAGCCGTTTTATTAAATAAAAGATTCTCATCTTGTTCTTCTTTGGAATTTGCAGGAGGAGTGGCCTTTGCAAAAGTCTCTGCTAAGTTCCCTGCTCTTTTAACAAATTGATCCGCTCTCCACCAGATTGAACCAAACTCATTAGGAATAGAATAAATCTTAGCACCCTTTTTAAATTGATTATCAGTGCCTGTGTATTTTTCTAAAATAGTTTTGTAATCAGATGGAACATCTTTAATTTTAAGGCCAACGATATCAGGATTGATAAAGTGAGTCGGGTTGCCATTTTTATTCACATCAGGACCAAGGCTCTTCCAGTAAATGTCTGGCACATTGCAAAGGTGACCCATCATTTGTGGACGATTTTGCAAATACTCTTTGAGCACAGGTTCTTTTAATAAAAACACGGCGGCTTCGCAAATGGAAGCATGCCCACGATGACTCCATGTCCATCCGGCAGGTGATTGCAAAATGGTGGCAGAAAAAATTAAAAACGAAAAAAGAGAAAGAAATGATTTGTTCAACATAAGGAAACCTTTTGTGAAGAGTGAAAACAATTAAGTTTCAAAAATTTTACTGAGCGATTTAGGGGCCCGACTTTTTCCAAAAAAACCACTTAGGATTAAGATCGTCACTAAATAAGGAAGAATTTGAATAAATTGCACAGGGATTATAAATCCACCGATGGCCACTCCTTGCAATCTGATTTGCAACGAATCTGTAAAACCAAAAAATAAACAAGCAGCCGCAGTTGGAAGAGGTTTCCATTTGCCAAATATAACCGCAGCTAAAGCCATAAAGCCACGACCACCCGACATCATGGGTGAATACGAGGAGGCAAGAAATAAACTTAATGAAGCGCCTCCCATGGCCGCAAGAACTCCGCTAGCAATCACGCTGAAGTAACGTATTTTATTGGGGTGCACTCCAGCTGTGAGCAGAGATTCAGGATGTTCGCCTGCAAATGAAATCCACAAACCAGCTTTTGTTTTTTCTAAAAGATAATAAACAAAGCCTGTCACTAAAATAGCTATCACAATCGGTTCGTAAACAAATCGTTGAGCTAATTCTAAACTCGGAGTGGAACCTGTGCTGTTAAATAATATTTTAGAAATAAAAGGGGCCACACCTGCGGCAAAAAGATTAATAGCTGTGCCTGTTACAATTTGATCAGCTTTTAATTTGATCACAAAGAGAGAGTACAAAGCGGCTATCAAGCCACCAAAAATCATGCTCGCCAAAAATCCCATCCAAGCGGATTTAAAATAATATCCGGCAACGGCTCCCGTAAAGGCGCCGACCAACATAAAGCCTTCAAGAGCAATATTCACCACACCACTGCGTTCACTTAATAAACCGCCCATAGCAGTTAATAACAGAGGAGTGCTCATGCGAAGTGTGCCCATAAGGAGAGCCACAATTAATAAATCACTCATGCTCACCCCCTTTTTGAAGAACGTCTTTTTTTAAATTATTTTTGTCAGAGCGCCACTTTTTGAGGCTCCATAAACCATGAGCAGAAACTGAGAGAATAATCACAGCTTGAAGAATTTTAGAAAAGTCCCTCGTAATGGTGGCAGTTTCCATATCTAAATCTGAAGTTCCTTTATGAAGTGCTCCAAACAAAAAAGCTGAAGCCATCACACCAAGAGGGTGATTGCGAGCCATCAAAGCTACGGCGATTCCCATAAATCCATAATCAGGAGAAAATCCAATTCTAAATTGTCCACTGCTTCCCATGACCTCGCTGAGAGCCACAAATCCAGCAAGAGCTCCTGAAAAAACTAAAGCTAAAAATCTAATTCTTTTTGCAGAAATCCCAGCATATTGAGCGGCCACTTCATTTTGTCCCACAGCTTTTATATGAAAACCCAATTTAGTATTTTTTAAAATAAACCAAACAAGGACACATAAAAGAATGGCAAATAAAATCGAGATATTTGCAGGAGTGTCTGGAAACATTTTAGCAATTGGATCCATCTCTTTGATTAGATATCCTGATCCCACAATTTGACTTTCGGGATTTTGTGAAAGCGGATTTGGAATTTTATAAAGTACAATATAACTGCTCCAACCAGCCGCTATAAAATTTAACATGATAGTGACAATCACTTCATGAGATCCCCGATAAGCTCTTAAGTAGCCAGCGATGCCTCCCCAAATTCCACCAGCCACAATCGCAGCGATCAAAGCCAATAAAGGAGCCAAGGGAAAGGGCACTTGCGGAAACGTCACTCCCACAAGAGTGGCTGCAAGAACAGCCATCGTTAATTGGCCTTCAGATCCAATATTAAACATCCCCGCATGAAAAGCCAAAGCCACACTGAGACCCGAAAATATTAAGGGAGCTGTGTAAGAAAGCGTCAGTCCAATATCATAGTTGGAGCCCAAAGAGCTTTTAATTAAAATGTGCAAAACATTTAGAGGGTTTTCGCCAGCAAAGGCGGTGAGAGCGAGACCAATCATCACACCCACTATAAAGCCGATGGAAGGCTCTAAAATTTTAATCATGCGTTCTTTAAATTGAATTAAATGAATCATAGGGCTCCGCCCATGAGTTTTCCGATTTCAAACTCATTAAAGTTTTCTTTGTTAAACTCACCCACGATTTTTCCGTCAAAGAGAACTAAAATCCGATCCGAAAGTTTAAGCAATTCATCCAACTCAGAAGAAATCAAAAGAACTGCGCAACCTTTATCTCTAAAATCCATAATCTGATCATGGATAAATTGAATCGCCCCAATATCCACACCACGAGTGGGTTGGGTGGCTAATAAAAATTTTGGATTTTTAGAAAGCTCACGGGCTATCACAAATTTTTGTTGGTTTCCGCCTGAATAGGATTTTGCTAAATTTTGTGAAGTCGCTGGGCGAACATCAAATTTAATCAGCAATTTTTGTAATTGTTCACGAATCAAATTCCATTGGATCAAACCATTTTTGATCCATGTGGGTTTTTGATGATGAGTGAGAAAAAAATTATCTACAAGATTTGATTCTAGCAACAAACCCTGATGCAAGCGATCTTCAGGTAAATAGGCAATGTCTTGTTGAAGGATTTCTTCAGTTGATTTGTGCAGAATCTCTTGATTTAAAAGTTCAATAGAACCAACAAGATTTTCGTGGGATTCATGAATTCCTAAAAGAGTTTTAATCAATTCAGATTGTCCGTTGCCCTCAACCCCAGCAATGCCAACCACTTCGCCCTTAAAAACTTGCATAGAAATATTTTGTAAAGTTTTTTTATGAGCATCTGTTCTGATCAGATCTTTAATTTTTAAAGAGGGTTCTGATTTTTCTGGGTAGGAATATTTTGGATAAGATTTTGAAAAATCAAAATGTTTACCCACCATCATCGAAGCGAGTTCCTCAATAGAGCTTTTTGAGATTTCAACTTCTCCAGCCACAGCTCCTTGGCGAATCACGGTGGCACGATCAGCAAGAGCCATGACCTCTTTAAGTTTATGGGTGATGATTAAAATAGTTTTACCTTGAGCTTTGAGTTTTTTAAGGGTGATAAAAAACTCTTTCACTTCTTGAGGAGTGAGCACGGCTGTGGGTTCATCTAAGATAATAAGATCTGAAGAATTTTGTAAGACTTTTAGAATTTCGATTCTTTGCTGAAGCCCTACCGGAACTTCAGATATTTTTTGATCAAAATCGACTTCAAATCCAACTTCATTGCATTGTTGAATGTAATTTTTTTTGAGAGATTCACGAGGAATGGGTGCAAAGATATTTAATTTTAAGTGGGTGTCATGAAGAATTAAATTATCAAGAGCCGTAAAGGGCTCACCAAGCATAAAGTGCTGGTGAACCATTCCGATGCCAGACTTCATGGCTTCTGCAGAGTTTTTCCAAACAGTCGAGCGGTTTTTAAAAATCAATTCGCCAGAGTCAGCTTGATACAATCCAAAAATAATTTTAACAAGAGTGGATTTGCCGGCGCCGTTTTCGCCAATGAGGGCATGAATATCTCCCTTGCGAACTTTTAAATGAATATCTTTATTTGCCTTGTTGGTGCCAAAGCTCTTAGAAATATTTTTGAGTTCGAGGATCCACTCATTGCTCTGCATATTATTTTACATTTTTCTTGTAGTAATCTGGGACAATGATTTTTCCAGAAATAATTTGTGATTTTAACTCATCCACTTTTTTACGAATGTCTGCAGTTAAAACTTTTTCATTGTATTTATCAACAGCGTAATCAACGCCTTTATTTTGTAATCCGTAGCGCATCACTCCACCTTTAAAAGCACCACTTTGAGTGAGTTTAATGGTGTCATAAACGGCTTCATCTACTTTTTTTAACATAGAGGTTAATATTAAACCTGGCTTGATCCAATTTTGATTAGAGTCCACACCAATGGCAAATTTCTTTTGCTCTTCAGCAGCATCAAAAACTCCAGAGCCTGAAGCTCCAGCTGCCACAAAAATCACATCGGCACCTTGAGTGTATTGAGAGATAGCTAACTCTTTAGCTTTAGGTGGGTTGTTCCAAGATTCTCCAGTGACACCAATAAAATTAGCAAACACTGTGGCCTTAGGATTTATTTTTTTTGCACCCGCTTCAAAACCCATTTGAAATCTGCGGATTAAAGGAATGTCCATGCCGCCGATAAATCCAACTTTACCAGTTTTAGATTTAAGAGCTGCAATCGCACCCACTAAATACGAACCTTCGTGTTCCTCAAATAAAAGAGAGCGAACATTTTCAGAGTTCACTTCGCCATCCACTATTACAAATTTTGCTTTCGGAAATTGCGCCGCTACTTTTTTAACAGCATCTACCTGAGCAAAACCCACACCAATGATGAGATCAAAATTTTTATGAGCGAAATTTTTATGAAGTGTTTGAATGGCATTAATATCTGTGGCTTCTACATATTTTAATTCAATGCCGAGATCTTTTTGTGCTCGAGTAGATCCTTCATAGGCCGCAGAGTTAAAAGATTTATCATCTTTGCCCCCTTTATCGAGAACCAAACCCACTTTAAGAGGTGCGGCTGTAAGAATTTGCGAAAAGATCATTGTAGATAAGACCGTGAAAAGCTTTAACATATTGAATTTATTTGAATTAAAAAGTGTTTTCATGGCCGCCACAATAGGGGAAGAGAACGGTGTTTGCAAGATGATTTTCGAAGGTTAGGTTTGACCAATGAGGCGCATGTGATTAAGGTTCCCATTTTTAGCTGAGGCCTTATTAGGGGAGTTTAAATTTTGGATTTAATCAAAAATTTTACATTTGAAGCCATTGGTTGGATTGAATCCTGCTATAAGGATAAATTCGGCACTCCTCGGCAACCCGGTTTAGTGGCGCAAAGCGTGGCGCGACTTAAAATTCTTCCGCAGTTTCAACCTCAAGATTCACTTCAAGGATTAGAGGGATTTTCTCATGCTTGGGTGGTTTGGGTTTTTCATCAAAATGCCAACACAAGATTTCATGCAAAAGTTCACCCGCCTCGCTTGGGTGGTCAAACCATGGGAGTGTTTGCCTCTCGTTCTCCCCATCGCCCCAATCCCATTGGTTTGAGTTTATTAAAAATTCAAAAAATTGAAGCTCCTTATATTTATTTTGAAGGTGTTGATTTAGTGGATGGCACACCGATTTTGGATGTAAAACCCTATTTGCCAGAAGTGGAAGCTTTATCTGAAGCTCAAAGTGGTTGGCCGGCTCAAGTGCAGACACAAGATATTGTTGTTAATTATTTAAATGGCACCGAAGAAATTATTAATGAATGGGCGCAAAAAAAACAAATCGATCTGCTTAAAGAACTGATTGAAAACACTTTAAAATTAGATCCTCGTCCGCAAGTTTATAAAGGCTTTGAGCAAAAGGGAGACTCCCCTTATAGAACCGAACATGCTGTGCGATTTTATGATGGAGATGTGCACTTTAAATTTGTATCACCCACCCAAATTGAAGTTCTTAAAGTTTTATGGAATTTAAAACCGTAAATAAGGAAAATAAAAATGAAACTCACTGATCAATCTGCAACCGAAATTTTTCAACTCAGTTTAAAAGGTTTTACCGATGGTAAAGACATGGAGAGAATTCTTTTTATTGATGGTTTATTTACTGGTTTAAAAAATCATGGCCGTGTGATTTTAAAAAACCATGAAATCCCCTCAGAACTTTTTAAAGAGTCTGATCTCCCTCAATTATTTTTAGCTTATGAAAATATCGGCAAAGCTCTTTTGCAAGCATTGACCTTTCCATTAGAAGTTCCTCATCACTATTTTGATTTGATGGTGGATCAAGGAGACAGTTTTTTAAGTTACCTGACTGAAAAAAATAAATGGAGTTTTCTCACCATTATCCCCGACTTTGATCTTGTAAATCAGCAAATCAACTTAGTGGTTACAACGGGTTCTATGCTATCGCGTATGACCAACGATGTGATGAACTCACATTTTTTAGATCAAGAAATTCAACATTCATTAAAAATGTCTGAGCAAGATGAGGATCACTTGGGCCATTTGGTTTTTTCAATGAGACCTACACCAGAAGCGATACTCTCTTGCATTCCCAAGATGACAAGAAAGTGTCAGGGCGGTGTTGGACCCGCTAAATATCCTGATATTGAAGCAAGAGAGCTTTTTAGTGAGTGCTAAAGTGGAACTAGATTTGAGGCTGTTTTCGAATGTGGTCCCAGTTGCCTTTTAAATTAAATGTCTGTTTAATAAATCATCCTTAAAAGGATGATTACTTTTAAAATTCCATAGGAGGAATTCATGAAAATTACTACAGGCCTTGTTTCATTATTAATCGGATCTTCTTCATTTGCAGCTAACTACAATTTAGATTCTAGTCACGGTGAAGTTGGATTCAGCGTTAAGCATTTGATGATTTCAAATGTAAAAGGAAACTTTTCAAAGTTTAAAGGTGGTTTTGAATTTGATGCTGAAAAAAAAGAACTTAAAAATATTTCAGTTGAAATCGATACGGCTTCTGTAAACACCAATGAACCAAAAAGAGATGAGCATTTAAAAAGCCCAGAGTTTTTAGACACTGCTAAATTTGGTCAAATGACTTTTAAAGGTGAAAAAGCGGAATTTAAAAAAGGAAAACCAGTAAAAGTTTCTGGAACGTTAACTCTTCATGGAGTGAGCAAACCTGTAACTTTAGATATCGATTACGGTGGAACTGCTGTTGATCCATGGGGTAATAACAGAGTTGCATTTACGGCTTCTACAACCATTAAAAGAAAAGATTTCGGTCTTACTTGGAACAAAACACTTGATGGCGGTGGTGTTGTTGTTGGTGATGACGTAAAAATCAGCATTGAATCTGAAGCGATTGCTGAAAAAGCTCCAGAAAAAGCTGCTAAATAATTTAATTCAAAATTTTTAGCTTTTAAAAATAAAAAACCCAGAGTTTCCTCTGGGTTTTTTTTATTCAAGAAAATGTATTTCTGAACAATTAGAACGAGTAAGTGTAACCAGCGTTAGCACCGATAGTTCCAAGACCAACTACACCAGTAGTTTGAGCATCAACAGTAAAATCTAACATGCTTTTTCCGTATTTTAAACCAGAACCGAAAGCAACTTTAGTGTTGTGTGGAGTCGTGTCTTTATCAGTGTTGTTTTCTTCAGTAGTGCTACCAGCGAGGATGTTTTGAGAAACAGATCCACGAAGAGTTAACCAAGAAGTTGCATCAGCTTCGAAACCTACGATAAATGGAAGATATGTAGATTCTGTTTTAGTTTCTGTTCCAGCAACTTCATTTTTAGTAGTTGTAGAATCAGAGTGGTATTCAACTTGGTAGAATCCAGTGAAGCCTTCTGAGTTAAATACAGGGTTATTGTAAAGTAGTTGCATTTTATTACCAGAAACTGTGGAAATTTTAGTGCTATTCATTTCTGCACCCATACCATCAACTGAGTAAATCAACATAACTGTAGCACCTTGAGCACTTTGATCAAGGTTGTATTGTCCGCCAACTTCCAATCCTGTTTTGCCTTTATATTTGAAAGTATTAGCGCCAACTTCAGTATCAGCAGTAGAACCTAAGCCGATTTTAGCATAAGCTTGGTACATGCTGTTGATTAAACCAATTGCAACTCCATTAGTAGATTGTTTTTGCTTGCTTGATTTAACATCAGATGAAGACATGTAAAAGTTAACACCTAATTTGTTGTCGCCAACAGTTCTTCCGTAGAAGAAATTGATAGGGTTTTCAGTTCCAAGGAATGGAGTCGTCATACCCGCTGTAGCAGCTAATGCAGCGCTAAAGAGGCCTCTTGCTGCGTTAGTTGTTGTAGATAAACGGCCTACATAAAATCCAAGTTTGTAATCGCCCATAGTTTTTACAAAACCACCCTCTGCATTTGGATTAGTAGCAGTACCAGTTCCACCCATTTCAAAAGTCATGAAATCGTTTACTGAATACAAATCAGCTGGGTTAATAAAAATATGTTGTACGTCTACAAAGTTATTTCCATTTTGAACAGCAGATAATCTTGCCTTACTTGCCATTGCTGGAGATGCTAAAAGAGCTGCCGCTAAAAATAATAATGCCTTATTCATTTTGAATCCTTTCGATTTAGATGATTGAAAATTCATCTTCAATTTAAGATCGCGTTAATTCGATGGTACGGAGGTCCAGATTTGAAATCAAAAGATTTTGTTTATTCATATTGCGTTGCGGTAAGCGTGATCGAATTCTCAGATTCTCTGTGCTAGTATCTTTTCAACATGATGAAAAATAGAAATAAATCAAAAAAAAATTCGCAATTTGAAAAACAAAAAAACACTCCACAAAAAAATTCTGATCAGCCTGTGAAGAAAGAAAAATCATTGAGCAAAGGCACGCTCACAGGCCTTATAAAAAGACATCCAGATGGATTTGGTTTTTTGATTCCAGATGATGTCACTCATCCCGATCTCTATATTGCAAAACATAGCATGATTGGTGTGATGACCAACGATCGAGTGAAGGCAGAAGTGTTTCAAGATCGCGGAGAAAATAGATTTCGTGGTGAGATAGTGGAAATTTTGTCTCGCGGAACCAAAGTCATCATCGGAAAATTCCATCATGTTTCGCCCACCTTGGGTGTGATTCCTGACGACGGAAGCTGGGGTTTTGATTTAAAGATTTCTATCTATGATTCTAAAAGAGCCAAAGAAGGCGAATTAGTGGCTGCAGAAATTATTTCTTATCCTACTGATAAAGCGACTGAAGCTACCACCACTGAGAAAAAAGATTTTGGTGGTTTTAAAAACTTCAAAGAAAAAACATCTTTTACAGGTAAAGTGACCGAAATTTTAGGAGATCTTGAAGACCCGCTTAATGATATCAAACGTGTTTTAATCTCAAATCATATTCCTTCGCAATTTTCTCCCGGCACACTTAAAGAAGCTGCCGCCTTTAGTGAATATGTTGAAGAAAAAGATATGGTCGGTCGTAAAGATATTAGGGACCTCCCTTTTATTACTATTGATGGTGTAACAGCTAAAGATTTTGATGACGCGATTTATGTAGAGTCTGATGCTAAAGGATTTAAGCTTTATGTGGCGATTGCAGATGTCAGTCACTACGTTAAAGAAGGTACATCAATAGATAAAGATGCTTATGAGCGTGGAACCAGTGTTTACTTTCCAAACTTTGTGGTTCCTATGCTTCCTGAAGTGTTAAGTAATGGATTGTGCTCTCTCAATCCTCATCGTCCTCGCTTGGCTCTTGTGGCTGAAATGAAAATGGATTTTTCAGGAGAAATGATTTCATCTTCGTTTTATGAAGCCGTGATCGAAAGTAAAGCCCGAGTGACTTACGGTGAAGCTCAGGAAATCATTGATGGCAATGTGGTTGAAAAACTCAATCATGTGAAAGATCAAATTATTGAAGCCTCTCAATTAGCAAAAATATTAATGGCTAAAAGATTTAAAGAAGGATCTTTGGATTTAGAAATCCCAGAGACGGAATTGATTTTAGATGCCAGTGGCAATCCCGTAGATATTATTAAGTCAGAAAGAATTTTTTCTCATAAGTTAATCGAAGAAATGATGTTAGCTGCCAATGTGGCTGTGGCAAAGTTTTTTCATGAAAAAGAAATTCCTGGAATATACAGAGTGCACGAAACCCCTGATCAAACTAAAATTCAAACTTTAGAAAGATACATTTATAATTTTGGCGGAAGCTCTCAGTTAACAACCGGCAAATTACAAAAAAAATTAACTAAAGTTCTTCATGAGTTTGCCGGCAAACCTGAAGCCTTGGTTTTGCATATTTTAACTTTAAGATCTATGGCTCAAGCTAAATACTCAGCTAATAATGTGGGTCACTTTGGATTAGGGTTTGAGTTCTACACTCATTTTACTTCTCCTATTAGAAGATATCCTGATTTGATTGTGCACAGGTTGGTTAAAGCCCTCGTGCAAAGACAAAAAGGTTACAGATTGTACTCAGAAGATGAGCTTTCTACTTCTGGAGTAATGCTTTCAGCTTGTGAGCAGAGAGCTGTAAAATCAGAAAGACTGTTTCATTCGATTAAAAAAGCGCGCTTTATGAAGCGCCATTTAGGCGAAGAATTTGATGGTATTATTAGTTCTGTGGCTAAGTTTGGAATATTTGTGCTCCTCAGACAATTTGATATTGATGGATTAGTGCATGTAGAAAATCTTGGAAAAGAAAAATTTGAATTTGATGAAGAAAATCTGAGACTTGTAGGAACTCGTTCGGGGGCTTCTTATAACATTGGGGATCAAGTAAAAATTCAAGTAGTCGCTGCCGATCATCAGCTAGGTAAAATTGATTTCTTGCTTGTGACTCCGGAATCCGCTAACCAAGTAAAAGATCAAGGTGTAAAACCACAAAAGATGTCAGCTAAAGCTTTTTACACTCAAAATGATAAGGCTTCTAAAAAAGAGAGAAAAAATAGAAGATTTGAAAAAGTGAGGACTGATAAGAATAAATCTTCAAAGAAGAACAAAAAGAAATCTAAAAAAAGCTCTTCTGATGATATTGTTCAAAAAATTATTCAAAAAATCCGAACACGTAAGTCAGAAAAGGTGAAGAAAAATTTTAAGGGAGAGTCATTAGATGACCTTACTTCAAACGGGAAAACAAATCGGAAAAACCCTCAAAAACGCAGCTCGTTTGCAGGCAATAGTGAGGGTGTTCGCAAAGCACGGGTTTCACAACGTAGCCGAAAGGATTAAGCTCGGTAAGTTTATTATCGAAAGACTCAATTCTACAGAAGAACTTGAAAGACTTTCCATGGCGGAAAGAGTCCGAATGAGTTTTGAAGAATTGGGTCCCACCTTTGTAAAGTTTGGACAAGTTTTAGCGACAAGACCTGATTTAGTTCCTGATCATTTTACGGTGGAGTTTGAAAAGCTTCACGATCAAGTTAAACCCCTTTCTTTTGAAGTTGTTGAAGCCGTTCTCGTAGAAGAGTTCGGCAATCGTCTTTATGAAATCTTTGAATCTATTGATCCCCAACCATTAGGATCAGCCTCTATCGCTCAAGTTCATAAAGCTTTTTTAAAAAACGGTGAACCCATTGTTTTAAAAGTGCAAAGACCAGGCATTATTAATATTATCAACGATGATCTTAATGTTCTTTATTTTTTGGCAGAACTTTTAGATAAATACATTCCTGAATTGCAGAATTTTAATCCCACAGCCATGGTGGATGAGTTTTTTAAAACTCTAGAATTTGAAACAAATTTTATAGTTGAAGCTAATAATATTCGCAGATTTGATAAAAATTTTGCTGAGCAATCAAATATTAAAATTCCTAAAGTTTATACTGATTACACCACCGAGCGAGTTTTGGTGATGGAAGCCTTTGTAGGTATTCCTTTAAGCTCTGATAGAGATTTGCACATGAGGGGCATAGACCCCAATGAAATCGTAAAGCTCGGATTAAAAGCTTATTTGCAAATGGTGTTTGTCGATGGATTGTTTCATGGAGATTTGCACGCAGGGAACTTTTTTGTTTTAGGTAAAAACGAAATTGGACTCATTGATTTTGGTGTTGTCGGAAGGCTCAATCCTAAAACTCAATCTGCAATTGCAAATATGCTCTTAGCTCTTTCCAAAGAAGATTACGAAAGACTCGCTTATGAGTATGTGGATTTAGCCCCTTTTACTGATCAAGTGAATATAGATCATTTTGCTCGTGATTTAAGAAACCTCATTGCACCTTATTTTGGGTTAACACTTAAAAATGTGAATCTCGGAAAAATTTTAATGTCCACCTCTGCCATTGCTTCTCATCATAAGCTTTCGGTGCCGGCAGAGTTGATGTTGTTTTTTAAATCCTTAGTCTCAATTGAGGGATTAGGTCGCAAGCTCATCGTTGATTTTGATTTTTTAAAATACTCTTTAGAGTTTGCGACGGAAATTATTAAAAACCAGTACGAACCGAATCGAATGATTAATGATGCGGGACAATTGGCAAGAGAGGCGAAGTCTTTTTTTAACACTCTTCCAAGGCAGCTTCATTTTTTAATCAGAAAGCTCAATGCTCCTGAACACACCTTTAAATTAAAAGTGACGGGCTTTGAAGAAATTAAAAAAGCCATTGAGAGTTCATTTAATCTTTTATTTTTGGGGATTATTATTGGCTCGCTGATTTTAAGTGCGTCTTTTTTATCGGTGCATGAATCACCCAATCATATGTGGGGTCTTCCGACCATTTCATTTGCGGGATATTTAATAGCCGCCATACTGAGTATAGCGGCCTTTGTGAACTACATTAAGAAATAACTTAATGAAACTTCTTAAGATTATCCTAACAATTTCAACATCATTTGTTGAGCATTGTTAGCTTGGCCTAAGATTGAAATACCAGACTGTAATAAAATATTATTACGAGTCATCTCTGCAGTTTCTGAAGCCATATCCGTATCTCTGATTCGAGAGTTCGCTGCAGAAAAGTTTTCATCTGCGACGAGGATATTGTTTGCAGTCGACTGCAATCGGTTTTGAAGGGCACCAAAGTTTGCTCTGATGGCATTTACTGATACTAGGGCATTATCAATAGTATCAATACTCATTTGAGCAGCTTGTTTAGAAGCCACATTTTGTGCACTCAATCCAAGAGCTAAAAGTGAAGAATTTGCAGCAGAAGCATTAAATGATATTCTGTCTTTAAAGTTATCATTTCTTACTCCGACTTGAATGTCGATCACTCCGCCAGTTCCATTTAATAAGTCAAATCCGTTAAAAGATGTTGATTCTGTGATCCTTTGAATCTCCGATTTGAGCTGTTGATATTCTACATCCAAGAATTTTCTTTCAGTGTCACCTAGGGTGTCAGAAGAAGCTTGGATCGCTAGCTCTCTTAATCGAATCGTCATTGCAGAAACTTCGTTCAAACTACCCTCAGCTACTTGCACGAGAGAGATACCATCGTTCGCATTTCTACCAGCTTGGCGAAGGCCTCTAATTTGTGCTTTCAAGTTTTCACTGATCGCTAATCCGGCAGCATCATCTGCTGCTTGATTAATTCTGTATCCTGAACTTAATCTCGTGAGCGATGTCCCTAAGGCTCTATTCGCTACCGAAACGTTTCTCTGTGCATTCAAAGAACTCACATTTGTTGATATTCTCATTCCCATACTTTATCCTCCTTGCATATCCGATTCCTCCTTGATTCGTGCCATCCGTTGGCAAACAGTGCGTCGTGCACTCGTTATTGTTTATGTTTCGTATGATTCAAATTTTTATAAATCTGAATAAGAATAATTTTTATTCTCAGTTATTAATTCGGAAATATTTTAATTTTTATTAAGGCCAGTTTTAATTTTTTTTATTTTTTTTTGGATATTTTTTATGAAAAATAATTCATATATTTTGAATCTTAAATTTGATAATTTTTATTTAATTTACTGACATTATTTTTTTTGATGAATTTTTTAAGGTGACTGGAGATAGCCTCTAATAAGCTCTTTAAAGAGAGAGGTTTTTATTTGTAAAATCCTTTTATTAAAATAAAAAGTGATTGCAAACGACATTAAAAATTAAAATACATCCAATCTTTTGATTGAATTTTTTAATTTTAAAAGTTGATTAAAATGATCACAAAAAAGTGACAACAATTTTAATAAACAGTTTTAATTTTTTATCTTAATACTCATTCAATTCAATTCAAATCAGAATTGTACATGAATATTCTTTTTAAATTTTATTTGACTCACTCAAATAGTCTTTTTGTAAACAAAGTTACAGACAAGAGAGGTCTCTTAAAATTTATTTTATTTTATATCCCTAAGATTTATTGAATTGAGCTAATATTCTTAACTTCATTCATGAATCTTAATTCATATTACTTTTGTAATAATATTTTACTAACCATTATAACTTTTTAAACAATGTCTCTTTCAACTGTGTCTTTTAACATGGAGCCCTTTGGGGGCCCCATAACGCAGGAAACAGATCAATAGTTCAGTATCTAACAGGCATTTAGCTCATGGCGTGGGGGGTGTGACTTTAGAAGGTTAATCTAAAGATCGAGAACCACGGTCACTCTAGAAAAATCTTACGATCATCCGAATGACTTATTTAAAAGAGTCAGTGCAGAGTTAGAGGTCTGGTTAGCTTGTGCGAGAACAGATGTTCCAGCTTGTAGTAAAATATTATTTTTAGTTAATTCAGAAGTTTCTTCTGCCACATCAGTATCTCTGATTCGTGAGTTTGCAGATGACATATTTTCTATGTTTACCTGGATATTACTCACTGTGGATTGCAGACGATTTTGAATCGCACCAAAGTCCGCTCTCATGGCTGAGACGCTCACGATGGCATTATCAATCGCTGTCAGCGCATTCTGTGCTGAAGCTTTATCTGCTACCGATGTGAGATTCATTCCAAGAGCTGCCGAATTGGCATCTGCTTTAGAAGCATCAAATGAAATTCTATCTATTTCAGGATTATTTCGAGTTCCAACTTGGAAATCCAAGATTGAACCGATCCCTGATAAGAGTTGAGTTCCATTGAACTCAGTTCCATCTGCGATACGGTCGATCTCTGAAATCAGTTGATCGTACTCGACGTTAAGAAATTGTCTCTCTACTGGACCGATGGTGTCAGAAGCTGACTGTACGCCAAGTTCTCGGAGCCTGATGAGGATTGAACTTAATTCGTTCATTCCACCCTCTGCTACTTGTACTAGCGAGATACCGTCTTGAGCATTTCTTGCGGCTTGTTTAAGACCTCTTATTTGAGCTCTTAAATTTTCTGAAATCGCTAGACCGGCGGCATCGTCGCCTGCTCTATTGATTCTGAAGCCTGAAGAAAGTCTTTCAAAACTTTTATCAAGTCCTACCTTCGTGTTCCAGAGTGTCCTCTGTGCATTAAGCGAAGCTGTGTTGGTATTTATACGCAACCCCATGTGTCCTCCTCCGTGAAGATTTCCAAGGATCAATCCCTGATCCTATCGTGAACCTTTTGGTTCAATGGGTTGTTACTTACAAAGGACTCTTCGGTCTCAGTCTGAGAAACTTTAGAAGAATTTTCTCATTATGAAAAAAACTAGCCACACGTCGAAGGTTTTTCATGAGATTTATCATTTTTTCAGGACTTTCTCAGGATCAAGGTCTGTGATTTTTTCTAAAAATTACTGAGACACAAAGGTAAAATTTCCAGAAAAAAAACTAATTTCCTCCAATAATTAAACCTGTGTTATCAGTTTAAGACAGTTTTATTACAGACATCTTATATATAAAGAGTAAATAATGATGGAATTCATGAAAAAAGCTTTTTTCTACCTGCTAACGAAAGAAAATTTTCAGCGTTTTATCATATTAAGTCTGCTCTATTTTGCTATATTAGCCTGCACTCCAGAGGGGCATCTCCCTCAGCAGCACACGATTTCAAATATCAAAAATAAATTTCAGGTTATTTATTCTGATGACACTATTAAAGAACTTTTTGAAGTGAAAGACTTGTTCACACTAAAAAAATCTCTCTCTACTGTGGCCTTTGTTGAGAGCTCTCATATTTTTAAAAAAGAAACTTCTGTAAATGAGTATGTGATTGATGGGATTCCGCTTAAAGAAACAATGAATCTTTGTTCCTCAGAGAGATTTGCTCAGCAAAAACAAGTTTCATTTTGCTCAGGAGTTCTTATCAGTCCAACTCAAGTGCTCACTGTTGGACACTGCGTGCGTAAGCCGCAATTTTGTAAATCCACATTGATAGCTTTTGATTTACAAGCCGCCAATGGATTGGATTTATTTGATGACTCAGAAGGAATTCAACTTAAAGAGCATCAATTAGTGCATTGTAAAAATGTTAAACTTCTTACGGATAAAGAGTCTAAAGAAACAGGCGATTCTTTAGCCTTAGTGGAATTGGATCATCCAATTGAGAATCGTCCTTTTATTGAAATCCCCAATAAATTAAATTTCAAATCAGTGCGAGATTTGCAGGCAATTGGACATCCCTTGGGTTTGCTTAAAAAAGTTTCTACTGGTCATAAGCTCAACAGAAAAAACAATTCCGAAAATGTGATTTATGGCTCCCTTGATGTTTATCAAGGCAGCTCGGGCTCTCCGATTTATAGTCCAGAGTTAAATACTTTTGTGGGTCTTTTAGTGAGTGGTGAAAATGATTTTTTATATGATTCAGAAGAAAAATGCTGGGTCAGTCAAAAGTGTGATATCACGAGCCCTAAAAATAAATGTCGAGGAGAAAAAATCATCACCTCGACACTGATTCAAAAATGGTTAAAAGCTAAACCAGCCAGCAAGCCCAAGAATAAAACTAACTTGTTAGATAAATAAATTTATCTGAGTTCCTGTTCAAATGTCTGAAACTTATATTCCAAAGAATGATCCGGTAATTGAGAAGCTCGTTCTTCAATTTTTTTAAATTTATTCAGATTAAACTCCGGAAAGATCGCATCCCCAGCAAAGTCTTTTTCAACCACGGTGAGATAAATGCGATTTGCAATATCAAGAGTTTGTTTATAAATTTCTCCGCCACCCACAATAAAAACTTCATCAGTGTAAGTTGGAAAAAAAGAAGGGGCTAGTTTGATAGCCTCATCTATAGTATGCACAATATGCACGAGCGGATGTTCGACCTTATAGTTTTGATCTCTGGTGATCACAATATGAAGTCTACCGGGTAATGGTTTAGGAAGAGATTCAAAAGTTTTGCGACCCATGAGGAGAATTTTTCCTTTGGTTTTTTCTTTAAAGAATTGCAAATCTTCTGGAATATTCCATGGGAGTTTGTTGTCGACTCCAATCACTCTGTTTTTGGCCATGGCGGCAATCAAATTGAGAGTCATTAAACAGCTACCTCAGCTTTAATAGCTGGATGAGGATCATAGCCAATCAACTCAATGTCTTCGTATTTAAAATCAAAAAGATTTTTAATTTCTGGATTAAGTTTTAATTGAGGAAGAGCTTTAAACTCTCGTGAGAGTTGGAGTTGAGTTTGTTCAATATGATTAAGGTAAATATGAGCATCACCCAAAGAGTGAACAAAATCTCCCACTTGAAGATTGCAAACTTGAGCAATCATGTGAACCAAAAGTGCATAGCTCGCAATATTAAAAGGAACACCTAAGAATACATCCGCACTTCTTTGGTAAAGCTGACATGAGAGTTTACCTTCAGCCACATAAAATTGAAAGAAAGCATGACAAGGTGGTAAAGCCATTTTGTCGACATCGCTGGGATTAAAAGCAACCACTAATAAACGACGAGAGTCTGGATTTTTTTTAATTTGTTCTACAAGATTTGAGATTTGATCGATGGATCTTCCATCTGGAGTTTGCCAAGATCTCCATTGCTTGCCGTAAACGGGGCCAAGATCACCATTAGCATCAGCCCATTCATCCCATATAGAAACCTTGTTGTCTTTAAGGTACTGAATATTTGTTTCGCCTTTTAAAAACCAAAGCAATTCGTGAAATATAGAACGAGTGTGACACTTCTTAGTTGTGACCAGCGGAAAACCTTCTTGGAGATTGTATCTCATTTGATAACCAAAGGTGCTGATAGTTCCAACGCCTGTGCGATCTGTTTTCTTCACACCATGAGCAAGTATATGTTTCAAAAGGTCGTGATATGCTTTCATTAATAATCCTTTTTAGTGTCTGAAACTTAGCCTTTTGTCTTGATCTTTTACAATTCCGCATTGCATTACCAGAAAAAGGTTTATCAGAGACTAACAAAGCTATACAAAAAAAGTCATGGAAATTCGTGATCCTGTGCATGGCTCTATAAGCCTATTAAATAGTGAACTGAAACTTTTGGAAGCTCCAGAGTACCAAAGACTGCGCGCTATTAAACAACTGGGCTTTGCGGAGTTGAGTTTTCCTGGTGCGACACATAATAGATACATACACTCTATCGGTGTAGGTCACCTTGCCGGAATGACCTTTGATAGAATCTTTCAAAAGTTTATATTTTCAAAACCAGCAGTAAAAACTAGATTTCGCCAAGCTTTAAGATTGGCGACTTTTCTTCATGATATTGGACACGGACCTTTGAGTCACACCACTGAAGAGGTGATGCCTCCACTCAAAGATCTTAAAGTGGATGTCTATAAATACCGTGCTCAGCAAACCACGCAAGAGTCTCTTCTTCAGCAACCAGTGCAAAAAAAAGCAGATCACGAAGATTACACCATCAAATACATTACGGATTCTCCTCTCACGGAGGTTTTGAAATCACAGTTTTCTGATATCACACCTATGCATATTGCTTGTTTGATTGATAAAACTTTGCAGTGTCCTGATGATTTTTTTATGGATGCGGGCTTAGATTTTAGACCGATCTTAAGTCAACTCGTAAGTAGTGAACTCGATGTGGATCGTATGGATTATCTTGAAAGAGATTCGTTTTTTTGTGGAACGAATTATGGAAAGTTTGATCTCTTATGGTTAATCACAAATCTTCAGCATCATGTAAAAGATGAAAAAGTTTTTTTAGCGGTCAATCGTCGTGCGCTTTACACATTTGATGATTTTTTAATTAGCCGCCATCATATGTATCTTATGGTTTATTTCCATCATAAGAGCATCATTTATGAAGAAATGCTTTATAAGTATTTAACGGCTAAAGATTGCACTTTCTTTTTGCCTGCATCTATTACTGATTACACTACTTTTAATGATTATAAACTCTATGAACATTTAGCTCAGTCTCCAAATCCTTGGGCACAAAGAATTGCCAAACGAAATCCTTATAGAGTGCTGTTTGAATTGCATAATACTGAAGAGACTGTGCGTCCGATTAAGATTAAAGAAGCTCTTAAAATGGAAGGCATCGATGTGATTTTATCGAGTTCTAAAACTCGACTTTCAAAGTATCATGCATCTACTACAGATGATTCTTCTCATCAAATTTATGTCGTCGATAAATACGATTTTCATGATAAACCAACGCCTATTGGTCAATGTACTGAGATTTTTCAGAAGTATGAAGGGGCACGTATCATCGATCGACTTTACGTATCCCCTGAAGATTTTGATAAGGCAGAAAAACTTCTGCAAAAAAGCAGACTCTAAAGTCTCTTTTGCCCAATATCTTTTCTCATTTGCAAACCCTTCCAAGTCACTCTATTTGCTTGTTGATAAGCTTTATCGAGAGACTCTTGAAGTGAAGATCCTAAGCCAACTGCAGCTAAAACTCTTCCTCCATTAGTGTGCCAATTTTGTTCTGATTTTTTTGTACCCGCATGGATAAAGTAGCTTGAAGGTGTTTCATAAGTTAAATCGCCTTCAATAGGTGTTCCTTTGATAGGTAGATCAGGGTAACCTTCAGCAGCTTGAATCACGACAGAAGAAAAAAGATTTTTGACTTTTAAATTATGAAGTCTTCCTTCTGAAAGCTCTTTAAAAAGTTGACCACAATCATTGTCAATAAGTGGTAAAATAGCTTGTGCTTCAGGGTCTCCAAAACGACAGTTGAATTCTAAAATTTGGGGTCCTTTTTGAGTGACCATAATTCCAAAATATAAAATTCCTCTAAACATAAATTCTTTATCTTGAATCAATTTAATCACAGGTTTGATCAGATCTTGTTCAATCTTTTTAAAAAGGTCTTCATCAATATTTAAAGGAGCCACCACTCCCATTCCTCCAGTATTTGGCCCTTTATCTTGATCTAAAAGTCTTTTGTGATCTTGAGCCATAGGCAGAACTTTGTAATCGTGACCATTGGTTAAAACCAGAACACTCACTTCCCAACCGGGAAGATACTGTTCAAGGAGAGCTCTTTCTCCGGCATGGCCAAGGCCTTTTTGTTCAAAAATAAATTGTGCTTTTTCTTGAAGGTCTTTTTTATCTTCACAAATAAAAACACCTTTACCTGCTGCTAAGCCATCAGCCTTAAGAACAAAAGGGGGAATAAAAAAATCAGCAGCGTCCATTGTTTCTTGAACCGAAGAAACCACTTTAAAAGGAGAAGTTGAAGCTTTGGCTTCATTCATAAATTCTTTTGCAAAAATTTTACTTCCTTCAAGCATGGCGGCTTCTTGATTAGGGCCAATAACTGGGATTCCTGCATTTCTCAGTTGATCAGCAATTCCAGCAACAAGAGGATCTTCTGGGCCAATAAAAACAAAAGAGATATCTGTTTGTTTACAAAATTTAATGAGTTGTTCGGTTTCTTTCCAATTGATATTGGGGTGACAAAGGCTTTCGTGGGCAATGCCATCATTACCTGGCACTACGTGAATTTCTTGAATGAGGGGAGATTTTCCAAAAGCTTTTACGAGAGCGTGTTCTCTTCCGCCTTGTCCGATAATTAGTACTTTCATTTGTTCAACTCTCCATGAATTGTGAATAAACTATTTTGCAATTTCATTTTTAGAAAGCCGTTATAGCTTAATTTTTATCTTTTCTGCAACGTTCGAGTTTGACCTTTCTAAAAAACAACGTGACGATTTACAAACATCTGAAGGAACGGAGTTATTTATGGAAATGAATTTGAACCTGCGCGAAAGAACTGTTCTCTTGGTAAGCCCTTTGACTTCAGTGGCTCAAGGACTCATTCAAGGGTTGACCCAATTAGGGGCAGATATAGTGATTGTTCATAAAGATGTTTCAGGAATGACTCGTTTTTGTAATTCTATCAATGACCTAAGGGAGATTAACCCTAAACTCGGAAGAGCTATGGCGCTCCAGGCTGACACTCTCAATAAAAAAGAAGTTAAAGAAGTAATTGCAAAAGCCGCACAAACTTTTGGGGGCTTAGATATTTATATTGATGGTCAAATGACTCAGGATCTTTCGCCACTTGTCATTCAAGCACAGGGTGATGAAGAGGATGGATTTGAAGCTCAGCTCCAACAAAATATGGTTTCTCCTTATTATTTTACAAAGAATGTTTTAAATTATTTAAAAGCTCGCAAAAAGGGACGTATTCTTTATTTGCAAAATGACTCTCTAATCAGAGGTAAAGCTGAAGACGCACTTGCGACTCTCACAAGAACTGGGTTTATTGCTTTTGCACAAAGTTTAAGTCGTCAAACTGTTGAATTTAATGTGACTGTGAATGTTCTCTCATTGGGAGCGACAGAAGAGTATCTTTTAAAGCATTTTACTGAATGTACCTCTATTAAAGAAGCTCAAGAAAAATTACGCCAAACAGATCCATTGTTTAAAATTACTGAACCTGAAAAAGTTTGTGGAACTATAGCCTACTTAATTAGTAATTTAGGAGCTGCGGTGAATGGTCAGCTCATCAGACTAACTTAAGGATTACCATTGCCAGCGAAGACTGAGTGTTTGGAGTTTTTGATAGCGATCGCTCACTCGATTAAGAATTAAATCATATTTAGTGTTTAATTTTTTAGAAAACTCCATATCCATTTTTTCTTGATCTGAGTGATATTTTAAATTTGCAGAAAGCAATCCGGTGTACTGTAAAGAAGCAATATTTTGAAAAGCCAAATAAGTAAAATTAAGTCTGTGCTCTGTTCCGGTAAAACGATCGGCAGAAAACCTTAAATTTCCTTGAAAACTATTTTGCAATCTATTGGCTGTTTTGCCGAGATAGTTATTTTTTATATTGGAGCCTTTGAGCCAAGATTGCAAACTTTGATCGGCAATTCTGTTAATTAAGAATTTTGAATTTGTAGTGGGTTTTATATTTAAGGGAATAAAAAATTCAGGTCTGACTTTATCGGATCCAAAGTCTTTAGGTTTTTGAGCCTGCATCATCATGATTTGTTCCCAAGTGAGTTCATAGGGCATAGGTTTAGGATTCAGATCTAGAGCAAAAGATGAAAAACTCAATAGCCAAGTCATCCAAAAAATCATGATTTTTTGATTCAAAATTGAGTGTTTAAAATAAGTCTTAATCTTGGCCAAATCCATATAACTTCTTAATATTCAAAACCCCTGCCACTCAAGTCTCTCTAAAGGGGGGTGAAAAGAACTCAAATCGAATAGAATCGAGTTTAAATTTTTAAATGAGTATGTTTTTTTGGGGGCCCAAGAGCGTCTTTGAGTGTCTAAGTTTTTGACACTCATTTTCGGGGCTAGGTTTATTTACAAAGACATGATTGAGGATTTTTATTGTGGTGTTGAATGCTTTATATTTGCCTGAAAATCAAAAGCTTTTTTGATTTAAATAAGGGTGAGTATGGGACATCAAAAATTTTTAAAAATATTTAAAAAAAATATCATCACGTTGAATTTAGCAAGATTGAAAATCATTAATTTAATTTTCAAAAATATTTTTAATTTTGTTTCAATTATAACTTTTAGTTTTTTGACTCCTTTTGGATATTTTAATCATGCACTAGCAGCTCCTACAGCTGAATTTCCACCTCCTGCTCAGCAGCCGATTTCAATGCCAAGTATTTATCCGATGCCATTGCCGATGCCACCTGTGCTATCACCCAACTTGCCTTCAAATAACAATCCAGTAAATCCAGCTTATCCTCCAATAAACGGGGGTCCATCAACTCAGCCACCCATTAATCCTGGATTTGGTTCACCAGCAATTCGGAACGCTTTTCCGCAAACGCCGATGCCAAACTCTCCTGTTCCCATGTTTAGTCCGTCACCTCTAGATCCTAATTTTAAAGCGGCACCTTCTCTTATTCAGGGTATAAATTGTCCGCTAGTAGATGCTCGACAGAATCAAGAAATAATGGCTGCGATTGAATCTTTACAAAGATCTATCTTAACCATTCCTGAGTGCTCAAGCGATAAAACAGTGGGCGATATGGCTAAGCAAACTCAGAATTTAAAATTAGCCACTCAAAATCTTCAAACATTTTGGAATGATCCTAACGCTGCAGCAGACAATCTACCCATGTTTGAGCAGTCCTTAGAAACTGCCATTCAAAATGTTTCACAAATTGGCGATGTGTTAAATAACAATTTATTATTAAACAGTCAGTGCGGTCAGCAAATGATGTCCTCAGGAAAAGCACTTTTAGCGTTTAGTGATATCGTCAATGGCATCGCTCCATTTGCTTTATTGGCGGGATCTATGAGTTCCAATTTAAAAGTTGCTGTACCCTATATTGTTGGTATCGTGGGTGTATCTTCAGTGGTAAAAATTATTGGTACCATGATTGATAAACAAACTTTAGATATGAATCGTTATGAACACCGCCAAGCTGTTTTACAAAACACCTGTGAATTTTCTAAGATTGCTCAAAAAGTTAAGCTTATTAAGTTAGCCCAGAGTGGACAACTTGAAAGCATTACTGAAGAATTAAAATCCTTAGATTCTTTTTTAAATTCTCAATATCCAGATGGCAAGAATCAAGAAACCCTTCTTTCTTTAATTGAATACCGCGATAAAATGAGGATTATTTACAATAAAATCAGTGTTCAACTTAAAAAAGATCAAGTTATTTATACTAAATTAAGTGATTCCATTGCAGTTAAGAAGGATGATTCCTTTTTGATTTGTTCTTATGGTAAATCCCTGACTCAAAAAAGCGAGCCAAATGTTAAAAAGTTTCCAACTACGGTTGTTTCTAATTTTAATTCTTTAATTGCTCTTTCTAAAAACCCTCATATAGAAAAAATTGATCAAGAAGTTTTGTTGAAGCATGAAAGCGATACCAGAAACCAACTTTTTAAAATGGCTCAAAATGGTAAAAGCAATAATGAGAAAGAATGCGCCGAGATCACTTTGTCTTGGATAACTTCAGTTGATAACTTATTAAAAGCTACTGAAACAGAATTTGGCTATCAACAGAATCAAATTCAAAATAAATTGAATTCAAATCCAGAGTTTAAAAAGTGGTCGACTCAAACTAACCAGCTTGAAAAAGACAGAGACACGCTTAAAAAGTTAGTTTTAACCCTAGATAATCTTAATAAAGACACTTCTGCTATTGAAAAATCAGAAATTCATTTAAGGATGAGGGAGCTTAAGGCCTCACTATTTGGTGTGGAAGCTTATTTTAAAATGGGTGAATCTCCGGTTCTTGCTTGGTTAGATCATATTTTTAAAGTGTTTTCGAGCTCAGTGAATCGCTTTGAGCAATCTTGGAATCGCCTCAGGGCCGAATCATTTAGATTGACAGAAACAGGGGCGAGATTAGCTGGAGATAAAAAAGGACCCAAGAGCTGCCTGTGGTTTTTTGGAAAAAACAATTGCCATATTTATGGTTTAGAGGATTTTAAAAACAATTTAGCTTCCACAAAGCGAGATATTACTCTTCAGGATAGCTTGGGAACACTGACCGAAAAAGACTTCCCAAAAGATTCAGAAGCGCAGCAGATTGCCTGTAAGAGATTGGAAGAATCTTGGTTAAATTGGTTAGAAGTATTAGATCATCTTTCGGCTTCTTATGTATTTTGTGAAACCATTAAGCCCCTCCTAGATAGTTCGGTAGAACGAAAAATTGTGGACTATTGTGAGGGTGATAAGACGATTACCGGTCAAAAAATTATTAAGCCATCGATCCTGGATGAGCGGCAGAACTATTTAGTCAAAAAGAATTATAAGGCAGCCGCTCTGATTGTCGCAAAAAAAATTCAAGAGCTTCATTGTAGTGGTCAGGGCTTTGCTAATGGGAATTTTATTGTGAACCAATCACTCAGCAATGTGGGGGTTCATTAAGCTTAATTTTGTCTCTGTCTTTAAGTTTAACAAGATAGTGTCAGAGAATAAGTATTAAGCCTTTAATATTTGGTAAGAATTTTTAGGTATATAAATTGAACCTCAGGTGTTGGGGTCAATGGATTCAATAAATGAGTTTTTACTGTCAACGTACAGGAGTCTTTATGAAAAAAATGATTTTATTAATGTTACTGGCAGGTTCTTTTGGATTTATGGGGACCTCATGTTCTAACAAATCTCAAACTGGTTACTTCCCTCCTCAGACTCTTAATCAAGTTAATTGCGGTTACGGTCAAACAACCACTTTTAACGGAGTTTGCACGCCGGTTTCAGTTGTCACTCCTTATGCCTATTCTCCAGGGTCTTTTTTAGATCAAAACATGTTTGTTTCGCCTGGTTTTAGAGCTTTTTTAAAAGAAGTGGGAATGGTTTGTGATATTGGCGCAGTCACTTCTGGTTGGATGGATTGCAGTTCATGGTCTACCGGAGCGCTTATGATTCAACTTTATCCGGGTCAAAATACAGCTACTGTCACTATTGGATCCTTTTCAAGAGCTAATTATGGTGTGACATTGCCAACTCTTGGAGACTTTTTCTTTGGAGGACCTACTGCAGGTCAACCTATGGTAAATAGTTTTAAAAGAAGTTTTCAGTTGAGCGCCGCTAACTGGAATAGTTCTCAAGGTTTTGAGCTTTATGGTTTAGGTCCTCAAGGCACTCAAGGTTGGAATAAAAAAATCCAAATTAAAATTCCTTCTGGAAGCGCTCAGGACACACTTTTGAACTACCAATTCTATTATAATGGCATTTTAGCGGGTTCTGGAGTCCTCTATCGTTGTAATAATATGACATGCATTTAATAAGACCTTAATTTTTTCGGTTGACCGCCTTCAAAAAAGTCTTTTAAGCTTAAGGAACAGCTGTAAAAAAAGTGTTCCGTAATTATTAAGATTGAAAAACAACAAGTAACAACAACTAGTAAACAACAAGGAGTTCAGAATGAATAAGGCACAATTAATCGAAAAAATTTCAGAAGCTACTAACATGACTAAAGCTGAGACAGAGCGTTACCTTGAAATCACTTTAGACAACATCAAAAAAGCTGTTAAAAAAGGTGATGATGTAAAACTAGTTGGTTTCGGTACTTTCACAAAAGCTAAAAGAAAAGCTCGCACTGGTCGTAACCCACAAACTGGAAAAGAAATCAAAATCCCAGCTACTTGGTACCCAAAATTCCGTCCAGGTGCTGAATTTAAAACAATGGTTAAGTAATTAATTAAGTTCGCGGTTCATTGCGACTCAATTTTTTGAAAAAGGATCCTTCGGGGTCCTTTTTTTATTTCCAATTATAAAGATTTATGGATAACCTTCGTTGGTATTATTTTACTCTACAGGGGGTTTCCAAATGGCTAATTTTTCTCAATCAATTAAAAAAATTGGAGTTTACACAAGTGGTGGTGATGCTCCTGGTATGAATGCTGCCATCAGAGCAGTAACCCGATTAGCAATTTCAAATGATTTAAGCGTGACAGGAATTATTGGTGGTTATCAGGGTATCCTTGATAAAAAGTTTTTTCCATTAACTTTGGGTGGTGTAGCTAACATCATACAACGAGGTGGAACAGTTTTAAAAACTGCTCGTTGTTTAGAGTTTCATAAACCAGAAGTGCGTAAGCAAGCTATAGAAAATATTAAAGCAGAAGGCATCGATGCTCTTGTATGTATTGGTGGCGACGGTTCTTTTGCTGGGGCTCATTTACTTTGGTTAGAGCATCAATTTCCTATTATTGGGATTCCAGGAACTATCGACAATGATATTAATGGTTCAGATAACACAATTGGATTTGATACAGCTGTCAATACAGCCTTAGAGGCCATCGATAGAATTCGTGATACAGCAGCTTCTCATGACAGACTTTTTATTGTGGAAGTTATGGGTAGAAACTCTGGTTATATCGCTGCGGATGTAGGTTTAGCTGGTGGAGCTGAAGAGATTTTTTACCCAGAAGGTTCAAATAACATTGATAAAACTGTTGAGAAAATTAAAGAAGGTATCAAACGCGGAAAACTCAGCAGTATACTGATTGCAGCTGAAGGTCAAAAGCCTGGAAGAGCTTATGATTTAGCAGAAGCAATTCGTAAAAAATCTGGTTTTGAAGCTAAAGTGTGTATTCTAGGACACATTCAAAGAGGTGGATCTCCAACAGCTGCGGATAGAATTTTAGCAAGTCGTATGGGGGCAGCCGCTGTAGAAGGCCTTTTAAATAAAAAATGTGATTACATGATTGGTGTCGATCATGATCAAATTATTTTTCACCCACTCGAAAAAGCAACTAAGCGTAATTCAAGCCCTCAACATCTTATTGAGCTGGCTTCAACTCTTTCTATTTAAAAAAATAAAAATCTAAGGCCTTCTTTATTAACTTTTAGAAGGCTCTAGACAACTGGTTAGAGTCCAGTTAGATTCTTTGCAATTAAATTTTTTATAAGATTGTTTGTGTAAAAAATTGAGATTGTACTTAATGACTAAGTAAAAAAATAAATAAGATTTTATTAAATGATCAAAACCGGAGAGTAATCACTATGAAAAAAATTTTAGCTGCTGTCGCATTAGTTATTCCTTTGATTGCAGGATTAACCCAAGTTGGTTGTACCAAAAAAGTTGATGAGAATATTATTTTAGTGGGCGAGTATGGTTCTATGACTGGCGGCGAAGCAACTTTTGGCGTGAGCACGAACAAAGGAGTTCGTTTAGCGATTGAAGAATTCAATAGTGCGGGTGGAGTTAAAGGTAAAACTATTAAATTGATCACTCTTGATGACCAAGGCAAAGCTGAAGAAGCGGCATCTGTTGTGACTCGTTTGATCACTCAAGAAAAAGTGGTTGCGTTAATTGGTGAAGTGGCAAGTGGCCGCTCTTTAGCTGCGGGTCCAATTGCTCAAAAAAATGGAATTCCAATGATTTCTCCTTCATCAACAAACCCTAAAGTGACTGAAATCGGTGACAATATTTTTAGAGTTTGTTTTATCGATCCTTTTCAAGGCACTGTGATGGCAAAGTTCACTTCAGAAAATTTAAAACTTAAAAAAGTGGCGATCTTAAGAGATGTGAACTCTCCTTATTCAGTAGGTCTTGCTGATTTTTACGCATCTAAGTTTAAAGAACTGGGTGGTCAAATTGTAACAGATCAAAGTTATTCTACTGGTGATATTGATTTCAAAGCTCAACTCACTCAAATTCGTTCTACAAATCCAGAAGCTATTTTTATCCCAGGATATTACACAGAAGTGGGACTCATTGCTCGTCAAGCACGTCAGTTAGGGATCAAAGTTCCTATGATGGGTGGCGATGGCTGGGATAGTTCTAAATTAGCTGAAATTGGTGGCGAAGCTATCAACGGAAGTTATTTTTCTAACCATTACACAACTGAATCACAAGACCCTGCAGTTGTTGAATTTAATAAAAAATTTAAAGCTAAATACAACGAAGTTCCAGATGGTTTAGCGGCTATGGGTTATGATGCTGCTAAAGTTCTTATTGAAGCTATTAAAAGAGCTCCTGAGTACACAGCTAAAATGATTCGTGATGAAATTGCTAAAACAAAAGATTTTGCTGGAGTAACAGGTAAAATCACACTTAATGAAAAAAGAGACGCAGTTAAAAGTGCTGTGGTTGTTCAAGTTAACGGAGCTACAAATAAATTTGTAACTACAATTAATCCTTAAGATTGAATAATAAAAATATTCAAAGGAGATGAAGACTATGCAGGATTTTATCCAGCATCTCATCAATGGAGTGAGTTTGGGGAGCATTTATGCTCTCATCGCTCTTGGATACACTATGGTGTATGGAATTCTTCAGCTAATTAATTTTGCCCACTCTGATGTTTATATGGTGGGCGCCTTTGCTGCTTATTATGCGGCTCGCTTTTTAGGGCTTTCAAATAATCCCGGATTTTTATCATTTATTACTGTTTTATTAGCATCTATGATTGGTTGTAGTTTAGTGGGATTAGCCATTGAGCGATTTGCTTATCGCCCTCTCAGAAAAGCTCCTAAACTAAATATTTTAATCACAGCTATCGGTGTTTCTTTATTTTTGCAATATGCTGGTCAAATTGTTTTTGGAGCAGATCCAAAAGTATTTCCTAACATTATTGAAGATGCCGTTATTTTTGATATTGCGGGTGTTTCTTTAAGAGCCTTTGATGTGACGATCTTTTTAGTGACAATTATTACAATGATTTGTCTTCACTTCTTGATCTATCACTCAAAAGCGGGTCGTTCTATGAGAGCGGTCTCGACAAACGCCAATGTTGCAAGCTTAATGGGCGTCAATATTAATAGAGTGATTTCTATGACTTTTATGGTGGGATCCTCACTTGCGGGCGTAGGAAGCGTTCTTGTGGGAATGAAATATCCTAAGATTGATCCTTTGATGGGAACTCTAATTGGCTTAAAATCTTTTATTGCGGCTGTACTTGGTGGAATTGGAAGTATTCCTGGAGCAGTTCTTGGAGGCCTGATTATGGGATGCTCTGAAGAAATGGTTGTGGGCTATTTATCTTCTACTTACAGAGATGCTCTTGCTTTTGGCATTCTCATTTTTATTTTAATATTTAAGCCGACTGGTTTATTAGGCAAAAACTCTATCGAAAAAGTTTGATCCGTAAAATTGGATATTTAAGGAGAAGAATTTGGGTTTCTCAAATAAATGGTTCGTAAATTCATTAAAAGTTCCTTTAATGTTTTATTTGGGTGTAATTTTATTGGGTTTAGGCGTGGATCAATTTGCCAATAGTTATATTCAACTCACTTTAATTTACGTTTTAGTAAATATGATTTTAGGCATGAGTCTCAATCTTGTGAATGGTTACACTGGGCAATTTTCATTAGGTCATGCAGGATTCATGGCGGTGGGGGCTTATTTCTCTGCTTGGTTAAGCACTAATGTGATTATTTTCTCTGGATTCTGGAGTTTTTTAAATTTTCCATTTTACGCTCTTTTTGGAGGATTACTTTCTGCTGTGGCAGGATTTTTAGTGGGTCAGCCCTCTTTAAGACTTAAAGGTGATTATCTTGCCATTGTGACTTTGGGTTTTGCAGAAATCATTCGTGTGAGTTTATTAAACATCTCTTTTTTGGGTGGGGCGAGAGGATTTTTTGGAATTCCAGGACCTGAAGATATCGCTGTAGGAAGTTTTAAAATTTCAAAATTTGTAAACGCATTCACTCATGCAAGTTTTTGGGTTTTGGTTTGTTTTATTTGTATTTGGCGTTTAGTGAGAAGCAGCCATGGAAGAGCTTTTATGAGTGTGCGCGAAGATGAAATCGCCGCCGAATCCATTGGTGTTAATACCACTCAAGTTAAAATCAGAGCCTTTGTATTATCAAGTTTTTTTGCAGGTGTTGCGGGGAGTATTTTTGCTCATTATGCGAATTTTTTAAATCCTCCCACCTTTAGTTTTGTAATGAGTGTGAATGCCATCATTATAGTTGTACTTGGTGGGATGGGTTCTCTCACTGGGTCTTTATTTGCAGCAGCTTTTGTAACTATATTACCTGAATTATTGAGACCTCTGCAGGAACTGACAGGCACAGATTTTAGATTAGTGATTTACTCTTTGTGTTTAGTTCTGTTGATGATTTTAAAACCGAGTGGTCTTTTGGGAAACAAAGAGCTTCTAGATATATGGAGAAAGTATGTCCGTTCTTCTCGAGGGTAAAAAAATCACCATGCAATTTGGTGGACTTAAAGCAGTGGATTCTTTTGATATCAGTATCAATAAAGGAGAACTGGTGGGTCTTATTGGTCCAAATGGTGCCGGTAAAACAACCGCTTTTAATGTTTTAACAGGAGTCTATCAACCGACTTCTGGAGAATTATTTTTTGAAGGACAAAGTTTATTGGGTTTAAAGCCTTATCAGATTTCAAATAGAGGCATTGGTAGAACCTTTCAAAATATTAGACTTTTTAAAGATCTTTCTGTTTTAGATAATGTTTTAATTGCAGCTCATCAACATATTAAATATGGATTTTTTTCAAGTGTTTTAAAAACATCTGCTTTTTTAGAAGAAGAAGCTCAACTAAAAAAGAAAGCATTAGAGCTTTTATCTCTGGTAAATTTAGCGGATAAAGCCGACGAGATTTCTTCGTCTTTACCTTATGGTGAGCAAAGAAAATTAGAAATTATTAGAGCTATGGCTACAAATCCTCAAATGATTTTATTAGATGAGCCAGCAGCTGGCATGAATCATCATGAAACTCATCTATTAATGGAAACAATTGCCCATATTCGTAAAACATTTAACCTCACTATTTTATTGATTGAGCATGACATGAAATTAGTGATGGGGATTTGTGAAAAAATCTTAGTGCTTGATCATGGGGTTAAAATTGCTGAGGGCACTCCTGAGCAAATTAAAAATAATCCTAAAGTGATTGAAGCCTATCTTGGAGTGGATCTTGATGAAGAAGAGGGAGCTCATTCATAATGGCAAACAGTGCAAATCAAACTCTCTTAAAAGTTGAAAATCTTAATGTGTTTTATGGAGCGATCCATGCCCTTAAAGGAATTTCATTTGAAGTTCATAAGGGAGAGATCGTTTCTCTTATTGGCGCCAATGGGGCTGGTAAAACAACCACAATGAGAGCGCTCTCTGGATTAGTTTCTTCAACAGGTCATATTCTTTATAAAGGACAGGAGATCTCTAAAGTTCCAACTCATGAAAGAGTGACTTTGGGAATTGCACAAAGTCCTGAAGGCAGAGGTGTCTTTTTTAACCTGACTGTTTATGAAAATCTTTTGATGGGAGCACATTTTCGCAAAGATAAAGAAATCAAAGCTGATATTGAAATGTGCTATGGATTGTTTCCTCGTCTTAGAGAAAGACAAACACAATTAGCTGGAACTCTGTCTGGGGGAGAGCAGCAAATGTTGGCGATCTCTCGCGCCTTGATGGCGCGTCCGGAACTTCTTTTATTAGATGAGCCGAGTCTTGGTTTAGCTCCTATTATAGTTGCGCAAATTTTTGAAATTATCTTAAAGTTAAGATCACAAGGAATGACTGTTTTGTTAGTAGAACAAAATGCGCGAATGGCGCTGAAAATCTCTGACAGAGCTTATGTGATTGAAACAGGAACTAAAACTATGGAAGGAAAAGGTTCTGAACTTTTACATGATGATAATGTGAGAAAAAGTTATCTTGGTGGCTAGAACTCAGGCTAGTCGCGCGTCTTAGGTCCCTCAGTAAAACATCTAGTTTTCTATCTATGAATTCAGTTTTCAAAAATTGAATTCACTCCTTATATATTTGTGTATTTTAGTCGTGGTCTGCCTAGATCCGACGAAAGGATTTCCTAGACTTTGGTGTGAAAAAAGTCTGGGAAAAAGCTCTTACAAAGTCCAATTTTCAAAACTAAGGTCGAGTTTGATTATTACCTTGGTCCAGAAATTACTCGCAAGACTAAAGCTTTACAAGACCTCGCCGAAAGGTTGTTTGTAAGCAAGATCGATACTCGAAACGACAAATCGAGAGGGGATTTCGGAGTGACTGCTGAAGTTCAATCGCTAGTAGAAATGTCGAGTCTAGTAGAAATCTCTAACGTGTAACAAACAAATAACAATAGAGCGCAAAGGATCTGCGCACTGTGAATACCTTGACGTAGGAATCAAGTTTTCATAGCGGAGAAGGAGTCTCTTATAACCAGAGGAGGTACCCAATGGGTATGAGAATTTCAACGAACATCGCATCTATCAACGCACAACGTACTATGAGCACGAGCCAGAAAGAACTTTCAAAAAGTTTTGCTCAGTTATCATCAGGTAGTCGGATTACAAAAGCCGCCGATGATGCTGCAGGCTTAGGTATCAGTGAGCAATTAAACTCTCAAATCAGATCACTAGGACAAGCTTCTAGAAACGCGAATGATGGTATTTCGATGGTGCAAGTAGCAGAGGGTGGACTTAACGAAATCAGCAATATCTTAACTCGTATGAGAGAGTTAGGAATCCAAGCCGCTTCTGATACTGTCGGTGATAAAGAAAGAACTTTCATTAACAGTGAGGTTCAACAAATTAAACAAGAGTCACAACGAATTGTGCAAACAACTCGTTACGGAAAAACAAATCTCATTGACGGCTCAGGTGGATCTTTTGATTTCCAAGTCGGTATCAATAACAACGATTTCGAAGATAGAATCTCTTATGCAGCAGCAGATACAAATGCTCAGCTGTCAGAACTCGGAATCGAAAGTTTTGATTTTTCAACAAAAACGGGAGCACAAAAAGCACTTGATATTGTGGATCAAGCACAATCTAAAGTGAACGGTTACAGAGCAAATTTAGGCGCTCTTCAAAATCGTCTCCAATCAACAGTAGAAAATCTTGGTGTGAGTTATGAAAACTTAGCAGCAGCAAATTCTCGTATCAGAGATACAGACATTGCTAAAGCAACTGCTGAATCTACAAGAAACAATATTTTGCTTCAGTCTTCAACAAATGTTTTAACTCAAGCAAATTCAATTCCTAATTTAGCTTTAAAATTAATAGGCTAATTAGATTAAGTAAAAACATTCGAGAGGGTTCATATTAAATTCTCTCGAATGGTTCGCACTTAAAATTAATTTAATAATTAAAATTTATAATAAAGATTTTGGGAGGGCCTCCTCCCTCCCGGTACCTACCTACCCAGAGAGAGTTTTATTTCTCTGGGGTACTATGTGCCAGTTTTTATAAAATCGGTCCAGATTTTATAAAAAAGCATTAAGTAAACGGGTTAAGAGTGCCGAAAGAGGAGCTGATGCAGTCATTGAAGCTGTATCAAACGTAAGAGAATTTTATGGATATAAAACATGCAGTAAATTCTATTTTGCCACCTGGACCAAAAGTTGTTACGAAAATTGAAAAAGGAATTAAATCTGACTCTGCTGGAGATCGAGATCCCAATGGGCAAGCAAGCTATGGTCAACATAAGGACCATCCTCAAAGGGAAATGACTGATGAAGAAATTCAGAAGGCATTAGATCATCTTCGAGGTTTAGCAGTTGTGAAAGATCATAATTTAACAATTGAACTGTTGCTTCAAGGTGACAGAAAATTTGTACTTGTCAAAGATCCTGCTGGAAAAATCGTTCGTCGAATTCCTTCGATCGAGCTATGGACTTTACAAGTTGTACAGACCTCCGAAAAAGGGCAACTACTTAATAAGTCTGCCTAGTCTTCATTTGCTATCAAAAGTCTTGCGAATCTAAGTCTTGCGAACCAATGTCATGCCAACTAATTGACTCACATATTTTTAAAAAATCTGAGAGAATTTAATTATTCAACTGGAATAGTTCGTCACATTGTCAGGAGGACTTTAGCGTGACTGCGATTCGATTTGGTGGAATGGCCTCTGGTTTACCGCCCAACATTGTAGATCAATTAATGGAAGCTGAGCGCATTCCAGTGAAGAATATTCAAGCGCAAAAAGGCAAGTCCGAAGAAAAATTAAAACTCGTAAATGATTTAGAAACCAAAGTAAGTGAAATCAATAAGTCCATCACTGAGTTAGTTGGAATTAAAGGATTTAATGCTCAAAAACTGACTTCTGGAGACCCTAATATAGTGAATGGAGAAATTGATCCAGACACTGTGATTCCCGGAAATTGGAATGTTGAAGTCATTCAACTTGCACAAAAGCCTTCAGCTATTTCAAATGGATTTCCTGATAAAGACACCACTCAAATTGGTGTGGGGTATTTTTCGTTTGAGACTCCTGAAGGAAAAAAAGAAGTCTATATTAGTAAAAATAATTCCACTCTTGAAGGGGTTGCAAAAGCAATTAATTCAGCCAATGTGGGTATGAGAGCGAGTGTTATTTCTGATCGCAAAGATAAAGACAATCCATATAAGCTCATCATTTCAGGTTTAAAGAGTGGGGATAGCGAGCAAATTAATTTTCCTAAACTCTATTTACTGGATGGCGATCAAGATATGTATTTTGAAGAAAGTCGCCCTTCAAGCAACGGAAAAATCAAAGTGGATGGCTTTGAAGTAGATGTTGATGATAATAAAGTTTCTGATCTTATTCCTGGCGTAACATTAGATTTAAGGCAGGCAGCTCCAGGTAGAGGCATTAATATCACTGTCAGTGAAAACAACGAAATTATTTCAGGTAAAGTAAAAGTATTTGTGGATGCTTACAATGGAGCTCTCTCATTTATTCAAAATCAAAATAAACTCAGCGAAAAAACCGACACCTCAAAAACACTAGGGGGTGATGGAATGCTGAGAACCATCGAAAATAATTTAAGAAGAATAATTATTAATCCTCAAATGGGCATTTCAGGATCAGTAACAAGGCTTTCAGAGCTCGGGATTTCATTTACAAGAGCAGGAACTCTGGATCTGAATATGGATAAATTTAATGGCATGCTCGCTAAAAAGTCCATGGATGTTCAGCAGTTTTTAAGAGGTGATGGATTTAAAACCGGTTTTGTAACCAGCCTTAAAAGAGAATTGGCAAATCTTACCAGTGGAGTCTTTGGGCCACTAGCATTGAGAAAACAAGGTTTGCAGTCAAAGATTAAACAAGCAGATGAAAGAATAGATAAGATAGAAAGAAATTTAGTCAGAAAAGAGGATGCACTCAGAAGAAAATTTTCGGATCTTGAAACTAAAATGTCGCAACTCAAAACTCAAGGAGCTTCAGTGGGTAACATTGGGTCTTCAGCAGTGGCTGCGCCATCATAAATGGAGAAATAAATAAATATGAAAAATAATGCGTATCAAAAATACAAACAAACAAATGTCATGAGTGCGAGTCGGGAGAAAATCCTACTCATGCTTTATGAAGCCGCCATTAAGTTTACTAAACTTGCAATTAAAGCGGCTGACGAAAAAAAGATTGCAGACCGTTGCACTAACATTGGTCGGGCTTACGATATTATTATGGAACTCAACAACACACTTGACCACAAAGTGGGTGGAGATGTCGCAAAGAATCTTGAGCAACTCTATATGTATATTACAGAGCAATACACCAAATCGAATATCACTGGGAGTTCAGAGCCCCTCAAGTCCTCATTAAAAGTACTAGAGACTCTTTATGATGGCTGGGTGCAAGCTGTTGAAAAAATTAAAAAAGAAGAGTCAGAAAAATTAAAAAATGCAAAACCTTAGGATGAGAATATGAAAAGACTTTTAAAGTTACTAGAAGAAAGAAATCATTATTTAGAGAAGTTTTACACTCTTAATGAGAATCAATTGGTGGAGTTAGAAACTGCTAACTATAATAATATTGAAGCCTTTTATCAAAATCGAGAAGGAATCTTAGAAGTCATCTCTTATATTGATACAGAAATTGAAAAATTTAATAGTGAAGAGCCTTTTGCATTAAGTAATTTTGAGAAAACTCAAATTCGAGAGAATTTAATAATTAAAAAAGAATTTATTAAAAGAATTCTTGATCAAGATTTTAAAATCCTCGCTAAAATTGAAAATGCTAAAAATGAAATCATCAAAGAACTCTCTGAGGTCAAGTCTGGTCGTAAAGCTATTTCCGGATATAAGTCTAAAACACATAATTATAGACTGAACGAAGAAGTTTAATACAGATGTCTTTAAAACATTTTGAAGACAATTTTTTGACGTCCTAAAATTAAAAAGAGTCAAACCTCTGTTAAAAATTCTGTTTAAATGAATTGAATGCCTAAAAGACGAAAAAAATAATTGGCATTATCGTTGCTCTAGCTCTTGAATAAGAGGAGAGTAAGAATGTTTGAACTATTAAAAGAAATTGATCCTAGCACTCAATCACACCTATTGTCTAAATCAGAAAATTATTTTTCGATACTCAAAGAGTACGATAAATCAAATCAAAAACTAGATTTAATACTTAAAAATAATCATCATAGAACGATTGGAAAAGCTTCAAATTTTTCAGTGGGAACTCTCGTTGCTAATGCGGATGTCTTATTAAAACATGATGAGATTTCAATGGGTTTAGGTTTACTCAGAGAAGCTCTTAATAAAAATTCCTTTCACAAAGGAGCTACTAAAAAAATCATCTCGACTTTGCTCGAACAAGAAAACTATCAAGAAGCTTATAATGTAGCTTCTGCGATCTTAGCTAAAGACCGCACTTTTGAAAATTTATTTAATTTAGCTCACATTAATTATCAAATTAAAAAAGATTCTGAAGCCTTTGATCAGTATTTGGAGTGCTTACAATTAGTAGTCGCACAAGAGCCAGAGCTTTTTGAAATTTTTAAAAATCTTGGCAATATCTTAGTTAGAGCCAGTGATTTTGAGGGAGCTGAAGAATACTATAACAAGGCTTATATTTTAAATCCCAATTCAGATCTTTTATTTGTTAATTTTGGAACTTTAGAGGCTCAAAAAGGTGATTTTAATAAATCCAAAGATCACTTGTCTAAAGCTTTAGAAATCAATCCTCAAAATGATAAGGCCTGGGTGGGATTAGCTCTTGTTCATAGTCATTTTGGTGATCATGAAATAGCATGGGCCAATATCGAATGTGCTTTAGAAGTGAATTCAAAAAATAAGACTGCTGTTCATTTGGCAGCGACTTGGTCTGTTCGTGATGCTCAAGTTGATAAGGGTCTTGGAATAGTTTTAAATTATTTAGAACAAGAAAATTTTGACGAAGAAATATCAATGATTTTAGTTCATATGTTGTGTCTCAAAAAATCATATCAATTGGCACTTTTAGAAGTAGAAAAAACTCTTTGCTGGAATCCCCAATCTACAGAATTTAAAAATTTATATGAACAGCTTAAAAATCAAATTTGAAAAAAATGAGTTCGATTTTTTAGTGGCTTACCGAAATGATAAGCCACTTTGCTCCCAGAGAAATCCCATGCAAGAAGCTGATAAGTGGGTTTCTCGCATTGATCTAGAGGGCATTGAAAAATGCTATGTCATTGGGTTGGGTGGGGGATATCATATAAAAAATCTCCTTGCTAAAAAGAGCTCATTAAAAGTGAGAGTGATCGAATTTGATATAGAATTAATCGAAAATTTTAAACACAGCCAGTCACATAATGATCATTTAGAGATTATAAATTGGAATCTTACAGAGGATAAAAAAAGGGTTTTAAAAGAATCTTTTTATCAAAAAAATTCTATTTTTGAATTTCGCCCTTCCTGGGCTCATCGTGATCATGAATTCGTGGATTTGAGTCATTACTTAACCGGAAGAACCAAAGAGAGTATAGATTTTTATCAAAAAGAAGTGGGTTCTTTGTTTCTTGAAACAAGAGATTTGCCCAAGGAACATATATTAACAGTTAAAGATCTGATCGAAACTCAATCTATTTTAAATGATGAAGTCGAAAAAAAATGGAAAGTCATTAGGGAGTTAATCCGATGAAAGTTCTCGTGGTCAGTTTGTTGCGATTAGGTGATATTTTTATTCATGGATTAGCCATTAATGCTTTTAAAAAAGAAAACCCAGATATTAAAGTAGATCTTTTAATTAATAAGCAATTTGCATATGCTGAAGTGTTAATCTATAAAATTTTATCCATAAATAATATTATTTATTTTGATCGAAATGAAATTCAAAAAAGTATCCTTGCCGAGCAAGAGGGTCTTTTAAGAAGCTTTGATCTTTTAGAGAGTAATATTGATTTAATTAATTCACAAAATTATGATGAAGTTTATAATCTCACTCATAATCATCTCAGTGCACGATTGCTTGATTTGATTTCAGCCAAAAGGATCAAAGGGGCGCATTACAAGGATTTAAAGCCTAAGGGTTTTGAGGATGAGTTGATTCGTTATATCAATAAGGATTATTCTTCACATGGTGAAATGAGTTTTCACTCAGTCGATTTATTTAAAAAAATTTTAGGTGTTAAAAATTCATCAACAAAAAATTCTGTCGAAAATGTAAAACTTAATAAAATTGTCATTCAGGCGTTTTCTGCAGAAGAAAAAAAGGAGTGGAATTCTCAAAATTGGTTGGAATGTGCTCAAAAAATAAGACTTATGGGATTAGACTTGCCAATTTATTTTATTGCGGCTCCACAAGAATTAGAAAAACTGCAATCCCTTCAAACTTCTTTTGTGGGAATGAAAAATATATTTTTTCAAACCCCCAATTTGTTAGATGTTTTAAATCTCATCGAGAACAGTCTTCTAATAACAGTTGATACCAGTATCAAGCATTTGGCATGCTATGTTTCCTCGCGAATTCTTGAGGTGAGTTTGGGAAGCAGCAACCCCTTTAAAACAGGACCTTATCAAGAGAACTCCATAGTCCTGCATTCTAGCAGGCAATGTGCTCCGTGTTCTCATTCGGAAGCTTGTCCTTATGAACATCGACTTTGTACTGAGGATATTGATCCACATTTGGTAGCTCTATTGAGTTTAGCAATTGTTATGGAAGAATCTAAAAATTCTCGAGGGTTAATGAATCTACAAATTCATTCTGTAAAGACAAATATTTTTAGAACTGAAATGGATGATTTAGGGTATTGGTCTATGCGTGATGTTTCTGGCCCTCAAGCTCATGATATTTACGCCTCTATGAAAAGCAAAAGAACTCAAATAATTCCAAGAATGCAACAAAATTTTATTCAAAATAGCGAGAATATATAAAGGAAAGACAATGAAAAACGAAATTGAATCACAATTACGCTCGACTTTAGTAAGGTTAGAAAAAACATATCAAAAAATGATGGCCACGCAGACATATAACCAGGATATTGAAAGAATAAAAATACTTTATGAACTCGTTAAGGAGCAGGTGAATTGTGAAAATTCTGATCGTACAACTCGCTCGACTAGGTGATATCTATATGACATGGCCTGTAGCACGGGCCATTCATCGTAAGTTTCCTGAAGCAGAAATTCATTTTTTAGTACGTCCTCGTTTTAAAAATGCTTTAAATGGTTTAGAGGTAGTTCATAAAGTTTGGGAACTTCCTATGGAAAGTATTTTTAAACCGATTTTTGAAGGACATGATCAATCCATCACGGATGCCCTTTTGCAATTAGATATTTTTTGCAATGATCTTATCGGAATTGAATTCCAACAAATTATTAATTTAAGTTTTTCTCCCTCATCAAGTTATATGTGTCACTTCTTGGCTGAATCCAATAAAAAATCTGTGACAACAGTCAGAGGATACACCAGACACACTGATGGTTTTTTAAATTTTGGTGATCCTACATCTGCCTATTTTTATGCTCAAGTAGGTTTTGATAAGCCCAATCGAATTCACTTAATAGATTTGTTTGCAAATATTGGCGATGTAGAATTGATAGAAGAGGATTGGGGAAATCCTGTTATGACTCAAAATCCTCAGATTACCTACCCTCAAGATCCATACATTGTGATCCATGTGGGTGCGAGTGAGTTGCACAAGAGTTTATCTGTGCATAAATGGATTGGCATTATCAATGGTCTTTTAAAAGCTTGCACCGGCCAAATAGTTTTAATTGGAACAAAGTCTGAAATTAAAATTTCTGAGTCCATTGCTTGTGTGATTGATTCCACAAAAGTGTTAGATCTTGTGGGTAAAACACAAATTGAAGATTTATTTAGTTTGTTAAAAGGGGCTCAGTTACTTATAGGAGCTGATTCTGCCCCAATGCACATGGCTTCCTTCACTCAAACGAAATGTTTAAATATTAGTATCGGAAATGTAAGTTTTTGGGAAACAGGTCCACGCGTATTAGGCAGCGTGGTTTTAAAAGCTGATGGAGAGGGTGAATTGCCTTCTGATTTAATTACTGATGCAGCTTTAGATATTTTAAACAATAAAGTGGATCAAAGTAAATATATTGCCGTTACAGATGATTTTCCAATTTATCAAGGCACTGGTATCCAACAATCCTTTGAATGGGACCTCATTAAGGCTATTTATTTATCCGATGAATTGCCTCCGATTCCAAATAAAGATGTGGCCTTGGCTTTTATGAAACTCAAAGATGCCAATGATGTGGCTTTAGAGCAGCTTGATAAAATGTTAGATCAAGGACAAACGCCTTTGCTCTGTGAGATTTACGATAGAACCACTGAAATTATTAACTCTGTTGGGAAAATAGTTCCTGAGATGGTTCCATTAATTAGATGGTTAGAAACTGAAAAAATAAAAATGGGACCAGCTCCCAAAAAAGAGCTGATACTTTTAAGTATAGAAATTCATAAATCGTTTGCGAGTATCGTTGATACATATTGTTTAGCTTTAACTGATAAGGGACAACATGAAACATCAATTTAATCAAAATGAACTTGTTAATAAATTCTCTTCGGAATCTACTTTTGGAGATATGATTCAGAATCTAGAAAAAGAAGCCGAATCAAGAAATGAAGTGATTTGTAAAGTCACGATGAATGGAAAAGTTCTGACTGAAGAACAAGAATCTATTTATGCTAAATTCCCTTTGAGAGATATTCTGACTTTAGAAGTTGAGTCTTCTAATCCTCAAGATATTTTAATTAATATTCTTAAAGATTGGGTTGAGAATCTTCCGTTTTTAATTCAAGAGTGCGATAAAGTTTCTGAAGCCTTAAGATTTCAAAGTTCTGAAGTCAGTTTTAAATTATTTTCTCATCTCTTGAAAAATTGTAATGTGTTTATCAGATCTTTAGATTCTATTTTTTCATACGTTAAAATGAACTTAGGGGAGTCACAACCTGTTTGGTTTCATAATGAGAAGGCGACGATGAAGTCAATTCAAGAAGCCACTCAAGCTTTTCAAGAAAAAAACATCAGTTTGTTAGCAGATATTGTTGAATATGATTTGGCTCATATTCTACAAATGTGGAAAGAGCTTTTACATAACATTTGTATCGAAAAAACTTCTGAATTAAAGGGGAAAACCTTTGGTGGAAGCGCTAGATGATTTTACCTTGCCTTCACAGGTAAAGATTGCATGGTTTATTGCTTCTGAAAAGATCTCTCCATGGAGAGGTCTCTTTCAGCAAGATCCTTTGTTAAAGCATTCGATCTTCAATATCCACGATCCCTTAGACTCAAGTGTATTTTCAAATTTTGAAATTATTGTAGGTGACTGTGATTTTTATGATCAGCTCCATGAAACACTAAACCCACAAAATGAACTTTATTTTTTAATCTTAAGTGAGTCTGAGCAATTAAATACCCAAAAAATTAATTCACTGACAATCAAACTTTCGCGGTTTTTGATTCCTTTAAATCTTTGTTTAGAAAAAGAAATCAATGAAAATAGGTTTCAAATATTTTTGAAAGCCGTAGAAAAAAATAAAAGAATTTTAAAGGAAAAAAACCTCACAAATCACGTAAAAGTTCAAAATAAAAAACTAGAAGTTTTATCAGAAAACTTAGAGCAAATTGTGAATGAGCGAACTCATGAAATATCTCTTTCAAGTAAAGAAGAATCTGAAAAACTTCAGTCAAACCAAAAACTGATTTACTTTATTAAAGCACTCGCAGAGACACAAAATACAGAAGAAGTGTTTGATCTTTTGAGAAGAGAGATAAAGAATTTTCACTTCATTAATGATGTTGTCATTTTGATTAATGAATTTAATGTTTCTTATAAAGTTTTTTATTATTCAAAAAGTCATATTAAAAATAAATATTTCTCTAAAAAATTTGACCCTGCGGATTCTTTTAAAATCATTGAATCTTTAGAGATAAAATCAAAAAATATAAAATTATTTTCATTTGCTTCTGCAAACAAAAGTGCGTCGAATCAGTTGCTACAGAATCGAGAATTTAATCTTTTGCTCAATCACAGTATGAATGATTCTGAATTAAAAATCTTTTCGAAATATTTTGAAGAAAGAGTCTCTGCTTTAGAAGTTGCTTTGGAACGCATTTATTTGCAGGAAGAATTAGAGACTTATGTTTTAAGATGGAATAAAACCTTTAACGGGATCAAAGATCCCATAGCCGTTGTCGATTCACAATTTGGAGTGCTCAAAAGAAATTCTTATTTTAAATTGCAGTTCATTACGGATTCTTGTCATAAGAATTTTGCCAACTCTCATAAACCTTGTGAGGGTTGTCCGATTGAAAAAGTTTTTAGCTCAGGGCGCAGTCATGTCTCAAATGTCACTAACAATGGTCAAGTCTTTGAAGTGCATTCATATCCTCTTTTCGATCATCGAACAGGTAAAGTTGAAAGGGTTTTTAATCAGTACATCAATAATACTGAAGAAAAACATATGTACTTAAAAATCATTCAAAATGAAAAAATAGGTGCCATAGGTCAACTTGCGGGTCACATTGCACATGAGTTAAATAATCCTCTGAGTGGACTAAAATCTTTATCACAAATTGTTTTAAGTGAAACCAATCCTCAATCTCAAATTCACTTAGATTTGTTAGAGGTTGAAAAGGCCGCTTTAAGATCACAAAAAATAATTAAAAATCTGATTGAGTTTTCACAGCCCGGTAAAGGTGAATTACTAGAAGAAAAATTAGATGAAATTATAGAGAGAACTCTCCCTTTGCTAAAATCATCGTTACGTCCTTATCGGCAAAATTTATCACTCAATGCCAGTCATGCTTTGGTAAAGCTGGAACCTCAACTTTTGCAGCAAGTGATTTTTAATCTTGTGAATAACGCTTGCTATGCACTAAAGGGTGTTGAAAAAGGTGAAGTCAAAATTGCTACTTATCTGGAAAAAGATTTTGCTGTTATTAATATTGCAGATAACGGCCCTGGGATAAATCAAGAAAATCTTGATAAAATTTTTAGTCCTTTCTATACTACAAAAAAAGAAGGTGAAGGAACTGGGTTAGGCTTGAGTCTCTCTAAATCCATCATTGAAAGATTTGGTGGTCAGCTCAGTGTGGTTTCGCAACCCTCTTGTGGGGCTTCATTTTTTATTAAATTACCTCTCATAGATCCATCGGCCACGTAAATTAATGAGGAGTTATGATGAAAATTCTTATTATTGATGACGAGCCGCTGATTCGACGTTCGTTATCAAGAGCTTTTGTAAGTAAATCCCATGAAACAAAAGAAGCAGAGGATGGCTTAGTCGGTTTGCAGATGTGGCAGAGTTGGGATCCTGATCTTGTTTTTTTGGATGTGCTGATGCCTCATTTAACGGGGCCTCAGGTTTTAGAAGAGATGAAGAGAATCAAACCTGATTTTAAAAATAAAGTGATTTTAATGTCTGCCTTTTCGGGAATTCACAATATGGAGTCGGCCTTGCAAATGGGTGCAACCCTCTTTATTGCAAAGCCTTTTGATGACATCTTTAAAATTGTCGATAAAGCAGTCAATCTTTAGCGATGCGCCATTAAAGTGACAATTTTTTGAACAAAAAACATCATCTAAATTCATAAATTTATTGCTAAATCCTCACTAACTGATAATGATTTCAAACCTATCCATCAGAAGGATCAGTCTCTGATGTCCTTTCAGGAGTGTTTGATGCGAATCATATCTGGTAAATTTAAAGGTCACCACTTAGTGAGTTTCAAGGCGGATCATATTCGCCCTACAACGGATCGTGTGAAAGAAACAATGTACAACATCCTCATCGGTGAAATTGAAAACGCCAGAGTTTTAGATTTATTTTCAGGGACTGGTAATTTAGGATTAGAGGCTCTTTCGCGTGGAGCTCAAGAAGTGATCTTTGTTGAAAAAAATAAGTCTTCAATTGCGATCCTCGAAAAAAATTTAGAAAAACTTAAAGTGACTTCTGGTTATAAAATTATTCATTCGGATGTGATCTCATTTCTTAAAAAATTTAAAGGCGAAGCTTTTGATGTGATTTTTGCAGATCCACCTTTTACTGAGGCCATGGCTCATGATGTGCTCTTAGCAGCCAATTCAAGTTCTGTGTTTAAAGAGAGCACAATTATGACTATTGAATCGGCAAAAAAAGAAAGATTGGATGATGATTACGGAAACCTCTTTCGTTATGATCTTCGTGAGTTTGGCGACAAGAATCTTTCTTTTTTTAAACTCAAAGAAACTCAGAATTAATCTTTAAATCATTCAGGAGAAGAAATGAAGATAGCAATTTATCCAGGCAGTTTTGATCCAATTACCTTAGGTCACGTTGATATTATTTCAAGAATGACTAAATTATTTGATCAAGTGATTGTGCTCATTTCTCATTCAACTCAAAAAGAATCTTTGTTTACGGTTGAAGAACGAAAAGCCATGATTGAACAAACATTTTTAAACAATAAAAATGTTAAAGTAGATATTCATTATGGTTTAACGGTGGATTATGTTAAAAAGTTTCCGGGTTCTGTGATTGTTCGTGGCCTTCGCGCTGTGGTGGACTTTGAATATGAGTTGACGATGTCGAATATGAATCGTCAAATAGCTCCCGAGATAGAAACCTTGCTCGTATTTTCGAGTCCTGAATATTATTATATTTCTTCTCGTGGTGTTAAAGAAGTAGCCCGATTCGGTGGACCTTTAAAGGGACTTGTATCTGATCATGTTGGTAATGAACTTGTAAAAAAAATTAGGGAGAAATAATATGTTGTCGCAAAAAGCAAAAAACTTGAAGCCCTCACCAACCTTAGCTTTAGCTGCTAAAGCTAAAGATCTTCAAAAAAAAGGTTTAGATGTTGTTTCTTTAGCAGTTGGAGAACCAGACTGGGCTACTTTTGAAGTGGCTGAAAAAGCAGGTATCGAAGCCATTCAAAAAGGTTACACAAAATACACAGCGACTGCGGGTATTTTAGAATTAAGAAACGCAGTTGTTAAAAATCTTAAAGATGTGAGTGGATTAAGCTATAGCGCCAATGAAATCGTCATTAGCAGTGGTGCAAAGTTTGTTTTATTTGCAGCTTTGAATATGCTTTGTGATGCCAATGATGAAGTGATTATCCCAGCTCCTTATTGGGTGAGTTATCCAACAATGGTGGATCTTGCGGGTGGAAAAAATGTTTTAGTCACAACTAAAAAAGAAAACAACTTTAAGCTCACAGCAAAAGAACTTGAAGCAAGCATCACTCCAAAAACAAAAGCTTTAATTCTTTGCTCTCCAAGTAATCCTACTGGAATTATTTATTCAAAAACTGAGTTAGCTGCGTTAGCAGAAGTTCTGAAAAAGAATCCTCATGTTTTTATTATTTCTGATGATATTTACAATCGTTTGATTTTTACGAATCAAGATATAAAAGTGGCTCCGCATATTTTAGATGTAGCTCCAGAACTTAAAGCTCGCACATTGGTAGTGAATGGAGCTTCTAAGTCGTATTCAATGACCGGCTGGAGAATAGGTTGGGGCGCAGGTCCTGCTGATTTGATTCAAGCAATGGTTGATTATCAAAGTCAAAGTACCAGCAATGCTTCTTCAATCAGTCAGTGGGCAGCAGTTGCTGCTATTGAATCTGGTGAAGCTGAATTGCAAAAATCTTTAGGAGAACTTAAAGTTCGTAGAGATCACGCGGTTAAAAGAATTGCAGAAATGCCTAAGTTAGATTTGGCTAATCCTGAAGGTGCTTTTTATTTATGGTTGGGTGTGGATCAACTTTTTGGAACACATTGCAATGGAACTCCAGTGACGAACTCAAAAGCTGTTTCAGAAATTTTATTGGATCAGTACTTGGTTTCAACAGTTCCTGGAGTGGAGTTTGGTTTTGAAGGGTACATTCGTTTAAGTTATGTTGTTTCTATGACTGAACTTAATAAAGCTTTAGATCGTTTGCAAAAATTTGCTTCTGAATGTAAAGCGCTTTAGTTTTTAATCCATTTGAAATTTGAAAATAAAAAAAGGGCTTCATGGTGAAGCCCTTTTTTTTATCTTAATTTTTAGATGAGAATTACTGAGCACATTGGTATTTTAATGTCACAGTGTGGTTCTCTGGAATCGCTGGTTCAAAGATAATTTTACCATCTTGAACTTTGTAAGTTGGTTTAGTGATCACTGGAGAGATCGTTACAGTCACATTACCAACAGGAGGGCATTCAAGAGTCAATTGAGCCATTGAGTTTTGAATTTTCTCTTTAAAGTATTTTAAGTTCGCAGAATAATCTTCATCACAAATGCTTCCTACATAACCACCTGTTAATTCAGATAAAGCTGCGTACTGAAACCCCTCATGTGATTTTTGATTAAAGCCATTTACTTTTTGTTTATCTTGGCTAGCTTCACATGTTTTATCATTGGGTTTAACAATGATGGAATTGAAAGTGAGTTTTTTAGCATCGCCAAAAGCTTGTTTAAAAGTTGAAACATAATCAGCAGCAAAGTCTTCACCCTTTACTAAATCAACTGTCTCGCCTTTAATGATTTCTTTTTTAACATCTCCACCAACACTTCTTTCGTCTTCATCAGAGATAAGAATCACAGCTTGAGCCGCGTCTTTTCTGTAGCAATTATTCACATCTTTGTTTTTGATATGTTCAATACCTGCAAAAATTCCGCGCTCATCATTGGTTTTATCATAAGCCACATAAGTTCCTTTGTAAGTCCCAGTGTCTTGAAGATAAAAGAGACTCTTGACTGTATTTCCTAAAATATCTGCTATACCTGTATTTGTAGGAAGCATGACGTGTGAGTTCAATCCACTCCAGTCAAAGCTAGCACCAAACGCATCTCTTCCGTTTAATGGAACAGCACTTGTATTGGTTAAACACATTTGCCAGTTCAATCCAGATGCACTTAAATCAGAAAGGAATTGAGTCATCTTAGCTTGAAGTTTCATTTCATCTTCCAACATAGAGTTAGAGTCATCAGCAATGATTAAGAGATCGACTTGATTGTCATAGGCCTCTACTTTTTTAGTAAAAGTCACATCTCTTGTTTTTGTTGTACCACCAGTTCCACCAGGGATCGTCAACGTGGTGTTAGTGGGTGCTGGGTCAACAGTTACGGCCTTCTTTGAAGAGAAGCTTACAGGGCTGCAGGCCACTGATGATAAGATGGCTATAATAACTAAGATTTTAATAGATCGCTCTACATATGTTTTCATTGGGCATCTCCTCAGTAAAACATTAATAAAAAATGGTTACACTGAGTTAATATACAAATATGAGGCCAATCCCGAATTGAGAATTTTAAGCTTTAAAAGCCTCAAATTGAGTCCAAAATGATAAAAATCATCTCAATCTAAAACAAAAAAAATAGAATTTATGAAATCTCAAAATGAGGCGTCTAAGAAAACATGACCACCTGAATTTTTCTTAGACAGTTTCAGATGGTCTATAGAAGAGATGAGTCTTATTGAAAGTTTTGAACTTGAGCAATGTAAGGAAGGTTTCTGTAATAACCTTGGTAATCTAAACCGTATCCTACTACGAATTCATTAGTGATTTGAAATCCAACGTAGTCTAACTTACATGGAACTTTAAGCGCCTCAGGTTTTTCTAAGAGGGCAATGGTGGTAAGACTTTTTGGCTTACGAGAAAGAATAGAGTTTTTAAGGTAATTCATAGTAATGCCAGTATCTACGATGTCTTCAACAAGCAAGACATGTTTGCCTTCAATAGGATGACTCAAATCGAGAGTCACTTTAACTTCACCAGATGATTGATTGCCGTGGTAACTAGAAACCCCATAAAATTCTGTGATTAAATCAGTTTGAATATGGCGAGTGAGGTCTGAGAAGAAAATAAAAGAACCTTTGAGAACACAAACAGCCACTAACTCCTGACCTTTAAATTTTTCAGTGAGTTGAGCACCAAGTTCTTTAACTTTGGCTTGGAGTTGCTCTTCAGTTAAATAGGTTTTAAGACTTAAATTAGTCATGGAGGACTCCTTAGGGTGGTGTGAGGGATATCCCTTAAAGATGCCTCAGAGAGGAAGTCTCAGTCAAGCCATAGGGGTGCTAAAGAATTTCTATTTGTGGATTTTAAAGAAAATAACCAATTCAGATTGTGATTCTTTAAAAGGAGAGGACTTCATAATTTTAAAGAGACCTGAATTAAACAGGCCGTCACGATCTTTAAGGCCATTTCGAGGTAGAATATTTGCTAAATAAAAAGCCTGCTGGTCATTAACTTCAAAGTATTTCTTGTTATCATTAGCCGCATTATCTAACCAGGTTCTTTGAAAGCTGACTTCACCCTTAAAGAGCTTTGGTTCACTTTCTGTTAAATTGAGCATCAAATGAAGACCCAGTTCGCCTTCAGTCGCAGAAGTTGCCTTTTTACCAAAAAACCATTGGAGGGAGTTTTGAGTAGAATCAAAGACTCCGTCTTTAACCTCTAAAATATCAAGTTGTGAGGAGTCTCTTTTAAGTTTGCTATCTAGGTTGGTCATCAATCCGAACGGAAAATCTCCCCCGTCGTCGTACTGTCCAAAGTTTTTTGAGGAATCGATCAATTTTTGAAGGTACTCAGATTTAACTTCTACAAAATACGCTGTGATTTTAAGGCCCTCTTTTTTTACGTCTGTTGCAGCATTATTATGAGCAAGGGGCTTTTCAGGAGCGGCAGTAGTTTCTGGAGGCGTTGGGGCTGCAACCGGCGTTGGAATGGGTGCTGGAGCTACAGCGGCTGCTGCTGCGGCCGTAGGCGCTGCTTGAGGGGTGGTTTCTGCAGCGGCAGCTGGAGCAGCAGGGTTTGGGTTGCTATTGGCTTCCTGAGGATTGGCTGCAGGGGCTTGAGGATTGTTGTTAGCCGGAGGAGTGGGGTTATTTGGGTTTGAGAAAGAATTAATCGTTCCCATGGAGTTTTGACTTGGAATCACTTTAGAAAATAAAGAGCCTTTAAAGTAAAAACTCGAAAAAACAGTCACGCCCACTAAAAAAATACTGATATGAAAAAGTGGATTTAAGAAAATTTTTTGCCAAAAAGTAGTGTGCTCTGGTTGAAACATTTTCATGTCAACTCCACACTTAGCGCAATACTGATCTTGGGGTTGGCTAAACCCACATTTTGGACATTTAATAAGCATGGAATTATTCTATGACGAGATAGAGTCAAAGTAAAAGAAGATCTATATATTCTTTAAAAAAACTTGACCCTCTCCCAAAACAAATTCAGTTTGTGACCATGAATAAAAAAAAGAATGTAGATCCAGACCATCATATCCCTGTCCTTTTAGAAGATGTTTTAAATTCCTTCAATCATGTTGAGAAGATTCAATTAGAAAACAAACAAGATGTTTCTTATCTTGATGGCACCTTTGGGCGCGGTGGACATTTTCAAGCCGTGTTAGAAAAGTTTCCTGTAGCCTATGGCGTTGGTCTAGATCGCGATGATGATGCCTTAAATTTTGGTAAAAATAAATTTGCTGAATTCATCGCTCAGAATAAAGTCCAGTTAGTGAAAAGTTCTTTTTCACAAGTGGATCAAAAATTAAACGAACTTAAACAACAAAAATTTGATATGATTCTCCTAGATCTAGGTGTGAGTTCACCTCAACTAGATCAGTCTCATCGGGGTTTTAGTTTTTATCATGATGGACCTTTGGACATGCGCATGGATATCCATCAAGAAGTTTCTGCAGCCAATCTTGTGAATGATTCTACAGAAGAAGAGCTTGAGTACATTTTTAAAGAGCTCGGTGAAGTGGATAGACCTCATAGAGTGATTAAAGCAATTTTGCAGGACAGAGAAGAAAAACCTTTTAAATCAACTTTAGATCTGTCAGCATTAATTGAAAGAGTGGATGGTTGGAGACAAAAAGGATTTCATCCTGCCACAAGATACTTTATGGGTTTAAGAATCGCTGTGAATCGAGAACTCGAAGAAGTTGAAGTGGGAGTTCCAAAGATGATGGAACTTTTAAATCCTGGTGGCGTTCTTGTGGTTCTTACTTTTCACTCTTTAGAAGACCGAATAGTTAAAAATATTTTTAAATCTTCTGAATTAGGTCAGCCCATCCAGAAGAAAGTTATTCAGGCTTCATGGCATGAAAGCAAAAAAAATCCTCGCGCAAGAAGTGCGAAATTGAGGGCCTTTAAAAGGAGTTAAAGCATGAGTCATCGTCATAAGGAAAGAACCTTTCGACCCCTTCTCAGTGTGTTGATAATTATAGGGACTTTACTTTCCATCGTTTTCATCCAAATGGAAGAACGCAGAAATGGATACGAACTCTTACTTGCCAATCGTGAACTCAAAAAAGTTATTGAAGAAAAAAGAAGCCGAGCGATTCAACTCTCACGAGTGAGTCGCCCGCAGCAAATCGAACGAGTGGCTACCAGTCGCTTGACACTTAAGAAAATCCAAAACAATCAAATTATTCATTTATGAAAAAAAGATTGATTATTATATTTCTCGGCATCTTGATGTTATGGGGAGTGCTGGTGGTGCGCGCCAGCTTTCTTCAATTAATACCTTATGATCGTTTAGAAAGTTTAAAAGCAAAACAGTTTCAAACAAATATTACTTTGCAAAGTCGTAGAGGTGCTATTTTAGATCGCAATGGAAGAGATTTAGCGGTTTCTTCTTCGGCTTATTCTCTTTATGCGGATCCAAAAATTTTAGAAAATCCAAAAAGTCTTTCTAAAAAACTCGCTAAAGAACTCTCCATTCCATTTGAGCCACTTTATGTAAAACTCAAAGACTCTCAAAAAAGATTTTATTGGATTGCTCGTCAATTAGATAAAGATCAATACGAAAAAATCAAAGACTGGAACATTCGCGGACTGGCTTTTGTAGAAGAGTTTAAAAGAGTTTATCCCAATGACTCTATACTTTCTCAAACTTTGGGTTTTGTGGGAAGCGAAGGACAAGGTCTTGAAGGTTTAGAACTGGAACTAGATAATCTGTTAAAGGGAAGTAAAAAAAATATTCTCATGCGTAGAGATGCTCGTGGTCGCCCTCTCTTAGCAGATGGTTTAATTTTTACAGAAAACCCAGATGGCACAGAAGTTAAACTCACTATTGATATGGATCTTCAGTACAATCTTGAAAGCGAGCTTGTCGCAACGGTCAAAGAATTTGATGCGGATTCTGCTGTCGGGATTATTTTAGATGCGCAAACTTCTGAAATCTTAGCCACCACAACAGTGCCTACCTTTGATGCGAATAAAGCGGCTAGAACAAGTGCAGAGGTTCGTAGAAATCGTGTGGTGACAGATGCGTTTGAACCTGGCAGCACCATGAAAACTCTTGTGCTTGCAACGGCTCTTAAAAATAAAGTGGCGACTCCGCAAAAAAAATATTTTTGTGAAAACGGATTTTTTAAAGTGGGTGATCGTATAATTCGCGAAGCCGATGCTCATCATGCTTTTAAATTTTTATCTGTGAGCGAAATCCTGGCTTTCTCATCTAATATTGGCACCACTAAAATTGCGATGGATTTAGGCCCAGAAAAACTCCGTCAAGGTTTAGAGAGTTTTGGGATTGGGTCCCGATTAGGTTTAGATATGCCGGGTGAAGCTCGAGGGATTTTACAAGATCTTCCTTGGAAGCCTCACTTGTTAGGAAATATTTCTTTTGGTCATGGAGTTTCTGTGACGCCTCTTCAGTTAGCCAACGCTTACGCCGTGATTGCAAACGGAGGTTATCTTAAAACTCCGCACATCATTAAAAGCATCAAAGACTCAGAGACAGGTGAAATCACAAATAAAGAACCGCAAAAAGAACCCGTTAAAGTGTTAAGTGCTGAAGTGGCCAATCAAATGAGAAGCATGCTTTTTGGAGTGACTCAAGGAGAAGGAACTGGAGTGAATGCAAGAGTTCCGGGTTACACAGTGGCGGGCAAAACTGGGACTGCACAAAAAGTGGATCCACATGGTAAAGGATATTTAAAGGGAGCTTATATTTCTAGCTTTGCAGGATTTATCCCTGCCATGGATCCTCGCTTTGTGATCTATGTGGCTGTAGATAATCCAAAGAAAGCTTTTTATGGTTCTCAAGTGGCTGCGCCATTGTTTTCTCGCGTGGCATCTTATGCTGTTCGCAAAACGGGTGTGGTTCCTAATTTATTAGTTGAAGAGAAAAAAGAAAAATCTAAAAAGCAAATGGCTCTTCTGAGAAAAGCCAGCAAAGAAGTTGCTAAGAGTGCAGTTATAAAAAATAAAGAACTTTTAGTTGAAAACCAAGAAGATCAAAACACTGTTCCTGATTTATCAAATCTGACTTTAAGAGATGTGATCAGAAGAGTTCGTGGTAAAAATATTCAATTAAAAATTTCTGGCAAAGGTACGGTCTCTGAAATCATTCCGTCAGCCGGGGAACCTTTGCCAACGGATCGTAAAATTAAAGTGATATTAGAGCAGTAAAGGTTTTTTTTTAAAGAGATAAATTCCCGAAATAATCATCAGGGCGATGGAAATCCATTGCCCAAGAGAGAGAGTGGCCAGTAAGGGCCCTCTAAAATCATCTCGCCAAAATTCAATGATAAATCGACCCAGTCCATGCATAAAAATCCAAATACCCAAGAGACTACCCTTTTTGAGATCTCTCTTTTTGAGATCTCCTTTTTTGAGACTATCCTTTTTTTTATGTGGGTATTTTTTATTTAAATAAAAAAGTAAAAGACCTAAACTGATTTCCCAAAGAGTGGTGTAGAGAGGTGTGGGATGACGATGGAGATGTTCTCCTTCAATGAGTTCGAGGCCCCAAGGCAGATCACAAGCCTTGCCATAGCAACAGCCAGCAAGAAGGCAAGCCAAGCGACCAACACCATAAGTTACAGCATAAATGGGTGCAAAAAAATCTCCCCATTGTTCAAAGTCTTCATTATTTTTTTTACAGTATAAATAATTTGCTAAAAAGCCTGCGAGGAGTCCGCCAAAAAAAACAAAGCCGCCCTCTGAGAGATAAAATACTTTGAGAGGATTTTTAAGATAGTAGTCAGGTCTTTCATAGAGGATATGTAAAACTCTAGCTCCCAACCAGCCTGAAAGTATAGAAATGAGATAGAGATCAAGTGCCACGCGAATATTTAAGTTTTGTTTTTTAGCAAATTGAATAATCCAAAAAACAACCCCACATGGGAGGAGAGTTAAAAACAGATGATAAGTCGAAAGATGAAGGCTCTCAGTTAAAATAATTTCTGGATACAATGAAATCCTCCTAGTCTTTAGCTTTATTAAGATCGCTTCCTAAAGTCTTTTGTTATCATAGGACTATTGACTAATTTTGCGCAAATTAAAGAAGAGCGGCAAGAAGACATTGGTCATTTTGTGGGCAAGTGTCATAATTAAAGAGCTATGAAATTAAGTTCAAAAGACATCGCCCTTCAATTTAAAAGTTTTAGTTTTTTTGAGTCCTTTAGTGAGGAACTCCTCGAAAACCTTTCTTCTTTAGCTCAATTAAAATCTTTTAAACCTGGTGAGATTATTCTCAAAGAAGGTGATGATAATAATAAATTATTTTTTTTAAAATCAGGTGAAGTCAAAGTCATCGTTGATAACGAAATCGTGGCCTTATTAAATAATATTGGCGAAGTCATGGGTGAGATGAGTGTGATTACAGGGCGCTCTGTAGCCGCCACCATCAAAGCTCATTCGGTTGTCGATGTTTTGATTCTTGATGCCTTAGATTTTACTAAAGTGAACCACAAAGAATTTGATCAATTTCAAGCGCTTTTATTTAGAATCTATGCCATGGTTTTAAGTGAACGACTCATTAAAACAAATGAAAAAGCTAAAAAATTTGAATTGATTACGCGTGAACTCGAACGCACTCAAAAAGAACTCACTGAAACAAATAAAAATCTTGAATTGCAGGTTCAAAAAAGAACTCAAGAATTAGTGCGTAGAACAGATGAATTGATTCAGTCTAAATCACAGTTAGAGTCTCAACATGTGGCTTTATTAGCTGGTTTTAAAAAAGTGGCAGACTTAGCACAAATCAAGTTGACCACTTTAGAGAAGATTAAAAATCTTTCGAGTAATTATTTAAGTCCTTTTAAAAATAAACTAGTAGAAATCTATGATCAAACTGAAGGTTCTTCCCAAGAAGAAATTCAAAAAGCCATTAATCAACTTGATAATGTTATAAATTTTATCAAGCCGTTAACTGAACTCCAAAAATCTGATAAGGGCATGGAAAGCAAAAAAGTTCTCTTGGCTGATGAAGAGAAAAAAAATCAGCTTGTTGCCAAGATGGCCCTCGTAGGAACAGGTTTAACTTTAGATATTGCTTCTGACTTTGCGACAGCCTCAGAGATGATTGAAAAAAATCAGTACGATCTCATATTTTGTGAAGTGGGTTTAGGAAGACTCCTTGATAAAGTAGAAGAACTTCATCGACATTGCCAAATTGTGCTCATGACTTCTCATGATATTTTAAGCTCTTTAGATTATTTAAAAAGATATAAAAATGTGAACAATGTGGTTTCTCGTAATTTAGAAGATCGCACCTTTACAGTTAAAAACATTGTGGCAACTGCGACTAAAGTTTTAAACGAAGATTATTTTGGTCTTGAAAAGTACTTAGCATGGGGAGTGGATGTTCAGGAGCGAGCCGTGATGCTTTCTTCTGAAAGAGGGACTCTTAATGAAGAAATGTGTGCTTTTTTTAAAAAAATGGGAATCAGAGAAAGTATTTTGAGTCGCTGCCAAGTGATTGTGGAAGAACTTCTCATGAATGCTATTTACGATGCTCCTCAAGATGCTTCAGGCAATGCTCTTTACAATCACTTAGATCGTACTTTGCCAATACAGCTTAAAAAAGAACATGCTGCTTATTTGCGATATGCTTGTGATGGAAACTTTATTGCGATTTCCGTTTCAGATCCTTTTGGGGCACTTTCAAAAGATATCATTATTAGTTATTTAGACAGTTGTTATTCAGGAAACGCGGGTTCTTTGAATAGCAAAAAAGGTGGCGCAGGAAGAGGGATTCATCAAATCGTGGAGAGTTCTGATCTCACAGTATTTAATGTGAAAAAAAGCATTAAAACTGAAGTGGTGGTGATTATCAATATAGACAGTAGCGCCCTTAAGAAAACCACCCAACCCACACTTCATTATTTCTTTTCTTAATTTAAATTAAGACTCAGAACTTTTTAAATGCTGCTGTTGTTTTTTATGTTCAAAAAACATTAATAACATCAAAACACCCACACCGCCAACAATGGCCATATCAGCCACATTAAAGGCAGGCCAAAAATATTTGCTATCAATGTGGAAGTCTAAAAAGTCGATCACATATCTAAAACGAATGCGATCAATATAGTTTCCAATCGCTCCACCAAACACGCTTGAAAGCGCTAGGATTTGCCAATGATCATCTTCTTTAACACCTTTAAGGATCGTGAGAATGATGATCAAAGCCACTGGAGGCATAGTTAAAAAGAAAGCCTCTCTAAATGTGGGATGGCTTTCTGCTAAAAATCCAAAAGCCGCACCAAAGTTTCTCACATAAGTGAGGTTAAATAATTGGGGAATCACTGTGATGGATTCACCCAATTGAAAATGAGAATGAATGTACATTTTAATCACTTGATCAAGAGCGATTAAAAGTCCTGAGACACTAGCAAGAACAAGATATTTTTTTTGAATCATGATAAAGCCTCTACACATTTAGGGCAGACAGCAGGAAACTGTGTATTCTTTCCTGTATCCGTTGAGAAATGCCAGCATCTCACACATTTTTCTCCTTCAGCTTTAGAAGCTTCGATTCCGTAAGAACCTTGAGCCACTTGAACCGAAGAAACAATGAGAAGTTCTTTTAAACCACCAAAGTTTTTTAAGGCTGCGAGGAGTTCTCCTTCTGCCTTAATAGTGACATGGGCTTCTAAACTTGAACCAATCACTTTTTGTGCGCGCAAGTTTTCTAAAACTTTTGCAACGTCTTCACGTACTTTTAAGTAATGATCAAATTGAGCTAAAAGCTCAGGGCGTGACCATTCTTTTTGAGCTACTGGGAAATCTAATAAAAACACGCTCTCTGCTCGAGTGCCTTTAGCATAGTCATAAACTTCTTCAGCAAGGAACGAAAGCACAGGAGCCATCATACGAGTGATGTAATCAGTGATCGTGTAAAGAACAGTTTGAGAACCTTTTCTTTCAAAACCTTTTTCTTTCCAAGTGTAAAGACGGTCTTTAAGAACATCTAAATAAATTGCAGAAAGATCCACTGTGAAAAAGTTATTGATCAAGTGATAAACTTTGTAGAATTCAATGCCTTCATAAGCTTGAGTCACTTTTTCTGTGAGTTCAAACAAACGGTGAAGTGCCCATTTATCGATGTCTGTGAGTTTTTCATAAGGAACAGATTCCGTGGCAGGATCAAAATCATGAGTCGCTCCTAAAAGGAACTTCATGGTGTTACGAATTCTACGATAAGTTTCTGTCACACGAGTGAGTTCTGTTTCTCCGCAGTTCACGTCTTGACCATAATCTCCATAGATCGTCCACAATCTTAAAATCTCAGCACCTGATTTTTGAGTGGTGTCTTGTGGATCCACTACATTGCCAAGGCTCTTACTCATTTTGCGACCTTGAGAATCATTCACAAAGCCATGAGTCACTAGAGCTTTGTAAGGAGCTTGATCATTAGTCGCAATTGAAGAGAGCAAGCTCGTGTTGAACCAGCCACGATGTTGATCGCTTCCTTCTAAATAAATATCTGCCGGAAAGTTCATGTGAGGACGTAATTTTTGAACAGCTGCATGGCAAACACCAGAGTCAAACCAAACGTCTAAAATATCTTTACCATGTCTGAAACCTTGTGTTCCGTACTCAGGATGCCCAGTTGTATTGTATTTTTTAAGATCTAAATTTTTAGTAAAATACTCAACTGGTTTAGACCAAAAAGCATCGATGCCACCTTCGTGTTCGATCACATGAGCGATGCTCATCATCACATCATAATCAGCCAGTGGTAAGCCCGTTGCCAAACAATAAAGAAGTGGAATTGGAACGCCCCACATTCTTTGACGGCTCAAGCACCAGTCAGGACGACCTTCCATCATAGCAGTGAGACGAGTCACACCCCAACTTGGATAAAAAGCAATTTCTTTAATCGCATTCAGAGTTTTCTCACGGATTTGAGATCCTTCAAGATCTAAACCTAAAAACCATTGTGGAGTCGCTCTAAAAAAGAGCGGAGTTTTTGAACGCCAGCAATGAGGATAACTATGTTCAAACTCTTTGTAGCTTAAAAGCAATTCAAGAGATTTTAATTTTTCTACAATCAGTGGATTGGCTTTAAAAATATGTGTGCCTTTGTATTCAGGAACTTCATCTGTATAAAGACCGCCTTCATCCACAGGACTGAGGATTTCCATATTGTATTTAAGACCCACTTGGTAATCTTCCATACCGTGACCAGGAGCTGTGTGAACGCAACCCGTACCAGCATCAAGAGTTACATGAGTTCCTAAAACAAAAACTGAATTTCTATCCATAAAAGGATGATGAGCTTTTAAGTTCTCTAGATCAGCGCCTTTGAGTTCTTTTCCTGTTTCAGTAAAAGTCAGACCCGTGTCTTTTTCTACGCTCTCTTTAAGATCTTTCGCAAACAGAAAGTTTTCTGATCCATTTGTAAACACACTGTAAGTAAAATCTGGATGAAAGCACACGCCCAAATTAGCTGGCAATGTCCATGGAGTGGTTGTCCAAATCACGACATAAGTTTTTTCTTTTGGGTTTCCTAATACACTTAAAGTTTGAGCATCTGTAATAGGAAATTTAACATAAATAGAAGGACTCTTATGATTGTGATATTCAACTTCTGCATCCGCAAGTGCCGTTCTCAAAGAGAAGTTCCAATAAACAGGTTTTGTTCCTTGATAAATCACACCTTTTTTAAAGGCGCGTGCAAACTCACGCACTTCTTCTGCTTCGTAACTCGCATGCATGGTGAGATATTTGTTTTCCCAATCAGCTAGAAGACCCAATCTTTGAAATTGTTTTTCTTGAGTGTCGACCCACTTTTGCGCTTCTGCTCTGCACAGTTGGCGAATCTCAGTATCTGATTTAGGAGCACCTTTGAGTTCCTTCGTCACTTTATGTTCGATCGGAAGACCATGACAATCCCAACCTGGAATAAAAGGTGAGCAGTGGCCAGTCATGTTTTTATATTTTATTAAAATATCTTTTAAAATTTTATTGAGTGCATGTCCTACGTGAATAGAACCATTGGCGTAAGGAGGTCCATCAGGCAAAGTGAATTTTTTTTTGTTTTTATTTTTCTCGATCAATTTTTGATAAATTTTTTGATCAGCCCATCTTTGTAAAATTTGAGGTTCGCGTTGTGGCAGATTGCCCTTCATCGGAAAATCAGTTTGAGGTAAGCGAATGGTATTTTTATAATCTGGTACAGACACAATTGCCTCTTCTTTTAGATGATTCTTTATAAGAAAAATTTATTTTAAAAATATGAGTGATTTCAGTATGTACAAAGTTATTCTTTGGATCAAGACTGGATCAATCCTTTTGATTTTTGATAACCTAAACTGATGAGTAAACGCAAGGCTTCAGATTCAGAACTGAGGTTCAAACCCGTTTTGACCTCATGAATCATGTTAAGGGATTTAGCATCTAAATCGAATTTAGTCCCTAATTGAGCTGAGCTAGCTGCTGCTGAAGGCACTTGATGGAGATTTGCAGAGTGAGAATGGGGCTGTGTAATTTCTACATTAGGCTGAATCAGAGTCGGTGATTTGGGGGGTATTTTTACCGGAGGTGCGTAGTCTTCTTGCTCATATTGAGAGCGAGATTCGCCGCCCATCATACCCGCAAGACTTTTAAGATCATTTTTAAAGTTTTGAATACTAGGGCGCTCTAAGGCATTTTCACCTTGGAGCTTGGTTTTAATGTACAAAGAAACCGTTAAATCATCAGACGTAGCCATCTCTCTGATATGAGGAGGCTGATGAATAAGCCACTTGAGAGCCTTCATCAGGGTCTCTTTAGTATAAGCTTGAGGTGGTAGTGGATTAACGGTTTGTTGCATGAGGTTTACAAAATTAAATCCTTAAAATTAAGCAATCAACCACAAAAAAGCCATGACTCAAAATTTAATAAAATAATCTTCTATTAATTAAAATTGACATGATGTGTGGAATTATTTTTTTGGCAGGATAATAATCCTAACATACCTAAATGACGATGTTCTTGTTTGATTTCTCCGTCAAAGTGTCCATTCTCTCGCGGAGCCCCTGCATTAATTATCAATGTAAGTTCTTTACCGTTTGTTGCGAGATCTCTCAATTCAAGATTTGCAAAATCATCAGGGTTCACTTTGTAAACGTAATCTTTATAGATAATTTTTGAACCAGCAATTGACATTTCTCTCACTACCGCAAACGGAAAGTCCGTGGGGTTAGTAATAGTTACATAAAAACCCGCATCCACAATTTCCATTCTCGGATGGCATTTCCACTGAAAGACTTCTTCTGCAGCAAAAACTTGAACAGATAAAAATAAACTGCTGATGAGTAAAATGAGTTTCATACGAACCTCCTCCATTGAGTTGAGAACAGTTTAAACTTGTTAGGGAGAATGTTCATGAAGTCTCTCGAGATTTGTAAACTCAAAAGGATTTTTTAAGGATAAAAAGCAAAGATTTGAGATTGAAAAACTCAAAAATTAAATTTTTAAAATAATTAAAAAAAAGGCTTTTAAGGCCCAAAGGGTGTCAATGTTTAGGGCATCTGATTAAGAATTAGATTTTTTGAGAGAGTGCTTTAAAGAAAAATCAATAACACTTGTTTCATTATGAGACAGACATGAATCCTCTCTATGTGCTAAGGGCCAGTTATGATATTGTTAAAAGATCAGATTTGGGGGTTCTCAATGGATCTTTTTAAAATAATTTTTAAAAAATTAAATTATTTTGCTGTTCATTGGAAAAGAACTTCTCGTTTTAATTTTAGATACAGAAAATTTTTGACCATTTATTTTTTACTTATATTTTCAATTTCAGCTTCTGCAATTGAATTAGAAATTCCTGAGGAATCAGATATTTCGAGTTTTGTGGTTATAGGGCGAACCAAAGGCAACATTGAATCAAGTGAAAATGAAAGAATTTATTTCCAAAAAGCAATTCAGAGTACTTCAGAATATAATAAAAAAGCAAAAGAAGTTCCAGTCAGTTCATTCTCAACCAGAACATTTCCAGATGGCACTATAGGCGGAGATGTAAAGTACATTGGAACTTTTGTGCAAGATCCAGAGTTGGCTAATAGTTGGGGACAAATTTCACAATCAGGCTCTGATATTGTTGGTAAATGTTGGGACAGTCGTAATAGCGCCGATTCCTATTGTTTAGAAAGCCTCAGTCCTGACTTACAAAGCACTGTTGGGACCATTCAGCAAATTGCAGCTGCGGCACAAATGGGTGGTATTTTTGATATCTGCAAAACTTCTGGAAAAATTTTGAATGTGGCTCAAGCTGGAATGACAGCTTACACAGCAGCTTGTGGTCTTGCTAAATCTTCTTGTGATACCAGTTGTAAAGAAGCATTGGATGGATTGAAGAACTTTAGAAATACCGTGATGAAATACTGCAATCATAGTTATGCCGCAGCAACAAAAGGAATTGATCCTGGTAAATTCCAAACCTCTTGCTCAAAAGTAAATACCTTTTTAAATCAACAATTAGATAAAGGTTTAAAAGCGACGGTTTCTTCAAATGCTGAAAAATGCAAAACCTACAGCGAACAAATTAAAACAGGAGTGATTGCAGGAGTGGGATTATTTAGCAGCATTATGCGCTCACAAGCTTGTCAAAAAGCTTCCTCTGCTGTGAATTGCGCACAAAACCCATTTGATCCAAAATGTGCTCCCAAGAAAAAACTTTGCAGCGATCCCTCTGTGGCTAACACACCAGAATGTATTTGTCAGATTAACCCACATTCAACGGGTTGTGGGGCTAATACAGCATCAAGTGATTCTTATAAAGTGTCCCCAATTTCTAGTCGCGAAGATTCTGGTTCAGTGGCAAGTTCACCCGGTCCTAATAATTTAGGAGCCAGTTCAAACAATGGAGTGAGTGAAGGTGGAACGGCAGGCGGCTTTGGTGGAGCTGGATTTTCAGGTGGAGCTGCAGGTGGCGGTGGTGGATTTGGTAGCGGCGGCGGAGGCTCTCCGGTTAATGCCAAAGGCTCTGTTGCAAATACTGGGAGCAAGATTGGTGATGGCGGTTTTGATAGCTCTGGTGGGGGAGGAGGTCGTCGTGGCAATTCAAATTCTAAAATGACAGATGACCCTCAAGCGCTCGGCAAGTATTTACCTAAAACTCCACGAGGCGCTAACTATGTGCCAGGCAGTGAGCCAATGTATGAAATCTCCACTGCCCATGGAAAAACTCTTTTTGATAGAGTCAGTGATCGTTATCAAGATATGTTTAAATAATTACACTTTAAATTAAATGCAAAATTAATATAAATGAAACTCTTTTGAAGTCTCTCTCCAAAAGAGTTCATCTTTTAAATTTATATTTTCAAAATCACTCACTTTGCTCGACTTATCATCCACCCATTCTCTTAAGAGAGAACTTCCATTAATTAAATCGATGGCTAGGCGATCGCTCTCGTATTCATAATCAAATTTTCTCCAAATTTGATAATCAGGATATTCCATTCTCAAGGCTTTAAAAAATAAAGACACAATTCTGTAAGGTTTAAAATTTTCATGTTGGTATTTTGGATGATCCACATGCATCTGAAACCCTGAGCAGAGTTGCTTTTGATGTTTATGAAATGTCGGTTCAAAATAACATGTTCTTAATAAAACACCTTGCAGCCATTGAGGTGCTAAGTTCTGCATGGTTGTTAAAATTTTAGGCATATCAATATCTGAGGCTCCTAAAAGTTCAAGAGGTCTTGTGGTGCCGCGCCCTTCAGAAAGATGTGTGCCTTCGATCATCACCGTGCCCGGAAATATTTTAGCCATGTGAGGATTGGCCGCATTGGGAGAAGGATTGATCCAAGAAAGCTCAGAAGGCCAGCCAAAATAAGGAGCCACAGTTGGATTGTAATGATCCATTTTAATAATTTTTAAATCTAAATTAAGATTTAGATTTTTTTGAAACCAAAGAGCACATTCGCCCATCGTGAGGCCGTGTCTCATCGGAAAAGGCCCTGCACCCACAAAAGATTCCCAGCCTGGTTTAAGAAGCATGCCCTCAATGGGTCTTCCAGCAGGATTGGGGCGATCTAATATCCAAAGGGATTTTTTTTCTTGAGCACAGGCTTCCATCATATAGCGCAAAGTTGTGAGAAAAGTATAAATACGAGTGCCCACATCTTGAAGATCAAATAAACAAATATCAAAAAGTTGCAGACTCTCTTTGGTGGGTTTGCGAGAAGTTCCATAAAGACTGAAGACAGGAATTTTTAATTCAGGATCTAAATAATCTTCACTCTCAATCATGTTGTCTTGTTTTTCGCCGCGCATGCCATGTTGAGGTCCATAGGCAGAAACCACGTTAAAGCAAGCATCAACAAGTGCATTTAAAGAGTGAGTGAGGTTGCTGGTTACAGAGGCTGGATGCGCCACTAAAGAGAGTTTGCGAGAGCCAATTTCTGCTTTCAGGTTTTTATCTTCTAAAAGCTTATCTATTCCTAGTTTAACTGTTCCAGATTGAACCATTTTTATCTCCTGATCTAAAAATGAAGTGCTTTATAAAGCTTTCATTAAGAAATCTAGAGATTCAAGATAAAACCATCTTGATGATGAAAATCCGGTTTGTCTTGAGGATGTTTTAGTGAAAAATAAGAAGTCAGGTTTGACTTCCAATGAATCACTGCCGTGATGGCAAATAAATTTGATTTTAAAAGTTCAGGTGAGTGATTCATTAATTTTTGGAGCGAGATTTCTACAAAAAATTTAGCCTCTTCTTGAGAAATTTTTTGAAATTGAATTCTTTTTTCTAATTGAGCTTCGGTGCTTTCTTGAAGATGAGTGCGATAATCATCGAGAGAATAAAAATTCCAAGCCCCATTGGGGGAGGCATTGAACTCCCAATATTTTTTAAATGTGGGTGATTTAAGAAACCACTCAAAGCAGGTTGATTTCCATAGCTCATGAGTGCGAACAGCAGGGATTTGAGAGCTCTCCTCAGAAGAATCTAAGAGGTGAATTTGATCGATTCTACCTTTGAGATGATAGGTCACTGTTAAGTTTTGTGAAGAATCAAAAATACTCTCAACAGTTATTTCTAGTGGCAAAGGTGTGGCATCAAAGGGGATGAGTTTATTTTTCATATCTAAAAAATTAACAAAGATCCCCTGACTTCACAAGTAAGACTATAGCCTTAAAAAATTATTCTTTAGGTTTATTAAAAAAGATTAAATAATCTTTAGCGCCATATTGATCCATTAAGCCTACAAACTTTTTTGGATCTGGAGATTTTCTGGCAACGATTTTTCCTTTAAGTTGAATGATGCAACCAAGGGGGCCTGAACCATTAATATCTTGAGTGGTTAAGCAAGGAATCGGCATGGCTTTTTCTTCTTCAAGATTTCTTGGAAAGGTCACCATCGAAAGCGAAAGAGGTTGCAATTGAAACTTCTTTTTAAGTTCAGATACCGTATTAAGGGTCAAAATTTGTGAGGTGTAGGCAGATGGGGCAATGATGGCAATTCTTTTGCCAGAACTCAGAGCCGTATTAATGCCGGTTGCAATGACTTCGAGATTGTCTTTAAAAGAAATTTTTTCTTGGGCAAAATTCTCAGGAAATTTAAAAAGTTCCTGATCCGTGACAATAATATCGTAGTGATATTCTGGTTCAGTGAGGTTTTCCAAAAAGGCCTGCCAAGCCAAATGATGATGCTCTTCATTAGGTAAAACACCCAAAATAATCAAGGAATTAGCTTTGATGGTTTCGCGCAGTCTTTCGGCTAGGGCTTTGCCAAGAACCTTTGGGTCGTCAAAAGCACTTAATTTGATAACGGGGATAGCCTTGGGATTAAGGCCAAATGTTGAAATTAAATAAACTGTAGCTCCTAAGAGAGCGATCACGAAAGTGGTGACTAAAAGGGGCTTTTTGAGGGTCTTAAGCATAAGAATTCCTTTAAATTTTTATTTGCACGAAACTAAAAAGAGGCATACATTCCCTACCAAATTTATAAAGTCGATACAATTAAAACTCGGTTTAAATAAAGGACTTGATCCATGGGACAGGTACCAACAAAAAATAATGCCGCTCCAAAGACCTATCTTCTTATCGGAAGAGGTCGTCTCGCACAGCACCTCTCTCATTGGTTTTTATCCAAGCAAGCAGTTCAAAAAAAAGAAGTTCAAGCAAAAGAAGTTCAATCTAATGAGTTTAACTCTTTTCAACTTCAACGTTGGGATCGCTCTCAAGATCCTCAAGAGCTCAAAAAATTATTACAACAAGATCCCTCTCATACAATCGTGCTTCTGGCGATTTCAGATGATGCACTTGTTTCTTTTTATGAAAACAATTTAAAAAATTATACCGGAAGAGTGCTGCATTTTTCAGGTGTTCTTGATCATGCCCCTCTAATTTGTGCTCATCCCCTGATGAGTTTTAGTAAAGATCTTTATGAAGTTCCATTTTATGAATCCATTCCTTTTGCACTGACTGGATTTGAAAAGCTCCAAGAAGTGTTTCCTTTTTTAAAAAATGAAGCCTTGCAAATTCAGGCTTCACAAAAAGCACTCTATCATGCGATGGCCGTGATGAGTGGTAATTTTATGACTTTGCTTTTGCAAAAAATATTTAAAGTGTCTGAAAAGGAATTAAACTTAAAGCCTTCTTTTTTTGCTCCTTTTTTGCAAAAAACTTTACTAAATACTTTACAAAATCCAGAGGGTTCATTAACGGGTCCTTTGATTCGTGGAGATTTTAAAACTATAGAAAAACATTTAACAGCCTTAGAAGCTCTTGAGAGTCATTCAGAAGTCAGTCTGGTAGCTCAAGAACTTTTAAAAATTTACAACAGCTATATGAACATTGAATTGGCGAAAGTGAGAAAATCAGTATGATGAAAGTTCCAGATTTTTGGCAAAAAAAATTAAATCATCAAAAAATATCTATGGTTACTTGCTACGATTTTTGGTCAGCACAAATTCTCAATGAATCCAAAGTTGATTGCTTACTTGTTGGAGACAGTTTAGCTATGGTGATGCATGGAGCTTCAACAACGATCAACGCTGATACAGATCTTATGGCTTTACACACTCAAGCAGTTTCTAAAGGCGCTCCTCAAAAATTTATCGTAGGAGATTTGCCTTTTTTATCTTATCGCAAAGATTTAAAAACCAATGTTGAAAATTGCGAAAAAATTATGAAAGCAGGAGCTCACTCTTTAAAACTCGAAGGCTGTGCGGGGAATCTAGATTTGATTAAACACATGGTGGATTCAGGTGTTCCTATTATGGGCCATTTGGGTTTAACCCCTCAATCAATCCACACATTGGGTGGATTTAAAGTTCAAGCGAAGCAATCTAAAGAGCAAGATTTAATTCTTGAGCAAAGTTTAGCTTTAGAAAAAGCTGGCTGCTTTGCTCTTGTTTTAGAATGCATTCCAGCAAGCATCGCACAAAAAATTTCTGAAAACTTAAAAATTCCAACCATTGGCATTGGGGCCGGAGTGAATTGTGATGGTCAGGTTTTAGTTCTGCAAGATATGTTAGGAATGAATCCAAAATTTAATCCAAAGTTTTTAAAAAAATACATGAATGGATTTGAATTGATTCACTCAGCTGTGAATCAATTTGTAAATGATGTCGAGACTCAAAGCTTTCCGACTGAAAAAGAGAGCTACTAAATGAAAATTCTAAAAACCATTCAAGAAATCAAAGACTATCGCAAACAAATAGGTTCTTCCAAGGTTGGTTTTGTTCCCACTATGGGAGCTCTTCATCCTGGGCATGCGTCTTTATTAGAAAAGGGTCGCAAGGAATCTGATATTTTAATTCTCAGTATTTTTGTAAATCCCACTCAGTTTAATGATCCCAATGATTTTAAAAATTATCCCATCACTCTGGATAAAGATTTAGAAATAGCTCGTCAATGTGGAGTCGATGCAGTGTTTTTGCCCAATCACGAAATGATGTATCCAGATGGTTACAAATACAAAGTGGTTGAGAATCATTTAAGTCCTTTGTTGTGTGGGCAGGATCGTCCTGGTCACTTTGATGGCGTGCTTACAGTGGTGATGAAATTATTTAATTTAGTGTCTCCTCATAAAGCTTTTTTTGGCGAAAAAGATTTTCAACAACTCACTCTGATTAAAAAAATGGTGGATGCCTTTTTTATGGATCTTGAGATTGTTCCTTGTGCCACATTAAGAGAATCTGATGGGTTGGCAATGAGCTCTCGTAACACGAGATTATCTTCTGAGGAGCGAGCAAAAGCTCCTGCCATTTACAAAGCCATTACAAATTCAAAATCTGCCTCTGAAGCAAAAGCTCAATTGAGTGATCAAGGATTTAAAGTTCATTACGTAGAAGATATCGAGGGTCGTCGATTTGTGGCAGCTTCTTTAGGTGCGGTGAGGTTGATAGATAATGTCAAAATCAGCATCTAATAATCTTGTGCAAGATTCAAAATTTAAAGTCCTAGTTCTTATGACAGGCTCTATTGCTTGTTATAAGGCATGCCATATTTTATCTAAGCTTCAGCAATTAAAAAACTTTGAAGTCAAAGTGGTGGCGAGTAAAGCGGCTTTACAATTTGTGGGTCCAGCCACTTTAGAAGGTTTAACCTCCCAAGAAGTCTTTACAGATGAAGTCTATACTTTGGGTAAAGCTATGGATCATATTCATCTCATCAGAGAAGCCGATTTGATTTTAGTGGCTCCTGCGACGGCTAATTTTATCAATAAAATGGCGCAAGGTTTGGGAGATGATCTTTTATCGACTCTATTTTTGGCGCATGATTTTAAAAAACCATTTTTAGTGGCACCGGCAATGAATACGGCTATGTATCAGCATCCGATCACTCAGAGCAGTTTAAAAAAATTAAGTGATCTTGGTTTACTAATTTTAGAGACTGAAGCGGGAGTGCTTGCTTGCGGCGAAGTGGGTTTAGGTAAACTTTTAGATCCTGATTTAATTGTAGAAAAAATCTTGCAAAATTTAAAGGGTTCTCAAAAAATCTCCCCCTTGCAAAATCTCAATATCTTGATCACTTCTGGGGGAACTAAAGAGCCTATTGATGAAGTGAGATTTATCAGTAATTTTTCTACGGGTTCTACCGGGGCACAACTTGCAGAAGAACTTTTAAAGCAAGGCTGTAATGTGACTTTGATTCACGCAAAAGATTCGGTGCAACCAAAATGGAATGGATCATTGGCTCAATTCAATAAAAAATCTTATTTTTCGTTTAAAGATTTAGAGTCGGAACTTAAATATACCTTAGATAATAAATCTTTTGATTATGTCATCCATTGTGCAGCGGTAAGTGATTTCTCTATTGAAAAAATTGAAGGCAGAGAGGATCCACAAGCTCCTTTGCTCTCGAGAGGTGGAAAGATTTCGTCTCAAGGGGCTCTTAAAATTTGCCTCAAACCCAATCCTAAATTGATTCATTCTATTAAAGATTGGTCACTTAATAAAAAAGTAAAAGTCTTGGGTTTTAAACTCAATTCCAATGCAAACTTAGAACAAATTGAAGGCTCGGTTAAAAAACTTTTTGAACCTCAGTTAAAAGTGGATTGGGTGGTGGCTAATGATCTTTCTGAAATCAAAGGTCATGAGCATCCCTTTAAAATCTATCAACAGGATTTACAAGTGAGTTTACAAGGAAAATCAAAACAAGATTTAAGTCAAAAAATTATAGAGTTGTTTCAAACTGAACTTATAAAAAAAGATAAGGAGTTAACATGATACTGGCGCTTGACGTAGGGAATAGTCAAATTTTAGGCGGCGTTTTTAAAGGTGATGCATCTAAATTAGTTTTTCGTAGAAACTCTAAACAAAATAATTCATCAGACGAAACCGGCATTTTTTTAAGATCTGTTCTCAGAGAAAACGGCATTGATCCCACTCAAATTAAAGAAATTGCAGTTTGCTCTGTGGTGCCAGAGGTTGTTTATAGTTTAAAAAATGCTTGTAAAAAATATTTTAATATCACGCCGTTCTTTTTACAGGCAGGAGTTAAAACAGGATTAAAAATTAAGTACCGCAATCCTTTAGAGGTTGGTGCAGATCGTATTGCCAATTCCATTGCAGCAGCGGCTTTGTATCCTAATAAAAATGTGATCATTGTGGATATGGGCACGGCAACCACATTAGATGTAGTGACTGCAGATAAAGAGTATTTAGGTGGCGCCATTGTGGCGGGTCTTAAATTGTGTATGGAAGCTTTAGAAAGTAAAACAGCTAAGTTGCCTTCTGTAGAAATCATTCCGATGAAAGAAGCTCTCGGTAAGTCCACAATTGAGAGCATTCAATCTGGTTTGTATTACGGTCATGTAGGAACGATCAAAGAGCTCTCTGCCAAGTTACAACAAGAGTGCTTTCATGGGCAGATGCCTTTAATTATTGGGACTGGTGGGTTTTCGATTCTCTTTGAAAAAGAAAAACTCTTTGATGCGATTTTGCCAGACTTAGTTCTTAAAGGCTTATTGATTGCTCATAGAATGAATAAAGAAATTATAAAAGATAAAAAACTGCACGTCGATTTTGAAAAATAAAAAATAAAAATTAGAAAATTAATTAAGATAAAATGAGGGAACGAAAATGAACTTAACCATGTTAAAATCAAAAATTCATAGAGCGACTGTGACAGATGCTGACTTAAATTACGAAGGGTCTATTTCTATTGATCCTGTTCTTATTAAGGCTGCAAATTTTCATGAGTTTGAACAAGTGGATATTTATAATTGCAACAATGGGGCGCGCTTTCACACTTATGTGATTGTAGGAAAGCCTGGAGAGATTTGTTTAAATGGAGCAGCCGCTCGCCATGTACAACCTGGTGATGTGGTGATTATTGCTTGCTACGCTCAGTTGGATGAAAAAGAAGCTAAGGGACATGAACCCAAAGTGGTTTTTGTAAACGCTAAGAATAAAATTAAGAAACTTACTAAAAGAGGTTAATTTTTAATTCAAAAGGCAGAGTTATTTATTAAATTCTCTGCCTTTATTTTTATCTTTTTTTATTTGAGGATTTGTTTTTTTTAACGAGAGCGACTTTTGATGGAAGCTGTTTATTCATTTGAGTGCCTAGCCATTGGCTGGTTTCAATGAGTTTTTCTAGCTGAATTTTTTTAAGGACTTTCATTTTAGAAAACATATAGGCCACGTCTTCAGTTGCCACATTGCCAGTCGCTCCAGGAGCATAAGGGCATCCACCTAATCCACCAATGCTCGTATCAAAAACTCGTATCCCTAAGTTATAGGCCATTAAAATATTGGCGAGTGCTTGTCCGCGAGTATCATGAAAGTGCCCTGCTAATTGATGAACAGGGATCACTTTTTTAAGTTTGGTAAAGAGACTTTCAATTTGTTGAATATGCGCAATTCCAATGGTGTCCCCAATAGAAACTTCATAAGCACCCATTTGAATCAATTTTTGTGCAATTTTAACAACTCTGGTCTCAGGAACTTCGCCATCAATCGGGCAGCCAAAACAGACGCTTAAATATCCACGAACTTTAAGTTTGTGTTTTTTAGCTAATGCAAAAACTTTTTCAAAACGTTCAAAGCTCTCTTGGATCGAACAATTTAGATTTTTTTGCGAAAATCCCTCAGAGCAAGAAGCAAACACAGCGATTTCTTGAATTCCAGTTTGAAGAGCTCCTTCAAATCCTTTTGCATTGGGCACAAGAGCTGAAAACTCCACACCAGAAGAAATCTTTTTCTTTTTTTGAAGTGCTAATAATTTTGTAATCACTTCGTGAGAACCAGCCATTTGAGGCACCCAATCAGCTCTTACAAAAGAGCCAATTTCTAGTTTTTGTAAACCAGCATCAATCAGTTTTTGTGCGGCTTGAATTCGAGTGTCGACAGAAACAAAAACACTTTCGTTTTGGAGTCCGTCTCTTAAGCCGACTTCAACGAGAGTGACTTGCTTTGAAATTTTAGAATTTTGCTTCTGGCTATTTAACTTTTTCTTCATAAATCCGTGATCGACTTTCAATGGGTTAAAACAAATTTTTTAATTCTTGATTTCTTTAAGGTGAATTAATTTTTTGCCAAGAACCACTTGGTCTCCAACTTGGCAATCAAGCTTGCTGACAGTAGAATCAGCTTCTGCTTTTAAAGTGTATTCCATTTTCATGGCTTCCATAATTAAAAGAGGTTGGCCAATGGTCACAGTGTCGTTTTGTTTCACCAAAATTTTAGTCACTTTGCCAGGCATAGGAGCGATAATTTCAAAAGGATTGCGCGCTTGATGTGTTTTTTTACCGCGTTTTTTAAGAAGATCTGGGTTTTCAAAAGTGTAAGTTTTGCCTTCATGATGAGCCCATAAAACACCGTTAATAATTTGCACAGCAAGTTGCACACGTTGGCCTTTGATATCAATTGAAATACGCATATTAAATTCCTCTCCAGTAACTGAGCCATGGATTTGCTGGTGTTGGATTTTTGTGGGGACCTTTAGAAAGAGCACCAGATGATGAATCTGGAGAAGACTGTCTGTTTTTTAATTCTTTCCATAGGACTTCACCCATATTTTTTTCAAACTCAGTCATTGCAGGAGCTTTTAATCCTTCTGCAAAATAAGTTTCAATAAATCGAGTGGTCATTTTGCCGTTAAAAAATTCTGGATGTTCTAAAATAGCAATGAGGTAAGGAATATTAGTATGAACTCCAAACACCACACTCTCTTTAAGAACTTTAATCATTTTTTGAATGGCTCTTGGGCGATTTTCATCCCAGACAATCACTTTAGCAATCATCGGATCATAATAAGGAGTGATTTCATCTCCCGATTCAAAACCATATTCATAACGGCGCCCAGGTCCTTCCGGAAACTCAACCATGCCTAAGAGACCCGTACTTGGAACCCCACCTTGATAAGAATTCTCAGCATAAAGGCGGCACTCAATAGAGTGACCATGAGGATGAGGTTGACCACCCTGATAAGTTTTATGAATAAAATCACCTTGAGCTGTAAGAATTTGAGCTTTCACTAAATCCACACCCATCACCATTTCCGTAACAGGATGTTCTACTTGCAATCGAGTGTTCACTTCTAATAAATAAAATTTTCCATCTTGAAGCAGAAACTCAACAGTGCCAGCCCCTTTATATTTTGCACGAGTGGCAATCGCAACTGCGGCATCTCCCATATGAATGCGAAGATCTGCAGTGAGTGAAGGAGAAGTGGCTTCTTCAATAATTTTTTGATGGCGTCTTTGCACGGAACATTCACGATCAAAAAAATGAATCACTTTACCAGAAGAGTCTCCAAAAATTTGAAACTCAATATGTTTAGCGCGATCTAAGTATTTTTCTAAAAAAACTTTGGGAGAACCAAAAGCTGATTGAGCTTCACGTTGTGCGGATTCAATCAACTCTCCGGCTTCTTGTGAGTTGCTTAAAATTTTCATTCCGCGCCCGCCACCGCCAGCAGCCGCTTTGACAATCACTGGGTAACCAATTTTTTCGGCTTCTTGAATGAGCTTTTCAAGAGTTTGGATTTCGCCTTCATATCCAGGAACCAGAGGAAGATTGAGTTCTTTTGCAAGTTCTTTGCAATGAACTTTATCGCCAAGCAGGCGAATGGCTTCTGGAGAAGGGCCGATAAAAGTGATTCCAGCATCTTTACATGCTTGAGCAAAGTCAGCGTTTTCAGATAAAAAACCAAATCCTGGATGAACAGCTTCTGCTCCCCCAGCAATAATACCTTGAACATTGGCTTTGATATTTAAATAACTTTCAGCAGTGGGTGCAGAACCGATGCAGATTTTTTTGGTCGCCATTCTGTAAGCACGAGTGCCTACATCCACTTCAGAGTGAAGGAGGACGGTTTCAATTCCTAATTCTTCGCAGGCTTTAATGATTCGGACTGCAACTTCACCACGATTAGCAATAGCAATTCGTTTAAATTTAGACATTTTATCTCCGTTTACTCTTGAATGAATCTTTATGAGTTTTCTGTTAAACGCCATTGAGGGGTGCGTTTTTCAAGAAAGCTTTGCAATCCCTCTTGTCCCTCTTCGCAAACTCTGCGTTCTGCAATCACCCGAGTGGTGTTTTCTTTGAGATCATTTGTAGGACCAAATTGATTGTTCTGTAAGCTTTGAATCAATTCTTTAGTTGCTCTCACGGCTTCTGGCCCGGCTTCATTTAAGCTGGCTTGAAATTTTTTAAAGATGTCGTGAGTTGTTGGATCAAATTCAGTGTTTGTAGCAGGAACTGAAATTTTTTGATGAGCCAAACCCATATCAATGGCTTGATCAGAATTAAAAACTTGAGCTGAGAGCATAAATGGAGCGACTTTGCCGTAAAGAGTTTTTTTAAGAACAAAAGAAGAAATCACCGCAGGAGCTAAACCTAATTTAACTTCGCTAAAACAAAATTGGGTTTTTTCTTCAGCAATCACATAATCACAACAAGCCATTAAACCTAAGGCTCCTCCAAAAACAGAACCATGAACATAGCCTACAACGGGAATATTACACTGATGAATGGCATCAAACATGTCGTATAATTTTCCGGAGTCTTCAGCGTTTTCTTCGAGTGTGTAGTTCACCATTTCTTTCATCCAATTAAGATCTGCTCCTGCACAAAAAGCTTTGCCCGCACCTTTAAGGAGAATGCCGCGAGCGGATTCATGACGAGAGATTTGTTGAAAGAGATCCGTGATTTCAAAAATCATTTCAGGGTTAAATGCATTGCGAACTTCAGGACGATCCAAAGTCACCGTGATCCAATTATTTTTTTCTTCGAGCGATAAATATTTCATAATCCTATTCCACTAAAATAATTTAATTACATTCTAAAGACGCCCTGTTGAGCAGGGCCCCACTCTTTATTGAGACTTGCAGAAATGCCCAGTGCAATCACGCGACGAGTGTCTACTGGGTCAATGATGCCATCATCCCAAATACGAGCAGTTGAATAATATGCAGAAGATTCTTCTTCGTATTTTTCAAGAGTTGGTTTTTTAAAGGCTGCTTGTTCTTCTGGAGTCATGCTTCCGCCTTTAAGGGCGAGTTGATCCATACGAACAGTGAGTAAGACATTTGCAGCTTGTTCTCCACCCATCACGCTGATGCGTGCATTAGGCCACATCCAAAGTTGACGAGGCTGAAAAGCTCTGCCGCACATTCCGTAATTACCAGCCCCATAAGATCCGCCAATAACAACAGTAAATTTTGGAACTCGCGCATTGCTCACTGCCATCACCATTTTAGCGCCGTGTTTAGCAATGCCTTCGTTTTCGTATTTTTGTCCCACCATAAAACCAGTGATATTTTGTAAAAATAAAAGAGGAATTTCTCGTTGTTCACAAAGTTCAATAAAGTGCGCCGCTTTTAAAGCAGTTTCACTAAAAAGAACTCCATTATTTGCAATAATTCCGACGGGCATTCCCCAAATATGAGCAAAACCACAAACTAAAGTTTTACCGTAACTTGCTTTGAATTCATGAAAGCGACTTCCGTCAACTAAACGATTGATGATTTCATGAACATCAAAAGGAGTTTTAGGATCCCGAGAGATAATTCCATAAATTTCATCTGCGCTATAAAGAGGCTCTTCGATGGGTGCTAATTTAAGATCAACTTTTTTCTTATGATTGAGATGAGTCACAATAGATCTAGTGATTTCTAAAGCATGTTCGTCGTCTTCTGCAAAGTGATCAGTCACACCACTGACTTCACAATGCACATAAGCTCCCCCAAGATCTTGTGCAGAAACTTCTTCACCTGTGGCTGCTTTAACAAGAGGAGGACCTCCTAAAAAGATGGTGCCGTTTTCTTTAACAATCACATTTTCATCACTCATAGCTGGAACATAAGCTCCCCCAGCTGTGCAGCTTCCGAGAACCACTGAAATTTGCGGAATGTTTGCTGCTGACATGCGAGCTTGATTGTAAAAAATTCTGCCAAAATGATCGCGATCAGGGAACACATCTGCTTGAAGCGGAAGAAATGCCCCGCCGCTGTCCACAAGATAAATACATGGAAGGCCATTTTCAAAAGCGATTTCTTGAGCCCGTAAATGTTTTTTTACGGTGATCGGAAAATAAGTGCCTCCTTTTACGGTGGCATCATTTGCAACGATCACACATTCCACACCCGCGATCACTCCAATACCAGTAATCACCCCAGCACCTGGGGCTTGATTATCATACATATTCCAAGATGCGAGAGTGGAGAATTCTAAGAAAGCAGTTTCTTGATCGATGAGCGTTTCAATTCTTTCTCGAGCTGTGAGCTTACCTCTTGATTTATGTTTTTGGAGCGCGTCTTCTCCTCCCCCTAATTTGACTTTGGCAACTTTTGTTTTCCAATCGCGGGTTTGGTTTAAGAAAAACTCTTTATTCTTCTGAAATTCTTCAGATTGAATATTAATATGTGTTTCTAATACTTCCATAAATCCTCAGTATGCTTTCTTTTACAATCGTCTTTAACAACTACTTATCAAATGTTTCTTCAGGAGCTGCAAGACGAGGAGCTGCATGAATTTTTAATTCCACATGAGATTCTGCAAAGAGAATCTCGTTGTCATCAAAAAATCGCACGGTTCCCTCATAGATAGCCTGTTCGCTAGATCTTAAGATATTTAAAATATTTTCACGCTGCACAGGAGTCACTTCTAAGCGGGCTCTTAAAGAACTACGGGCAGACTTGTGTAGATCTAATCCGACTTTTAAAAATTCAATTTCAGAAGGCGCTACCACTGAGTGGCGAATCCAGAGGGTTCTAGCGCATTCAGTAGCTGCCGCCATCAAGGCGCCTTCATGCATTGAGCCAGCCTCATTTTTGTTTCTCATCCAAAAAGGTAAAACAATTTCAATTCTTTCATCCGTTAAATGGCTTACACGAAGCCCTAAACCAAAGTTAAAGGGTTGAAAACAGCTGAGTATTATATTTACTGCAGCGCGTGCACCTTGAGGACTCATTTCTTCCAGAGCCATGGCTAAATCCATGGAATGAAGGCGAAGACCTCTCTCTTCGAGTGCCTTTTGGAAATTTCCTTTAACAGAATCTATATTTTTTTTGATGGTGTGTTCTATAGAAAGACCTTGATTGATCAAAAACGAGAGAATTTCTTGCTTCATTTAATAACCTCATGTTGTTAATGTAAGTACTAATAAAAATGATTCGATATAATAACTGGGGTGAATCCATGGTTATTATTAGCAAAGAAGGAGCCTTAGACAATGAAGTATTTGAGTCCTATGGTATTTGTCGCTCTGCTTATTTGGTCTTGGAATCTTGTTCACAGTCTTTCTGGAATTGCTTATGAGACGCACTTCAGCATTCAAGAGAGAATGGCGGAGGTGATTCAGATGGTGATTAAGCAAAAGCGCCCAGAAGCAACCAATCTAAAAATTACACGCTTGTGGACAGAGACGCTTAATGAACAAAAAGTGAAGCTGATTTTTGAGTATAATTATACAGAAAAAGCATCTGATGGCGAAATCAGCGAAAGAGATATTTCTGGAGAGGCTATTTTAGTAAAAACAGAAGAAAACGAACAGCGTGAAGTATGGACCATTGAAAAAGTTCAACCTAATCATGATGAGCTTGTTTTTATGGAAGGTTTGACGATCAAATCAAATGAAGTTCTTAATGAAAATAATTCATTACAACAATCGCCTCCTGTTGAAGCACCTATAAATGCCGAAACTTCAGGAACTCCATTAGAAAATTCAGCTCCAGTAGCTCCCACTCCAGAGGCTCAAGCACCAGTGGCTGGTGAGAAGTAATTCATGAAAAATTCTGGCTCACAAAATTTAGATCAAACCCATTTACAACATAAGTTTTTATCTGTTGATGAAGAGGGATATTTAGTGGATGGCGATCATCGGGTAACTGATGTGGACCATGGACGTCTCACTTTTGAAAAGCTAAAATGGATGGAAAATGGTTCCCTTGGCTCTCAATATTGGGGCAGTCAGAATGATTCTGAAAACAACGAAGTGATCATCGAACCTTTTGATGCTCCCTTAGTGGCGATTAATATTTTTGTAGAAAATAAAATTTTAAAAGCTGAGTTTCGCTATGAGTATATTCAAACTTTTGATCTTAAAAGTTTATGTTTAGATGATTATGATCGTTTTCATGGATTGACCGAATCTGGAATTCCCTTTGTCTGCAACAGAAAAGCTCAAGCCGCACTCTTTGATTTAGCGGATGATTATGATGATGAATCGATCACTCTTTTTGGTGAGAACATTGCTTTGCCAACTTATTTTGTTGATGAACAAAAAGTCGAAAAAGAAAAATTTTGGTGTGATCGTTACCAGAATCAAGAAACTGGATGGGATTTAAATCAACCGAGTCCTATACTGGTAAACATGTTTCCTCGCATGAAAGTACCACCTTCACGTGTCTTGGTTTTAGGTTGTGGACGTGGACATGATGCTGTTTATTTTGCCAAGCAAGGGCATTTTGTAACAGCTGTAGATATCTCTCCTAAGGCATTAGAAGAAGCACAAAAACTATATGGTTCTACATATCCTAATATACGTTGGGTGCAGGCGGATATTTTTAATTTGCCTCGCGATTGGGATCAAAGTTTTGATCTTATTTGGGAGCACACTTGTTTTTGTGCCATCAATCCGACAAGAAGAAATGAGCTAGTGGGAATTTGGCGAAGATTGCTTTCAGAACATGGGCAATTACTTGCGATCTTTTTTGTGATGGAAAAACGAGGAGGTCCTGCCTTTGGGGCTTCTGAATGGGAACTCAGACAACGTTTGCAAAAGAATTTTAGATTTTTATACTGGGGTCGATGGCGCCAACTTTATTCTCATCCTCATTCAAGTGAGGCGGTTAAAGTTACAGAAAGTTTTTCACAAAGTCGTTTAGGAAAAGAGCTTTTTGTTCTGGCTAACAAAAAATCATTTACGAGTTCTTTATAATTTTAATTATTTGAGATTTTTAGAAAAAAAGAAAAAATCCCCCGAAGGGGAGGCCTTGCTATAAGCCGGATTCTGTCCAGATATTTTCATATCTTGTGTGACCATTCCTCTAGGAGTTCTATTACTAAAACCCTCAAGCGATCCAACCCGAAAGCATGCCCTGGCCGAGCTTAGCGCTTCCCTATTTGATCTTGCTCCACGCAGAGTTTTGCTGTTTTCACTCCAGCGGCTCCCCTGAGGCTCCCGTTCCCGCTCTCAGGCTCAATGCCCTGGACATTCTCTCTGTTCCACTGTTCCGCACCTTGAGTTCTTAAGTAATTAAAATTATTTAAGAACGACGATGGAGGGGCGTTACCCCTTGCGCTGCCATAGGGAGTCCGGACTTTCCTCTGTTTTAAAAAAAACAGCGTTCACCCACAAAGCCAAACAGTTTGTAACACTTATAGTTAAGATTTCAAAGGAGTTTTCTTGGCTGGGATTTTCTTTTTATTTGGAGTTCAATAAAGTTCATTATATGAATGATAAGTCCATGACTTTATTGTTATAAAAATCAAATAAGTGGAACGTCATAATTTTGAATTTAAAATCCAAAATCATCAAAGGAGATGTTGTGAAAGTTTTAGTGATTATTGCCAGTCTTGTAATTTCAAGTTTTTCATTTGCGAATGAAGCAGAACATGCGCCTTTATTTCCGCAACCTCAGCCAAATGCCACTGTCACTATGACTCCAGAAAAACCTTCAATTGTAGAACCGGCTTTTTTTGCAGCTCACCCAAGTGATACTATTATCTTAAAATGGAAAGCTTCTAACACAGCCACTCATTATCACGTTCAAGTAGCAAAAGATGCTAACTTTAAATGGCTTATTTTAGACAATGCAACTGTAGCAAAAACTGAAGTTGAAGTGAGTAAATTAGAAAAAAATAAACACTACTATTGGAGAGTTGCAGCTGTTAATTCAAAAAATGATCCTTCATACACTAAAAGTGTATTTGCTGCTTCAATGTTTGAAACTAAATAATTTCTCAATTTGATAAAGACCCCACTTAGATTGTGGGATAAGAAATTCTATAAATGAGACATGCAATTTAAATTTTCTCCATAAGAGAGGTTTAAATTGTCTAATAAAGGGATTCTTAAGCTCTTGGTTTAAGGTCCCTTTTTTATTTTGGAATATAGTCTACAATAAGAGTTATGAGACTCTCGAAACACTGTCTTACATTTTTAAATATCAATTTCTTCAATCATTGTTTGAATGGGGTTTTATTTTTATGTGTGCTTTCTTTGAATGTTTCGTGCACAGAAAAAGGATTTGAAGTTTCAAGTTCGGTCAACAAAGAGAGTGTTCTCAATCAGGATTCACTTCCCACTCAAGCACCGATTAATCAAAACTCAAATGGATCTGCTTCCTCAAATCCCAATAATAGTAATTCTCAAAATAATTCTGGAAGTACCTCAAACTCTAAAACTGTCAAATTAACTTGGAATGCTAATAAAGAAAAATCAGTGAACTCTCGCGGTGGTGGATACAAAATCTATTACTCACAAATTAAAGATAATGAATTGCAAAATTCACTTTTTGTGGTTGTTCCTTATGTTTCAGGTTCTTTAGCTCCTACGACGGCTAAGATTTCAAATCTGAATAAAGGAAAATATTATTTTGTGGTGCAAGCTTATTCAGCTCTTAATAGCGGCAGCACCAGTTTAGCTTCCACAGAAATTTCTTTGGAGGTTCCATGATGAGCCAACTTAATGATTCACAAAATAGCAAAGGTTTTTCATTTAAATACCTCATTGTTGTTTTAATAATTGGATTTGGAATTTATGACTTTATTTATGAAAAAAAAGAACAAGAGCAGGTGGGATTAAATACACAAAATTCTCTTGTTAAAGAGCAAGTGTCTAATTCGCCTACAACAGTACCAGTTGAAATTAAGAATCAAAACAAGATTCTAGACATTCAAAAAGCTCCTGTATTGAATCAGCCTATTTCTGAAGTCGCAGAAGTTAAAAATAAAGAATACGTGCCCAATAAAAATGGCGTTATGAAACCAAATATTTTAGGGGATGAAATCCTTTTAAAATTTAAAAAAGATGTCCCTCTTGCAGAAGTCAGAGCTATTATTTTAAAAAGTCAAAATATCGATTATGGATTTATGGGTGCCGATAGCGACTATCGCCAAATTAAACTTAATAAATTACAGTCTGTAGAATCAGCAATAAGTTATTTTTTAAAACTTCCACAAGTTGAAAAAGCACAACCTAACTTTGTTTATAAAATAACCTCAATGCCAGATGATTCATTAGCGACTTTGCAATGGGGATTAAAAAACTTTGGACAAACAGTTTCTTTGTCAGCGGCTAGTCGTTTAGAGCAAGTAGGTTTTGCGGGTTGGTCAGAAGCCGTAGTAGATCCTATTCCTGATTACGCGGGAACGGCCAATCCTGGGACTGCTGGTAATGATATTAGAATGGAAGAAGCTTGGTCTATTACAAATGATTGTTCAAAAAATAAAGATGGCAGCCCAGTTATTGTGGCTGTTTTAGATACGGGAATTAATTATCAACATCCAGAATTACAAGGCAATCTATGGGATGGGGGATCTGAATATCCTCATCATGGAATCAATGTTGTCAGCCTATACGGTGAAGGAGAAGTGACGGATATAAAAAATCCTTTAGATCAACATGGTCATGGAACAAGCATGTCTGGAATTATTGGAGCTGTTGCAAATAATCAAAAAGGAGTTGCCGGCGTTTGCGGTAAAGCTCAAATCATGGCTGTTAAAGTGGGCAATCGCCAAGGTACGACTTCGAGCATCTCTACCGGAATGGATTTTGCTGTTGATCACGGTGCTAAAGTTCTTAATATGTCTTTAGCCATTCAATCAGCCACACCAGATAGTGCTTTAGAAGAAGCCATTCAAAGAGCTCAAAAAAAGGGAGCCCTTATAGTGGCCTCTGCAGGAAATAATAACTTAGATAATGATCTTCCTGAAAACAATGTTTGGCCCTGCAATTTTTCAAAAACACATGATAATGTTTTTTGTGTAGCAGGAGTGGACGCTAAATTTGATTTAGGTTTTTTTAGCTCCTATGGATTAAAAAGTGTTCAGATTGCAGCGCCTGGATTAAATATTGTCACTTTAGCAGATGGAAACGCTGCTCAACCTGGTTATACAGTGGTCACCACTCAATCCTTAAATTCTAAAAGCAACCCAACTGCGGATAAAGTAGGTTGGGCTGAAGTGAAGCCTCAAGGTGAATGGAAGTTTCTAGCAAAACCTACCTCAGGTGCTTTTAAAACATTTAGTGGAAGTTATCCTACATCAGTGAGTCCAAGTACAAATAGTTATGTTTTAGGATTGGGAGTGACTGTCACAGATACTGGATCTACTAGTTTTACTGGTTACACTCCCAACAATGAAAGCCTTCTTTTTACGACCGGTGCTTTTGCAAATGAGAACAGTGATCCTGAAGATGATTTTAAAATTTGTATGAACAGTAAGTTCTCTTTAGGAGATGGAGATAAAATAACTTTATTTTATCAAGTGATAGGTGTTGATAACACTGTCAGCTTAGATAAAATTAAACTACTCAATAACTTTTCTGGGACTCAGACGGCAAAGTATTCTTGTTATGATATTAATCCCTGTTTAAATAACCAATGTGTTTTTGGTTATTTTTTAACTTCCACAGATTCGGTTAAAACAGGAAAAGGAGCTATGCTCTACCATATCAATCTCGTGCAAAAAACTCGCGATAAAGAAACCACTTTAGTTCCTACAACAGATGTTGTCAGTGGAACTTCTCCTGCTGCTGCTTTTGTGAGTGGGGTGGCTGCCATGGTTTATGCTTATAACGGAAACAATTTTAATTATTTGGATGTTAAAAAAGCCCTTATTGAAGGGGGAACACTGATGCCAGATTTACAAACAAAAATTGAATCTGGTAAAGTTTTAAATGCCTTTGGGTCATTGACTTATATTGCTCCTCCCACTGGGGTGAAGGCCGTAGTTGATTCTGCTGGTAATTAAGGGTGGCTAGTTCTTGAGTTAGATTTTTTATCTAGTTGCTACTTTGTAAAGCTCTTCTTAGAATCAAATATAAAGAATAATTAGCAGATTTAAGGAGGAGTCTTTGATGTTTATTTTAAAAAAAATCAATTTAGTTTTATTATTTTTAGTGATGAGTTTGGGTGTGTCTTTTGCGAATGCACAAACAGCTGATCTTAATTCAGTGGTGGGTAAATGGAAATCGATTGATGATGAAACTCATAAACCAAAATCAATTATTGAAATCACTCAAGAGGCTGATGGTACTGTGATTGGTCATATTGTGCAATTATTTAGAGAACCATCAGAAGATCAAAATCCTAAATGTGATAAATGCCCTGGCGCTGATTTGAATAAGCCCATCATTGGTTTAAAACTTATGTGGGGATTTAAGAAAAAAGAAAATTTAAAATGGGAAGGCGGAGAGATTTTAGATCCTAAAAAAGGAAAAATCTATAGCTGCAAACTCACTCTCATTGAGGGCGGTAAAAAACTTGAAGTGCGAGGTTTTATTGGATTCTCCCTCTTAGGAAGAACTCAAGTTTGGGAACGTCAGTAATTTAACAAATTAAAAATTATATAAAGAGAGCCCCATCTTTTTAAGATTGGGGCTTTTTTATTTGTGGGTCAAAGATCTCAATTAATAGAGGGCTTGATCCAATTAAAAATGAAATCAATAAGTCTTTAATCGGAATATTTTCAAAGTGCAAAACTTGAGTCAACCAATTGGGTTCTAGAGTTAAAATAAAACAAAAACCTAAAATAATGGTTGTGGTTGTGATGAGTCTGAGATTTATAAAAAAATTCATATCTAAAAGCATAAAAATAATATTAGCAAACAAGAAGGCTGTAAATATTTGAGTGCGAGCTTGTTCGAGAGGTTGATTTTTGAGGAGAAAATAAAAGAAGACAAGAGCTCCCAAACTAAATATAAATCCTCTTAAGAGTGATTTAATAAAAGATTTTGTAGATAAAAGTTCTTGCGCTGATTTAATAGGATTTTTGGAATCATTGGGGAGATTTTCAAAAACAAAAGCCGAAATAGGATGCACAATGAGTTCGAGTAATACAATATGAACTGGAAGCAGCAGCTCGCCCCATCCTAAAATCGGAGGAAGAAGTGCGAGTAATAAAATAGGTAGATGAAAAGAAATTAAATAAGAAAAACTTTTTTGCAGGTTTTTAAATATTTTTCTTCCCTCAAGAATAGCTTCTGTGAGTCCTTTAAAATCATTTGAAATTAAAACCATTTTAGCAGCAGCTTGAGCCACATCTGTGGCATTTTTGCCAAGACTGATTCCAATATCGGCTAATTTCAATGCGGGAGCATCATTGATTCCATCGCCTGTCATGGCAATAATTTTGCCCTCACTTTTTAAGGATTGAACCAATTCATGTTTTTGCTCAGGTTGCATTCGAGAAAACAACGCCCCTTTTTGGTAGGCTTGATGTTTTTCTTGAGGGCTCATTTGGAGAAGCTGGTCTCCGCTAAAAAGTTTTTCGTGATCATGTAAAATTCCCACTTCATCAGCAATCGCATGTGCGGTGAGGGGATGATCTCCCGTAATGAGTTTTATTTCAATTCCTGATTTTTGACATTTTAAAATGGATTCTTGTGTAGATGGTCTTAAAGGGTCAGCAAAAACAAGGATTCCTAAAAACTCTAAGCCAGATTCATTCGCCTGTCTGTTGTCTGAAAAGGTTCCCACTTTTTGGGCCAAGCCTAAAAGTCTTTTTCCTTGCGAAGCGAGTTTTCTAACTTCTTGAAGTATAAAATCTAATTCATTAGGTTTTAATTCACAATGTTTGAGAACTCCTTCGATGGATCCTTTCATCGCGAGTTTAGAGATGTTGAGTTGAGAATTTTGCCAAACATGTGACATGTACTTATCTTGAGGATCAAATTGATTATCAATCAAGAGCTTCCAGTTTTTTAAATCCTCAATTAATTTTTCTCCTTCTAGACTTTGCGCTTTATTTAAAATAGCGATTTCCATGGCATCAACAATATGAGGTTCACAGGCTAAGAGGGCCGTCTCCCAAATTTTTTGAGAACTCAAAGAAGATTGAGTGAAAGAAATAAAGTCTTCGAGTTGGAACTTACCTTCAGTGAGAGTGCCTGTTTTATCAGTGCAGATCACATCCACTCGGCCTAGAGTTTCTACACTAGGAAGTGATTTGACGAGCACGCCTTTTTTAGAAAGTCTCCAGGCTCCTAAGCTTAAATAAAGAGTAAAAACCAGAGGGAATTCTTCGGGAATGGCAGACATAGAAAAGGTAAGGGCGATAATCAAGCTTTGGAGGGGATTGTGGTTTCTGTAAAATTCCACAAAAAATAAAACAATGGATAAAGCAATGGCCACCCAAAGAACCTGCATCACGAGATGATCCACTTTATTTTTTAAGGGGCTTTGTCCACTTTCTGATGATTTGAGTAGTTGGGCGATTTTTCCAAATTTAGTAGAAGAACCTATGGCAGTAATTTCTCCAAGTCCTCGTCCGGATAAAACGGTGGTGCCTTTAAAAAAAAAGTGGTCAGTTGATTTTTCTATGGGAATGGATTCCCCAGTAAGAGCGGCTTCGGAGACAGAGAGGGATTCTGCCTGTAAGATTTTCCCGTCAGCAGGAAGATTTTGTCCTTCTTCAAAGATCAGAACATCTCCAATAACAAGGTCTTGCGAAGAAATATTTATAATTTTGCCATCTCTCATCACATTGGAGGTAGCTTGGAGAGTTTCGTTAAGGGCCTTGAGAGCATTTTGCGCTTTTAATTCTAAAATGACATCTACGCTGACAATCGGAACATAAGCGATCAGTAAAATAATCGCATCAGAGGGATCTCCAATGGTAAAATAGAGGCCTGCTAAGCCGAGCAGCATCAGCCCCATTGGATCCAAAAGAGCGTGGCGCACTTGCAGCCAAGTATTTTTAATTTCCGAATTCTGAATAATATTGGGGCCATCTTTTAATAGGCGATTCTGAGCTTCTTGGGAACTTAAACCTTGGGTGAATGGAGCACTTAAACTCATGTAAAACCTCGGCGTTTGTAAATAATATTATTCCCCGTCTGTAAGGATGGCAATGACGAGCTGCATTTTATAATCTTCTCTGTATTCCCATAGGATTTTTTGTTATTTCAGAGGAATGACAAATAAAAATCCATTCGCCCAAATTTATGATGTAAATTCACTTAAAGACCAAGCCGTTCCTTTTGATAAAATCAAAACGAATGATTTTTTACCTGCTCTTGAGCAATCTTTAGCTGAATCAAAAACTAACATTCAAAAAATTAAATCAAACACTGCTGAGCCTACTTTTGAAAACACAATTGTAGCTTTAGAGTCTGCTTCTGAAACAGTTGATCTTGTGGTTGGTTTGTATTTTAATCTTTTTAGCGCAGAAGCTGATGAAGCTCATCAAGCTTTGGCTGGAGAGATTTCTCAAAAGCTAGCGGCTTTTTCGAGTGATGTTTCATTAGACGCTCAATTGTTTGCTAAAATCCAAAAAGTTTTTGAAAAAAAAGAAACCCTCAATCTCAATGTTGAACAAACAAGATTGATTGAAAAAAACCATACTGACTTTGTTCGTAATGGAGCTTTGCTTTCTGAAACGAATAAAGAAAAACTCCGTCAAATTGATCAAGAACTTTCGGTTTTAGGTCCTAAGTTTTCAGAAAATGTTTTAAAGGCCACCAATTCATTTGAATTGTGGATTGAGAACGAAGCTGATCTTGCGGGTCTCCCTGAGGGTGTGCGTGAAGCCGCTCAATCTGAGGCGGCAGCTAAAGGCAAACCTGCTCAATGGTTATTTACATTGCAAGTTCCAAGTTATTTACCATTTTTGCAATATTCTGAAAAAAGAGAATTGCGTGAAAAAATTTGGAAAGCTGCTCAGTCTAAAGCTTTTAAAGATGAGTTTGATAATCAAGAAGTGATTAAAAAAATTATTCAATTAAGACATCAAAGAGCTCAATTGTTGGGTTTTGAAAATCACGCAAGTTTTGTTCTTCAAGAGAGAATGGCTCAAACTCCAGCAAAAGTTTTAGAGTTCTTAAATAAATTAGTTGTTCCTTCTAAGCCAGCTGGCGAAAATGATCTTGCGGAGTTGATTGAATTTAAAAAGAAATTAACTGGCAACGATGATTTTAAACCTTGGGATTTTGGTTTTTATACTGAAAAACTGAAAGAAGAAAAATTTAAGTTTAATGAAGAAGAACTCAGACCCTTCTTTAAATTAGAAAATGTGATCGACGGCGCTTTTGAGCACGCTCGTAAACTTTATGGTTTATCGTTTAAACCAGTGACTCATTTGCCAACTTATCATCCTGATGTAAAAGTTTTTGAAGTTCATGAAGAAGACACTCAAAAATACATTGGTCTTTTTTATGCTGATTTCTTTCCTCGTGCGACTAAAAAAGGTGGCGCTTGGATGACCACGTTTAGAGATCAAGGTTTGTTTTTTAATTCTGTGCGCAGACCCCATGTTTCGATTGTTTGTAATTTTACAAAACCAACTCCAACTAAGCCGTCACTTTTAAGCTTGGATGAAGTGAGAACTTTGTTTCATGAGTTTGGTCATGCTCTTCATGGTTTGTTATCAGATTGCACTTACCGTTCGATGGGTGGAACCAATGTTTATTGGGATTTCGTAGAATTGCCTTCACAAATTATGGAAAATTGGACTCTTGAAAAAGAATCATTAGATCTTTTTGCAAGACACTATCAAACCAATGAACCTATGCCGATGGATCTTGTTGAAAAAATCAAAAAGTCTGCACAGTTTCAAGCGGGATGGATGTCTCTTCGTCAATTGACATTTTCATTGATGGATATGGCATGGCATTCAACAGATCCTGCAAGCATTCAAGATGTTGATGCTTTTGAAAAGCAAGCCACAGCAGCTACAACATTGTTTCCTCGTGTTCCAGGAACAAATTCTTCTTGTAGTTTTAGCCATATCTTTGCAGGTGGATACTCTGCTGGATATTATTCTTACAAGTGGGCAGAAGTGTTGGATGCAGATGCTTTTGAATATTTTAAAGAAGAAGGACTTTTTAATCAGGAAGTTGCTAAGAAATTTAAAGAGAATGTTTTATCTCAAGGAAATAAAGCTCATCCTATGGAACTTTATAAAAAATTTCGTGGAAGAGAACCAGATCCTGAAGCATTACTCAGAAGAGATGGGTTGATAAAATAATATGAGCCAACGACTAGTATTGAACGAAGATAAAAAAATCGCCTTAGTTTATAGATTGCAAACACCTAAGGCGATCACTCTTGCTAAGGATTTAACTTCTTGGTTAAAAGGTAAGGGTTATAAGGTTTATACAGCCCCAGAGCAAAAGTTGATTCCTGGGACAGAAAAAATGGCCAGTCATCGCGGACTCAAAGACATGTCGATGATCATTGTTTTGGGTGGGGATGGAACTTATTTACGAGCTGTGAGAATTTTGGATGGCATTCAAGTTCCTATTTTTGGAGTGAATGTAGGTTCCTTAGGATTTTTAACAGGAACTCGTTTTGAAGATCTATACACTTCGGTGGAACAAGCCTTAAAAAATAAAATGCATGTGGTTCCACGTTCAATGCTAGAAGTTTCAGTTTTTAGAAAAAAGAAAAAGAAAGCTCAATTTCTTTCACTCAATGATGTGGTGATCGAAAGAGGTTCTTTAAGTCAGTTGATTCATTTATCGATTTATAGTGAATCTTTTTTAGTGAGCGAAGTAAAATGCGATGGTTTGATTATTGCTACGCCAACGGGTTCAACGGCTTATAATTTAGCGGCCGGCGGACCAATTCTACATCCGGACGTGGGGGCGTTTATTGTGACGCCGATTTCTCCACACTCACTGACCTCAAGACCCTTTATATTTCCGGATAAACAGAAGTTATCTTTCCGGTTGATGGCCGAAAATCAGAAGGCTCATTTCATCGTTGATGGCCAGAAGTATTTAGACCTTGGCTTCGAAGATGAAGTAGTGATTTCTCGAAGCGCTCACGATCATTTAATGGTCCGAGCACCTGATCATGATTACTTTCACCTTTTGCGTGAAAAATTTAAATTTGGAGATCGAAACTAGTATGTTATTAGAGCTCAAGGTATCACATTTTGCGATTATTGATAATATTCAGATTTCTTTTAAAGGAGGTTTGAATATTTTAAGTGGAGAAACGGGTGCCGGTAAGTCCGTTTTACTTAAAAGCCTTGGGCTGCTGATGGGGCAAAAGAGTTCCCATGAACAAATTAGAACGGGCTTCAATCAGGCTGTGGTTGAAGGGTATTTTGACATCTCTGATCGCAAAGACATTCAAAAGCATTTGCAAGAAATGGGCATTGATACCGAAGAGGGACTTTTAATTGTTCGGAGAGTTCTAGTTCAAAACGATAAATCTAAAGTTTATTTAAATGGAACGCTCTCAACTTTGAGTTCCCTCAGAGATGTGGTGACTCCGTTAATTGAAGTCACAGGCAGTTCGGCTCCATTAATTGAAATGACAGGTCAGCACGAAAACCGTTATTTGCTTTCAAAAAATTATCATTTGGATTTATTAGATCAGTTTTGTGGAATTTGGGACTTACGTCTTCAGTATCAAGATAAATTTGCCAAATTAAAATCTCTTAAAGAGCAACTTATTGAATTTCAAAATGTAGCCGCGCAAAAAGCTCAGCGCTTAGATTTTTTAGTTTTTCAAAGAGATGAAATTGTTCAGTTGGATTTATCTCCTGGTGAAGATGTTGAAATTGAAATCGAAGTGAAGAAATTAAAAAATGCCACAAAGCTCAGTGTGTTTGCAAATGGGGCAGAGGCCGGTCTTTATGGAGACGATGACTCAGCAGTGAGTCGTTTGCACGTGGTCTTACAAAAAGCCACAGAGATGAGTCAGGTAGATCCTCAGATCAATCACATTTTATCGGGTCTTGAACAGGCTAAATCTTTAATTGAAGACGCCATGTATGATTTGCGAAACTACGTGAATAAAATCGACTCTGATCCGCAAAAGCTAGAAGGCTTAGAGCAAAGATTGAGTCAGCTGCGTAAGTTGCAAAAAAAATATGGTCCTTCTGTGGATCAGATTTTAGCCAATTTAATTGTGATTGAAAAAGAAATCAACGAGCTGCAAAACTCAGAATCCGTTATTGAAAATCTAAAAAAGCAAATTTCACAAATAGAAAAAGAATTGTGGAATTTAGCCACAGACATGCATCAAAAAAGAGAGTTGGGTTCGCACCGATTGATCAAAGGTGTGAATGCAGAACTCTTAGATTTAAATATGAAGGGTGTTGTGTTTCATGTAGAAATCTCCAAGATGGACCAGTTAAATTTAACGGGTGCTTCGGATGTAGAATACATGACTCAAAATTCTTCAAAAGATTTGCCGCGTCCATTAAGTAAGTATGCCAGTGGTGGAGAGTTGAGTCGTATTTTATTATCTCTTAAAAAAGTGATTGGAGCTTCTTCTCAACCGAGAACTTATTTGTTTGATGAAGTGGATACAGGAGTCTCTGGTTTAACGGCAGAAAAAGTTGGTAAAAAATTGCACGCCATTGCTCAAGGGCAACAGGTGATCTGTGTGACTCACTTACCGCAAGTGGCGGCATGTGGGGATCATCATTTTTACATTCAAAAAGCTCCTCAAGCAGATTCTGTTTCGATGGAAGTGATCGAGCTCAAACAAAAGAAAAGAATTATGGAAATTGCCCGTTTGATTTCGGGAGAAAAAATCACCAAAACAAGTCTAGCTCATGCTGAAGAATTGTTGAAAGAAGCTCATTTGGACGGGGCCTAGGTCTGAGTTCTTGTATTTCCTATTGATCCATTCTTTAAAATAACTGACCCTACTTTTGTACATCTAAAAAAGTAGGGATTTTTTTATGAATTTAAAGAGAATTTATTTCTTTATATTTTTGGTTTCTCTCATCACAGTATCTATTCCAAGTTGGTCAAAATCAGGATCTCATTCTTTTGGAGCAGGATTTATTTCTTCAAATCCTTCTCAAGACGATATTGATTCCTTGATTGAAAGAGCCAATACGGCTGCGGGTGGGATTTCTACTAAATCCATGGGCGGTGCTTACGAGTTTATGGTGCATTATCAATATAAATTCAAAGGCTCTATGTTTGCCCTTCAATTGAGACCAGCTTATTTTTATCAAAGTACGAAGGGGACTGGTGGAGGCAGTAATTATAATTATGTGCTCTCGGGGTTTACGCTATTTCCGATGTTTAAACTCACACCTTTAGAAAATAAATTTATCAAGTTTTATATGCAAATTGGAGTGGGTTATGGCCACCTCAATGGCACCATTGATGAAGGACCCAATTCTATTTCTTTTGAGGGCGCAAACTTTGGCGGCATGGCGGGAGTTGGATCTGAGTTTTGTTTTGTGGATGAGCACTGTTTGACGGTTGAAGGAAATATGCGCTACTTGCCATTTGATAGAAACATTGCCAGTTCAGTTACTGGAACTATGGCGAACCTTACAAGAGCGGATAAAAAAAGAGAAGTTGAGATTGATGACTCAGATTTAAAAACCACTCTTTCGGGCTTTCAGGGAATGATTGGTTATATTTATCATTTTTAGTTTTACTGATTTGAATTAATTTGTGTGAGGATGAGATCATGTTAAGCAAAGATATTTTTATGAGAGTTTTTGATGATAAAGACAGACGTGATATTATCAGTGAACTTATTTTTGAGAGATCGATTCTTTCGATAAAAGGTGATGGCGAAAAGCTTTATGATTTAAGAGCTTCAGAACACACTATTAATGAATTTATTTGCGTGTTCTTAGATAAATCTGCCGAAATTAAATTGTCAAAAAAAGTGACAGCCAGTTTTAAAGTCAAAGGCGAAAGTTATTTTTTTAAATCACAATGTTTGGTTAAAGAAGACTATGTAGTTTTAGATGCCAATTTTGAACTTTATAAATTGCAAAGACGCAATCAGTATCGCATTGAAATTCCAGAAAGATTGGGAGCCACATTTAACGCTACATCGATTAATGATAAACCCTCTGAAGATATTTTTGAAATGACAGATGTGAGCGCAGGTGGTTGTAAATTAAAAATGCGCGATGCTCATCCGATGTTTCAAAAACTTAAAAAAGGAGATCGAGTTAAAGGGGAACTGATTGTTCCTGAAAAAATTCGTATCGAACTCACCGCCGAAGTGATTTATATCAAAGAAAAAGTGAATTATAAAAATGTAATTAAATTTGTCGGCTTCCACTTTTTAGACACTTCCCCTGCAATTGATCGCAGGCTGTTTAGCTTAACCTTAGAGATTTATCGCGAAGTGAACACCTTATTTGGCGAATAAGAAGCTTTAAAAATCGAGTTGTCTCAATCTGAGACAACTCAAGAGAAAAATTCAGAATTTTCCCCCATGTTTCAAAATATTGGTTAAACTAAAAGACTCAACATAAGTCTAGAGGGGGGTTCTCATGTTTAGATTTAAAAGTGGCTTTGCCATTCTTTTAAGCTCTGTCTTTATGTTTACAAATATTGTGAGCGTAGTGCCTGCTTATGCTGAAGGTGCTGCTCCGGAACCTCCTACGACCGCAGTGACGGGGCCTGTGGCACATTATTTTAAATCTTCAGCAACTCAAGTTTCTCAATGTAAGGCTCAATTAAATATTTTAAGTACTGATGATTGTAATAAAGATACAAATTCAGTTTTAGCAGCGACAGGTGCAAGTGATGCTGTAGCTGGCTCAGCAATTTCAAGTGGAGATGGTGTAAATGCTATTAATAGTACTGCAGAAAGTACTGGCGCCATAAATGTGAGTTCTATGGAGTTTGCCAAACAAAAATGTGATCAATCTCTAATGAAGTGCTCTGACGTTTGTGATAAAGCTAATGTAGCAGTCAAAACAGATGGTAACTCTTGTATTCTTGCCGAAAATGCAAAGGGACCAGTTAATCTATCAGCTGATTGTCGTGTTGTTCAGGCAAAACTTCAAGAGTCTACCTCGAGCACAAAATTAAAATGCAATGTCGCCAAAGTAGCCTTTGCGGCTTTAGCAGTTGCAGCTCTCGCGGGTTTAGCCTCTTACATGATGAAAGCTAAAAAAAATAAAGACACCACAGCAGCCAACTCAAATGATCCTTATGCAAAGTTCCCTGAAAAATATTGCCAAGCAAACGATTTAAAATGTCTCTGCACAAGCAATAAAGGGGGATCTGATCAACGTTGCTCTTGCTTTGATGCTTACGGTTCTTCAAGCTACGCGAGCAACTCGTGCATGTGCAGCAAATTTGGAGATCAAGCAGATGTGAGCAAAGCTTATGGCTGTTCAACCAATACAGCTTCTGGAACGAGTGTGGGTCCGATCAATACAATCAGTGCAGGAAGTAAAAATACAAATTCTGCAAATCCATTATCAGGACTTCAGGCAAAAAATACGGGAGACCTTAAAGGCATTACGGCTTCGAGTGGGTCAGGCTCTAGTGGGAGTTATGGTGCAGCCAGTGGTTCTGCAGGTTCTGGTCAAGCTATGGGTGCCAATTCTGCAAGCAGCAGTTCTAATAATAAAGGTTCTAAAGAGAGTGGAGAAATTGGCAGCGGTAGCAAAGTGGGCAATGCCGATTTTAGTGAAGAAGGTGGTGGTGGTTCTGGTAAATCTTCGGTTGTGGTTTCAGGGGGAGATTATGCAGGAGCGCACAGCTCTTCACCTTACTCAAAATATTTACCTTCAGGAGAATTAAGAAATATCTCTAGCACCGATGAGCCTGACCAAATAGGACAGGCCCATGGTATGTCGCCATTTGAAGTTGTTAAAGTGGCTTATCGTCGCCACTTTTCTGATCTTCAACATTAATCCTTAAATAGATTCAAACAAATCATGTGTGCGGAAGAATTTACGAGCTTCCGCTTTTATTTGATTGTCTGTTGGGTGATCCATGTTCTCAACAGCAATCACTTTTTTTGCTAACGCTTGATGATTGTGGTGTTCTAAATGATGAATAAAATGTTTTTTAGCTAAGCCGGGTCCCACAACTAAGAGTTCAGTAGCATCTTTAAGATGATCAGCCACTCTGTGAAAATAAGCTGATGCCGCTTTATCCTCTAAGCCATGATGTTCGCTAGCTGTTCTTTTAAGATCTAATCTCTCAGTGTTACCTGGTCTAAATTTAAAAATTTTTGCCTCTTCTGTATCAATCCAAAGAACTGCGTATGCCATGGTATCTCCCTTCAAAGGTTGAGTAACTTTCAGCCGAAAGTCCTACAGTGATTCATTCCCGATATGTCTCTATCATACTGGGTATTAGCTCAAGCTCAAGTTAAGCACCGTATTAAGTGCCTTTTAGGACTGTAAAAATTAAAAAATGGGTCAAAAAATCATATTATCTGAAGCCAAGCTTTTCTAGACTCAAGAATCACCCCACCATACCGATATGATACACAATGATTTATGGAAGAAGATTTTTTCAACATAAAACCCGTGAGGGTTTTCACTCCAAAAGATTTGGGGTTTTAGATAGCAACTTTCAGTACAGATATGTGCTGTACCTCCTCTTATCGGTGGGTGGCAGTGCTTCTCTATTTTTGGCGGCGTCTTCTTATTTTGTCAGCGATAATTATGAAATTCTAAAAAATCTATCTTACGATCTTCAACCAGATTTACTTTATCATTTAGAAAAAGAAGTTTTTTGGCTTTATGGATTTATGTGGGTAGGAATTTTATCAGTCCTCTTTTTTGTAGGATTCATTGGTTTTAATCTCACCAAAAAACTTTCTCATCCCTTACTGGTTATTGAAAATCATCTTAAAAAACTTTCTCAAGGTCATTGGAACATTCCGCAACTAGAGATTCACGAAGAAAGCGAATTTAAAGAAGCCTTAGACAGTTATAATTATTTTTATAAATCTCTCCAGGCCAATGCAGAATCTGAAATTAAACTCTTAGAAAAAATATCTGTAGATCCTAATAACAGAGAAGCCTACATGGCTTGGCAAAGTTTGATTCAAAAAAAGAGAATGATGTTAGGCCTTGAAGGACTCTCAAACTCTGCGCCGATTAAGCACGAGGTCGAGACTTCTGAAGTGTCCGTCTCAGCTCGGACTTCACGGCCTGCTGCTTAAGGGCCTCTCGTTTATCGTGAGTTTTTTTACCCTTCACTAAAGCAATTTCTAATTTAGCGCGTCCTTTTTTAAAATAGATTTTTAATGGAACACAAGACAGACCCTTTTCTTTAAGAGCTGTAAAAATTTGCTCCAGCTCTTGTCTGTGCATCAAAAGTTTGCGCAGTCTTTCGGGAATATGATTGTTATAACTGCTCGCCTTATATTCAGAGATATGAGCGTTTTGTAAAAAGGCCTCATTTCCTCTAAACGAAATATAAGAATCTTTCAGCTGCACGTTTTTGTCTCTCAAAGCTTTGACTTCACTTCCGGTAAGAACTAACCCCGCTTCAAAAGTTTCAATAATGGTGTAATCAAAACGAGCTTTTTTGTTTTCAGAAATAATTAAAATACTCATAGAGAATCAATTCCTAAATAAAGATACAGTTTTTCAAATTCAGCAGGAGATAGCTCTTCTGCTCGAATCTGTTCTGATTTTTTATTTTCTCCTAACCACTGAAGCACCAGTTTAATTTGTTCAGGAGAAAGATGGCTCTTTAAATTTGAAACCATCAGCTTACGTCTTTGGCTAAATGCCGCTTTGACTAATTTTAAAAAGGCTTTGCGGTTTTGATGAGAAACTGTTTTTTGTTCAAAGGTCAGCACTCGGCTCACAATATTAGGTGGCGGAAAAAACTCGCGAGGACCCGCATCTATCAGTTTTGAAATCTTCCAGTACGTTTGAGCAATCACGGTGAGGAGCCCGTAGTCTTCGGTCATAGGAAGCGCTTTAATTCTTTGCGCCACTTCTTTTTGAAACATCAGGATCATTGCAAAAACATTGAGGGGACCAATCGAGCGTTCAATCACAATGCTCGATGAAATCTGATAAGGAAGATTGCTCACAAGAACAGTGGGTTTGTTATCGGTGAGTTCTGACCAATTCACAGCGAGTGCGTCTTCTTCAATCAGATTAATTTGCTGATCTCTCCAGTATTGAGAAAAAACTTTATCTAACTCAATCAATGTCAGAGGTCCTAGAGGAATTAAAGATTCAGTAAGGGCGCCAAGACCCGGGCCCACTTCTACGAAGTGAACGGGTTCATCTGATTTTTTGAGAGGATTTTTATTAAAGTCAGCAGCGCATTCTTTAGCGGCTTCTATAATACGTGTGATCACCACATCACTGATTAAAAAATTTTGCCCGAGCGATTTTTTTGGACCCGCAGAGAGTTGTTCAAGTAGGGCTTTGGTTTTTTCAAGTCGGGTCATTCGATTCCTTTTTCAGAGTCTTAAGGGACTCTTTGATCGTTAATGTCTCCCGCGATCAAATGTGGATAAGGACCAAGATTGAGATCATCTCTTTCTCCACGCTGAAGCCTTAGAAGACCCGCATACCCTATCATAGCTGCGTTATCAGTGCAGTAGCGAATTGGAGGAATGACAAGTTGCACGTTTTTCTTAAGAGCCCACTCTTGAGCACAAGTACGGAGTCTGGAGTTAGCGCTCACACCACCAGTTAAGATCACTTTTTTAATCCCTGTTTTGCTAACTGCTCGATCTAACTTAGCTAAAAGGGCTTCTACCACAGCTTCTTGAAAGGAAGCACAAAGATCAGGAAGGTGTTTTTCGAGTTCTTCGGGTGGAATGGATTGAACAAGTCTTTGCGCAGAGGCTTTGAGGCCAGAAAAACTCATATTGTAATTTTCTTCACGAATCAGTGCTCTGGGTAAACTATAGGCCTTTGAATTGCCAGTTTTGGAGTGCAAATCAACTTTGACTCCTCCGGGAAAGCCTAAGCCGAGCATTTTTCCAAATTTATCAAAAGCCTCTCCAGCCGCATCGTCCAGAGTGGCGCCGAGGAGATCATACTCACCCAATCCATTGATGCAATATAAACTGGTGTGTCCACCAGAAATAGCTAAACCTAAATAGGGATAATTAAAATCTGCAGGAGGTGCATATTGGGAGTCTCTTAAAAAAGGCGCAAGAAGATGACCCTCAAGATGGTTCACACCAATCAGAGGTAAATTATAAACTTGGGCTAAAGTTTTTGCAGTCATTAAACCCACTATTAATGAGCCGATAAGCCCAGGTCGATTGGTGACGGCAATGCCTTGAATGTCTTTCCAGCTTAAGCCAGATTTTTGAAAACAAGATTCGATCAAAGGCAATATAGCCACTGTATGATTGCGACTCGCAATCTCGGGCACTATGCCCCCATGAGGAGCGTGAGCTAAATCTTGATTTGCAGAGGAGAGAGCTAAAACTTCGCCGTCTTCTTTAACAATGCTAATAGAGGTGTCGTCACAGCTAGTTTCGATAGCTAAAACAATTTTAGGAATAACGAGAGAACTCACTTTTTTAAGGCCTTAATTTTTGTTTTAACTTTTTTAATTTCAATAAACTTTGGATATTTATCGGCAAGTTCTTGATAAAAAGTAATGGCTTCGTCTTTCATGCCCAATTGCTCAAAAGAGGAAGCAATTTTATAGATGGCCTGAGAGTCTTTTTTAGATTTGGGATATGTTTCTCTAAATTTAGTGTAATCAAGGATGGCCTTTTTCCAGTCTTTTTTAGTAAAGGAATCATCAGCCTGAGTAAGCAAATCTTGAGCAGTAGTTTCACTATTATCTTTTTTGAGTTCTTTTTGAGATTCTTGAATTCTCGCTTCGTTGAGCGCATTCATTTGAGTTTCTAGTTTTGCAAGAGTCTCTTGCAAAAGGTTAAGTTTATTTTGAACAGACTCATTTTGTTCTTGAGATTTTTTTAGGGAGTCTTCTTTTTCTTGTTGAGTGACTTTAATTCTATTTTCTAAAACTTCAATACGGCCATTAAGATCTCTGAGATCAGAGTTAATTTGACTAAAACGTTCTGTATTTTCGGCGTTAGATTTTT
>JBIIER010000010.1:0-107368 GCA_044237745.1 Pseudobdellovibrionaceae bacterium
TGGAGACATCCTGAGAAAGGGATTTTAAAATATGCGAAAAAATCAAAAAACATTAGCATTATGGTTTTTCTTAATGATCATGGCGATTTTTTTATTTCAGGCTTATGAACATAAAAAACAAACCATTGTTGTTGATTTTAATTACTCAAAATTTACTGAAGCCGTTAAAAATGGTGAGGTAAACAATGTTACAATTATTCAAGACACAAGTGAATTAACTGGAGAAGTGAAGCCTGAGTTTGAAAAGAAACACGGCGGTAAGATTTTTAAAATCATAGGAAATACAACTGATGAAGGTTATAAATTTCTTGTGTCCAATGGACTGACTCCAAATTATGAGCGTGGCGAATCTAACAATATGTTTGCCTCACTTTTAATTAATTGGCTTCCATTAATTCTGATCGTGGCCTTATTCTTTTTTATCATGCGCCAAATCCAAGCTGGTGGCGGAAAAGCCATGTCCTTCGGAAAAAGTCGCGCAAAATTACTCACTGAACATAAAAATAAAGTAACTTTTAAAGATGTTGCTGGCGTTGAAGAAGCAAAAGATGATCTTCAAGAAATTGTCTACTTCTTAAAAGATCCCAAAAAATACACTAAATTGGGCGGAAGAATTCCAAAGGGTGTTCTTATGGTGGGTTCACCTGGAACGGGTAAAACTCTTTTAGCAAGAGCTGTTGCAGGAGAAGCGGGAGTTCCATTCTTTACCATTTCGGGTTCTGATTTCGTGGAAATGTTTGTGGGTGTGGGTGCTAGTCGTGTGAGAGATTTATTTGAACAAGGTAAAAAGAATGCTCCATGCTTAATCTTTATCGATGAGATTGATGCTGTGGGAAGACACCGTGGCGCTGGTATGGGCGGTGGTCATGATGAGCGTGAGCAAACGCTCAATCAATTGCTTGTTGAAATGGATGGTTTTGAAAGTAATGAAGGCGTGATCTTGATTGCTGCAACGAATAGACCAGACGTTCTTGATCCGGCACTTTTAAGACCAGGTCGTTTCGATAGACGTGTGATTGTGAATAAACCTGACTTAAATGGCAGAACTGAAATTTTAAAAGTTCATATCCGTAAAACTCCATTGGGTTCTGATGTGGATGTTTCTAAAATTGCTCGTGGAACTCCAGGGTTTTCGGGCGCTGATTTAGAAAACCTCGTGAATGAAGCTGCCCTTGTTGCGGCAAGATCTGATAAAAAATATTTAGAAATGGAAGATTTTGAAAAAGCGAAAGATAAAGTTTTGATGGGCTCAGAGAGACGCTCAATGGTGATTAGTGATGAAGATAAAAAAGTCACTGCTTACCACGAAGCTGGCCATACTCTAATTGGAAGAAAGCTTCCGGGATTAGATCCCATCCATAAAGTCACAATTATTCCTCGTGGAATGGCTTTAGGTGTGACTCAAACACTTCCAGAAAAAGACAGCCTGAATCTTTCAAAAAGCAAAGCTATAAATATGATTTCATTCTTATTTGGTGGTCGTGCGGCTGAAGAGATTGTTTTTGGTGATATCACTACAGGAGCAGGTAACGATATAGAAAGAGCCACAGACATAGCTCGTCGTATGGTGTGTGAATGGGGAATGAACGAAAAACTCGGTCCACTTTCTTATGAAAAAACTGAAGGCCCTGTGTTTTTAGGAATGCAAAATGGCCATGCTTCTAAAAATTACTCAGAAGCAAAAGCTGAAGAGATCGATAGAGAAGTTTTTGGAATTATTGATCGCGGTTATAAATTAGCGGTTGAGATTCTTAAAAATAACAGAGCTATTTTAGATAGCATTTCACAAGCTCTTTTAGAGTACGAAACTTTGGATGGAGCAGAAATTGAACTTCTTATTGGCGGCGCCCCTGTTAAAGATATTGAAAAACACAGAGCTGAGAAAAAAGAAATTTCAAGCCAAGTAACAACTCCAGTTGTTGAGGATAAAAACTCTTCAGAAGATTCTGGACCTGTAGGAAATAGAGGACCGGTAACAGTTTAATTTAGAAAGGTCAGGACATTGAGCGGAAATTTAGCGCAATTTTTAGAAAATGCATTATTTATCCTGAGCCACTTAAGACTTCAGGATTTTTTAGATTTATTATTAGTCTGGATAGTCGTTTATAAAATATTGATGTTAATTAAAAGGACTGGAACGCTTCAGATGCTTTCTGGTCTTGCTGTTCTTTCGGTGTCTTATATTTTAAGTATTTGGTTTGAACTGAATACTTTTAATTGGATTCTAGAAAAGTTTTTTTCTAATTTATTTGTTATAGTTGTCATACTCTTTCAAGCAGAGATTCGTAGAGCTTTAGCTCAAATTGGTAGCAGTCCATTTTTTTCAGATGGAACTTCGGCCCAAGAAACTCATGTCATTGAAGAAGTTGTAAAATCAGTTTCACTTATTTCACAAAGAGGATACGGCGCTCTTATCGTGATGGAGAAAGAACTCCTTGTAGATTATCATATTGAAAAGGGAACTGAGGTAGATGCTATCGTAAGTAGCGAGCTTTTACTTTCAGTTTTTCACCCATCAAGTCCTGTGCATGATGGAGCTGTTCTCATTAGAAATGGCAAAGTTCATTCTGTTGGATGCTTTTTACCCTTAAGTAAAAATCCTAATTTAGACAAAAATTTGGGAACTCGTCATCGCGCCGCGATCGGTTTAACTGAAGAAACTGATGCTTTGGTTTTAGTGGTGAGCGAAGAAACTCGGATTCCTGGATTTGTAACTGGAGGTCATTTAGTTCCTGTGAAAGATTTTGCGGATCTTAGAGTGGCGCTCTATGATTATTACGGTTTAAAAATGAAAACATATCAAACGGCGGACTTTTAAATGACTCCAAAATATCGAATTAAAAATATTTTTATCGCTATTTTTAAGGACAATTGGAACTTTAAAATGGTCGCGCTGTTGGTTTCGCTGATGCTTTGGTTTGGAATATTAAGCCGAAGAGACTATGTCCTGATTCAAAGAGTGGATCTTGATATTAAAGTGGCTACTCAGTCTAAAATAATTGCTCAAACTGCTGATTTTATAAAATTAAGAGTTTCTGGTCCTCGAACTGAATTGAAAAAATTTATGGACCGCACTCAAGAATTGTCTATAGATATTTCAGATCGCGGAATAGGCTTGATCGATGTAGATATTCCAATCTATAAAATTGAAACTCCTCCTGGAGTTAAAATTTTAGGGGTTAAGCCAAATTTAATCAGAGTGGAAGTAGCTCCTAATTAAAATCAAAGGATTAGCTATGGAAAAAGATAAGTCAAAAAAAGAGGCTTCTAAAAAAGCAGTCAAACTTTTTGGAACTGATGGCATTCGCGGTAAAGCAAATGTTTATCCTATGACACCAAGTATGGTTGTTAAAATTGGGCAAGCCATTGGTTATCTTTTAAGAAATCGTAAAATCGGAAATGCAACTTCTGGAAAAAAAATCGTTATCGGAAAAGACACTCGTTTAAGTGGCTACATGATTGAGCAAGCACTTGCGAGTGGTTTAAATTCTATGGGTATTAATGTTCAACTAGTGGGCCCACTTCCAACTCCTGGAATTGGTTATTTGACTAAAACTATGAGAGCTGCTGCTGGGATTGTGATTTCAGCGTCTCACAACGCTTATGAAGATAATGGGATCAAAATATTTGGTCCAGACGGCTTTAAAATTGCCGATGAAATTGAAAATGAAATTCAAAGACTCGTATTAGAAGAAAATCTCGATAAATATCTTTCTACTGGCGGAGACGTTGGCAGAACTAAAAGAATCGATGATTCTCAAGGTCGTTATATAGTTTATTGTAAAAATACTTTTCCGTTAGAGTACACTCTGGATGGTATAAGAATTGTATTAGATACGGCTCATGGATCTGCTTATAAGGTGGCACCAGCGGTTTTTGAAGAGTTAGGTGCTGAAGTGATCCAGTTAGGTAATACGCCTAATGGAACTAATATTAATGACAAAGTAGGAGCTCTTCATCCTTCGCGTTTAGCTGAGGCCGTTTTGCAATACCGTGCTGATTTAGGGATCGCCCTTGATGGAGATGCCGATCGTCTCATCATCGTGGATGAACATGGTGAAGTGATGAACGGGGATCATATTTTAGGAATCTGCGCACTTCACATGAAGGCCAAAGGGACTTTAGCTAATGACACATTAGTTGTGACTGAAATGAGTAATTTTGGTCTTTTCAAAAAAATGCGTGAGCACCAAATCAATGTTGTTAAAACAGGTGTAGGTGATAAGTACGTTGTCGAAGAAATGAGAAAAAACGGATATAATCTTGGTGGAGAGCAATCGGGCCACATTATCTTTTTAGATCATACGACTACGGGAGATGGGTGTATTGCGGCTCTTAATGTTTTATCTGTGATGAAACAATCCGGAAAAAAATTAAGTGAACTCAACTCTGTAATAGAAGATGTGCCTCAGGTTCTCATCAATTGCAGAGTGAAAACTCGTAAAGATGTAGATTCAATCCATGGCTTTAAGGAGCTTATTCAAAAAATCGATAAAGAACTTAATGGCGAAGGTCGAACTTTTATTCGTTTCTCAGGGACTGAACCTGTGATTCGTATCCTTGTTGAAGGACCAGATAAATTAATGATCAGCCAATACGCTGAGGAGATTGCAAATCTTCTCGAAAAAGAACTCTCTTAATTAGAAATTTATTGGAAACAAAATGAAATCGAAAAAAAATCTTAAAAAAACTAAGATCCACTTAGGTGTGAATGTGGATCATGTGGCCACTCTTCGTCAAGTCAGAGGGGGCACCACTCCGTATCCTAATTTATTAAAATTGGTTGAGTTAGCAGTTAAGGGTGGCGCTGATCAAATTACGATTCATCTGAGAGAAGATCGTCGTCACATTCAGTTAAAAGATTTAGAGCAAATTGCCGCTCAAAGATTGGTGCCTCTTAATTTAGAAATGGCAGCACATCCTACAATGGTTCGTTATGCTATTAAAAATAAACCTGATTGGGTTTGTTTGGTCCCAGAAAAAAGAGAAGAACTCACTACTGAAGGCGGACTTAATGTTGCGAAGTCTTTAGATGTGATTCATCCAATGGTGGCTAAAATGCAATCAGTGGGTATTGAGGTTTCAATGTTTATTGAGCCTAGCGTTCAACAAGTTAAAGCTTCGTTTGAATGTGGCGCCGATGCCGTTGAACTACATACGGGTAAATGGGTTTTACTAAAAGGTAAAGCCAGACTTGCAGAATGGAAAAAACTTAACGCTGCAGCTGAACTAGCTCATTCACTAGGAATGAAAGTTCATGCAGGTCATGGTTTGGATTTTGAGAGCACTCGAGAAATTCTCAGTTTGCCTCATCTTAGAGAACTTAATATTGGACACTCTTTAATTTGTTATTCACTTGAATTAGGTTTAGAAAAATCGGTACGAATGATGAATCAAATAATCAAATCTCCATCGAAAGCCTAAAAATTTGATCAATTGGAAGTTAAAATCAGAATTTAAATATGAGACTTTAAAAGAGCTTGAGCAAATAGCTGCTCAGCTCTTGCCTCTTTTTGGAAATAAGCAGATTGTTCTGATGAGTGGTCCTATGGGTTCTGGTAAAACAACTCTCGTTAATATGATCTCAAAAATTCTGGGAGTCAGAGAAAGCTCTTCTCCTTCATTTGCCATTCATCAATATTATCAAGGAACAAATCGTTCGATTGATCATTTGGATTTATTTCGTTTAGAAAATGAAGATGAACTAGAATCTACGGGATTTTGGGATCTTTTTTCTAATCAAGAAGGTTTAATTTTTATAGAGTGGCCTGAGAAACTTCAACCAGAGCAGCTTCCTTGGAATTGGAGTTTGATGAAAATCGAAATTCAAGTTTCAATCAAAGCCAATCAATCCGAAGAATCAAGAGTTCTGAAGCTTTTTGAAAAAGCAAATTCATAATTTAAAATTTAATTAAAATTAAGCGGACTCTTCATCACTTCGACTGCCAAGAAGTGATTCAATCAATTGCTGAGCCAATTCTAAAGTGGCATCAAGTGTTTTTTCATTATAAGCCTGTTTGTTTCCAAGCCCCATCAGTAAACCTGTTGTATTATCATGAATAATAATAGGCACAATAGTGACATGATCTGGAATCACAGATTGATTCCATTCATCAAAAAAAGCTTCATTGAGATCATTAGGTACGACATAACCATGATAGGCGTTAGTGGCTCTCCAGACGATTCTAAAGATGCTGGGCTCTTCAAGAGAAATAGCCTCAATTTTTTTACCAGTAAAATGAAAGTTTTCATCCCAAACCCATGGGGTGCATGTGGGGCCATTAATTTTTAAAATCATAGATTTTTTAAACCACAATCTCATTTTACCAAAAAGAGCTTTGGTAGCTTTATCAATTTGGTCTTTGTGATCTTCTCCTAAGATATCAAAAACTGAAGGAGGATATTGTCGCATAGACAATAAGCCTTCTGGAGCCTCAGAGTAGTTTTCAGAAAGTTTTTTGAGGGATTGATTAATAGGATTGAGTGTTTCTGATTCTGGCTCAGATGCTACAACCATCGTTCTTTCTAAATCAGAAAAAGAAACTTCTGAAGAAACAGTCGGATTGTTTTCAAAATTTTGCCATTGATGCCAATAAGACTCTAATGATTCTAAGGAGCATAAAGTGAAAACTACATGGGCTTGTTGATTAAAAAAGGCCGGAACTTCAAGGCAGCCGATATATAAAATATCGTTCCAATAATAAATGGGGAGACACTCTTCATTCCATTTATAAAAGGTTTTAAATTGATCATAAATATTTTTAGAAAGAGGCCTTTTTGAAAAAAAATTATCTCTTACGGTTGTGAGTTCTAGATTATTTTTTGCCCAATCAAGATATTCTTGTGATTTAATCCGGCGATTTTTGATTGCGGAATACAATAAAGAAGCACCGGGATTTAAATTTTCAAATCCTTTAATTTCTTCTTTAAAATATTCTTTCCAAGATTTCGTAATCATTATCTAAATGATCGGAAAAAATAATAAAAACTTAATTAAATTTATATTATAAATGGGTCTAGTTAAAATTTTGATCGATCATTATATCTTTGGTCGAGTGGCTAGGGCGCGCTTTAATCGCTGTAATATAACTAGCATAACTCCAAGTTAAGTGAGGAGCTCCCTGCATAAGTCCAGTGTCTTTGTTGAATTGTTCAGAAAGTTCAAAGGCTGAATTTGTATGATTAAGAACTCGATGAATAAATTTATTTCCATCAAAAATTAAAGCCTCAATAATTTTTTTAAACAAAGGGTCAGATGAGTGAACAACTTGTGGGCTCACTAAGTGAGAGTTCTGCAATTTAGTGAGGTTTCTAAAAAAAATCAGATTCACATCATTGATCGTAATTACTTTTCTGGCTAAGTAGTTATTTGCTGCTCTGAAATAAAGTTCTGCAAAAGCATTGGTTGAAATAAACCATGGGTTCCCTTTCGAGTCAGTAGCGTATCCATCGTAAGTATCTTCTGGATACCGACCAATCGCCGTACCAAGGTCTAGATCTAAATTTTGAAAATTTAAAGAATAGATTTTTTTAAATTGAGTTTCAAGATGGTAAGCCGTTGCAAGAATTCGATCATCAATCACTCCAAATTGATCAGCCTCTCCAGGAACTTCAGAGTGAAGGGCAGCAAGGATCACCGCGATATCAAGGCCTGATTCTCTATCAGGTCCATTTAATCGATTTTTGGTAGCTACAAAATAGTTTCTTTTGTAGTCCCAATATCGATCGTTGAGAATTTTTTTAATTTTCTCAGCTTGAATAATATAATAATTGGCAGCACCTGGATCATTGAGATTGGTAGCTAATCTTGCTCCCGCCAAAAGAGCTGCTCGTTGTGCGGTCAAGGTATAAAAGTGCTGTCCATTGACTTCTTCCCAAAGGTCAAAGGAGCTTTCTTGCCAATGATTTGCCACAAATTCTAAATCTTTTTTAATGACAGAATCAGTTGGGAATTTTCCGTCATAAAGTTTTTTACGAACCAACTCAATTCTTCCAGAATTTAAAAGATAATTTGCAAAATTAATAAGTACAGAAGCTCTCAACGCAGGACTGTCGTTTTGAGGTCGTCCCCATTCTGCATCAAAAGTTGTTCCATCAATATTAAATTTAGGTTCACCCAATCCTCTGCTTCTATTCGGTAAGCGTTGCTGAAGTTCCGTAAGATTTATAAAATCAAAAAACATAGATTCATATTTTAAAGTTTGTTCAAAATTTGAATGTGGAATTTGTTGCAGTATTACATCCATGGTGAGGGCTGCATCTCTTACCCAATGGTATCTATAGTTAGGGTTTGAGGTGCTAGGGCTGGCAATGACAGTTCCTTTGAGTGAGTCAGAAGGAGAAATGTTAGCTTCCATTTTTTCAAAGGCTTTTTTTGTGTAACTGAGAGAGTTCCAAAAATTTACTGAATCAATATTGTGAGTTTTAATGATAGAGATTGTTGAATTATGTTTATTAATAAAAAGAGATTGGCAAGAAGGAGCCAATTGAGCCCAGCTCAATACAGAATTTAAAAGAATTATAAAAAATACACTCACTTTTAAAAACATCGCTCAGTGATCTCCCTCATCAACAAAGTTCGATCTATATGCCTGTTATTAGTGAACACATCAAGTACAGAGAATCTATAAGGTTTAAATTCACATTTTTTAAGGAGATTGTTTAAGAGTTCGTCAAAAAAAAAGCCCCCAATTTAAGCTTTAGGTTGGGGGCTATTAATAACATTAAGAATTATTTTTTAGAAGTGGGTTTGCTTCCACCAATTGAAAAATTTTTAAGTTGATCGTGCAGACTTCCAAAGCCACTTCCAGAAGAAGTTGTTTGGGTATGACTAGTCCAAGAACGGTCATCACCTTCTCCAGGTAAACCTAAAGAGATTTTCTTTTCTTCAAAAAGAATTTGATCCACTTGTACCATCAGTGTATCGCCTTTCTTTTTTTGATCAATTCCAGAGGCATTTAAATTATCTTTCCATTTTGATTTAGGTAAGAGTCCAGTCACACCTGGAGCTAATTGAACGAAGAATCCGTAATTCTCTTTCTTTTCAATTGTTCCAGTAACAACTGTACCTACCGGAAATTGAGCGGGAACTTTTAACCAAGGATCTCCCTCTCCACCAGCTTGTTTAATAGAGAATGAAATTTTTAATTTACCATTGAGTTCTTCAATTTTAAGAAGTTTAACCTGAACAGTTTGTCCTGTAGTCACAACTTCAGAAGGATCAGAGATACGTGACCATCCCATTTCAGAGATATGCACGAGTCCTTCAATTCCATTATCAATTTCTACAAAGGCACCGAATTTTTCAAGACGAGTGATTTTTCCGCTAAAAATATCTCCAACTTTTGCAGATTGCATGAAAGTGCCTTCAGTTTCGGCCTTTTCAAGCTCTAAAAGTTGTCTGCGTGAAACAACAATATTTTTACCTTTAGATTCATATTTAGTGATTAAAAAATTAAATTTTTTACCCACAAAAATAGAAGGGTCTTGCGTAAATCTAAGATCAATTTGGCTGAGCGGGCAAAAAGCTTTTGCCGATTGAACTTGAACGCGAAAGCCACCATTAACAAGTTCTAAAATTTTACCTTCTACAGGAAGCTCCATATCAAAAGCATCTTCTAAATCGTCTGTTTCAGAAGCATTTTTTGATCCTTTTTTGCAAACACGAATCTCATTAGCGCTGACTTGAGTCACAACGACATCAATCATATCGCCAACTTTGTATTTGATCTGTTTATTTTCATCGAGGAGATCATTATTTAAAATAAGAGCATCCACTGGCGTGCCCGTAGAAACAAAGCTTTCTTCTTTACCAATAGATAGGATTTCTGCAGTAAGATGATCGCCAGATCTAAGTTTTTTATCTAGTTTTTTTTCTGATTGAGCAAAAAGACTCGCAAAAGATTCGTCTTTAGTTGCGCCTTGAGATTCAATATCATCCCCAAAAATATCTTTCATGGAAACCTCTATAAATAGTTGAAGTCGGTTTTGTATTTTTCATTATAAAAAAAGCCAATACAAAAATACAGGACTCGAGAATAAAGTCAAAGAATGATCTTAGAGAAGTGATTTAGGCAAAAAAAAAGGAGACCATTAAGGTCTCCTTCACAGTTACAAAGTAATTGTTTAAAATTACTTAGCAGCAGGAGTAGTTGCAGGAGCAGCAGCTGGAGTAGCTTCAGCAGTTGCAGCAGCTTCTACTTTCTTAGCTTTTTTAGCTTTTTTAACTTTTTTAACTGGTTTAGCTTCAGTTGTAGCTTCAGCAGTTTTAGTGTCTTTAGCTTCAACAGCTTTAGCGTCTTTAGCTTCAACAGCTTTAGTTTCAGTAGCAGCTGGTTTAGCAGCTTCTACAGTTTTAGCAGTTTCAGCGTGAGCAGCAGGAGCAGCGTGAGCAGCAGGAGCAGCTTTTTCAGCGTTAGCAGAAGCTAAAGTTGCAGTGAAAACGATAGAAATGATAGTTGCGAATAATTTCATGAGAACCTCCTTAAGGTCTGTTAAAAATTAATTTAAATCTGTTTACCTAACTTTTTTAACACTAGCAAGGACTCCTTAATTTTATATTAAATACAGATTAAATATTTTTAATCTCAAAATAAAACACAGTACCAGAGCTAGATTTTTTTATTTCGGCTCGCAGCGTTCCATGGTGCAATTGGGCAATTTTTTTAGAGATAGCTAGTCCTAAGCCATATCCTTGCGCTTGAATTTCTGCTTTAGATCCTCGGTGGAAACGTTCAAATATAAATGGTAATTGTTGCTCGGTGATTCCACTTCCAAAATCTTCCACACTCAATATGAGATTATTTTCAGGGGTCCAAGAAATTAAAAGAATTACAATAGAATTATTTGGAGAATATTTAATAGCATTCTCCATTAAATTAAAAACTAAATTAACAAGGAGGTCGTGATCTCCTTTAATGGTTTTACGATGATTTTCATTTTGTCCCTTTATATTAAAGTGAAGTCGAATGGATTTTTTTTGCGCGAGTTTTTCACATCGACTCAGAGCTTCAATGACAATGTCTTCAAAATAAACTTCTTCAAATTTAACAGAGCCTTTTCCTGCATCTATTCTTGCAAGTAATAGCATGTCTTTAACAATATGAATGAGATGATCAATTTCAGAATTTAAACTTTTATTCATGATATTAACTGCAGGATCTAAATTTTGAGAGTTTTGTAATCCTCTATATGCAGCCTCAATCTCAGCTTTCATTATGGTCAGTGGAGAGAGTAGCTGATGCGAAGCATCGGCTATAAACCTTTCTTGGGAAAGAAAAGCTTTTTCAATTCTATCAAGCATTTCATTAAGTGTCATCGAGAGCTGGCCAATCTCATCAGTAGTTTGAGAAACAGGAAGTCTGAGTGAGAGTTCTTCGGCTCTAATTTCTTGCGCTTTAGAGATGATTTTAAGGACTGGAGCAAGAGCTCTGCTGGATACAAATAATCCTCCCAGAGTTGCGATTAAGAGTACAAACGGTAGACCATAAATAAGAAAGTTCTTTTGGCTTTGCACTTGTTTTTCAAAAAGAGTCATTGGCACTGCTATTTGTAACATCAGCGTAGGTTTTTTTTCGGAGTCTAAGGGAAAGTTAATCAGCCGATAGGAGTCTGCCTCGGCTGAGGGAATAGAGATTTGATCAATGGTGTGATAGGCGGAATCGTCTCCTTTATCAAATAATTGGAAATCACCTTCAAAGGGAGGGTTAAATTTTCCGAACTCGCCAAATTTGGCGACTATTTTTCCGGATCTATGACGAATTTGTATTAAGGCTGTACCAAAAGAAAAGGGATATATTTTTTCTTTTTCGACTGGTTGAGGATTGACAGAGAGATCACCTGTTATTGTGAGATTAACGCTTTCAGAAATATCAATGGCATAATTATAAAGGGCATCGTCAAAATCGCTCTGTAGAGTTTGCACAAAATAAGTATAAATAAATATTGAAAAGGCTAAGGTAGTGGTTCCAAAAATAAGAATAAATAAAAAAGTCAGTCTTGAACGTAAGCTTGGATGTTTAATACGATCCAAAGTGTAATCAATAAATTTTTTAATTTTCGTTTTTAAGAACATAACCAACCCCTACAAGAGTGTGAATAAGTTTTTTTTCTGAGGGTTGAGTGATTTTTTTGCGAAGCATATTAATGTACACATCAATAACATTACTTTCAGAGTCAAAATGAATATCCCAAACATGTTCAGCAATGGCGACTCTTCCAAGGGGTCGTTCTGGGTTTCTCATAAAATATTCTAAAAGAGAAAACTCTTTAGCAGTGAGTTGAATCTCTTTACCAGCTCTGCGCACTTTTCTTTGTACAAGATCCATTTCTAAATCGCCATAAGTTAAAGTGCTTTTAAGTTTTTGATTTTTTCTTCTTAATAAAGCTCTGACTCGGGCTAAGAGTTCATCAAAGGCATAAGGTTTTGTGAGATAATCATCGGCGCCAGCATCTAAACCGTTCACTTTATCTTTAGTTGTATCAAGTGCTGTTAACATAAGGATAGGCCCGCTGTAGCCATCTCTTCTTAGGTGACGAGAGGTGTCTAGCCCATTTTGATCAGGGAGCATAACATCTAAAATGATAAGGTCATATTCATAGCAACTGGCCATAGACTCAGCACTCATTCCAGATTCTGCTACATCTACGGCATAGCCAATCTCATTGAGTCCTCTTCTTAAAAAATTAGCCATTTTTGCTTGGTCTTCAACAACTAATATTCTCATTGGCAGGAAACCCCATTCTGATCTCTGTTCTGATTATATGAAAAACTAAAAATCAAAGATACTCATAGCAGACCTCAGAGGTAAAGCTAATTTTTTAATATAATGTTGGAGATGAGAATCTGATTCATTTTGAGTCACATTTGTTAAAATTTAATTGATAGCTTGGACTTGAAAAAAATATTTCAATTATAACTCATTGGTAGATATACTAATTATACACATTTGGTACTGATTTGAGGGAAAAATGAAATTATTAAAACTACTTATTATCATTAGTTTTTTAGTTGCAAACGCAGTATTGGCAAAAGGCAAAGTAGGTTCTGTTGGTTTAGAAGATGAAAGTAATTCCATTGTAGATGAAATCAAAATAATCCGAACTTCAGGGGAAGATATTGAAGTTGTTTTTAAGAATCACAAAGGGGTTTACTTTCTTCCTCACACCAGTAAACAATTTGAAGAGATGAAGAAATCCCTCCTTAAAGTTCAAAATCTAGGCTGGAAGGCTTCAATCAACTACGATAATATGACAGATCGAATTCAGACGGTTAAAGAGGTTGAAGTTAAAAAAGAAGACCCCAAAGAGGCTAAGTCTAAAGAGCCCTCTTGGTAGTTAATTTATTAAATTAGATTTCTAAATTTGGTTGTGGAGCCTTTTTTCGAAAAGGAACTTTCCATGGTACAAACATAATTAAAATTGAACTCGCCGTGAATGCAAATGCAATAAAAGTATGATTCTTAAGTTCTTCGTTAAATAATAGCCATGCAGCAATAGAACTCAAAACGGGTTCAATCAATTTACCGCAACTCATGAGGTTGATGTTCATTTCTTTAAGCAAATAGGTAAAGATGGCATGTCCTAGAAGAGTTGGGAATACTATTGTCCCTAAAATTGCCCACCAAGTGATGGCAGGGTGGTTGAAGAAATCAATTTGTCTGCCAACGCCCATTCCTAAAAAACAAATACTGGCAGTCAGGTAAATGAGAGAGGCGTAGGCTAAATTAGAAAATTTCGAGCGCACTCTTCTACCGGTCAGTAAATATCCTGAGTAGAGAATGGCTGAAAATAAACTGGCAAGATCCCCATAAAGAGATTCGGGCTTTAGAGAAAGATCCCAGGAGTCGCCAGAGAAAAGTTGAAGTAAACCTGCAATCGCAAGAGCGTAGGAAACGCCTAGTTTCCAATTGAGTTTTTCGTTAAAAAATAATCTAGCCCCAATAGCTGTAAAAAGAGGATTGGTTGAAAAAATAATCATGCAATGAGCGATGCGAGTGTTGTGAGCTGCATAGAAGTAAGTCCAGAGATGGGCAAAAAAGAAAACACCACTTAATAAAATCCAGAACCATTCTTTAGTCGAGCTAGTTTTGAGAGGTTTATAGGCATGATGATGATAAGCAAAAGGCATTAAAATCAGTCCAGCTCCAAGGAGTCTCCAAAAGCCAATCACTTCTGGTTGCGTATTTGCTAAGCGAACGAGAGTGGCCGCTTGAGAAAGACAAAGTAAAGAGAGAAAAAACAGGACTAAATGTTTGAAGCTAACTGTTTTAAATGAATTCATAGATTCTACTGATAACATAAAATATTCGCTTTACCCAAGGTTCTTTTTTGGGGAAGATATTAGAGATTGAAATATTTTTTATGGATTCATTAGGTGAGAGCCATTTTTGAAATTATTTTTGGGGGTTTCGTTGTTTAACTTGTTTTGGGTTTCATTCCTTAAAGCTTCATTTAAAACAAGAAATATTACTTTACTGCTTTTGATTTCAATTCTTTTAAGTCAATCAGGTTGTCATAAAACAATTAAAACAATCAAGGGTTGGATGGGCAAAAAAGATGTCTCTGCACCTGAATTGAATAAAGACTCATTTGGTGTTGATAAAGATAATAATTTATTTTTAGGGATTGCCGATACAAAAGAAGATTATCGTTTTAAAGGAAAGTGCGATGCTTCTACGGGAGATATTTATGTTAAAATCCCAGGTTTTACAGTGCAGAAGCCGAATGACAATGGTGGTTCAACCCCTATTTCTCTCAATGATTGGCAAAAGGTTATGGATGTCGCAAATCCAGGTTCTGTCGTTGATTGTGAACGCGGAATTTTTGAATTTACATTGAGAATTCCTAAAGCGGGTGGAATGTTCAAAGAAAAAGACAAGCCAACTTTTGCTCTCAGAGGTAAAGGTTCTTCTGGTGATACTGATATAATGGAAATTCCTCTGGTTAAAGCCACTCCATTGTTTTTGGAAGCCGATGCTCCTCTTAAAAAAGGATTTGCCAATCATTATTACATTCCGCAGAACGATGTGAAGGGTATTGAGCTTAAAGCAAAAGGTGGTTTGCCACCCTATGAATACCGTTTGCTAGCCAGTTTTGTAGCGGGCCTTCCTAAAAACGGTCGATTTGAGTGTATGCTTTACGGAAATATTTGTCGTCAAGTTGGTGAAAAAGTAATGGGATTTAGAGCTGTTGATTCAGTCCTTCAAACACAAGATATTTATGTTGATATTGTTCCTAAAGTGAGTGCTAAGGTGCTTATGCCAGGAAGTACTACAAAAGTGTTATTGGATAGCGAAAAAACTGAAGACATGAGTTTAAAAATTCCAGCGGGTTCTAATTTAAGAATTCAAGCGAGTGCAGGTGTCCCCAATGTGGCTGATAATCCAATCGCCGCCTATGATTATGCCGCCAAGGGGCCGGGGTTCTTTATTGAATCAGATCCATCGTTGTACAGAACAAGTCGTGAAAAATATCATGGGGAGCCCATTCAGGATGTTGTTTCTGTTTATGATGGAAGAGGGAATCATGTCAGCATGCGAATTGAAATCACGGGACCTCTAGAGATTTTTGTAGAAGGATCTTCAAAGGCTCGTAGAGGTGACGATATAATTATTAAAGCTACTGGTGGCAAATCGCCTTATATCTTTTCTGTTGAGCCTGTGGATGGGCAATCAGCAGGAGATATTACTCCAGATCCTAAGAATCCAGCACTAGCTCACTTTAAGGCCTCTAAAGCGCTAAAACAGGGGTTTTCTCCGACCATAAGGGTGGTCGATGATCTTGGTGGCTCGGATAAAATCGCAAAAGGGTCACCTAAAGAGCTTTTTGTTGAATAAAATAAAAGTATTTTTAAATCGCTGCAAGGCAGCTTAATCCCTTGTTTATTATCAGTTTTTATATAGAATTTACCTCTCAAAAGACAAAACTATATCCCTTAGGGGTATTGAAAAAAAGTTAAAGACATGGTTTAACATCAGAGACTGGGAGAAAATTCAATGACAAAAACTCTATTGCCTTCATTAACTATTAAAAAAACCACTCTTAAAGTTCCTGTGATTCAAGGTGGAATGGGAATTGGATTATCCAGCTACACTCTTGCAGGAGCAGTTGCTCGTGAAGGTGGAATGGGTGTTCTTTCTTCAGCTGCTTTAGATCGTTTAGTATCTGCTCGTCATGGTCGTAAAATGAGACCTAGAGAAGCTGCTGCTCAAGATGTTATCGATGCAAAAAAATTAGGAAACGGTGGCGCTATCGGAATGAACGTGATGGTGGCTTTAATCAATACATACGAAGATTCAGTGCTTGGTGCAATGGATGGTGGTGTTGATGCTATTATCAGTGGTGCTGGTTTGCCAATGGCTCTGCCTGAGATTGCGAAGCAACATCCTCGTGCAGATGAAGTAGCCCTTATCCCTATCGTCTCTTCTGGAAGAGCGACTGAAGTTATTTTAAAAAGATGGTCACGTTCTGGTCGTTTACCAGATGCACTTGTAGTTGAAGGTCCTCTTGCTGGTGGTCACATAGCTTGGAGAGACGTTGAAACTGCATTAGATCCTGCGAACAAAGTTGAAAACTTAATTGCTGAAGTGATTGAAGTTTGCAAAGCATGGAATCTTAATATCCCAGTAATTGCTGCTGGTGGTATCTACACTCACGAAGATATTTTAAACGCTATTAAAATGGGTTGTGGCGGTGTTCAAATGGGAACTCGCTTTTTAGCAACTCTTGAAAGTGGCGCTAATCAAGAATACAAAAAATTATTAGTTGAATGTACTGAAGATGATATCGAACTAGCTTCTAAGCCAGGTTCGCCTTGTGGGATGCTTTTTAGAGTGATTAAACAAAGTCCATTCTATCAAGAAGCTCTTCAAAGATCTCGTGCTCCAAAATGTGATAAAGGATATTTGTTAAATAAAGGACATTGTCCTTCAAAATATGAAAACGATAAAACTTTTTGTATCTGTAACGGACTTCTTTCTGCTGTGAATTTAGCAAACGGAGAAAAAAATCTATATACAGTTGGTCAAAGCGCTTACAGAATTAATAAGATTTTATCTGTGAAAGAATTAATGTCTGAGCTTCAAGGGATTCCTTATGTAGCTGAAAGCACTCTTCCGAGAGAGGTTTTAGCTCATGAGAAACTTGCAACTCAACCTGAGCTGACTGTTTAATTTATTCAGATTTGAATAATAATGAGTTCAAAAAACTATATTACCCCTCCTGGGTTAGAAAAGCTTAAGAAAGAGTATTCAGATCTCTTTCATGGCGAGAGACCCAAATTAGTCGAGACCGTTGCTTGGGCAGCCAGCAACGGAGATAGAAGCGAAAATGCTGATTATCAATACGGTAAAAGGCGACTTCGTGAAATCGATAAACGATTAAGAATCCTCACCGAAAAAATTGAGTCAGCTGAAGTGGTAGAACCCTCTCAGCTCTCTTCAGAAAAGGTTCTCTTTGGTGCAACAGTCACCATTTTGGATGAAGAAGATGAGGAAATGACTTATCAAATTGTAGGCGAAGACGAAGTGGATATTTCTAAGGGCCGCATATCTTGGAAGTCGCCGATTGCAAAGGCATTGCTAGGACGAAAAAAAGGCGATGAAGTTTTGGTTCATAAGCCTCAGGGTGAAGAGTATTTTACGATCGAAAAAATTCAATATATTTAATTTAAAAAAAAGGGTGAACGAAGAGTTGGCCCTTTTTTTTTGTTTCAAAATGAAACACATTTTTAAAAATTAGATTCAGAAAGTCATTTTTGCTGAAATTACGACTCTCAAGCATTTCAATTTAATCCAATTTACCTTTTTAAAATTAGAATTTTCTTAAAAAAATCAAACACTCACCAAAATATGATAATATAAATTAAAAGAGGGAATTTCTCTTTTTAAGGTTGGGATTATGAAATACAGAAAAAAAAATCGAGACATGGGTTTGATCGCGTTCTGTGTTTGTTGCTTTTTAATTTCTTTTCAAAATTGTCAAAAAACTCCAAATATAAATTTTGATAGAGGTTCTGATTTTTATTCATCTTCAGCGGATTCTTTAAATCGTACATTTCATATTAATAAGAATTCACTTAAAAAAATATTTATTCCTGCTGTTAATAAAGTTGCTATTGAAGAGAGTCATTTACTCACTCAAAGTGGGGGAGATTTTTTAGCCATTAAATACGAAGCTTTAAAAAATCTACCTATGGAAACTGATCACGGAATAATAGAATCTCTAGATCCTAAAACAGGGCATTTTATTTATGAGGTTCAAAAAAATTATGAAGGTGAAGATAGTTTTCAAATTATGAAAAGACAAAATGTGTATGTTACGGATTCTGAAACAGCTGCAAAAACTCATAAAGTTTATTTAGACGCTGATGGAAAATCATATATTGAGTCTGTAGAATCTCTTAAAATTAAAATCCTCATTGGAGGAGAAAAAGAAGAATCAGTCATTCAGCCAGAAGTTTTACTAAAAGTGACAGCCCAAGAGGTGGATTCAATAGCTCCTGATGCACCCAAAAATTTTGATGATGGTTCTTATTCAGGGCTGGATGATCAATCGCCACAATTTAAATGGAGCCATAGCTTTGATGAAAACGGCAGTGGTATTAATTATTATGAATTATCGATTGGAACAACTCCTGGTGCAACAGATGTGGCAGCTTGGGTGAATGTGGGATACGTTAATAAAATTTCACTTCAAGGTAATTTAGAGGAAGGAAGAAAGTATTTTACTTCGTTGAGATCAGTAGACTTTGCGGGTTTAAAATCAGAGCCTTCTAAGGGTGATGGCTGGGTTTATAAAGGTTTTGGTAATATCATCTATGATACTAAGTCAAAAGCACGCTATTGGGCTGATAAAAACTTTGCAAAATCTTGTGAAGAGTACAGACATCCAAGTGCTGACTCCAAATACAGTTATGTGGGAGCAGATATTGGGGATGGAATTTATATGATCGATCCAGATGGTCCTTCGGTAGGAACTTTAGGGCAGAAATCTCCATTTACAGTATATTGTGATATGACTCAGGATGGTGGTGGATGGACTTTACTGTTAAAAGCAAAGGCCGGGTCAGAAACATTTAATTACGATAGTGACTATTGGACTGATGACAAAACTTTAGGAGTTGCCAGCCTCAATGCAAATTTAGATCAAGATGCTAAATTTGATTCATTTATTTCTGTTGCTGGTAAAACGCTCAGAGGATGCGTCGAAGAAAATTGTTTTTCTAGAGACATTCCAAGTCAGTATGAATCTGCACTTGATTTAATGAGTTATAGTCATATGGTGAATGGGAAGAGAGTGTATTTTGAAGAAAAAAATAAATATGCTCAAATGTATGGAGAAATTCTACCAACGGGGATTAAACTTCCTTGGGATGAGTTCCTCCAGTTTGGGGAAAGAATCTATGATGATAACGACGTCTTATTAGTTCAAAAAGTTCCTGTAAGATTTTTTGGATTTAATATGGGGAGTGGATCTTTTTCTGCTGGAAAAGTGCCTGCAGTTAAAAATAATAGCACATCCATAGCTGTACGCTTTGGTTATTTAGGTAAAATTAGTTCTAAAGAAACTAATTTTGGTTCAGGAGTTGGTTTAGGTCTAGGTGGAGTTTGGGATCCAGTTGAAACTAATGGTTTTGGAGCTGGAGTTTATTGCACTTCTGGTGATTATGCGAACTGTCCTAAGGGCGATAATGCAGGTTATATGAAAAGCGCAGGTGGAACCATGTGGATTCGCTAAGACTTAGCGAGGGCCCCACCTTCATCTGAAAAAAGTTTATGATGATTAAAATTGGTTACAATTCAAGCTGGTAAAGGATTAAATAAGGAGAGTGAAGTTAAAAATTTCATTCAAAAGATTAATTTTAGTCATTCGGGGGAGGACCCTCTTTGGATCAAAAAAATAAGCAAACTAAAATGAATCTCAGTGAAAATCTAAAGTTAGATCTTTTTAAAAAAGTTCCATGGATACAATCGTCTGATATACGACCTTATGTTTATGTTCGAGCAGAAAATCGCATTGCTCATCCTGGTAAAAAACATCGTTTAGATTGGTTCCAGTACGCTCCTATTTATAAAAATCCCCTAGACTTGAATGAGCTAGAATTTGCTGAGCAGATTTATTTTTTAGAAAGCAATGCTTTTGGACCTTCAAATATGGCCATGCCTCGATGGGTTTTTTATGATTGTGCCATAATGCCAGGTTTTGTGACTGGTTTTGCCATGCGAACTTCAGCCATGCCTGAGGCACTTAAAAAAGTGATGCGTCATCATCCAGATCATGAATGGACACCCTTATCTCTCTTTATAATCATTCCAACAATGGCAAAAGGCGAGTGGGTGGCTCATAATCTTTGCTCTGTGAATTCTTTTCTTCCTGCAGCCGATAGATTTTACGGGCTTGGATTTTTATCAAAGGCCTTTGGATTATGGTACGCCAATGTAGAAACCTGCTGCGGTATGACTCAATGGGGTGGGGCGGCCCTTAAACTTCACTCTCATTATGGTCATTTACAGGTTGTTGCCTCCTACTCTCCGGTTCATTCTCATGCAAAAACCATTACTTATAGAGCTGTAGTTAATACTCAGTCATGGGAGCAATTTTTTACAAAAGGACCTGATTTAAAATTTTCAGAAAAATTTGAGCCTTCGGGGTTAGAAGTAGATCCGGTTTCTGAAAAAAGTATGATCGAATTGCAGCACAGATTAGAAAAAGGTGAAGGTCCTTACTACCTAAGTGCTGCTGAAATAGCTGCAAAATCATTAAATGATCGATTGACGGTATTTATACCTAGGTAAGTTTTTTTGTAGATAATTTACGATGAGTAGCAGCAGTAAAAGCTTTTTAAATAATTAAAGTAAAATGGCAAAAAGAGTGTTATAACAAAGTTTTAAGAATGAGAAAATGAATAGACTGAACTCAGTCCACTAAATAAGACATCGCTCGGGAATCTCACAGCTTGAGTGAACTTACGAAAGATAGGAAACAACAGATGACAGAAAATCAACTTCCACCAGTAGCTAAATCCATTTTCATTGAATGTAAAAAATGCGAAGCGGAACGATACCATCGCGTATTGGCTCATACGAGTGAAACATCGGCAAGGGTTGAATGCGAAGTCTGTCATAGTAAAAAGAAGTACACTCTTCCTAAAGCTAAGCCGGCTTCAAAATCTTCATCTTCAAAAACAGTGACTCGTAAAAAATCTGAGACTGCTTCTTCTAGAAAACTAAGTCATGAAAATGAATATCAACAGATGTTAGAAGCTCAATCAAATTCTGATGTGAATAAATACACTATGAAAACAAAATATGTAGTTCAAAATAAAATTGAACATCCAAAATTTGGTGTTGGTATTATTAAGACGGTATTTGGAGACAAAATCGAAGTTGTGTTCTCTGATGAAGTTCGTATGTTAGTTCATAATCGAGGATAATTGTTATAATGTCGACAGATTGGTTAAAAGGGCTCAATCCAGAGCAAGCGAAGGCGGTCCAGCATAATTATGGGCCGCTTCTTATTTTAGCAGGTGCCGGTTCCGGCAAAACCACAGTATTAGTTTCAAGAACTGGTCGGATGATTTCTGATCATATCGTAGAGCCTCAAAAAATTTGTGTTCTCACATTTACAAATAAGGCTGCGCGTGAATTAAAGCATCGCGTAGGTTTAAAAGTGGGTAAAGCCGCCTCTCATATCTGGGCAGGGACATTTCACTCTTTTGGTCTTCATCTTTTGAGAAAATATCACAAACAAGCTCAGCTTTCTAAAAGCTTTGGCGTAATTGATGGCAGTGACTGCCAAGCCTTGATTAAAGAAATTGTTAAAGACATGCGAGTGACGGGTAAAGATAAATTCGATACCGACAAACTTTTAAATATGGTCAATGACTTGCGTGCTGAGAAAAAACAAGGGGCTTTTTATTTTAAAAATAAACAGCATGGCGCTCGCGATGAATACGATGAAGTTGCCGAAATGATTGCTCCTAAATTTGAAAAAAAATTAGATTTGCTAGGAGTGGTGGACTTTGAAGGTCTGTTGTTAAAACCTTTAGAGTTATTTAGAGAGCATCCAGAAGTCTTATCTGAGGTTCAAGAATCTATCCAGCAAATGATGGTGGATGAGTTTCAGGATACCAACGAAGTTCAAATGTCGCTCATTAGTCAAATTGTTGAACCCCATAAAAATGTAGCTGTGGTTGGTGATGATGATCAGTCCATTTATGGCTGGCGCGGTGCTTGTGTGAGCAATATTTTAGATTTCCCAAAGTCCTATAAAGGGGCTGAGGTGATTCGTTTAGAGAGAAATTATCGTTCCACACCAGCAATTTTAGATTTAGCGAATGAATCTATTAAGCAAAACACCAAGCGACATGGAAAAGTTTTAAGGTCAGGAGCTGCTCAAGATAAGGGTGAAAAACCAGAGCTATTTATTTTAGAAAATGAAGAAGCCGAAGCAGAATTTGTGGTTGATCAAATCAGGTATTTTAAAGAGCAGGGTTATAGCTATAAGGACATTGCTGTTTTATATCGTTCTAACTCTCAAGGTGGATTGATCGAGAGCTTTTTGCGAAGAGCTCATATTGATTATTCAGTTTCTGGAGGAAGTTCTTTTTTTGATCGTAAAGAGATTAAGGATGTCTTGTCATTTTTAAGATGCTCAGTGTCTCCTCATGAGGTGGCTTTGAGGAGAATCATCAATACTCCTCCTCGAGGAATCGGGGATGCGACCATTGAAAAAATCACTGAATTTTGTGAAAAAGAAAAACTCAACTTTGTGAAGACCGCAAGAAATTGGCGCGCCGTGAAGATTTTTGAGTTTTCTCCTAAAAAAGAATCCCATCAAATCACTTTGTTTCATGAAGAAGAAGCTGAGTTTCATGAGTCTCATGGGATTTCAGTAAAGGCAGGGGAGTCTTTGGATAAACTTTTTAAGTTTTTTGATCATTTGCCTCGATTGCTTTTTGAAAATCCACCAGTTGTGCCTACGACGGGTTTTTGGTCTGACCGTATGCTTCAAGTTTTTAATGAGAAACTGAATTACAGAGATTATATTTATCAAACAACTCATGATCCAGTTTCTGCAGAGAAAAAATGGCAATTATTTGAGATTTTCTCTCGGGTTTTTGAGGCTTTTGTTAATAAAGGTGGCCCTCAAGAGAAAACTCTCTGTGATTTTGTAGATGCTATGGAGCTGCGCGATGAGAGCACTGAAAAAGAAGATCACCTTGATAAAGTGCAATTACTCACTCTTCATGCCTGCAAAGGTTTGGAGTTTCCAGTTTGTATCATGGTAGGCCTCGAGGAGGATGTGATTCCTCATAAGACTTTGGGTTCAGATATAGATGAAGAGAGAAGATTGTTTTATGTGGGTCTGACACGAGCAGAAGAACGCTTAGTTCTCTCTCGTTGTAAGGAGAGGCGGCGTCATGGTTCTTTAAAACCATCGAGTCCCTCACGCTTTATTGTTGAAGTGTGCAAATCTTTGTATAAAGAATATCCTTTAGGAAATAGACCCGTTACTGAGAGTGAGAGAGAGAGTTTAGTGGCCAACTTTTTAGCTTCTTTAGATAAAAAGACTCCTAATTCTCCTCCTAAAAGAAATTAATTCTTTGGATTCCTTGTTGGATTATAAAAATCCTTGTTGAATTTTTAGGATAAATTGTGAAAAACTAGCTCAGTGACTGAGAATTTTACCTAAAAATGGATCTAATTTTAAAAAACAAAAGAATTAATCCAGAAAACAAACATTAAATTTTTATAAAAAGATTTGAAACAACAGGAGTCCTTGGATGCCATCACTTAAAAATTTAGAAAAACCGACCTCTAAAAAAATTGCTCATGGTAAAATAACTGTTCCCTCTAAAAATCAAAAAAAAGTTAAAGCTGCTTTGAAATTAAAAAATGAAGAAGCAAAACAAAAAGATTTAAAAAAGGGAAAAGCAAAAACACAAATTAAAAAAGTGATTGCCGCTAAAGTAAAGGCTTCTAAATCTATGAATCCTAAGTTGAAGGAGAAAAAAATGAAAGAAGTTGATGAGAGCGTGCAAATTGAATTGCCATTAGAAATGCCAGATAATGAGGCAAACACTCAAACTCAATTTCATGCTTCCCATGAAGAAATCACTAATACTGAAGCTCATCCTTTAGCGACAGAAGCTGATGTAACTTCTAAAGTTTCTTTTCAATTTTATGGATCAGATGCTTTAAGAGAAAAACTTCCACAGGCTTTTGAATTTGCAGAGCAAGTGGCGACTGACTGGGTTCAAGACGGTGAATTCGAAGGTTTACCGTTTAAAAATCCATTGGCTCAATTTTTTGTCGCAAAATCTTTGAGAAAAGCTAAAGATACTGAAAAGCAAATATTAGAAAAAATTGAAACTCATCCTGTTTTAAGCAAAGCTAAAACTGGATTGGTTGAAAAGGCTCAAATGGCTTCAGCAACTTTAAAATTACTTCTTAAAAAATAATATATGAGTTCTGAGTTAAAACCAGTTGAAATACAAATTAAAGAAAAATTAGAAAATGCGTTTTCTATTCTCTATTTGGAGATCGAAAACGAATCTCATAAGCACAGTGGTCCTGCCAATAGAGAAACTCATTTTAGGATCCTTGTGGTTTCAGATTCTTTTACTGGTATGACTCGTGTTCAGCGTGCGCAGGCAATTAATAAATTATTGGCTCCACAATATGAAAAGGGGCTTCATGCCCTTTCTCAGCAATCCTATACATCTCTTGAGTGGCAAAAATTTGCATCTAAGTTAGACCATGATTCTCCGCCATGCTCTGGGGGCCCTCAAGATAAGGTCATTAAAAAAGATTAAAAGTTAAGATTAAAAACAAGCATTCAAACTGCTTAAAGGAGTTTATTGTGTCTCAAGATATTATTTACACTATGAAAGGGGTTAGCAAAGTCTATCCTCCGAACAGATATGTTTTAAAAAATATTTATTTATCCTATTTTTACGGAGCTAAAATTGGGGTTCTTGGTTTGAATGGATCAGGGAAATCAAGTTTGCTTAAAATTATGGCGGGATTAGATAAAGACTTTTTGGGTGAAGCCTTTCCAGCTAAAGAAATGAAAGTGGGATATCTTCCACAAGAACCACAATTGGATGAAACTCTGAGTGTGCGTGATAATATTTTTTCAGGGATGGGTGAACTTCCGAAGTTAATGACAGAGTTTAATAGATTGAGTGAATTGATGTGCAATCCTGATATCACTCCTGAAGAGATGGAAAAACTCATCGATAAACAAGGTCAGTATCAAGAGAAAATTGAAGCTCTTGATGGCTGGGGCGTGGATCAAAAAATTGAATTAGCGATGGATGCTTTAAGATGCCCAGAAGGAGATTTGCCAGTTAAAAATTTATCTGGTGGAGAAAAACGTCGTGTGGCTCTTTGTAGATTGCTCCTTTCTGAGCCTGATATTTTATTATTAGATGAGCCAACCAATCATTTAGATGCAGAATCAGTGGCATGGCTTGAGCAATATTTAGCTCGCTTTCCGGGAACAGTTATTGCGGTGACTCATGATCGTTACTTTTTGGATAATGTGGCTGGATGGATTTTGGAATTGGATCGCGGTGAGGGAATTCCTTGGAAAGGGAATTACTCAAGCTGGTTAGAGCAAAAAGAAAAACGCCAAGAGAATGAAGAAAAGGCTGAATCTCGAAGAAGCCGCACTCTTGAAAGAGAGTTAGAGTGGATTCGTATGAGTCCAAAAGCTCGTCAGGCAAAATCAAAAGCACGTATTTCAGCTTATGAAAATCTTATTAAAGAACCTTCTGCTGAAAAACTTCAAGAAATGCAAATTTACATTCCAGCGGGCCCTCGTTTAGGGGATATCGTGGTGGAAGCTCACCAAGTGAGAAAAGCTTACGGTGAAAAACTCTTGTTTGAATCAATGGATTTTGTGATTCCTAAAGGGGCTATCGTGGGTGTGATTGGTCCAAATGGTGCTGGTAAAACAACACTCTTTAAGATGATGACGGGGCGTGAAACACCAGATTCTGGAACTTTTAAAGTGGGTGAAACTGTAAAAATTGCCTACGTAGATCAATCTCGTGAAACTTTGGATCCGAATAAAACAGTTTATGAAGAACTCAGTGGGGGTTCTGATCTGATTAAATTAGGATCGAAAGATGTGAATGCGCGTGCTTATGTGTCGTGGTTTGCATTCAGTGGTTCTGATCAACAGAAAAAAGTGGGAACTCTCTCTGGTGGGGAACGCAACAGAGTGAATTTGGCAAAAATTCTTAAAGAGGGTGCAAATCTACTTTTACTCGATGAGCCAACAAATGATTTAGACGTGAATACAATGAGAGCTCTTGAAGACGCCCTCTTGGATTTTGGTGGATCTGCTGTTGTGATCAGTCATGATCGCTGGTTTTTAGATCGTATTTGTACTCATATAATGGCTTTTGAAGGAGACAGTCAGGTTTACTTCTTCAATGGTAACTATACAGAATATGAAGAAGATCGTAAGAAAAGATTTGGTGAAGCAGCTGCCACACCGACTCGTATTAGATACAGACCACTTCAGTAATATGAAATTAAAAAGAGCCCTTCCTATGTATTAGTGAGGGGCGTTTTGAGAGTTTCTAAAGATTAAAGAGAGACTTTCAAATGCGTTTTTGAGTTCGATAAAGGGAGCAGAGCTCCCTCCATTCATGTCAGGATGAACCTTAAGTGCTGTTTTGCGAAAAGCCTGTTTGAGTTCCTGAACCGTAAATTCCTCTCCTAAAGTAAACCCATTATTTAAAAACACTTTGAGTGCTTCTCTTTGTTTTGGATTTAAAATTCTAACATTCTGAGTCTGTAATTTTTCCGGTCTAGGTGGAGGGGGAGCTTTATAATAAGTTTTGTAAGGCGAAGACTGAAAAGTTTTTTTAATCTGAGTTTTTGAGATTTTTCCCATGAGAAAAGCGAGATTTGCAGGGCTAAGATCTCTCTCAGGAAGCGATTCTCGAGGGGAATCTTGAGTTTCACCAATGAACTCTTTGATGATTTGATCGATTAAAATATCAGCAAATGAACTCGTTCTCATAGAGGGTATATCGGTATAATTTGTCCTAATTTGAGTCGAGAAAGTAAAATTCAGAGGGGGAAAATAAAAAAAATGAAATTACATGCATTTTTTTTTGGACAAACGTATAGGAAAAGATAAGACTGTCTCAAAGAAGTTATACAAACTGGAGGATACAACTCATGGCAAAGAAAGCTGCAACAAAAAAAGCTGCTCCTAAAAAAGCTGCTGCAACTAAAAAAGTAACTACAACAAAAAAAGCTGCTCCAAAAAAAGCTGCTGCTCCTAAAAAAGCAACAACTACTAAAAAAGCTGCTGGAACAACAAAAAGAAAGCCAAACGCGGCATTCATGAAACCTTTGACTCCAACAGGACCTCTTGCTGATGTTATCGGTTCAATCGCTATTCCACGTACACAAGTTGTTAAAAAAATGTGGGATTACATCAAAAAGAACAACTTACAAGATGCTAAAAACAAACGTAACATCAATGCTGATGCTAAATTAAAGCCAGTATTTGGAAAAGCTCAAGTTACTATGTTTGAAATGACTAAACTTGTAAGCAAATGGCTTAAGTAATTAGATATATTTAGGGATCAATTGAGGTTGATTTAAAATATACTCAAAGGACTCATCCTAAGGTGAGTTCCTGAGTGAAATAAGAATCAATACTCGTATAATCTCATTGAAATATATGAACCCGTAGGATAATTCACTGAGTGAAAAAATCTTACGGGTTTTTTTTTGGGAAAAACCCCATTTTAGCTCTTAATTGATAACTTAAGGAGTGTTCATGTCATTACCAGCTTTAACAAAAGACGAAATCAAATCCATGGCCAAGGTTTGCAAATTAGCGGCCCGCACTTTGGAATATGTTGGCACTTTTGTGAAGGCAGGTATTACGACCAATGAGTTGGACAAAATTGTCCATGAATACACACTTTCTCATGGAGCTCAGTCGGCTCCGCTTGGTTATCATGGTTACCCTAAATCAATTTGTACTTCGATCAATCATGTGGTCTGTCACGGGGTTCCTGATGAAACCAAACTTAAAGAGGGTGATATCATCAATGTGGATGTTACAAGTCTCTTAGACGGCTTTTATGGAGATTGTTCGGCAACTTTTTTTGTGGGTCAGGTTTCTGATTTAGCAAAAGATATTACCGAAAAAGCAATGATTGCGAGAGATAAGGGGATTGAGGCCATCACTCCTATGGGTTTTACAGGAGATATAGGATTTGTGATTGATAAATATGTGACTCGCTGTGGGTACCATACTGTGAAAGAAATCGGTGGGCATGGGATCGGAAAAGTATTTCATGGCGACCCCTTTGTGCCTTCATATGGCAAAAAAGGGAGAGGAGAGCAGTTGCTTCCTTGGAGATGTCTAACTGTTGAACCCATGATCAATGAGCGTTCGGCTTATATTCGTGAATTAGATATCCCAGGCTCTTCAGTGAAGTACTATGAGACAAAGGATAAATCCCTTTCGGCACAATTTGAACACACTGTTCTTGTGACTGATACGGGGTATGAAATATTAACCTTGCCATAAAATAAGAAGCGACTTAAAAACACTAATATTAACTAAATTGATCTATCAATGAAAGGTAAGTCATGGCTCAAACATCAGTGGTTGAAGTAAAAGCAGGTGCTAAAAATAAAGCACAAAAATCAGTTAAAAACACAAACACTTCAAGTTCAAAAAAATCATTGAACTTTACTGACTTTAAAGTTTGTAAAGAAGCTATGGAGAACCCAAAAGTATTTGCTGAGCTGGCTCGTTGGGGACGTGAAGAAATCCAAATCGCAGAAACTGAAATGCCAGGTTTGATGGCCATCAGAAAAGAATATAAAAAACAACAGCCACTTAAAGGTGCGCGCATTTCTGGTTGTTTACACATGACTATTCAAACAGCTGTTCTTATCGAGACTTTGATCGATTTAGGAGCGGATGTTCGTTGGTCTTCTTGCAATATTTTTTCAACTCAAGATCACGCAGCAGTAGCAATTGCAGCAGCTGGAGTTCCAGTATTTGCTTGGAAAGGTGAAACTGAAGAAGAGTTTAACTGGTGTATTGAGCAAACTATCACTGGTTGGGGATCTGAAGGTTTCAATATGATTCTTGATGATGGTGGTGATTTAACCAACATGATGCATCTTCCAAAGTTTGCTAAAGAGATGAAAAAAATCATTGGGATTTCTGAAGAAACAACTACAGGTGTTCATAATCTTCACCAATTAGTAAAGCACGGAAAACTTAAAGTTCCAGCAATCAACATCAATGATTCTGTGACTAAATCTAAATTTGACAATCTTTACGGCTGTCGTGAGTCTTTAGCTGACGGTATTAAAAGAGCGACTGATACAATGGTTGCAGGTAAAATCGCTGTTGTAGCTGGTTACGGAGACGTTGGAAAAGGTTCTGCGTTTTCATTAAAAGGTCTTGGCGCTCGTGTTCTTATCACTGAAATCGATCCAATCTGTGCTCTTCAAGCTTCTATGGAAGGTTTTGAAGTGACAACTATGGATGAAGCTGCGGCTGTTGGTGATATTTTTGTAACAGCAACTGGTTGTTGCGATATTATTACTGAAAAACATTTTGCGAAAATGAAAAACAACGCCATCGTTTGTAACATTGGTCACTTTGATATCGAAATCGATATGGCTTGGTTGAATAAAAATTCAAAAATCCGCGAAATCAAACCACAAGTAGATATTCACACTCTTAAAAATGGTCGCCAAGTGATTATTTTAGCTAAGGGTCGTTTAGTAAATCTTGGTTGTGGTACTGGACATCCTTCATTTGTAATGAGTAACTCATTCACAAATCAAGTGTTGGCTCAAATTGAACTTTTCATAAACACTAAGCAATACAAAAAAATCGATGTTTACAGATTGCCAAAACATCTTGATGAAAAAGTGGCAGCTCTTCACCTTGGTAAATTGGGTGTGAAGCTTACAAAACTTTCAACTAAACAAGCTAAGTATTTGAGCATGAATGTTGAAGGTCCATTTAAGCCAGAACACTACAGATACTAATATTGAGCTAAATTTAAAAAATAGATTCTCAATTTGAAAACCATCGGTAGACTAGATCTGTCGATGGTTTTTTTTTACTAAAAATAAAACAGGGAGCTAATAATGAAAATTCTTATAACTGGTGCTACAGGATTTGTGGGGCAAAAATTAGGTTTAGAATTAGTTAAAGCAGGCCATGAGGTCATTGTGATTTCTAGGCAAGCTTTAAAGGCTCAAAAAAGCTGTCCGTTTCCCTGCACTATCATCGAAGCAGATCTTATGATGAGCCCAATCAGTAAATCCCAACAAGATTCACTTAAAGGTTTAGATGTGGTTTACCATTTGATGGGAGACTCCATCGCTGAGGGATCATGGACTCCTGAAAAACAACAGGCACTTAAAGATTCAAGAATTTTATCCACTCAACATTTACGAGAATCCCTTAAAAATCATCAGCCAAAAGTTTTTATTTCCGCATCTGCAATTGGTATTTATGGCCACCGTATGGATGAAGAACTGAATGAGGAGTCAGCAGCTGGTCAGGGCTTTTTAGCTCAGCTTTGTCTGGACTGGGAGGCTGAAGCTAAAACTTTTTCTCAATCTAGAGTGGTGATGGCTAGAATTGGTCTTGTGATCAGTCGAGAGGGCGGAATTTTAAAAGAACTCTTACCTGTGTTTCAAGCTGGTGGCGGGGGAGCTCTTGCCGGCGGAAAGCAATGGATGAGTTGGATTCACCGAGATGATCTTGTCAAAGGTTTGATTTTTGTGATGGATCATTCTGAAATTCAAGGGCCAGTAAATATGGTTGGTCCTCAGCCTGTTACTAATTCTGAGTGGACTGATTTAATGGGTAAAAATCTAAAGCGCCCTACATTTTTTGCTGTTCCAGAAACAGGTTTAAAAGTTGTTTTAGGAGATAAAACAGCCATTATTACGGACTCACAAAAAGTGTCTCCAAAAGTTTTAACTCAAGCGGGATTTAAATTTCAATATTCAGATTTAGCAGAAGCTCTATCTGAGGAATTAAAATTTCATTCTCAGGGCGAAGAAGTTTATGTGAGTTATCAATACTTTTCAAAACCCCTTGAAGAAGTGTTTACGTTTTTTTCTCAAGCCGAAAACCTAGAGCGAATCACACCTGAATTTTTACATTTTAAAATCGAAACTCCGACTCCCATTAAAATTGAAGAGGGAACTCTGATTGAATACTCTCTAAAGCTTCATGGTGTGCCCTTTTCTTGGCAGACAAAAATTGAAAAGTGGAATCCACCCTATGAGTTTGTAGATCAACAAATTAAGGGTCCCTATGCACTTTGGCATCACACTCACACTTTTGAAAAATTAAATGGGGGAACTCTGATGAAAGATGAAGTGCGTTTTAAATTGCCCATGGGATTTTTAGGATGGCTTGGTGGTCGTTGGTTAGTGAAAAAAGAAGTCGAAAGAATTTTTACTTACCGAAAAGATGTTATGTTCAAACTCTATGAGCAGGCCTAAAACCTCTCATAGAGTTTAAAATTAAAAACTAAATTTGTTTATTATCAAAAAGTTCGAGGGCCTTTTGGAGATCTAATCGGCCCATTCCAAAAGCATCGTCACGACCTGGATCGCCTTTATCTATGGTAGAATTTAAAATCCAATGGTTTAGCTGGTCTGCTGTCACTTCTGGTTTTAGAGAAAGCATCAAAGCAGCTGCACCTGCAACCACCGCGCTCGACATAGAAGTTCCTTTATCAATCATGTATTTTCCACCGCCATCAGTGGTGTAAATAGAAGTTCCTGGAGCCACGATATCAATGAATTTTCCTGAAGGATCAAACATTGTTTTCCAATCATCTTTATTGGTCATACCCACGGCAATAATATTTGGTTGGTCAATGAGGTCATCTCTTGGACCCCATTTATTGCCAGCAGCCATAATGAGCACACCACCATGATCATGAAGGTATTGAGCGGCTTCAATGAGTTCAGGCTCTAAAAAGAAGCTGCCGTAGCTTACATTCACTATGCGAATGCCTTGATCAGCTCCCCAACGAATGCATTTTGCTGCCGCAGAGCTTGAGGCCGCTCCGCTGGGTTCATTGGTAATTTTACCGGGAACAATTTGAACATGAAGATTTAAACCCACGCTGCCTTTGTTGATTCCTTGGGAACCAATCACTCCGGCCACTCTAGTGCCATGAAAGTTTCCTGTGGGCTCTGTGTTGGTAGAATTATCTACAAAATTATAACCTGGGAGGCTGATGTTGTCTTTAAGGCCCGGGTGATTGGATTCAATTCCGGTGTCACAAACAAGCACTTTAACATTATTGCTGCCAGTGGATCTTTGCCAAAAAAGAGGGGCAGAGATTTTTTGTAAAAACCAACTTTGTTCTAAGTTAATAGGATCAGCTTCTTGAGCTTGGCCTGCTTTTACTATTTGGCCAAAAAGAACTAGAGAGCTGAGGAGAAGGAGACATTTTTTGAGAGAAAATAAATTTAAATTTTTCATGCAAAAGACCCTATAAGAGACTTTTTTTGAATTCAAATTGAATTTAACAATTTTTGTTCGATTTTAGAAAAAAATCTATGAAACATAATTATTTTTTGTGAGGTGTTTATAGATTGAATCTCAAGGAAATTTTGATGACGAGCTGCATTTCGTATCTTAAAATTTTAAAGAATACGCTCTCAAAGAGAATTTAAATGGGATTTGGAATTCAATAATTTTTGAAGTTGAATTTTAATCTACAGGAGGAAAGAAATGGGTTTATTGCTCAAGCAGATTTTTGCATTTTTTCGTTTGCTGAATAGCGACACAGGGACCAATCAATTAGCTTCAGGTTTAGCATTTGGTATCGTTTTAGGGTTTTCGCCTTTTTTAAGTTTACAAAGTCTTTTAGTTATTTTGATTCTCTTCTTTTTTAGAGTTCAGATGGGAGCCGCTTTTTTATCGGGTTTCTTTTTTAAATTGGTGGCCTTTTTGATAGACCCAGTTTCTGATCAGCTAGGTTCATTCATTTTAGAGTCAGAAATGTTAAGACCGACATTTGTACAACTTTATAATATGCCGTTAGTGCCTCTCACTCGTTTTTATAATTCTATTGTAATGGGTTCAGGAGTGATTGGATTTGTATTAGCCATACCTGCATTTTTTGGTTTTAAAAAATTAATCATTCAATATCGTGAAACTATTTTGAGTCGCTTTAAAGAAAGCAAAATCTGGAAAGCCTTTGCTGCTACAAAATTCTATGGTCTTTATCTTAAATATCTTTCTCTTTATGGTGGTTAATCATGGATACAAATAATTCTGAACAAACTCAAAAACCAAAAGCAGTTAAAAAAAAGGGACCAATCCGCTTTGAAGCCATCATTCCATTTGCTCTAGTAGTGGGATTATGTTGGGCTTATTTTTTCTTTTTATTTGATTTCCATTTGAAAAAATCTTTGGAGTGGGTTGGTTATAGCGCCATGGGTGCAGAAGTGAACGTGGCTCAAGTGCAAACCAGTTTTTGGAGTGCTTCTTTAAAAATTTCTGGTGTTCAAGTGACTAATAGTGAAAACCCATCTCATAATTCTTTTGAAGTTGGGCAAATAAAGTTTGGCATGCTTTGGGATGCCTTATTAAGAGGTAAAATAGTTGTCAATGAGGCCACGGTTGAGTCAGTTAAAATTGGAACTCTTCGTAAAAAACCAGGAAAAGTTAAACCTCCAGAACCACCATCCAATGAACCAAGTGCTCTTGAAAAAGAAGCTGATAAACTTAAAAAAATGGCTATCGAAAAGGCACAAAAAGAATACTCTGATAATGTGGTTGGTGACCTCGCTAATGTTCTGAGTGGGGGAAGTGCACAAGGGGAACTAAAGGATTTAGAATCCACATTAGTTTCTAAAAAGATGCTTAAAGATTATGAAGAGAATTTTAAAACAAAGCAAACGGCTTGGAACGAGCGCTTTAAAAAATTACCAAACACGCAGGAGCTTCAACAGATTTCTCAAAAGCTCTCAAAGGTTAAAACTAAGGACTTTAAAACTCCTCAGGAGCTTCAAGAATCTTTAAAACAAGTTGAAGCTATTTTAAAAGAAGGTGATGAAAAGTTTAAAACTATTAAAACGGCTTCAGATGATTTGCAGGTCGACTTAAAAAAATTAGATACTGATTTTAAAGAAATTGAAAAGCAAATTAAGTTAGATGTTAAAAGCTTAGAAGCTCATTTTAAATTACCAAAAATAGATGCAAAAACTCTGACTAAAGCATTATTTAATCATTATCTCTCTCCCTACATGGGGAAGTTTGAAAAATATAAAGCTCTGGCTGAAAAATACATTCCACCAAATGTGATGAAAAGTATTAAATCTAAAGGCGGAGAAAAAGAAGAGGATCCTTTAGTTCAAGCAAGACAACGTGCTAAAGGCAAAGATTATGAATTTGGTCGTCAAAATTCATATCCTATGTTTTGGGTTAAAAAAATGCTTTTAACTTCGCAAGTAAGTGCAGATCCTCAGGCCGGGAATATCAAAGGAGAGATATTAAATATTTCATCAAATCAACATCTTTCAGGTAAGCCAACAGTGGCTTCACTTTCTGGAGATTTTCCGGCAATGCATATCTTGGGGATGAAGAATAGCCTTTCAATTGATTCTCGTCCTGCTGAGAGTGAAATTAAGTTTAAAGTTAAGGTGGGCTCATATCCACTTGAAGGTAAAGAATTAATTTCATCTTCAGACTTAAAAATTTCTTTTCCTAAAGCTCAAGGAGAGTTTGAAGTGGATGGAAGTTTAGTGGGTCTTAAAAAATTAGACTTTAAACTCAATAACAAACTCAATGATATGCAATACAACATTGAAACAAAAAATGAACTTTTTAAAGAGATTTTAATAAAAGTGTTTCAAAGAATTACAGTAGTGACTCTAGAGGCCTCTGGTAAGGGTATCTTACCGGATGTTCCTATAGATATTGAATCTAATGTGGGTGGAGATTTACAAAGAGGTTTTGAACAAGAAATTCAAGGTAAAATAAAAGAAGCTCAAGCAAAAATTCAAAAAATTGTTGATGATCAAATAAATAAAGAGAAAGCAAAGATTGAATCTCAATTAGCATTATTTAAAAAGCAATTTGAACAAGAAATTTCAAAAGTTCAAAGTATTGTTGAAGCCCAAAAAAAAGAAGCTGATTTAAAAATCAATCAAGCTAAAAAAGATGCTGATGATCAAGCAAATAAAGCAAAAAAAGAATTAGAAGCTAAAGCTCAAAAAGGCCTTGAGGAAGAACTTAAAAAGAAAATCGGACCTGACGGTGAGAAAAAACTCAAAGATTTAAAAAAGAAATTAGGTTTTTAAGATGAAACATTCGTGGTTTTTGTTAGTTTGTTTAATTGCGAGTTTTGTAGTCTATAAAAATAATCATCTGACTCAGTTTGGCGAAGATAGTTTTTATAGCCGTTTGAAACAGACTCATGGAGAAGGTCCTGAGTTTTGGCTGACTCGTGGAGATCGTAAAGCACTTTTAAAAAGAGAGAAGTTTCCGCAAGTTCATTCTGCTACGGATTTAAAAAGTTCTCCGTTGATGAAAATCACGATTCGTGCAGAGAGTAAGTACCAGTCATTGGATGGCTTTGGTTTTGCTCTCACGGGAGGAAGTGCAGAGCTCATAAATGCACTTCCTGAGTCAGCGCAAGATGAGTTATTAAAAGAGCTGTTTACAACTGATGGGAATGGAATTGGTGTAAGCTATTTAAGAGTCAGTATGGGAGCTTCTGACTTGAGTAGAGAAGTGTTTACTTATCATGATACCAAAGATGAAAACCTTAAAGATTTTAGCTTAAGTAAAGATCTTGATCATTTAGTCCCTGTTTTGCAAAAAATTATAAAATTACAGCCGCAAATTAAAATTCTCGCTTCTCCTTGGACGGCACCTAGTTGGATGAAAACTAGTAAAAGTTCTATAGCGGGCAAATTAGAACCCAAATATGAATCCCTTTATGCTCAGTATTTTTTAAAATACATTAAAGCGATGGCTGATAAAGGTATTAATATTCAAGCGGTGACCTTGCAAAATGAGCCCTTAAATCCAGAAAATAACCCAAGCATGCTCATGCAAGCTTTGGATCAAGCTAATTTTGTTAAGAATCATTTAGGTCCACTTTTTGAAAAAGAAAATATTAAAACTAAAATTATTATTTGGGATCACAACTGTGATCTTCCTGATTATCCAATCACTGTTTTAAAAGATGATGCCGCTAAAGCTTATATTGATGGTTCAGCCTTTCATCTTTACGCAGGGGATGTGTCTTGTTTATCTAAGGTTCATCAAGCTTTTCCATCAAAGAATGTTTATTTAACTGAACAGTGGGTCGGAGGGCCAAGTAATTTTAATGGAGATTTGCTTTGGCACATTAAAAATATGGTGATTGGTGGACCGAGAAATTGGAGTCGAACAGTTATTGAGTGGAACTTAGCTGCTACCTCTCAATACCTTCCACACACACCGGGTGGCTGTAAGAATTGCTTAGGAGCTCTATCGATCGATTATGATCCCGTTAAAAAATCATCTGTACCCCCTGCAGTGCTTCGAAATGTAGCTTACTATGTAATTGGTCATGTTTCAAAATTTGTGAGCCCAGGGGCGTTTAGAGTCGAATCAGAATCTAGTCAGAATGAGCTTTCTCATGTCGCTTTTGAAAATAAAGACGGCAAAATTGTTTTTATTGTTTTAAATGAAAAGACTGAAGAAAAAGAATTTTTAGTGGAATTTAAAAAGAAAGTTAAAAAATTAGTTCTTCCTCCTCAGTCAGTGGGCACTTTTATTTGGAAGAACTGGTAAATTGGAATTCAGGTAAAATAATTTTCAGAGGCTTTATTTTTTAAAGTCTCTGTTTTTGACAGAAAGAGTGAGTTCAAAAGTAGCTACCTTTTCATCAGGAGATTTGGAGGGCACTACTGCGTAGCTTTTAAATTTCCCTTCAAGTCGCTCCGAGGTCTGGAGAGCTTGAGTGATAAGGTCTTTAACGGCTTGGCCTTCATCACAAATAAATAAAACATCTCCATCGGCTCTTTTTGAAAAATCACCTTTAAAATCTTTAAAAATAAAATCTATTTTTTTACCACTCTGGTAAATTTCATCCACTGCTTTAAGAGCAATAACCAGCTCAGCACCCATACTGAGGGCGCCAAAGTACATCACATTTAAATGATTTTTAGTGCGACGATTGAGTTGGATTTTAATAACAGTTTTATCTTTTGAGTTTTCGATAACTAACGGGCGCACATAAGCTAAGAGGGGTATTTTTAAAAAACTATAGATTTTTAGAAAAGCATTTATTTTTAGATTATTAAAATTGGGTATTAGAGATTTCATGCTGCCTCAAAGATAATTTCTATTTCAGTGGCCAAGAGTTTTTTATAAAAACTAATTTTTTCATAAAGAGGGTACCAGTCAAATAAGATGAGTTCAATGGGTCTCCAGAACGAAACCCATCCAAAGATGAGAAAGCCTTCTTTAAGAACACCGTGTAAGCCAGGAAAGTGTTCAAGGTTTAAATTTCCAGCAATAGTGACACTTAAAATTAAAATCGTTAAACCAATCAATAAAAAGAGTTGCGCTCTTTTAGCAAAAGCTTTGAGTTCACTTTTTTTAAGATCTATTTGGTAAAGGTAATAACTTCTGATGGCTTCTAAAATTGAATCTTTAGGGAGTTCTTTAGTTTCTTTTTCCTGAATATAAATCACAACTTTGAGAGGGATAGAAGGTGAGAACTCATTGGCAGAGGCATTGATATACTCAACGAAGTCATCATCAAGATCGCGCTCACGGAAGGGTGAAGGATCTCGAGCATCAAAAAGTTGGAGTGGATTTTTAATTCTCACTTCAACCCAACGTTTTCCGCCCGAGTGTTTATAACGATGCTTTTTTTTAACTTCTTCTTTTTTTGTGTCAACCATGTTTAGATTTTACTGAGTTTTAGAACTCAATACAATCTATCTAAGGTTGAGTCGCTGGTATTTGAAAGAGGTCTGCGATGGCATTCTTAAAGCTCTCTTCAGGCATAAAACCATTCGACATAGCGGGTTCACCAGTCATTGGTATAAAAAGAATGCTTGGAATGCTGCGAATTCCAAAAAGTGCGGCAAGCTCTTGACTAGCCTCAGTATCTACTTTGTAGATATCAACTTGACCTTGGTATTGCTCAGCAATGCGTTCAAGAACAGGAGCTAACATTTTGCAGGGTCCACACCAGTCGGCATAAAAATCAATGATGGCTGGTTTGGAGCCTTTAAAAGTCCAATCCTTATTTTTTTCAAAATCAAAAATTTGTGCTTTAAAAGTTTCAGTAGTTAGTGTTTGCATGAAAATCCTTTTTTAATATTTTAGAGATGTGTTCAAAATTCTCAATTTAAATTAATAGAAAAAGATCATACCAAAAATTCATTGAAATATAAGCTTTTTTTGATATGTCAAATGAGTCGAAGGGAATATCAATGGATTCAATCATTCAGTCTTTTTTCTTAGTTCTTGCCAGTGAAATGGGAGATAAAACTCAATTGCTCGCACTTGTTTTAGCCACAAGATTTAAAAAACCATGGACAATTATGTTAGGTATTTTAATTGCAACTTTACTCAATCATGGATTGGCTTCATGGGCTGGTGGATGGGTGTCTACAGTCATCTCTCCATTATATTTAAAGTGGATTTTAGGCGGCATTTTTATTGCCTTTGCTTTTTGGATTCTGATTCCTGATAAGGATGAAGGCATGGGCGAAGAGTCTAAATATGGAGCTCTTGTAACGACAATTGTGACATTCTTTTTAGCTGAAATGGGAGATAAAACTCAGTTAGCAACTGTGGCGCTGGGAGCTAAATTCGCGAGCCCAATTTTGGTGACTGTAGGTACGACTTTAGGAATGTTAGGTGCTGATGGATTGGCAGTATTTTTTGGAGAAAAACTGACTGAAAAAATTCCGATGAAATGGATTAGAATTTTTGCTTGTGTTCTTTTTATACTTTTTGGATTAGGTATAATTTTAGTTAAAAACTAAAGAAATAGATCGGAGCATAGTGGGGGTGGGTTAGCTCTTAAATCAAAAATATTTGTTTTGAGAATACGATTCACTCGCTCCACATAGACATAATTATCATTGAGCCATTGATGGTTCTCGAACCAATTCACAACTGATTTAGAATTCAGCATTGCGGCCATCCCAACGCTTCCATTCACTAAGGTAATTGCCCATGGAGAGTAACCGAACTCTTCTGGGTTGAGGATTTTACCGGCAGAAGTAAACTGCCCTAAAACGAGGCTTCTAAAATCCATAAAATTCTTTAAAATCTTTTTTATAGTAGGATATTTTTCTCTACTCACAGAGGTCATTAATTCATTCCAAGAAAATGTAGAAAAAGTAATTATAGAGCTAATAGCAAATGAAGTTCCCCAAAACTTGGGATCATAAAAATTTTCAGACAGTTGATCGATCGAAATGATTCCAAGTCGAAGCGATTGAATGCCAATTGAGACCGACATATTTGAAATAAAATGTGACATTAATACATGAGCGTTTGAAGGCTTCTTTCCGATATCCTTTGAACCCCACATGTGAAGCATGCCGAGAACTTTTTCGTGAATAGGTCGCACCATATTTGGCCAGACTTCTTTGTTTAAACCAAAAGTTGCAGCTATGATCATACCAAAAATAACTTCTGCTGTTCTTTCATTGAGTGTGAGATTTTGAGTGTGCATCCATACGAAGGAATCGTATCCAGTATTAATTGTGAGAACTAAAACGCCGATTGGGTCATGATTTATGGCAGTGTGATAATGATCTTTGAACTTATTGTAGAATTCTTTGGTCTTGGGGAACTTTGGGGTCTTTATGAGTTTGCCGAGGGGGATGACGCTGAGGTCATGATGGCTTGGGTTTGCAATAACTCCGGCTTGGGGGCCGGTATAGGATCTGAGAACATTGAGTAACACATCTTCATTTTCGGTACTCAGGAGAACATCGTGCTCCTTTATATTTGTTTCAAAAATCTTTTGAATGTCTTCGGGTTTAGCACTTTTTATATACGTGGAAACAATTTGAAAGGGAAAGTCAGGATTGGGATTATTAATTATTATACTGGGAACTGAGCAATCATCGTCATTTGAGTTTTGATTAGGCAATAGCCTTGACGAGGGACAGGTATATCCCTGAACAGAATAAATAAAGATAAAAAATAAAAAAAACAAAATTTTTCTTATTTTCATAAGGTTATTAAACATGCTCACACTCATCAACGTTTTGAGAACTAATTTTAATGATAGCCACACTGTTCGATCGTCTCTAATGCTCAAAGGGTACCAATCCCAGAGTGAGTTTAATGGGAGATTAAGTCCTAAAAGTGTTTAAAAAATAGACACCTGACAGTCTTTGGTGTCGGAGTCTTTTATGTGCTTAATTTTTGAGCACTTATTGGAGCTAGAAAAAGGGTGTATAAAAGTATTTTAAATACAAAATTAATTGCATTTTAGGGGGTATGAATAGCGTATTTTATAACGTATACTTTAAAGTTATGAATCAAAAATGTAATTTTTTTATGATTAAATCTCCTTTAAGAATTTTTATATTTTTTGTCTTTTTATTCTCAATTGTTTCAATTTTTATTTTTCAATATTTTGTTCAAAATAACAAATTAACCAATGTATTTTTTGATTCTGTTTTGATGTCTAAAAATGTTCTTATTTTAATTCTTTTATCTATAAGTTTGCTTATATCTTTAGTTCTAGCATTAATTTTTAAGATAATTTTAATTAATAAAAAAAATGAGCTAAATCAGACAGAATTTGCAAGGCAAATTGCCCATGATATGAGATCACCACTCTCTGCTTTAGTGATGGTTTTGAGCTCTGTTAAAGAGTTACCTGAGGATAAGAAAAATTTAATAAAAAATGCAACTTTAAGAATAAATGATATAGCCAACAATTTATCTCAAACAAATCAAAAAATGATTTTTACAAATCCAGAAAGTAATGAGTCTCAAAATAAAGTGACTCAAACTTTTAAAGTAGAGTATTTACCCAATATTCTTGATCTATTAATTTCAAATAAAAGAATGCAATATCGAGATTTTTCAGGTTTCTCATTAGATGTAGATTTTAAAAATAGTTTTGGAGCCTTTGCTAATATCAATTTAATTGATTTTAAAGAAAAATTAAACCTCACTTTAGATGAAATCATTCAGAGTTTGCCTGAATTTAATGGCCAGATTATTTTAGGTGTGCAGCTACTTTCGTCTTCTCAAGTTGAAGTTAAAATAACTAATAAGACTTCGATTATGTCGCTTGAATTGCAAAATAAAATATTAATTTTGAATGAACATTTAATTGTAAATTTTGATGAACAAGAAAAAGCTGTCAGTTTTTTATTTCCTCAAGCTGAGTCGCCTGATTGGTTTGCAAATGTCATTAATTTAAATCATAAAAAATATTTAATTTCTTTAGATGATGATCTCAGTATTCATCAAATTTGGGCTCAAAGGCTTAATTTAATTCATTCATCACAAATGGAGCATCTTAAGTTTCAATCAGGTTCTGAGTTTAAAAAATATGTATATGCTAATTTAATAAAAATTAAAGAAACTTTATTTTTAATTGATTACGAGTTTTTGAATCATCAAGAAACTGGTTTAGATATAATCGATGAATTAGGTTTAGAGAAGCATGCCATATTAGTGACAAGTCACTTTGATGAAGAAGACGTTCAAGAAAAAGCAAATCAATTAAAATTAAAAATACTGCCTAAAAATTTAGCTGGATTTATTCCATTTAGATTTGATCACGAATAAAAAAATACTGACTCCCAGACCTTTATCCCAAAATGAGAATTAAAAATTAAAATCTCAGTTTAAGACCTTTAGATAGGTTTTAGAACTTTAAATCTTAAAACAATCCAATCAATTTAATTGAATGTGGACTGAAAATTAATTCAATGTCATCCTAAGTACTCAGAATTGTGGAACGTATACAGAGGAGTCATCAATGTTGCGTAATTTGTATTTTAAAATTAAGGGTTTATTTTTTAAAAAAACAGATGATTCAACGACCAAGAGTCGTAGGCAGTTTTTTAATATTATTCCAGGAGCCATTTTAGCCACTTTATATTCAAATAAGTCAGAAGCCGCGACTTGGAAAAAAATCACAACACCAGAAACGAAAACGACTTGGAATACAACTCAAACTTTTAAGGGCTCAGCTCAAAATGTGGCAGCAGTTCTTACTAATGCAGCAGAAGTTGCAACTGTTGCTTCTACAGCTGCAACTGGAACCGTTATTTTTTATACTGCTACACAATCTGTTATGTATTATACAACGGCTGCCTCTGCAAATTGGACTGTTAATTTAAGACACTCGTCTGGGACTTCAATGAATACGGCTTTAGCTGTGGGTCAGTGTATCACCGTAGCTTTTTTAGTTACTCAAGGTGGTACGGCCTATTACAGCTCAGCAGTTCAAGTTGATGGTGTAGCTGTCCCGCCAAAATGGCAAGGTGGAACAGCCCCTACTAGTGGTAACGCCAATTCCATTGATGTTTATACTTATACAATCATTAAAACAGCCGCTACTCCAACTTACACAGTTATAGCTTCACTCACTAAGTTTGCTTAGGGAGGTAGTTTGCCCTTTATAAATTCAAGAGGATTTGCATCTGCAAAAGGTTTTGGTTTAACAAATAAAACTGTTGCAGCGGGTGCAATTATTCCAGCAACATTAATTGCACAAGGAACAAAAATCCTTCCTACTAAGGGGTCGCAATATAATTTGACGACTTCTGGGCTTTATTATGTAGATTTAATATCATTAGGTTACTCATCTGTAACTTTCTCAATTGCGGGAGCATCTGGTGGGCAAGCAACGAGTTATGCTGCTGGTAAAGGTGGTATGGTTGGTGGGACTTTGAGTTCTTCTACGGGTGTAACTTATTTAGCTTTAGTTGTTGGAGGGCAAGGTAGCAATACTTCAACTTCAACAATTTCTGGTGTTTCGGGTGCCTATGTAGTTACCGGTGGATATAATGGTGGAGCTATTGGAATAAATAATTCAACTGGAACTACAACAACTGGAGGAGGCGGTGGTGCCTCTGATGTCAGTATCAATTGGGGTTCTAGTGTTACAGATTATTCTGGAAGAAATAGAATTCTGGTAGGCGGTGGTGGTGGTGGATCAACTAATAATACATCATCAACCGGAGGTAACGGTGGTTACCCAAATGGTGTTACTGCTCCTAATCCGAACGTGGCTCCTCCTGGTGGTGGTGGAACACAATCTGCTGGAGGCACTGGTGCTGGAACTTTAGGTAATTTTGGAAATGGTGGATTTAATAATACTAACACTGGTTGGAATGGCGGTGGCGGTGGTGGTTGGTATGGTGGAAGCTCCTGTGGCCAGCATAATGGTGGGGGTGGCGGAAGCAGTTATTATAACCCCTCTTATATTTCTAGTTTTACTTATTCAAACGGCTATCAATCCGGAGCTGGTTTTATTTACCTAACAGTTTATTAATAAACTTCAAAATGTGTTTCAAATTAATTCATTAAAATTTTAAATTTATTCTAGATTCATGTCACAAATTGAGACTTTTCAATTTCATTTAATTATTAGCCAAAAAAATTAAAATCACTCAAGTACTTGGTCTATGTTGCCGATAACTTCTACAGAAGTATTTAGTTAATTTATTAAATCGAAAGGATTAATTAAAGTGAAGATTCGATTAAATTTAATATTCATTTTATTTTTGTCTGCAACAAATTTAATTTCTTGTGGAAAATCAACTTTTAATGCTTCTGATGCAGGTAGTGTTGATAATCCTTCAGATAATAATAGGCCTCCAACTGATGATTCTCCTGCCACTGGTGAAATTGGCGGTCCTGGTGGAGTTGGTAGTGCCACTCGTAATCCTTTTAGATTTACGTCCAAAGATGCAAAAATCTCTGTCACTTTTTCTACAAACTATGCAATCACCAAAAAAGATTTAACCTCAATTGATGGAGCTATTGGTGTGAATTTAGAAGTAAATAGAACCAGTCCTACTAAAAAGTTTGTTAATTACTAGAGTTTATAAATTTAAGTTTTTTGAGAAAGGAACTTAAGAATGAGAAAATTAAATTTAATTTGTAATCAAATAGCCAGAACAAAACTAAATTATCTGGCTTTTGCATCAATATTTTTTAGTTCCATTCTCGCGCAAGCAACGCTCTCTCAAACCTTTTCTTTAGATGGCAAGCTCACTCTTATAGATGGAACAACGATCATTGAAGACTCTGATGTAAAAATTAGAGTGCAAATTTTAAATCCCATTCAAGAATGTGTTCTTTATGATGAGACTCAAACTGTAAGTACAGCCACCACAAAAGGGTTGTTTAATATCCAAGTAGGATCTGCCACAACTTCTCTTAAAAGATCTGCTTATGGCTCTCTAGATTCTGGTTTAACGATGTCCCAAGTCTATAATAATAAATCTGTAATCACAGGTAAAAATTTGACCACAGGTATGGCGTGTACTTACAATCCTAAAAATGGAGATAATAGATATTTAAGAATCACCATCACGGCATCAAACGATGGTGTGCCTCATACACTTTATCCTAATATGGCTTTAAACTCAGTCCCAAGTGCTTTGGTTGCTGAGAATGCTGAAACTCTTCAGGGTGCGACACCAGAAGATTTTGTAAATATTGGTAATGAATCTCTCACTCAAGAAAATGTTGAAAGTATTTTCACAGATGCTAACTTTAGTAAATTAACATCTATTTTATCAGTACCAGCAACTAATTATGTTCAAATTGCTACCAATGGTACTCTGCCTATTAAAACTTTTTCTGGAAATCCACAAAGTATTGCTGAAGGGCAAATGTGGTATGATTCTACTGCGCACATGTTTAAGTTTAGAGATAATACAGGAACTCAATCTATTGGATCTTCTGCACCTAGTTTAACTTCAATTGTTGCTGGTACAGGATTAACAGGTGGTACAGTAAACACTTCTGGGCAAACTATTGCAGTAGATGTGGGAACAGCAGCGAGTAAAATTCTTCAATTGGATACTGATGCAAAAATTCCTGCTGTGGATGGATCTTTATTAACCTCGGTTAATGCGGCCAAAATATCAGGAACAGAATTAAACATTGCGGCTTTAGCTGATGGAAATATTATAAAATATAACGGAACAAAGTGGGTTAATTTACCTGATAATGATACCTTGGGTGGCTTAAGTTGTGTAAATGGTAATATTGCTTTTTATACAGCTGGAAGTTGGGCTTGCAAAGAAGCAAGTTCTACAGTTTCAAATAGTTCTTTTGTTATCAGAGATTCAAATGGAGGCATTGCCGCGAGCTCTGTTAATACACCTGCGGTAAAAATCGCAGATGGTTCCCCAGGAAATACTGGAGGCGTCATTACTTTTTCTGCCCCTATTGGATTTACAAGCTATAATTTACAGTTTCCAGGAGATGCGGGTGCAAGTAATCAGTTTTTAAAGTCGAATGGTTCAGGAGTTTTGTCTTGGGCAACTCCGCTTTCTTCAATTACAGCTGGAACTGGTTTAACTGGTGGAACTATTACAGCCACCGGCACCATAGCTGTAGATGTTGGAACATCTGCCAATCAAATTGTGCAATTAGATTCATCATCAAAAATACCTGCAGTAGATGGTTCTCTATTAACTGCAGTAAGCGCTGCTAAGTTACTCAATGCGAGCCTAAATATGACTTTATTAACTCCAGGCCAGTTTTTAAAATACAATGGTACAAACTGGGTGAATTCTCCAGATACACTTGGTGGCTTAAGCTGTTCTAATGGTAATGTGGCTTCATATAATGGTTCTTCATGGATATGTCGTGATTTAGATAATTTTGCTGGTAACGGAGCTCTTACATTTACAGCTGGTGGAACGAATAGCAGCATTACTCTTTCTCCTACGGGTACAGGGTCTGTGGTTATTAGTTCTCCAACTCTGACGATCTCTGGCAATAGCGGAACAATAGAGTCTGGTTCTACGATTTGTGCAACAGTAGGAGCTGTAACGAGAGACACTAATGGTGATCTTTACGTTTGTAATTAGAAGGGTCTGATATTTTCTAATTGAGTATTCATCTCTTCTAGTTGTTCCAGTTTAGTTTTAAAATCAATATTCATTTTTAATAGGTGCAGGGAGAGTAAATCCTCTTCCATGCCTTGTCGATAATACCCATTTGTAGGAATACTAAATAAGAATTTATATTGAGCTTCCTCTAGGTTCACTTGGATATATTTATGCTTTGAGAAAGATTTTTTTACAAAAATTTGACCTCTCTTTGATTCCAAAACTTCATTTGCAACAGCCAACCTTTGTAGGCTTAATTTTAAAACCTTTATGGCAAGCTTAACCATCAACTGGGAATCAAATACCAATCTAATTTTATCCTCGCTAGGCAGTTTATTAAAACTGGGTTGTTTGATCGCGAGTAAATGGTATTTACTATCTTGATAGTATGTTGAAACCTCTTGAAATGATAAGAATTTTTCATAGGGGAATTTTGCATTAATAATGGGGCCAGAATTTATAACATGCCCTTCGTAAAGAGAAGGGGAGCCCCTGAGAAGTTTTTGTGTAAAACTGGCATGTCTAATTTCATGGTAGAGAGTTATGTTTGGTTCACCTGAAAAGACTATGAGATCAGAGAGACCCAGTTCCATAGTTTGTGGTAAAAAATAGGCTTCAGATAATTTATCGAGTAAATATGGATTATAGACTAAGTCGACATTTAATTGTTTTTTTAGTGTAAAAGCTAGTTCATTAAGCTGAGTCCCAATCTGTTTGGGCAAGATAAGTATTTTTTTTTGTTTTTTAAAAATACCAAGAAATGATTCAGACATGACTTCATTGGATATTCCTAATTTATTAAGTTTTTCTTGAGCTAATTGAAATTTTTGAGAGGGTTTCATTTTTTCAAAAGCTAAAAACTCTGGGTCGTATCTTTGACTGTATTGATTTTGTATGAGGGTGTTTAGGAAGGGTCGTTCAATAGATTTTTCTAGAGCGTCCTCAGAGATGACAGGTTCTTCAAAGAGGTATCTACAGGAGTTTGTAGGACTTAATTGAGCAAATGCAGTTGGGTTATTTAAATAAAATAAAGGAATGAGAATAAACTTTTTGAGCAAACCTATTAGGAGTTTCTTGTCGAATAAAATGTCAGATGAAAAAAACTTAGTCATTAATAACTCCACAGTTCAAATTTAAGCAATTAGAGACTATTTATGGTGCCTTTAGCTTTGAAATGCAAAATAGAATGCCAAGTTTTTTAATTTGAAAATCTTTAAGTTGAGGGACTTATTATAAATGAATTCTTAATTTTTTGCTGGCCTAAAGTTAGCTGATGGTTCTTCATATCTTCCATTGGCGACACTCTCTTTACCTGCAACTGGTTTAGGTGGAACGACTGAAACTATTTCTGGTTCGGGAACACTTTCACTTGGGATTTCTTTATCTGCTGAAGGAACAATTTCAACAACAGTTGTGGCAGGTTCGAATGCGGCATCAGACACAAGTAATATTGCGCCAACTGATACAGGATCATTCAATGGATTTTATCACATCACTTGTGAAGATTCAAAAAACTCTGATGCTAAAGCTAAAGCCATGTGCAAATGCATGTTCGGTGATACAAGTTTTTACAACTCAAATAACGGTGGTGGACAAGAAGCTTGCATGGATGATCATGCGGCTCATGTGACCTCTGTTACAGGGCAAGACATTGATGTCAATGTGTACTCGGCCATAGTGAATTCAGATATGGTTGAGAATGGTAAAAAAATGCTTGTATCAGGATCAACTGTTCAAGGTGTAACTGTTTGGGGTGCAAACTGTAATGGAAACACTTGTACAAGCGCTCGTGGTAGCGGAGGCGAGGGTTTAACAGATTTTGGTGGAAAGATCACTTGGAATGGTACAAATTCAACAACTGCAACAACGGCTATTCAGTGGGCTACAGGTTCTCAGTCAATGAGCTTTAGAACACAAAATGGTTCAGCAACACAATCAATTACAATTGGTACGATCCCATCACATACAGCATCACCAAGTGATTGGTTAACTTGGGTTCAGGCAATGATGCCAACACAAGGAGATAGCAATCATTGGCAATGTCATCCTTGGGATAATTCTGTAACGTTGGCACAAAACGATACAATCAGTGGAAGAGCTGACTGTGTGGCGCAATTTATTAATGAATTTTTAAATCATGGTGCCGATGGAGGAGGAAATGTGATCCTTCCAAGAGTACATTATGATGCGCCTCCTTGTGATCATAATGGTTGTACAATGACGAGTCCTGCTAACGGTCGTATTTTTGTTGAAGGTATTGAATTTGATTACAGCCAACAAAAAAATATTAGCAATGGAACTTTAAAAGCTGAACACTCCAATGGTGCTTCTCCTTCACAACGTATGGTTTTTGAAAAATGGCAACCATTTGCAAATGGTGGCGGAACATTTACTCAAAAAAACCATGAAAAAAGAAGATTTTCTTGCAGTTCCAGCCAAGGCAATGAGGATCTGACTCATGCAGCTTGTACACATAACCATGACAGTGTGGAATGTTTTATTCGAAGAGAACTCACCATTGTTTTTAAACCTACAGGCACAACAGGTGTTATGAATATTGGATTCAATAATACAAGCACAGTTATGCAAGGGTTTTTTACTGGAGGAAATGGCATGAACCAAAATCAAGCCTACGAACTTTGTAAAGATCAATTAGGTGCTTCAGGCGGAGCCTTTATGGCTGCAGGGACTAAACACTAATTACATTTTCTAAATATAGTTAAGTCAAAAAGGCCCTATTTGAAATCATCAAATAGGGCCTTTTATTTTTGAATTCATTTTAAAGAAGCAATACTCCAAAATTGCTGAGTATTTTCCGGGATATGTTGATGATGTGAGAATCACCAGAGGTTCTGTTCGTTATACTGGCAACTTTACGCCACCAACGCAAGCCCTCACCCCTTAAAATTTGTGTCGATTTTTTAGAAGAAAGGAATTAGATTCTAGTTTCTAAAAAATTAAGAACAATTTTATAAGGATACTTTTGAGCATGAAAGCCCAGAATTTTAAAGAGCAAAGCTTTAGACAGCTTTTAGTCACGCTTTGTACAAAACCAGGTCATCAATTATTAATTCTTCCCCTTATCACCCTGGTGTTAACACTTTTAATCAATAATGGATTTATGGCCTCTGATGAGTATTGGACGGGGATCACTCGTTACATCCCCGCTCAAAAAGCCAGCCTGACAAATTTACTTAAAGAGGATGATGTTAAATCACCAACACAACTCCTTCCATTTTATGCAGTTTCGCAATCGGCTTTAAAGATGGGAGTTGAGCATCCTTATGAGCAATATAAAATCACTCGTATCACTTTGGGTTTTATAAATATTTTGCTCATTCTCTTAGCGTTTTATCTTTATAATTCCACGGCGGTTTATTCAGGAGCTCAAGGATCAATATCAGAAAATAAGTTCCATTACCTCTTACTGGCGTTCTTTTTTCCAGCCGCATTTGTTCTTACGCGCCCAATGTTTGAAAGCATGGCGGCCCCTTGGCTCACTTTAGGTTTGGTATTCTCATATCGTTATGATCAAAAAGAAAACAAATCAGATCTCTTTTGGGGGGTCCTCACTGCGAGTATGGCTTTTTGCTTAAGACCTCAAGTGGGACTTTGTGCATTGATCTTTGTGATTCTTCCGATTCTTAAAAAAAGATGGAAGGATCTTTTTTATGTAATGGGTCTGGGTTTAGTTTGTTTTATTTTAGCTGGCTTACCAGATCTTTTTTTAAGGGGTCAGTTTCATCAATCCCTTTTGGCCGTCACAGTTTATAATTTTAAAGAGGGTCATAATTATGGGCAGGGGCCTTGGTATTTTTATTTAATGATTCTGCCAGTGCTGTATCTATTGCCGGTATGGGGTTGGTTTGTAAAATCCTCTGATTGGGTAACTAATCTTAAATCCCAAAGATCTTTGTGGATCAGTTCGGTGTTATTTATATTTTTGCACTCATTATTTAGTCAAAAATTTGAGAGATTTATGATCCCAGTCATCCCTCTCTTTATGTTGGTTTTCTCTGGCTTGGTTTTTCAACTTATACAAAAAAAAGAACTCTCTTTAAAAGCTGTATTCGCTTTAGGGTTTTGTTTGGTCTTTAATTTTGTTTTGTTTTTTCCAGCTTCATTTGGTCCCTCACAAATCAATATTATCAACTTAGCTCTTTTTATTGATAAAAATCCTCAGTTTTCTGAAATCTACAATATCAATGAGAGTATCACTTGGATTCCAGATGTGTTTATTGATTCAAAAAATAGACCCCTTGGTTTTAATGAAAAACCTAAGGCTGATTTAGAAGGTCTATCGGCTCAAAGCTGTGAAGTTCTTGTTATAGTCAATGAGAAGAATAAATTAAAGTTTGCCAACGACATAGATAAGTACAAGCTGATTCAAATCTTAGATGTGAATCTTATTGAACGTGTGGCCTTTAAGCTTAATCCAATTCATAATGAGCGCCGAAGCCCCCTCTATTTATATAGTTGTTTAGGGGCGTCTTCAGCGGTTGGTATTTAAGCACTCAGTTGACTGATCTGAGGCTGGTGTCTAAGAGTTAGTCGGCTAAAAGGGCTAAATGCCTTGTCTAGCTACCTTTTTTTAACTTTAGAAGTTTTTCATATTGGCACAGTCTTCGCTATAAGTTCAATCAAGAGCCATCAACGCCTCATGATTGAATTTATTGGAGTGCTTAATGTTAAATGAGACCTTTAAAACTATAAAAGCTAAAGTGTCCTCATATCTCGTTTATGCGAGAACTTTAATATTAGTTTTGAGCCTCATTAATTTGACACAATTTTTGGTGGCATGCAGTGCTCATCAAAATCCTATCCCTTCTTTTAGAGGTACGAATTATTCACAAAACTTACCTTCACGATTTAGTCAAAATCATAAAGTTCAAATTGTTAGAAATAATCCCCCTGCTGAAATAAAAAAACCAAAAGAAACGGCTGAATCTCTTACTGAAAAAGAAAACAATGAAGAATTAAATTATTTAATACCTGAAGACATTCTTAATCCAGATTTTAGCTTAGCAGTTCTTTATAAAAACGTCTGCTTATCTAAAAAAGCCAGTGATGCCCCTCCCATTCCAGAAATAGCTGAAATCCTCTTTATTGATACTGCTAATCGTAATATGACGATGGAAGTTCAAGTGTACCATGCAAAAGTCATTAAAGAAGTGACGGTTAAACAATTAAATGAGGCTCTAAAAAAAGACCCTTGTGTGATTGGACTCACTCAGAACAATCAGTTCAAGCAAATGCAATTTGATGATCCACTTTTTAAAAAACAAGCTCATCATCGAATACTCAAAACATCTTCTGCGTATGATTCCTATTTTAGAAATCTCTCAATAAATAGCCCTTCAGTAAAAATTGCTATTGTGGATTCAGGGATAGATGTTTTGCATCCAGATCTCAAACAACATATTTGGAAAAACCCTCAAGGTCAGGATGTGATTAATTTCTCTAACCAGGGAAATAGTTTTGATAAAGCCGGTCATGGAACTCATGTAGCGGGAATCATTGGCGCTCAAGCAAATAATAAAGCTGGAGTTGTGGGTGTATTAAACTCTGGTGATTATGAATTAATGGCCATTAAAGTTGTGAATCAATTAGGTCATAGTGATGCAGTATCAATTGTAAATGGCGCTCTTTATGCAATTGAAAATAATGCGGACGTTATTAATTTATCTTTGGGGAGTGATGGGTTTAATGATTTTTTTATTGAAGTGATAAGAAAAGCCTACTTCAAAAAAATTCCCATTGTTGTTTCTGCAGGTAATGAAGGTAAAGATTTAAAAAAATTTGAAAATAACATTGCAGGATTTGGAGACACACCTGGAGTGATTATTGTTGGCTCAGTAGATGCGAAAAGCATGAAGCGCTCACCCTTTTCAAACTATGGCCCTATGATTGATATTTATGCTCCAGGCGCTATTGATTCTGGGGATAAGACAAGGGATCCAAGTTGTATTTTGTCAACATTGCCAACCACATTTAATTACTTAGGTGTGGGAAGCATGGAGATTTCTGACGATGAAAATGGAACTGATTATGGTTACTCTTGCGGCACTTCAATGGCAGCACCAATGGTGACTGGCGCAGTGGCACTCATGATTAAATATTTTAAAGCTAATAAAATTCCGTACACAGCTCAATATCTTGAGAACTTATTAAAGTATAGTCTCAACAAAAAACTTGATAATGCTAATTTGCCAGAAAATAAATTGGTTTTAGATTTAGAGAAACTAGCTTGGACTTTAGATCATTTAAAAGAAATCAATCTTGAAGATTCAAGTATGAATTTTAAAACTCCAACTAAACAGTATTTAGAAGAAACGTATATTAATTATTATTTAGAATTGTCTAAAAATGATGGGAGTATGAAAGCCCTGTCGGCTAATTTAGATCACAAGGATATTTCTCTCTTTGATTTGAATTTAAATTTTGTTCAGTCACGACAATATAAAGAGATGCCAACTGCTGTCGCAGATATTAGAATCGCAAATAATATAATTGGATACAGTTTAAGTACTGATGATAGAAATCTTTATATAGAATCTATTCCTAAAAATAATAAAGATGATAAGTTTTTAAATGAATATTATGCCAATGCAATTGGCTCCCTTTTATTGACTCATGAATCCATTGATAACCTTCAAAAGCGAGGTTTTTTTGGATATCCTGTGTTTATGCAGGATATCGGTAAATCAACAGATGAAATTAAGTCTCTTTACTATAAAAGAGTTAAAATGGTCGATGAGTTCAGATTAAAAAATAATCGTTCTCCTGATTTTCAAGAAGTTCAGCAAATTATATCTGATTCAGATGCATTTTGGGGTTTAGAAGTTAATAGTGATATTTGGTAATCAAACTCCTTTGAGTTTTTAATTTTTTGGTTTAGGAAAACGAATTTCAAAACAAGTGTTTACAGATTCATCTAAAATCTTAATGCTGGCTTTGTGCTCGTCAAGAATCCCCTTAGAAATAGAAAGCCCTAAACCAGTTCCTTCACCAACTTTTTTGGTTGTGTAAAAGGGGTCAAAGATTTTCTCCCTGTGTTCTTTTGAAATCCCTGCTCCAGAATCAATCACTTGAATCACAATCTGATCATCATGATCAAAGGCATTGATTTTAACCCAACGTTCCTTAAGATCTTTAACGGCATCAATGGCATTACTTAATAAATTTATAAGGACTTGTTCTATTTCGACTTCATTACAAAAAATTTGATTTTTACTTTGGCAATCCAAAGTGATATTTGTGTCAAACCGTTTGGCTTTATGTTCCACAAGCACAATAGACTCTTCAATGAGAGTGGATACAGAAAAGTTCTTAAACTCAACGGTTTCACTGGAACGAGAAAACTTTTTAAGGCCACCAATAATTCTCGAAATTCTTTCAACAGATTTTTTAATGGAATCGACTTTAGAAAGGAGTTTTTCTGGTTTATTGGCATAATCAGGAATAAGTCCCACGGAACCTGAAATAATAGCTAAGGGATTGTTAATCTCATGTGCGATACCTGCTGAGAGTTCACCGAGAGACACCAGTTTAGAGTTTTGGAGTGATTTCAATCTTTCTTTATCAAGCTCAGCTGTTCTTTCTTTAACCTGAGAGGCTAATTTAGAAGCAAAAGAACCTAGTTGTGAAATGATCGCACTCAATAAAATCAATAGAGCTGTGAGCAGAACTCCAATCAGTACTGGGAAACTTTTATGGTTTTCAAAAAATTGCTCTGTGGGATAAATTTTAAGTTCATGTTCAACGTTAAAAAGTTTTAATTTTTCTTTAAAATAAAAGCTTTGATTGTGATCAGCATCCGATTTGATTTTGCCCAATTTATAAACAGACTCAGAGTCTATGAATAAATTAATATTGAGCAACTTTTGTAATTCTCCCAATGAAGCATTAAAAAAAGTTTCCGTAACGACTGGAGCATCAGTCCAACCCCAAAATTTTTGAATGACAGTATCATTTTGTTCGATATCTAACCATACTGGGTTGAACACTAAAAATCCTGGTCGTTTAATGTTGTCTTGCACGAGTTGTATAGGCTTTGTGGCTACAATCTGATTAAGCTTTCTAGCGGCTTCTGCGGCTTCTCTTCGATTTTTTTCGCTGCCTAGATTTAAACCTCTAGCGGGTTTGTTTTTTTCAAAGGGTTCAATATTAGTAACAATGATTTTATTATCAAATTGTGCTGCATAATTGGCATCTATGTCTCGCAATGCAAAGTCTGAAATGCCCTGAGATTTGAATTTTTTAATGAGGTTGGGAATTTCTTTTTTTTCAACCAATTGAATAGTAGAAAGAGCATTAATCGCAGAGTAATTATTTTTTAAATCAAGGTGGTTAGTGTAGGTTCTCCAAGCTTTGGCATCAATTTCAGGAAACAGAGAAACTAAACCCCCGCTACTTTTAAGAAGCATTTTATAGTGGGATTCTGATTTGTCTAAATTAGCTTTAACTTTTGAGACGAGAGATTGAAATTCATTTAATTTATTAATTCTCTCATCAGCGGAGATTCTATTAATACCAAAAGAAATTAAAAGCAATCCAGTGACCATCATGATAGATGTTGTTTTGGTCGCATCCTCTTTTTTAAAGGCATTCATAAAAAGAACACCTACAGAAAAGGTAAGAACAACTATTTGCAAATAAATGAGATTGAGATTAGGGCTACCAAATTCAAAGGGCCCATGGCCTTGCATGGTGTATAAAATAGCAATGAGCGATGAAAATAAAAAGAGGATTCGAGAGGCCAAAGAATTAATTCTCAATGTGGCAATTAAAAATATAATGGCATTGAGCCAGTAAAAACCTTCTTCCCAAACTTCTTTAAATACTTTTTCGTTAATAAACCAAATTAAAATAAAGTAAAAAATAAGTTCAGCAATTTTATTAAATTGAAGGAGTTCTTTTCGTTCATCTGCATTAAATAGTGCCGTCACAAATGGTGTGAAGACCATGATACCAACAAAGTTTCCTCCCCACCAAGTGAACCAGGTGTAAAACTCAAAACCTGGAGGGATAAGTCCACTCAAATAGAGTGCTGAAAAGCCTAGTGCTGAACTGACGAGACATGAAATAAAGCCAGAAATAAAAAAACCAAAGGCTAAAAAGTAAGTTTTAAAAACTTCTCTTCTGATAAGAAATTGAAGAATATAATAACAAAGCCAAGATTCAAGCATGCTGCCTAGAGCGATCAGAAAGACTCCACTCAAAGCAATGCCAGAATTCATGTTGGTTAAAATTGAACCTAAGAAAATTCCTACGCTAATTCTTTTTCCAAAGATTAATACAGAAGCTAGTGCGATACCACTTGCTGGCCAAAATGGTGAAGCATGGCTATTCATAGTGGCAAGAATTAAACTAATTTTTCCAGCGGCAAAATAAGCGAGAGTCACAATGATTAACGAGAAAAATAATTTAAAACCAGTCAGGGGAGTTTTTTTTGAAAAAATTTGATTTAAATTTTCAGTTTGATTCATCGGATGCCCTATCAAGAGTTGAAATAATTATGAATTGTTTCATTAGAACTCTCTAATAGGTATATTTCAAGCTTCAGATTTTGACTCTCGTAATAAAAAGGGCCAAGTTTATAATATTCAGTTACTCAGAGGCGCCGTAAAAGAAACCTGAGCTCATCCAATCTGCATTCATAATATTAGATTTTCCTTTAACACTCAGGCCGCCAGGTCCACCCTTGCCTTTAGCACCTTTGCTTTGGTCGTTTTTATAAGAACCACTCGAACCGCCTGCAGACCCCCAAGCACCACCCCCACCAGCTCCCGCAGCTTGTTCGCTTTGATTGGGCAATCCTCCGCTTGAACCGGCGCCACCCCCATTAGGTGCTTGGTAAGTGTTGAGGCCATATTCACCATTAGTTTTATTAGAGAAAAACTCCCTATTTCCCAAGAGGGAGTAATAAACAACAGATTCTGGAAGTAAGCCTGTTGCTCCGTTGGTAGCAGCATCTTGATTGAGTTTATTTCCTGCTCCGAATCCACCTGGTGACTTTTGATAGTAATCACCACCACCGCCACCGCCTCCACCTGCGATGATGTTATAATTGATTAATTTAACTGGTAAAAGAATTTCTATGCCAGTACCTCCACCTTCTCCATCCCGAGGAAATAAATTTCCATAGTCCTTGCTACCACTAATAAGCGGTTCCCAAGTGGCCCCTCCGCGCCCTCCATGACCAATGATTTTACCGCGGTTGATAAATGTAAAGTCAGTGCCCGAAGGCATTTGTACACCTATTGTGAGGGCCGCACGATTAGAACTGACTGCATAAATCAAAGCTTCATTAATTACCGTGACAGAGTCCTTCCGATTCCAGCCACGAGTTTCTAGGTATCTCATTTAAAAACAGCAGATTTTTTTGATGTAGAAAAATATCCACATATCATTTTTAAATCTACCAAAGTTGAAGCCAGTGGCTCAGATCTTAAATTGATCGGTAATTTAACCATTCATGGAGTGACTCAACCAGTGACTCTTCAAGTAGAAACTCCCAGTGCAGAAATGAAAGACCCTTGGGGCAATATTAAATTAGGCGCTTCAGCGACCACTAAAATCAAGAGAAAAGATTTTGGTTTAACTTGGAATGCAGCCCTTGAAGCCAGTGGCTTTTTATTGGGCGACGATGTGACTATCACTTTAGATATTCAATTTGTAAAACAAGCTTAATTTTTTAAAAATTCAATTCCTCGGAGAGGGCTGTTAGGCCCACTCTTTGCTAAATTCAGGAAGGGATTATTGAGAGTCATTTAATCTTTGTTTTATGAGAGTTTAACTCTGTTAAGGCACTGATTTATGACTCTTTTTGTCTTTCTGTAAAATCGCTATTCAAGACTTTACTTGAGTGCTCACCGGGAGTTGTTATGTTTTCAAAACTTTATTTATTGTTTTTAGGTATTTTATTCACATTTTCAATCTCGTCACTAGCTGCAACTTCTTCAGACTGTCCTGGTGAATCAGGATATTGGTTTACAAATTATAAACATAGAAATCCCACTCAAGGGGGCTTTATCTCTGATGAGGCCGACGTACAAGATACAGATGATTTAATTTTTATTGGTCCCAAAGTTAGTATTTGTGGAAGCTCTCGAGTTGTAGATCGTGCCAGAATTTATGGTCATGCAATTATTCGTAATGCACGAGTGAGCGGAAACGCAGAAATCAGTGGGAACGCCCTGATTGAAAAAGGTGCTGATGTCACAGATGAAGCAAAGATTCAAGGTGAAGCTATCATTAGAGGTTCCGTAAAAGTTTCAGGAAAAGCCGTGATTGCAGAATCAGCCCTCTTAGAAAATTCAAATATCGAAAATATGGTTGAAGTAAAAGGTTCTGCTTACGTTGGTGGGGAATCTTTTATTTCAGAAAACGCAAGTGTTAATGGAAGCGCAAGAGTTTCGGGGCATGCTATGTTAACTGGGACTGTAAAAGTTGATGGCACAGCTCAAATCAAGGGTTTTACAATTAGAAAAGCCGGTTTCATTGAGAATGGCCTTTTAGATGAGCCAGACTTTGCAGCAATCGAACAAAAACGATTGGATGATATTGAACAAGCGCGACAAAAAATACTAAAAGAAGAAACCGATTTAGCCAATGCGGAAATGGATCGTAAAAATAAAGAGAATCTTCTACAACAAAAACTGGCTGAACATGAGCAAGAGCAAAAAGCTAAAGAAAAAGAGATTTTAGATTTGGCTGCAAAAGTTCATTTGAATTTACAGTTTTTAAAAAATAAATGCGCAATGAGAATTTTAGATAAAACTAATAAGGTTTTTAATTTTGATTTTACCAAATATTCGAATTCCCCAGCAAGATACTCAGGACAAACTGGTATTCAAGTTGAAAGATCAGGTGAGGATTATTCTTTGGTGATGGAAACCGAAGTGCAAAACGGCGAGTGGCAGTATCTCCACTTCTTTAATGTTAACAATAGCGACTTTGCAGAAAAATTTAAAGAGACGATGGAGAGCTATTTTAGCAAGTGTCGGTAATTATAAGGCGGGTTTAAGGAAATCTAATCTTAGGTTTTCAAAGTATTGGATTTCCTCATCTGTAAAACCTGCTTGCGATCTCAATTGACGATTCACTGGTTCGACCCTTTTTGGAAGTCTAAGTCTCAGTGAATTCATACGTTGTACAAAATCTGCTCCGTGGTCGAGCTTTTCTTGAAGGCAGATTTTGCGATACCATTCTGAACCAAAATGCACATGGCCTATTTCTTCAAAATTTATTTGTTTCACTATTTTTTGAATCGAGGATTTGCCACTCGTTCCTTCAAGTCTTCGGATCAAAGTGTCTCCAGCATCAAGACCACTTCCTTCAAGATAACGATGCACAATAAGAATTCTATCTAACAAAGAGTCTTCTGGTGCCACCGCTCTCCAGAGGGCTGAGTGCACTGGCCAATCGCCCCACTTATGTCCGAGGGCTTCAATTCCCTCAAGGCACATTCTCAAATGATCCGCTTCAGAAATTGTAATCGCAATGAGTTCTTCTTTAAAAGCCTCAGGAGCTTCAGGAAACTCAACAAGGGTCCTTACACCCAATTCCATTGCTTGGAGTTCAATGCTGGCCAAATCATGAAGCATACGAGCTTGGCCTTCGATCGTTGAAAATCCTTTTTTGGGAGGATGAAATTTTGGATGCAATAATTCAATATCCCGAGCCGGCTCCTCTGGAGTCAGATAAGGAGCGGTGAGTTTGCAGGCCTCCTCGCAGGACTTTTGAATTTGATTGATTTTTTCCCAAACACTGGAAGTTTCAAATGTAAACATGAGGGTTGTTTACCGATACTGAAGTCTAAAGGCAATATTTAAGAGATTGTAAAGAGGTGTTTAACTTAAACTTTAACAATCTTAATTGAGCCCGTGACGCTTTTCTGATATTGGGATCCACCCGAAATCCACCTGAGTTGATTCTACTTAATTTTTTGTATGATTTTAAATTTATAATTTTAAGATTGTGACATAACCTTGGCCAGTTTGTAGAGAGACGGCGCTCGTGTTTGAACCGATGGAATAATTTGCTCCGCCACCTCCAAAACCAGCTGCGGAATCATTTGTTCCTCCGCCACCACCAGAGTAACCTCCACCACCACCAGAACCTCCCCAGCCACCGGCACCTCCGCCACCAAAGCCCCCAGATGGAACAGGGTTATTACTTGAAATAGTGCTCGTTGCACCTGAACCACCATTAAGAAAGGATTTAGCAAAAGTATAATATGCTGTTGAAGCTCCTTCACTGGCGTTTCCGTCACCACTAAAACCAGCTCCTGAGCAGCCTTGATCAGATGGGGAGCCTCTTGTTCCACCGCTTCCATTTGAACCACCCGTTCCAGCACCACCATTATTTCCAGTTGCAGTAAAATCAGTTTTTGCATCCATACTCGATTGAACACAGGTGTAGTTTGTTCGTTGAGATCCTCCGCCACCAGCTGCAGCTAAAAGAACGTTTCCATTGGATCGAACTACAAAAGTACCCCCACCTCCACCATTAAAACAGTTGTAAGAACTATTTTGCTGGGTGGGTAATGCGTCGGTTGTAGTTACTGGGCCATTCCATAATGGAAGTTGTCCAACAAGAATTTTTATAACTTCGCCAGATGTAAGATTCAGATCCGTTGTAAAAAGAGCCCCTCTTCCATAATAACTTCCAAGTCCAGTTCCTGAGTAATATTGTCTAACGGCACTGGCACCGGCAAGTGTCACTCGATAATTGCCAGTTGCAGGTACAGTCCAAGATTGTATTCCATTAGTGACATTAAAATTTGCAGTATTTTGGGCCCAACTTGCAGAGCTATATGCTGATTGTAATGCTGAAAGTGTAGGGCCACTGGGACCCATTGTGTTTGCAGTTGTAAATGTGTGGCTTGTGAATGTGTAAATGCTATTAAATCGTTTTTTAAAAAAAGCAAAGGATAAAAATCCACCAGCATGAGACTTGAACGGGATAATTAGAAGATTTGAAAGGCCCAAGAAAGCTGCGAATTTTAGAAAAAGTCTACGATGAGCCTTGGATGGATTTTGAGTCGGTTTAATTTTCATAACAACCTTTCAAGAAGTTGTTATATTGGAGCATGTATTTTTTAAACTAGCAGTAAAATTTTTTGAATCTTTGTTTTACATTAAATTTTGAAGTGCAAAGTCCATATCGTCGAGTCGATCTCGTTTAGTGTTAATATCAATCTGCATTTTGTGAAGATGTAAAATTAATACCTCGAGCTCATTGCCTTCAATGTTAGAGGTTTCTGAGGGAATAATAAATTCATATTGAAATTTTGGATTTAAGATACTTACTTTTAGAATATTATTGGAGAGTACATCCACATAGAACTTTGTTTTTTTATCACGAAGTACTTCGATAGTTTGAATAATTCGTTTAAAGGCAAAATCAATAACGGTTTTAGATATCCGAATCTGCTCTTTAGCCTCTTCCATCATGAGTTGAGATCTTTCGGGATCTAATTTTTTAAAGCTGGGCTGAGTCACAGCCTTGAAATTTAATTTGGCATCTTGATAAAAAGTTGAGATCTCTTGAAATGATAAATACTGATCATAAAGATGTTCAGAATCTAATTTCTCATAGGGTGCTAAGACTTCACCCTCATATAAACTGGGTTTTCCCTTTTTCGCATTTGAAGTCAAACTAGCATGTCTGATTTCATGAAAGAGATCTAAGCTTGATTTACCGGTAAGAACAACCACATGAGGAAGGCCAATTTCATTTTTATTATGTATGTAATAAGCTGTAGTCCCTTCTGGAAGTTCATGGGGATTATATACTAGGGACACTCCAAGTTTTTGTTTGAGATGATAGGCGATTTTGTTAAGTTCGCTGCTGTTGAGTTTTGGTTTAATAACAATAAATTCATCGATGTTGTAAATACTCAGAGAAAAAAGAAAATCATTTGAGTATTCCACTCCCAAGAGTTTTAAATTCTTTTTGATTTGTTTGAGTTTTTTAGAGTTAGAAAGTTTAAGAAATTTTGTGTATTCAGGATTATGATACCAATCTAATTGAGTTTCAAAAAGCTGAGTTAAAAAAGGCTTAGAGGGCAGGGGTTGAAGGCTGTCTTCTACAAAATTTGAATCTTTTAATACATCTTTACATAAATTATTCGATTGAGCCTGAGGGAGGGCGAATAAAACAAGGAGTCCCATCATCCATTGGGGTCTGTAAGTATAGCTGCAAAACTTTAGAACAGCTGAATACAGTTTAAACATGTTTATCTCCCTAGGCCTCATTAAATGAAGCTGATGCTGGCTTGAAATCCTTATTTTTAGAACTGCAAAGGGAGTGCTCAAAAACTAATTAAGAGTCTCAAATTAACCCTAAGGGTTTAGATATTATCTAAATACCAAAAAATAATTGAGAATGTACCTCGTTTAGTTAGAATTAATAATATGACTCAAATTCTCTTAATGTCTTTTTTTCTATTTTTTGGAAATTTCTCTCTTGCTGGTGGCTTCATTCCTTTTGCGTTTCTTAAAAAAAAATCATGTGTACATAACTCACAAGTTTTTAACTACACCGGCGGAGATCAAAGTTTTACTGTTCCGGTTGGATGCTCAAACATTACATTTAAACTTTGGGGAGGAGGCGGAGGTGGATACTTCTACTCTGGTCTTGGTGCTGCCGGAGGTGGTGGCGGATTTGCGACGGGAACATTAACATACAATCCTGGAACAGTCTTAACTATTATAGTTGGTGGTGGCGGATTAGGTGGAATTTCTGGAACCTATACGGCGGGTGCCTATGGGGGTGGTGGAGGATCAGGTTCTTTGGGTTATGCAGGAAGTGGAGCTGGAAGATCAGCCATTAGAATCAGTAGCGCAGATGTTCTCACCGCTGGTGCTGGTGGGGGAGCGGGAGCCGGTTATGGTGGAACAGCTGGAGGATCTTATGGTGGTGCCGGTGGCGGCTTAACAGCCCAAGCTGGTGGCAATCCTCAGAATGGTCAAGGCGGAACACAGTCCGCTGGAGGAGTGGGTGCTTGCGCAGTCACCTGTGCGGGGTCTCAATATCAGGGTGGTTATCCCTCTGATGGAGACAATGGTGGTGGCGGCGGAGGAGGTGGCGGGTATTTTGGAGGCGGCGCTGGTAGTAGCTCTAATGGAGGAGAAGGTGGAGGCGGTGGCGGATCTAGTTATTTAGGATCTGCTATTAACGCAAGTACCACTGGCGGTTCTGGTCAAAATCCTGGCAATACATCAGATGTGAGTTATGCCAATAGTGCTGGCTTAGGTGGAACTGGAGTTGCTGGAGTAGCAGGGAATGGTAAGCCAGGATTAGTAGTTGTGAGTTGGTAATATTTATTTGACGCTATTAACAGGTTGGTAAATTCTGATGTAGTCCACATCTAAAGTGACAGGAAAGATTTTATCATCGATTGGACCGCCCAGATTTCCGCCAATGGCTAGATTAATAATAAAATAAAAATTTTGATCAAAGGGCCATGTCTCTTTTTTGCCATCCATTGGATTTATATACTGATGATAGTTTTTATCGTCGACACCAAAAGTAATTCGATCTTTATCCCAGCGCATTTGATAACGATGAAATTGAGAACAAGAAGATGGAATTAGGGTGTTTCCGGTTTTTCCTTTGTCTGCAAAAAATGCGGAATTATGGATAGTCCCCATGATGACTCCTGGTTTGGGACCGATGTGTTCCATAATATCAATCTCACCTTGTGCGGGCCACGATCCACTTTCTCCCAACATCCACAGAGCGGGCCAAGTGCCGCCTCCGCAAGGCAATTTGGCGCGGATTTCAAAAAAACCATACAACCATTGTTTTTTGTTTTTAGTATCAATGCGGGCAGAAGAGTATTTTTGCCCACCCCAATCTGCAAAGCTGGATAAGTCTTCTTTGTAAGCGGTGATTAGCAAGTGACCATTTTTAATCACCGTATTTTTGAGTCGTTTTTGTGAGTAGTACTGAGCTTCGTTATTATGCCAACCTATTTTGTTGCGAGAGATGTCGTAGTTCCAGATTTTTTCATTGGGTAAACCATTAATAGAAAATTCTTCTGACCAAACCTTTTTCCAACCGTGGGGAATTCCTCCTTGAATAAGAGTTTGTTCCGCAACACTTGTTGCCGCCAAAAGCTGTTGGTTAGAAAAACCAATCAATATAAATAAAATTGCGAAGAAGTTTTTAAAATGCGATTTTAAAGGGGATTTTTGTGGAATCTGTTTTGTCATGATCCTTTTATTATTTCAATTGAACCACTTTGAATTCAATCCTTTATTTAAAAGCTCAAAAAACACCTCTTAAGTATCCGAATATTAATAGGAATATGACTTTCGTCCTAAAAAGTTCAAAATATTGAACTTTTTCGTACGAAAAAATTCAAAATATTGAACATTTTAAAAAACAATGTTATTTTAAAGAGATGAAACGACTTGTAGCCAAAAAATTATTAGAATGGAAGCTCCAGCCCAAACGTAAACCACTTTTATTTAGAGGGGCACGTCAGGTAGGTAAAACTTATTTACTTAAAGAATTTGGTCAGCAGGAGTTTGCTCATCATCATTATTTTAATTTTGAAAAAGAACCTACTTTAAAAAAAATTTTTGAAATGACATTAGATCCTCAAAAGATCTGTGAAAAACTTGAGCATCTCCAAAATAAAAAAATCAATTTAAAATCTGATTTAATTATTTTTGATGAAATTCAAGCCTGCCCATTGGCTCTCACTTCACTTAAATATTTTTGTGAAGAGCAAGAGCAAGCTTTTATTTGCGCAGCTGGATCTTTACTGGGTTTATATTCCGAGGAGCCAAGTTTTCCGGTTGGTAAAGTGAGTTTTTTAAATATTTATCCAATGGGCTTTGAAGAGTTTTTGCTAGCCCTGGGAAAAGAAAATCTTTTATACGATTACATAAAAAATCCGGATGAATTTACTCACGAAAAACTTTGGATTGATTTTAAAGATTATTTATTTGTGGGTGGCCTTCCAGAGGTTGTTAAAACTTATGTAGAGACAAAAGATTTTTCACTGGTTTCTGAGATTCATGATGTTTTAATAAATGGTTATATTGCAGATATGGCAAAACATTGTGGCAAAGAAAACGCTATGTTTTTACAGCGTCTGTGGCAAAATTCCGCAGAAAAAATTGGTCAAAATCAATCTGAAAAATTTAAATTTAAAGGAGTGTTTCCTGGTAAAAAAACTTTTTTAGATTTTGCGGGGCCCATAGATTGGCTGACAAAGGCAGGTTTAATCCACTTAATACCCATCCTTGATCAAATTAATCAACCACTGAGTTTAGGACGAAAAGAAAATGCCTTTAAAATTTTTAATTTTGATGTGGGTGTTTTAAATCATTTAAAGGGAATTTCAATCACTGAGTTGCGAGAATTTAATTTTAATCATAAGGGTTTTATTGCTGAAAATTTTTTTCTGCAAGAGGCTCAACTTTGGGCGCCCAAAACTAAATTTTATTCTTATCAAAAAGGTGAAAGCGAAATAGAGTTCTTATTTGAAAAAGAAGGTAAGTTATTTCCTTTGGAAATCAAAGCTGGAAGTAATTTAAAAGCAAAAAGTTTATCACTCTTTTTGCAAAAAAATCCCAAAGCCAATGCTATTCGATTGAGTAAAAAAATATATTCACAGAAGGGATCTTCTAAAAGTCCAATTACGGATTTTCCTTTATTTATGAAACCAATTTTTTAAAAATTATTTTTTAATTTTTAATCAAGTTTGATCTCTTGAAAATTATAACGATCCACTAAGTGGCTCATGATTCCGCTCTGATGGAAGGCTCCAGTGATGACCAAAATATTTTGTTTATTGTCACGCTCCTGGAAGGCTCTGATAATATTATCTGACATATTTTGATTGCGATGGTAGAGAATGCCCGTTGAGAGGACAAAAACTTGGTCTTGCCATTGATCTTTATCAAACATCAATCTTGAGACCACGTCTAAAATTAAATAAGCCATGATGGCTCTAAAAGCAGTGTGAGGAACTTTACTGAGTTTTTGTAATAAAATAACTTGGGGCCATTTATGACAAGCCATTTCTGAACATTTGCTTAAAATCATTGTAGAATAAGTTAGAGGTAATAAGAGAACTGAAAGATTATCTTGAATGTCAGGATGATAGTTTTTTTCAAGCTGAATGAACTCTTTTAAATTTTTGATCTTCTCTGGGGTTTGTTCTGCTTCAGATACTTTATTGTGAACATCATAAACCGTAGAGCCATTTAAGAATGGTTTAAAAATCAAACCGAGGGCATCGAGCATCACATCTAAGGCTTTTGCGTTTCCCCAGTACTGAGACATATCAATGCTTTCTACACCATAGAGATCAAATTTATCTGTGACTTCTGCAGCTCTGGCTTTGACCTTATCAGTTTTAAAATGGGATTCACCCATAAGAACGACTGTTCTAGGAACACCATTGATGGTGCCTGTAGCGACGCGAATTGAAAATCCATCTCTAAAAAGCTTTTTACCTTTAAGAGATTCCCACTGTTGAGAATTTAATGTGCTTGAATTAAACGGGTCGTTTTGAATCTCATTAGTTTGCTCAGCGGCAAAACCTAAAGAGCTATGAGTGATAAGGACAAGCGACAATAGAGTAGAAAGCAGTGTTTTTTTCATGGATTCAAACTTAGTCAAACGCTTTGCAATTTGTATATGAATAAAAGATTCACTGTAAAATCTATCTGTTTTTGTAAATTATACCCTAAGTTCTCCTAATACTTAGTATAAGCAAGGCTCTGAATTGAGGGGGGATTAGTAAAAACTAAGCCGATCAAAACTGCTGATGAATCTAAATTTTGGGAGGGTCGAAAAGATGCTTAAATTTATTCACATGATAGTTTGGATTGCGATGTGTGTGGGTATTGGTGATTCGCTAGTGCGTCTAATACTAGAGACTAGAGGTTCCGCAATTTATGCCCAACGTCATCACCAAATCAGTTATGAGAGATTTTCAAAAATGCTCACATCTTCAGATATTGATTTAAAACAGGAGAATTCTTTAAAAGCCAAAAAGTAAATTTTGATCATTAAAATCTTAAATTTCACATAGCCCGTACCAAAAGTTCGGGTTTTTTATTTTTGTAGGAGTAAATTTTGAATTTATATACAAACAAAAAAATAGAGGATTCTTCTGACAATAGAATCAGATTAGTTACTTATTTTCGTGGAGTTATAAATGGGTAAAAAAGTTTTTTTATATGCCAGAGTGAGTACCCAGGATCAAGTCAGTGGATTGAAGTCGCAGGTACGTGCTTTGAAGGAATATTGTCGCCTTAATAATATAACTGATTATGAGCTTTTTATGGATGAGGGGGTGTCAGGTACAAAAGCATGTTCAGACTCACTATAAGCTTATTTACCTTAATTGGTAAATATTATAAATTTGTCTGATCGCTTTAAAGGTGACTTATTGATATATGAGATACTGGCCGAATAAAATTTATTTTACTTGGCCAATAGTTTTTTAAAATAAGAGCAGCTGATAATTCAGTGGTATAATTCTAGATTTGTTTTACATGTAAAAATGAGCAGGTTTGAACTTGCCAACGCCTGCCCATTTTTCAAGTGTTTTATTTATTAGTTTTTACGTTTTTCACATTTTGGAAAATCTTTAGCAGAATATAGTGTTACATTTTTTGTATCTCGACCCATTCCTATAAAAGTTCTATCTTCTGATTCAAATAATGGTGCCATCCCCTGTTGTTCACCGATAACTTTTAGTTCAAGAGTTGTTTGAACAAATGCAAGTGAAGCTGCGACACTCACAGAAATGTATGATAAACCTTGTAAGTCTGTATCCATATTTAAACTCTCGTTTGCAGTAATTTCTCCACTGCCAATTACAAAGAGATTGTCGGACGTTCTATAAAATCGGTTATCAGTAATTGGATAATAACCTTTAGACAAAAGCTGAGCTTTCACCAAAGCAGCTGAACTTCCCAAATCAGGGACTATAATATTGCAACTTTTAAAAGTAAAATTTCCAATATTATAGGGATCTTCAGACGAAAAAAAAGCATACGAATTTTGAAAAACAAAGCATAGAAGTGGTATAACAATTAATTTTATTTTAGACATATATTATCTCCTTTTATTCCAATTCAAAGTTTCGATGGAGCCATGTATATCTTAAGTTTTTAGAGAAGAGTTGATTTCAGCAATTATCTCGTGACCGTCAAGGTCACCACCTGACTTAAATTCCTGGTTGTCAAAAAGATCTGCAATGCGGGATTGCTAGACCCTGTATATTGTAATTAAAAAAAATCACCTGTAATGATTCTGAAAGGGAAAGTGAGAATTTACGAAATTTTTTTGAGGTTCATTTAGGCACATTAGATTACGGAGATTCTAAAACAGGGAGAGTCCTCCCATTTCTCACATTCTGTAAAGAATTGAAAATGCCTTAAGGAGAGATAATTCACACTCATCTGTCCTTAACCAACAATTTAACCAAAATTTTCAAATTAATTTATACAACAAGGGTTGGACATCGTCCGCCGAAGCACGAAGTGCGAAGGAGGATGGTGCCCCGGGCCGGACTTGAACCGGCACGCCCGTGTTAACGAAGCCCAGGATTTTAAGTCCTGTGCGTCTACCAATTTCGCCACCGGGGCATAAGTAAAGAAGGTGTTATAATACACGATTTTTTTTTGATGTCTACATTCAACACCTCATGACACAAGAATATTCCTAATTATTTTTTGACAAGCCCCGTGAAAACATATGTAACAAAGTAATGACTTTACGCACTCAATATATTTTAGCACTCAAAAAAGGGTTTTTAACTCTTCTTATTGTGCACGTTATTTACGCACTTCTCGATCAACTTCTTTCTTCAGCATTAGATAAAACCCTTTTAGATACCAATGGTTCTCAAACTTTTGCCCTTATTGTTTTTGGCAGTTTTTCGATGCTGTTAAATTTAGGGCTCACTACGCTTCTTTCTTTTTATTCTTTTTTTCTTTTGGCCCAAGTGGGGGGACAATATTCGTCTCCGTTTTATAGTTTTTTCACACAAAAGTTAGAAAGTTTTTTTATCGAAAACCTTCGTTCATGGGGTCGCATCTTTCTTTATTCTCTTTGTCTCATTCTTCCCGGAATCCGCAAAGCCCTTCAATTAAGTATGGTTCCGCTGGTGACTTTATTTTCTGAACCCTATCAAGGAGGAGAGGTAGATGCTCTTGAAGAATCACAAAAAATTACCCATGGGCAACTTTTACGGGTGATGGGGATCTTCTTTATTTTCTATGTGATTTTTCCGCTCTTTATGTCTATAGCTTTTGATGAATACAGAATTTTTTGGGAGACACCGTTATCAGCTTTTTTACTTGTTGTAGGAGAGCTGTTGATCGCGCTTTTTCTCAATACTTGGTTGTTTAGATTTTATTTTAAGACTCAAATCAGTTTAAGGAATTAATATGAATCATTTAATGTTTTCTTGGAAAGAAATTAAACTCCGTAATAAAGGTCTCACATTTGATGATGTCCTTCTTGTGCCACGCAAATCTGAAGTTCGCTCTCGTCGTGATCCAGGATTAGAAACTCAACTGACTAAAAATCTTAAAATTCAAGTTCCCATTATCAGTGCTAATATGGACACCATCACAGAAAGCCAAATGGCGATTTCTATGAATCAATTAGGTGGAGTGGGAATCATTCATCGCTTTTTAACTATTGCAGATCAAACTCGCGAAGTTCAAAAAGTAAAAGAGTCTGGCGCAACCATCATTGCAGCAAGTATTGGAACCAGTGATGATTATCAAGAGAGAGCAAAATCTCTCATCACTGCCGGTGTGAATCTTATGACAATCGACATTGCTCACGGACACAGTGTTTCGATGGTTGAAACTATTAAGTGGTTAAAAAATACTTATCCTCAAGTGCAAATCATTGCAGGGAACGTAGCTACTCCGGAAGCAACAGTAGAGCTTATTGAAGCTGGAGCTGATGCTATTAAAGTAGGAATTGGTCCTGGCAGTATGTGCACCACACGAATCATTACGGGTTGTGGTCTTCCGCAACTTACAGCGGTGGCTCTTTGTGCAGAGGCAGCTCATCCTTATAATGTTCCGATCATCGCAGATGGTGGATTAAAAACATCAGGAGACATCGTAAAAGCCCTCAGCGCTGGTGCAAGTTGTGTGATGTTAGGTTCTATGCTTTCAGGAACTCTTGAGACCCCAGGGGAACTTAAACACGGTAAAAAACAGTATAGAGGCATGGCATCAAAATCTGCGCAAGCGTCATGGAGGGGCGGTGTTCCAGAAGGAATGGCTGCTGAAGGCGAGTCGACTTTTGTCGCAATTAAGGGTCATGTGAAAGATGTTTTGCTTGAAATCACAGGTGGGATACGAAGCGGCATGAGCTATATCAATGCCACTCAAATTTCAGAACTTCGTGATAATGCTCGTTTTATTGAAATGAGTTTTTCAGGGTACTCTGAGTCAAAAGCTCACGGTGTCATCGGTTAACATTAAATTTGCTTAATTTGTAAGCATCATGTTAAAGAAGCAAGTCAAAGGTCCAGTTGAAGGAATATTTGGCTTCAAGATTGAATGAATTTGACGGTTTTTTAAAGGCCAGATAGGCTTACATAAGTGTTGTTGTTCAAAAAAAATCGCCATTAGCTTCTTTTAAAAAGCCTCTTTAGGGAAACCATAAGAGGCTTTTTTTTTAGTAAGTGCCTTTTTTTAATAAGAGACTTTTATAACAGAATTTTAATAGAGAATTTAAACAAGAGACTTTTTTACAAAACTTATTTCTAAAAATAATTTTAAGGAGATCTTCCCATGAGCGCAATAAAATATGACGAACGTCCCATCGGAGTTTTTGATTCTGGTATTGGCGGACTCACTATTTTAAAAGCCCTGATGAAGGTATTTCCTCAAGAAAATTTTGTTTATTTAGGAGACACTGCACGCGTTCCTTACGGAAATAAAAGTCCTGAAACCATTAAAAAATACTCCGCTCAAAATATGGCTTTTTTAAAATCAAAAAACGTTAAAGCCATTGTGATTGCCTGTAATACGGCAAGCTCTCATTTTTTAGAAAATATTTTTGAAGGTCTTCCAGTTTATAATGTGGTTTCTCCAGGAGCTTGGTGGGCTCTGCAAAAAACTGAAAATAAAAATATCGGAATTTTAGGAACTCGTGCCACCATCGAAAGTCAATCTTACAACAAAGCCCTCCATCAACTCGATGAAAATGTGCAAGCGTTTGGTCAAGCTTGCCCCCTCTTTGTGCCCCTCGCAGAAGAAGGATGGGATGATGACCCTATCACCAATTTAATTGTTTATAGATACGTCTCTCCACTTTTAAAACATGATATCGACACTGTGATCTTGGGTTGCACTCATTATCCCATTCTTGCAAATTCGATTCGAAAAGTCGTGGGCTCACAAGTGCAACTGGTTGAATCCGGTGAGGCCGTAGCCGAGTGGATGAAAAAGGATTTTGAAGCTCAAAGAGTTTTAAAAAATTCTCAGCTCTCTCAAAATCCTGATTTTACTCAACCCCTCATCACCATTTTTGCAACGGATATGAATCATAATTTTAAAGTCATGACTCAAAAAATTCTTTCCACTTCAGAGGGATTGTTTTTTCAACAAGCAGACTTATAAAACTTTTTGATCTGGTAAAGTGTATGAATTGTACTGATTGGCCATCGAGAACCCATAGGCTCCACTGTCGGCAATCATCACCCAATCATCTTCTTTGAGTTCAGAGGTGTTTCTAGACTTTGCTAAAAAATCTCCAGACTCACAAATAGGTCCCACAAAATCATAAACTTCTTGAGACTCTCTTTTTTGAAGAGGGTAGATTTCGTGATACGAATTATAAAGTGAAGGTCGGATCAAACCATTCATTCCCACATCTAAAATCGCAAACTTTTTAAAGCCATTGTCTTTAATGTATTGAACCTGTGAAAGTAAAAAACCAGAGTGAGCAACCAGCCATCGGCCGGGCTCAAATTGCAAAACAAAGTCTCTGTTTTTGACAGTTCCTAAAATAGTTTGTGCATATTCAGCGAGTTTTTCTTGTTCTTTTTCTGGTTGGTCTTTGTCGTAATAAACGCCCAAGCCTCCGCCCACATCAAGTCTTTCAATTTTAATATTTTGAGATTCCAGTGTGTCGATCAATTGCAAGATTTTTTGAACAGCTTCTTTAACGGGAGAAAAATCTAAAATCTGAGAACCAATATGAAGACTCAACGCTTTTAATTTAACGAGCGGAAATTTTTTAAGAATTTCTAAAACTTCAGAAAGGTCTTTTTCAGGAATTCCAAATTTATTATCTTTAAATCCAGTGGCAATGTAAGGATGAGTTTTAACATCCACATCGGGGTTCACGCGGATCCCAACAGAAACTGATTTGTTCATTTCTTGAGAGAGTTGGCCAATTCTTACCAACTCAGGAAGGCTCTCCACATTGATTTGATAGAGACCCAGTTCAAGAGCAAATTTGATTTCGTTTTTAGTTTTTCCGACGCCAGAATATAAAATCTGTTGAGGTAAAAATCCTTCAGCAAGAGCTTTTTTAATTTCTCCACCAGACACCACATCAATTCCAAATTTGGCGTCGAGAAGTGTTTTCATGACACCAGAATAGGAGTTGGCTTTCATGGCATAAAAAAACTCACAGCGTTGAGTGGCTGATGAAAAAGCTTTTTTATATTGAAGGGCTCGCTCTTGAATCAGAGAGAGATCATAGTAATAAGTGGGCGCACTGTAGGAAGCCGTAAGCTCCGCTAAATTTTTGCCTCTAAAATGTAAAATATTATTTTTGTAATTCCAAAAGTTCATTGGCTCAATTTGACTTTTTTTTAAGAACTTTGCAAGCTTATAGCCTCCTTGGATCTTTTTTCATGTGGATATGATTTGACCGGTCAGTTGGATTCAAATAAATATTCTCTGGTGTTTTTTGAATTTGAGGAGTTCCCGTGATTAAATTATTTGCTCATTCGCCCCAAAATTTGCCTATTTTAAGTCATACTTTTAATAATGGCGGTCCTCGTGTTTTAATTCTTGGCGGCGTTCATGGTGATGAAATCGAAGGCGTGCAACTGGCTTGGGGACTTCTAGAAAGTTTTTATCATTCGTTTCCTTACAAGCTCAATCTGACTGTGATTCCAGAGTTCAATATTGATGGTGTGCTTAATAAAACTCGTGGCAACTCTAATGGCTATGATCTTAACAGAAACTTGCCCACAAAAGATTGGAGTCCCGTTGTTAAAACTCCAAGATATCATCCAGGGCTTGTAGCCGGAAGTGAACCCGAAAACAAAGCTCTTGTTCAATTTATTGAAACTGAAAAACCAAAATTAATTATCAGTCTGCATTCTTGGTTTCCTGTTTTAAATGTGAATGGAGATTGTTTGGCAGAGGCTGAAGTCTTAGCAAAATGGACGGGATATAAAATCGATGCCGACATCGGTTATCCAACACCAGGATGTTTAGGAACCTTTGCGGGTCTTGAAAGAAATTGTCCAACTTTGACTTACGAAATTGAACGCGGACTTGCAGCTCCTGAAGTTTTAAGAATTCATCGTCCAGCCGTTCTTGAAGCTTTAAAAGTGACTGAAAAAAAATAACTTAAAAAAATTAATTTAAATCTCATTCAAAGGAATCATCGATGACAGCATTGGCCTCTTTAAAAGAATCTATTGAAAGCATTCACACACAAGCTCAACAAGCGGGCTTTGAATTTTCTCCGGCTCATAAAGAAGTGATTCATCAATTGATCGAAAAATTAGATCAAGGAAAAATCAGAGTTTCTGAAAAAGTAGGAACCAATTGGATCACTCATGATTGGGTTAAAAAAGGCATTCTTTTGTTTTTTCGTTCTCAAAAAATGGAACCTATTCATAGTGGCGATCTCACCTTTTTAGATAAAGTTCCTACAAAACAATGGACGGGGAGCGAAGGCGTTAGAGTGGTTCCGCCAGCTGTTGCAAGAGTGGGTTCATTTATTGAGCCTGGTGCGATCTTGATGCCTTCTTATGTGAATATCGGAGCCTATGTGGGCTCTGGCACTATGGTAGATACTTGGGCTACTGTGGGTTCTTGTGCACAAATCGGAGCTCATGTGCATTTATCAGGAGGAGTGGGAATTGGTGGAGTGCTAGAACCTGTTCAAGCACAACCTGTGATCATTGAAGACCATTGCTTTTTAGGAAGCCGTGCGATTGTGGTTGAAGGAGTTCATTTAGAAGAAGGCGTGGTTTTAGGTGCGGGTGTGGTGATCACTGCGAGCACTAAAATTATTGATATCACTCAAAGTGAGCCTAAGACTTATCAAGGCAGAGTTCCAAAAAACTCTGTGGTGATTCCTGGAACTTACAATAAAGAATTTGCTGCAGGAACTTATGGAGTGCCATGTTGTTTGATTATTGGTCAACGCAAAGAGAGCACTGATCGTAAAACATCTTTAACTCATGCTCTCAGAGATTACTCAGTGAGTGTTTAATTAATGGAATTACAGTGACCATTGGAGGCTGTTAATCCAGCCCCAATAGGTCATTCGTTCCCAATGAAATTTGATTTCGGATCTTAAAACGACCGGACCTATTCGGCCAGCAGCTCCTCCCGTAAATACAAATCCTAAATTTGAATCAACAAGAGAATAACTTTTTTGATTAAGGGTCACATTAAATTCTGAATGTTTCATCATCGGCCCAAATCCATAAAAAGCTAAAAAGTTCATGGATTCTCTGATCGGTGTTAAAAAAATTAAATCAGTCAGTAAAATAAATCCATCAGCTTGATTGCCCGTGCCTTTTTCATAATATTTAGGGGCTCCAGAATAAAATTGAAAATCTAAATCTGTCGGAAAGCCATCAAGAAGTTTAGGCCCAGAAAGTTTTAATCCAAAAAAGCTTAAAGCCTCCGTAGGTTTTAAACTCATAGTGTCTTCGCGATAACGAATGCTGCTGAATGAAAATCCATGAAGAGGAGTGTAGGTGATGGGTCTTAAGGGACGCGGAGGACGAACAGCCTTGTTTTTATTTTGTGATTTTAAGGGACGAGATTCTGCGTCTTGATTATCTGGGTTAGTTGAATTTTTAAGGCTGATATCAATATCAGCCACAAATCCTTTTTGCTTATTAGAAAAAACCACTAAATAAAAAATTCCATAATATTTTTTTGGATAAATAGTGATGGTTTGTCCTTCTCCTAAGTCGCCAATAATTTCTGAATCAAAATTTGGTTCTTGATAAACATTGGCGCCCTCATTGAGGACTCTTGCTTTGATGTAGGGGAGTTTTTGGACTGCACGAGCTTGTGCTTTTTCTTGTCCTTTTTCCTGTCCTTTTTCTGTGGCCTGAGAAGGAAGCGGAGTAAAGGTTAACAAAACTAGGGTCGACAGAGCCATTAAGCTCTGAAGACCAAAAGTGAAGACAGATCGAAAAATGTTATTTTTTAAACCGCATGATCCAAACACGATAAAATGCCTCTAAAACAATCTTTAATGACATCTTACTTTGTCCAACCCGTCGATCTTCAAATACTATCGGAACTTCTAGACCTTTGTATCCATTGCGTGAAGCTTTATATTTAAGTTCGATTTGAAAGCTATAGCCATTAGATTCAACACGATCTAAACCGATCGAGTGAAGCACGGGCACTCTCCAGCCATTAAATCCACCGGTCCAATCGTTTAAAGGAAAACCCAAGATAGTTCTTGAATAAAGGCTTCCACCTCTTGAGATTATTTTACGGCCAAGGCCCCAGTTCACAGTTCTTCCGCCATCTACGTAGCGAGAACCGATTACGAAATCCGCATTTTGAGAACCTGATAACAGATTTTTGAGATCGCAGGGTCTATGAGAAAAATCCGCATCCATTTCGACTAAAAAGTCGTACTGGTTATCTATTCCCCATTTAAAACCAGCAAGGTAGGCCTTGCCTAAACCCTCTTTACCCTGACGCTCTAAAAGATAAAGGTTAGGGAATTCTTTTTGAAGTTCCTTAACTTTGAGACCCGTTTTATCTGGAGAATTGTCGTCTACGATAAGGATATCAACGCCAAGGTTTTCATTGAACACAGCACGAGTGATGTTCTCAATGTTTTCAATTTCATTATAGGTAGGAATAATTATTAAATTTTTCATATTAGAAGTAGCAAGGTAATAGCTGCCACTTCAAAAAACAACTCAAAAACAACTTAAATTTGACGAGAGAAGATCCGACCCCTTTTAACGGCGTTCTGCTGGGCGGCTTCTTTTTTAGCATTTTCAATCTGTTGCAATCTCTCAGGGGTGATCGTTGGCAATTTTAGGGCCCGAGAAAGCAGCTTATTAGGGTCTTGTCTTCTTTTAATAAGGTGGTCCTTAACCAACTGAGCGGCTGCTTCTGTATTTTTAGTGTACAATACGGGATCAAACCCACAGTGGCGACAAGGCACTGAAAGTCTCCAACGAATCTGAAGACTGAACTCAGAAACGGCAATCAAAAATAGAAAAACAGCCACAACTCTTGGGTCCCAATCCTGCCAAAGAGCGAACATGATAAAGCCACTGGCCACCATGCATGTAAAAATATTGTAGAAATTAATCGATTTTTTTCGGTTCAATGTGCGCGGTTGTTTGCAAAAAGCACAGTAGCAATGCTTCGTAGATCCTAAACCGATTGAATTAAGAATTGTGGAAGAAAAGCTCATGGTTTTTAAATTCCTTTTTGATGAATATCACAAAACGCGATGCTTTTATTATCATCTCTTTTTTTTGAGGGAGTAGTGAAGAAAAAAAGAGTCTTGTTTTAGATCCTTATTTTTACATCATACAAAAGTTCTGTTAAATTTAAAAAATAATTATCACGTTTCGGAGGTCAAGGATGATCAAGAAGACTGCATTGATAAGTCTTACGAAATATTTAGTGTTGAGTGTATTTGCTCTCTCTACGACTTTAGTCTCGCTCAAAGCTGCGGGTGCTGAAGATGAGTATGAAGAAGTCACTTATACAAGTTTACTCAGTGAACTTTCAAAAAAGAAAAATCGTTTAAATCCTGGACCAGATCCTTTTGAAAATGTCACTATTCATGCGCATTTCGGGATGGTCAATAATGTGAGCACGATTGATTTGCCACAAGGTTCAGATTTTAAATTTCAAAGTGGTGTGCAAATTGGTTTTGGAATCGATTTGTTCTCTCCAAATTGGTATGCAGAAGGCGCTTTTAAAAATTATGGAACCACTAAAAAACTCACAGAGTCTTTTTCTCTCAGAGAATTCGATTTGAAGTTTGGTTACAGAAATCATCCAGGAAATTCCGTTTGGGGCTATCGCATCGGAACCGGAATCACTTCGCGCTATTTTAGATATCAAGATTCCATGACTAATTTTAAAACTTACGACACCACTCCTGCCAGTATTTTAATGATTGGATTAGACACTCAGTTTATTAAAAACTTTGCACTGGGAATAGAGGTCTCAGGTCGTAATTCTTTAGTGGCCAACACCATTGATAAAAACTCAATTGATATGGCTCTCCGAATGGATTCTTATTTTTAAAAGGACTTTGACATGTTTTCGATCTTAGGAATTGGTCTTATTTCTGGGGCTATTTTTATGGCCGCAATTCAACACAATAAAAAAAGAGCTCAAAGAATCCTCAAGGGTGAATTGACTCCCAATTGTTTAATCACTCGTTGGCCTATTTTATTTATCACTGGGCCTCGCAGTATTTTTTATTTTCAAAGTTATTGGAACACTCTTCCGCAGTTTTTAGCTCAACACGGTTATGAAGTGATCAACTTTGATTTGCCTTGGCGGGGAACAGAGAGAAGAAGAAAAGTCCTCAGACAATTTTTAATGGAGCATCAAGAAACTCAATTCACTCAATCTAAATTTCACTTTTTTATTGATGGTCAATCGGCTCAAGATCTTAAGCATATATTAAGTACAGAGTCGTTCAGTTCCTTGGCATCTGTGACCGTTTTTACCTCAGAAAATCAAGTTCTGGAGGTTGAAAAACTTTTGGGAACTCGCCAACCCCTTAAATTTCCTCTTGAACTCACAACTGTTCAAATTCAAAAAAAATGGTCTCCAGTGCACGATACGGTGTGGAGTTTTCACACATTCTTTGCTAAATACATTCGTGGAACAGAACGAGAGGTTTTGGGCTTCTGCTCAGAAATGTCTCTTAAAAATGTTCAGAAGTCGTATTTAGAAAGAGCCATCTTTTTGGCAGAAAGAGATCAAAATGTCTGAGGAACCCAACAAATCTGAGAATGAAAAAAAGGACGAAAAAGTCTGGTTCTCTTCGATAGATCAGTTTGAAGAAAAACTCATCGTGCAAATTAAAACGATGACTCTAGTTATGTTTAATTTTTTAAAAAATCCTATTTTAGGAATGATCAAATTACCGGATTGGGGCTTCAAAACCCTCTTACTTTGTATCGTGTTAATTTCGATGACCTCGGGTGTTTTATTGGGTCTGCTCTCAATGAGTTTACTCAGCATCTTATCAGGGATTCTTATTGCTCCCTTAATAGCGATTCTTTTAATGGCTGTGAGTTCATTGCTTTTTTATTATAATTTTCAGATTTTCTTTAAAGAAAAAGTCGATTTTAGAAAGCTTGTGACAATTCTGATATTTGCCAATGTTCCATATTTTGTATTTCAAATTATTTCGGTTTACGTGCCACCCATCACAATTGTGGGATTGTGTTTTTCAGCATTTTTACTCAGAGTGGGATTTTTAGAGCATTTTAAATTGCCAAAAGAGAAACTTACAAAATTCATAGCTGTTCTTTTATCTTTGATCGTTCTTATTTGGATCTGGAAAAAGCTTGAAGCTATGAACTTTGAAAAACATCTCTTTTAATCAAGAGATGTTTTAAGGAATTCAGAATAAAGAGGGATTAGTTTTTTCCGGTGGAACCAAAGCCACCGGCTCCTCGAGCGGTATCACTAAGATCAGTGAGTTCTTCAAAAACAGCTTGATAAATCGGTGCAATCACCAGTTGAGCAATGCGATCTTGATCTTTAATCAAAAAATCTTCTTGTCCTAAATTGATCAAAATAATTTTTACTTCACCACGATAATCGGCATCGATGGTTCCTGGAGTGTTTACTAAACTAATTCCATTTTTAAGAGCTAAACCACTGCGTGGTCTAGCTTGAATTTCAAATCCGTGAGGGATTTCAAAGCTCAATGCCGTTGGAATTAAAACGCGATGACCTGGTTTTACAACAACATCGCCTTCTAATTGAGCGCGCACATCAAAGCCACTCGCACCCGCTGATTGATAAGCAGGAAGATCGCCTTTGTAATGAGCCCATTTTTTAATTTTAACTGGCAGTTTGTAACTCACTGGTGAGTGAGTCATGTTTTTATAAGTTTCTGTAATGATATCCATGATGTTGACCTTTTCTAAATATTTTTGGGGGAGTTTTTGTCTTATAACTCAGTCTCGAGCCACCACTGTTCAAGTGAGTGAGCCCCTTTGCCCATGATCAAACCACCAAATTTTTCAGATTTCAAAAAGTTTTCGATATATGCATTCACTGAGTCTACGCTGACGCGCTCGATCTCTTCGATCACTTCTTCTGTGGACTTGTATTTTTCAAAAACCATTTCATTCACAGCAATTGAACTCAAACGATTTTCAATATCTTCAGAGCCTAAAATAATGCTGCCAATAACTTGTGTTTTAAAAAGTTTTAAATCTGCTTTGGTAATTCCATGGGTTCTCAAGCGATTGAGTTCTTTGCTAATCAGATCCACCACAGTTTTTACTTTGGCTGTATCTGTAGCGCCATGAATAAAAAGATTTCCGCAATCAGTAAAAGAATTCAAAGAAGAATGAATGGAATAAACCAAGCCTTTCTTCTCACGAATGCTTTGATAAAGTTTTGAAGTCATGCCACCCCCTAAGAGAGTGTTCACAATATAAGCTTCAAATCTAAGTTTATCTTTAAAACTGGTCGCTGGAGCCCCCAATAAAATGTGCACCTGCTCACTTGGTTTTTCTAAAACCTTGCGAATCATTTTTTGGCTGGGCTTTTTTCTTTTTGGAAGAGTTCCTAATTTCTTTTTTGAACCTAACAATTGTTCTGCAAGCTTCGTCAATTCTTCATGATCGATATCGCCCGTAGCACTCACAATAAGGTTTGAACCCGTATAGTGAGACTCATAGTACTGCTTTACTTGCTTTAAAGTCATATTTTGGATGGTTTGTTTTTCACCCAAAATTTGTTTCCCAAGGGGGTTTCCTTTAAAAGCCTCTTCAAGATAAAAATCATAAACGATGTCTTCAAGTTGATCTTCAGACATGTCGATTTCTTGAAGCACGACGGATTTTTCGACATCGAGATCCGATTTATTGATCGACATATTGGAAACTAAATCCGACAAAACGAGGAGGGATTCTTTCCAATATTTTTTGAGAACAAGTGAATGATAATTTGTATATTCACGAGTGGTGTAAGCATTAAGGTCTCCACCAAGCGCTTCTAATGAACGAGCGATTTGGTAACTAGACCTTGTTTTAGTTCCTTTAAAAACTAAATGCTCCAAAAAATGGGAGACTCCCGCAATCTCCGCGCTTTCGTCGCGCGTACCTGCAAGAACAGAAATCCCCATCGCCACGCCGTTAGAATGAGGATGACGTTCAGTCACCACCCTCACTCCGTTGTCTAAGACTGTTTTTTGAAATTGAGTTTGCTTCAAATTCAAATCTCTATTGAGGTTGAGTTAAAAGTGCTTTGCGAGAAAGTTTAATTCTACCAGCTCTATCGATATCAAGAACTTTAACTTCGATAGTTTCGCCTTCTTTAAGAACATCAGTCACAGCGCGTACACGCTCATGAGAGATTTCAGAAATATGGAGAAGACCTTGAGTGTTTGGAAGAATCTCAACAAAAGCTCCGAAATCAGCGATTTTCATCACTTTACCAGAGTATGTTTTGCCAAGTTCAGCTTCTGCACAAATTCCATTGATGATCGCAATAGCTTTTTTAGTAGCTTCTGGATCAGCAGAAGAAATATGGATTGTTCCATCATCTTCGATATCAATTTTAACACCAGTTTGCTCAGTAATACCGCGGATTACTTTTCCGCCGCTACCGATCACTTCACGAATTTTATCTGGGTTGATTTTGATAGTTTCAATACGAGGAGCAAATTCAGAAAGCTCACCACGAGGAACTCTCATCACTTTTTCCATTTCATTCAAAATATGTGCACGACCTTCTTTAGCTTGGTAAAGAGCTTGCTCCATCACTGCAAAGCTAATTGAATCGATTTTGATATCCATTTGAACAGCTGTGATACCTTGTTGAGTTCCAGCAACTTTGAAATCCATATCACCTAAGTGATCTTCATCACCAAGAATATCAGTAAGAACTGCCACTCTTTCGCCTTCTTTAATTAAACCCATTGCAATACCTGCAACGTTTCCTTTAACAGGAACACCGGCATCAAGAAGAGCTAATAGACCCGAACAAACTGTTCCCATTGAAGAAGAACCGTTACTTTCAAAAACTTCACTCACAACACGGATAGTGTATGGGAATTTTTCGAACTCAGGTAAGATTGCTTTGATCGCGCGTTCAGCCAAGTTACCATGACCTAATTCACGACGACTTTGTCCGCCAAAACGACCGACTTCACCTACTGAATAAGGAGGGAAGTTGTAATGTAATAAAAATTTATTTTTTTCAAGACCGTTTAATGAGTCAACCATTTGCTCATCATCACCAGTTCCAAGAGTCACAGTTCCAAGAACTTGAGTCTCACCACGAGTGAATAAACCAGATCCGTGAGCACGTGGAAGTAATCCCACTTCGCACTCAATATTACGAACTGTTTTAACATCACGGCCATCAATACGAATGCCTTTATCTAAAATCATTGAACGAGCTGATTTGTATTTTAAATCTTCTACGATAGTTTCAATTTCTTTTGATCTTTGTGATTTTAAGCTGTCTTCAACAGTTGCTAAAAGTTGAGTTTGAGCTGTTTCTTTTGCTTTAGCAAATCCAGCATAACGCTCAGTTTTAACTTTGATTCCCATTGCAGTATCAATAAGTGGTTTAAGAACTGCTTCAGCTTGAGCTCTGAAAGCCTCATCAATTGTAGGAGCAGTATAAGCTCTTTTTGATTTTGAACCAAATTTTTCTCTTAATTCATCTTGTGCATTTAAAAGTGGAATTAAAGCAGTGTGACCAAATTTTAATGCGGCTAAAGCATCTGCTTCAGAGATAAATTTAGTTTCGCCTTCTACCATCAAGATACCTTGACGAGTTCCTGCAACCACGATGTTCATATCAGATTTAGCAAGAAGTAATTGTGATGGATTGAGTACGAACTGACCATCGATACGAGCGACTTGAACAGCTGCGTTTGGTCCGTTGAATGGAACATCAGAAATATGAACGGCAGCAGAAGCACCAAGGCTGGCAAGAATTTCTAATGGAAAATTACCATCAGCACTTAATACTGTAGCCACAACTTGTGTTTCGTATCTGTAGTTTTCTGGGAAAAGTGGGCGGATAGGTCTGTCAATCAAACGAGCTGTTAATGTCGCAGCTGTTGTTGGTTTACCTTCTCTTTTAAAATATCCACCAGGAATTTTACCAGTCGCATAGAATTTTTCGATGTATTCTACTGTGAGTGGAAAGAAATCTGCATTCATTTTAGTTGTGCTAGAAACCACGGTTACAAGAACCATGTTGTTTCCGCAAGAAACTAAAACTGCGCCATCGGCTTGTTTAGCTAAGCGACCTGTTTCAATCGTGATTTGTTTATCACCTATAGAGGTCGTAACTGTTGTTTTCATGAAAGCTCCTTTTGATGTCATTTCTGAGTCGAAGCCCTCGGTTCCAGTTCTCACTTAATAATTACATTTATTAAGTGAGAACTAAAACCCAGACAGACTTGACTCATTTGTAGTTAATTTCGATTTCAACGAAATAAGTAATTCTTATTCAATTTTAATATTAAAAAAAGAATTTAAGGTATTAAAATTCAATAAAAAAGGGCCCATCAGGCCCTCTTTTTTTTACTTACGGATGTTTAATTCAACTAAGATCTTAGCGTATTTATTCGCATCAGTTCTTTTTAAGTAATCAAGAAGCTTTCTTCTTTGATTAACTGCAGTAATTAAACCGCGACGTCCGTGAACGTCTTTTTTGTGAATAACAAAGTGTCCAGTTAACTCATTGATTTTTGCAGTTAAAAGAGCAATTTGTACTTCTGAACTTCCAGTATCAAGTTCATTACGACGAAATTTTTTAACTAATGTTTCTTTTGTATCTTTTGCGACTGCCATTAAAGTCCTCCGTCCCTTTTAAAGGGAATTTCTAAATTTTTAAAAACCACGAACCGAGAATATGTTATGGCTAACATAAAACCTAGTAAGGGTCGCGTTCTTGTATCCTGTGGCTTAATAAGGGTCAATAGAAAACACCCTTTTAATCACAAATCCTTTGTCTTTTTCAAAGCCTATAAGGCCTAAAACCTGCTCAGAATGTGTCGGGATGATTTTTATAAAGGTGTCTACTTGAGGATCAAAATGAATGATGAGTAGACTTCTGAGTTCATGAGAAATCTGCCCATTTTTTAGCATTCTTACCGAAAAATCGCTCGTTCTAATGGATTTATAACTAGAAAGAGCCGTGTAAAGATTTTTAAAAAAATCAAATTTACTGAAATTAGGTTCTTGAGAATTCTCAGTCATTTCCTTAAGTTCGCCCAAAGTGATCGCCTGTTTAAGACTGTAGGGTTCTGACTCAGTTCTGACTAAGGCTCCCATGGTGGCTCCGCATCCTAATTTTTCTCCAAGGACACTCACCCAAGTTCTGATAAAACTGCCTTTGCTGCAACGAAGCTCAAACCAATAGAGATCATTTTTAAAACCATGATACTCCACATCCCAAAAAGACATTTCTTTGGTAGGAATTTCAATTGTGACCCCTTCACGAGCCAATTCATAAAGCTTTTTACCATCTACTTTTTTAGCTGAATACATAGGGATAGGAAGTTCAAAAGTTCCCTGAATGCTCAAACCAGTTTCTTTAACTTGGGTCTCTGTACATTGAACTTCGGACTCCGTTAAAATGGTGCCGGTGGTATCTAAAGTATCAGTGGTTTGGCCGAGCTTAACGCCCACCTTATAGGCTTTGTTTTTTTCAAGAATGTACTGACTAATTTTAGTGGCTTCGCCGACGAGCATAACCATAAGTCCAGAGGCTAAGGGATCTAAGGTCCCCGCATGACCGATGCTTTTCTCTTTGAGAATACGACGCATTCGAGAAACAACGTCATGACTGGTCATGCCGGTTTCCTTATGGATGAGGAAGAGGCCGTTTTTCATTAAGGGATTCTAACTTTCCGTTTCTAGGGAAGACTCATCTGATTCAGGAGAGTTTTCAGTGGATGAAGATTTTTTTGCATCTTCAATTTCTTTAAGAATTTTTTCAATTCGGATGACTTTTGAAGTCGAATCATCTTTGTAGAATTGTAATTTGGGGCAGTATCTCATTTTAAGTGCTGCCCCAATATGATTTTGAATTTCAAAAGCTCTGCGGTTTAAAATTGAGATCACTTGATCAAAATATTCATCCGCACCGAGAACACTTACATAAACTTTAGCAGTTCTGAGATCTCCAGGCATGATGACTCGAGCCACTGTAACGAGGCCAGGGAGAGGAGTTTTAAAGCCTGACAGTAAAAACTGTGCAATTTGCTCTTGAACTTCTCTCTCAACTCTTTGTACGCGGCGACCATCACCACCTGTCTTTTTCATGAAACTCTCACTTTACTATTTAAATTAGGCCTGTGGTTGAGCCGTTAGAGTTCTTGCGATTTCTTCTTTCACAAAAGTCTCCATAATATCGCCAACTTTAATATCATTATAGTTTTCGATACCGATACCACATTCAAATCCCGCAACAACTTCTTTAGCGTCATCTTTAAAGCGTTTTAAAGAGCCCACTTTACCTGTGTAAACAACTTTTCCGTCACGGATAAGGCGAACATTGTTATTTCTTTGTACTTTACCGTCTTGAACTGAACAACCAGCAATGGTTCCCAATTTCATTACGTTAAATACGTTTCTAACTTCCGCACGACCCATAACTTTTTCAACAACATCCGGAGCCAATAGACCCGTCATTGCTTTTCTTAAGTCATCTACAAGTTCGTAAACGATAGAATAAGTTTTGATTTCTACATTCATACGTTTAGATACAGAAAGAGCTCCGTTATCAGGTTTTACGTTAAAACCGATAATGATTCCTTTTGAAGTGCTTGCAAGAAGAACATCAGATTCATTAATGCCACCAACAGCAGCATGAATAACTTTAATTTTAACTTCTACTGAATCCAATTTTTTAAACATACCTTGGATGGCTTCTAATGAACCCGCCACGTCTGTTTTTAAAATAACTGGAAGCTCAAGTAAGTTACCTTTTGAAACTTTTGAGAATAAATCATCCAACGACATTTTAGAATGTGGTTGAGCTGCTTTTTCGATTTTATCTTTACGAACATTGATAACTTGTTCTGCCATATCATCGTCTTTAACAACATCAAAAGTATCTCCAGCAGCTGGAACACCTTCAAGACCCAAGATTTCAACTGGGAAACCCGGACCAACAGAAGCCACTCTTTCGCCTTTGTCGTTCATAAGACTCTTAATACGACCTCTTTGTAAGCCAGCCACGATGTCTTGACCTACAGAAACAGTTCCATCTTTTACAAGGATAGTTGCAACCGGACCACGTCCTTTTTCAAGACGAGATTCAATCACAGTTCCTGTTCCAGAACGTTTTGGATTTGCTTTGAGCTCAAGAATCTCTGCAGTTAAATTGATCTGTTCAAGAAGTTCTTTAATACCTTCTTTTTTGATCGCAGAAACTGGGCAGTAAATTGTTGTTCCGCCCCATTCTTCTGGAACGAGTTCAAGCTCAGTTAATTGTTGTTTAATACGTTCTGGGTTAGCAGAAGGTTTATCCATTTTATTGATCGCAACAATTATTGGAACATTAGCTGCTTTTGCATGATTAATAGCTTCTGCAGTTTGTGGCATTAAACCATCATCTGCAGCAACAACGATCACCGCAATATCAGTTACGTTAGCACCCCTAGCACGCATCGCTGTGAAAGCTTCATGGCCCGGAGTATCTAGGAAAGTGATTAAATTTCCATCTTCGATTTTTACAGAATAAGCACCGATATGTTGAGTGATCCCGCCGGCCTCACCTTTAACAACATTCGCAGAGCGAATCGCATCAAGGAGTGAAGTTTTACCGTGATCCACGTGACCCATAACAGTCACAACTGGTGGTCTCGTGACTTTTTCAGCATTTAAATCACCATAAGCAAATTCTTTAACAAGTTCAGTATCTGTTTTATGAACGTTTAATGCTTCAAAACCTAATTCAGGAATCAATAAAGCAATAGTGTCAAAATCAAGAACTGAGTTCATGTTAGCCATCACACCTTGTTTCATACAAACTTTAACAAGTTGAGCAGCTTTAACACCCATTTCCATAGCCAAGTCGCTCAATTTCATAGATTGATTAACTTTAACAACACGTTTGTGGGCTTTTGGTTGAGTGATAACAGTTTGAAGAGATTCTCTGTTGAGGAGTCCCTTTTTCTTTTTAGGTTGGAATACCATCTCTCTTTTGCGAAATTCAGTCGCATTGAAAGAAGACATATCCTCTTCTGTTTGTTTTTCTTTAGGAGTTAATGGTTCAGCAGTTGCAAAACGAGGTTTAGCTTTTTTATCCTCAAATTTGCTACGACGGCTAAATTCATCATCTTCTGGTGGAACTTCAGGAATGATTGGAGCCTGAGAAACAAATCCAGTTCTTAAGTTACGTGGATTTGATCTAGGAAATGTGCTTCCACCAGCATTTTGAGGGCGTGGTCCTGAAAATCCAGATCCACCACCAGAACCTTGTTGTCCGCCAGAGTTAAATCCTCCAGAAGATTGTTGGCGAGGTTGGTGATTTGGATTTGAAACACGGTTTAAATCCATACGTCCAATAATGTTTTTACGAGTCACTACATTGGCAGGTGTTGCACGACTTGCGTGTCCACTTGCACCAACAATGACTTCTTTTTTACGAGCTGGACCCGCATGATCGTGATTATCACGTAGAGGAGTTTCGATCACTCGAACAGCTCCTTCAGCACGTGGAGTTTCAACTTTTACTGCAGTTTGTTTTGATGGATCTAATTTTAATTCAACAGCAGGTTTAGTTTCTGGGCGAGCAATCACTGTTTTTGGTTCAGTTTTTACTGGCTCAGCAAGCTTTACTTCAACTTTTGGTCTGGAAATAACTCGGGCCCCAACATTTGCCTTAACAACTGGTGGGATTTCTTTTGTAACAGGAGTTGATGGAGTTGTTTTCACAGGTTCCTTAGTCAGTGGAGTAGTTGCAGCAGCCTCTTTGACGGCTTCAGTTTTTGGAGGAGTCGCTGACTTAGGAGTTTCAGTGGCAACTTCTTGAGAAGTTGTAGCTGTTGCAGCTTCTTTTCGTTTTAAAGTTTCCATCTCAGCTTCAAGAGCTTTTTGAGCAACAGCTTTTGCGCTTGAATCTGTTGGTTCAGTTTCCGCAGAAGCAGTAGCAGCAGCTTTTGTCGTTTTTGCTGCAGGAGCTGCTGCTTCGGTAGAAGCTTTACGTCTAATGACAGATGATGTTTTTGCTGGAGCTGCGGCAGCGGCTGGAGCCTCTTCAACGGCAGCGGCTGCTTTTGGAGTTGCTTGAGCTTTTTTAGATGAAGTCGCTTTTTTAACAGCTACTTTTTTGGGAGCTGCGGCGCCGCGCTCTTCATCCATTTTTGATTTTAGAGAAGCTAAAACCTCTGGCTCTAATTCGGCCATATGACTTTTAATTGGCAGGTGCCATTCACGGATTTTATCCATGAGAGCAAGAGGCGTCATTCCTATCTCTTTTGCATATTCAAAAACTTTGGGATTACTCAAGTTATCTCCTCAACATTCAGTCCAAAAAAATTATTCGCCAGTATCGGCTTTATTTTGCGCGTCCATTTTTGCAAGCTCTTCACGTAGTCTTGCATCCGCTTGAGCTTTAGCGTCTCCGCCAGCCACTCTTACTTCTTTATTCACCACAGGGGCTGATGGAATTACGGCTCCATTTTGAGCGTATTTTTCTTCAAGTAATTGAGCATCTTTAATCAATCTCTCTGCTTTATCTGGATCATCGTAACCAGGGATTGAAATCACTTCTTCAACAGAAGCTTGTGCTAAACTTTGGAAAGAACCAAAGCCACTTTGGAAAATATTTTGAGCCATGGTGTTGGTCATACCAGGCAATAACATTAAATTAAAGATGGCTTCTGAAGTTTTTTGCGCCACATTAGATTCAGAGATGATATCTAACTTCCAGCTTGTTAATTTTGCCGCTAATCTTACGTTTTGACCACGTTTACCGATAGCTAAGCTTAATTGACTGTCAGGAACTACAACTTCCATCTCACGGTTTGCTTCATCAACAAACACTCTTGAGATTTCAGCAGGAGCTAAGGCGTTACAAGCAAAACGAGTGATGTCTTCGTTCCAAGGAACGATATCAATTTTTTCACCTTTTAATTCTTGTACGATATTTTGAACGCGACTTCCCTTCATCCCAACGCAAGCGCCTACAGGATCAATTGAGTTGTCTTTACTTCTTACAGCGATTTTCGCTCTTTGACCTGGTTCACGAGCAGCAGCCATGATTTCCACGATGCCGTCATAAATTTCTGGAACTTCCATTTCAAATAATTTCATCAAATAGCGCTCATCAGCCCGAGACATAATAATTTGAGGTCCACGAGTTGTTTGACGAACCTCAGAAAGATATCCTTGAATGCGATCACCAGGCTTATAGCTCTCACCAGGAATCTGTTCACGTGGCGGAATGTAGGCTTCTGTGCGGCCTAAATCAACAACGATTGCACCTTTCTCAACGCGACGTGCAATACCAGAAGCGATTTCGCCTTTTCTTTCTTCAAATTCATTAAAGATAATTTCTCTCTCAGCATCGCGAACTTTTTGCATAAGAATTTGTTTTGCTGTTTGAGCAGCAATACGACCAAGATCGCCAGCTTCGATTTTGATACCGATTGAATCACCCAATTGAGCTTGTGGATCCAATTTAAGAGCTTCATTCATTGTAATTTCTACGTCCTCATCAATGAAAGCTTCAGCAGTGACAACTTCTTTGAACTCATAAAGCTCAACTTCGCCTGATTCTTCATTGTATGTGGCTTCAATTTCTCGGTATGTGCCGAATTTTTTACGAGCAGCAATGAGCATTGCTTGCGTTACAGCTTCAATAACAACGCCTTTATCAATACCTTTATCTTTTCCAACTTGCTCAATCACGCGACTTAAATCAGAAAACAAACTATCACCTGCCATGATTATTACCTCTTTTTGTTCGGTTTCGAAGAGTTAAACTCAAAAACTATTTTTGCTTTTTCAATCATTTCAAACGGAATCTCAATGTCGACCTCTTTTATCAAAAAGACGGGTCCAACGTCAGAAACTCGACTTATCTCCTGGGTTAATTGCTTAGCAGATTTTAATCCGCCGTCAGTTACACCAAAAGATTCTAAAGATTTTTTTAGTCGAAGAGAGATTTTTTTACCGATGGCCGCTTCAAAGTGCCATGGTTTTTTAAGAGATCTTTCGAGCCCTGGGGTAGAAACTTCTAAAGAGTATGCTCCGCCAGGAATGATGTCTTCATCAGTATCTAAAGTTAAATTTAGACCCTTTGAAACATTGGAACAATCTTCAAGTCCCACGGGTTCAGATTTTTTATCAATATATATTCTTAAAGTTCTCGTCCCACCGCTATTTGTAAACTCTAAATCATAGAGTAAACAGCCTTCTTTTTCGGCAACTTCTGTTGCTAAGAGCTCCAGACGATTCATTGTTTGCTCGTTTAACATTTAACCTCATTGTGTGCATTGATGAAAATGCAAAAAAAAATGGGCCTACGAGGGCCCATGTCAGCGGTAAGTTAGCAAAGTTACCGAAAAAACGCAAGAAATTAAATCTTATTATAGATTTCAACCCTCAGTAACGGGGGGCTTTATCAAGGTATGTCCTGTAAATTTGGCTTATTTTTTCTTTTTAGTATAGAGCAGTGCCGCTCCGCCATCACGATAGTAATAGGGGCGGGTCCCCACGGCTTCAAACTGAGCCTTTTCATAAAAGTTTTGAGCGGGGAGGTTCTCTTGGTGAACTTCGAGCCAGAATTCATTCAGTTCTGGAGTGCTTTTTTCAAAAGTAGCCAATAAATCTCTCATGATTCCTGATCTTTTGAGTTTTGGGTCTGTTGCTAAGAGGAGAATTTCGCCAATATCAAAGTTTTGTCGGTAAAGGATAAACCCTTGAAGCTGGTGAGATACGGAAAAGGAGCCCCATCCTAGGACCCCCTCAGCGAATTCCTTTATTAAATCTTCATCTGTCCAATAAAAGCCTTTTAAATCAGGATGATGAATCATTTGCAGTTTTACCAACTCAGTCACTGCGGGCAGATCTTTTGTTTCAAGTTTTCGAAACATCTATAGGCCTGCCTGCAAAATACTCACTTTGTATTTTCTTTTCAAAACTTCAAACCAATCCTTGGTGCGATCTTCCATCATTTTTTGAGAAAGGTAGCTTTTAATATTCTCCTTAAAAGTTGAATAAGGAAGATTGCCAAATTTAGAGCGGTTTTTATCAAAGTATTTGCGGGCCTCTTCGTCGTCCACTTGGATTCCACTGAGTTCAGTTTTAAATTTTAAAAAGTTTTTAGCTGTCAGTTTACGGATCAATAATTCCTTAAGTTCCGAAGAGCTGACTTCAAGGGAGTTCCACTCAATGATGTGGGATTTGTTTTTTTCAAATTGGTTCAAGAGGTTTTGAATGTCTTCGTCACTGGGTTTGCCAACCGAAAAAGCCTCAGCCTCATAAAATAAGACCCATTCCATTAAAAGGGCAGAGATCTCTTTATCACTGATTTCATTGGCAAGTTTGATTTTTGCCGGGGCCTTTGAAGTAGGGCTCCAAAGGAGGGATTCAAGGGATTGGCTCATGATTAATTCTCGGCTGGTGACATAGTGAGTGCCCACAACGGCCAAGGATTTTATGATTGATTGGGTGGGAGATTTTTCAGCCAAGGCAAGGGGGTTAATAAAGAACAGACCCATTGTGAGAGCTAAGATTTTTGAGAATAAAAAAGGATTTGTTTTTGTTAACATATCATTCATTGTTTCAGGGTTTTAAATAAAAATAAAGGCTTTCTTTTTTACGTTGCTGGAGGTTTTTAGGCAAAAAAAAACCTCCTCGGATTCGAGAAGGTTCATTGGGAGGGATTCCCTTTTTATATAGGCTTGGGAGTCAAACCTTAAAAGCTGTATTTTCCTGAAATAGTGAAAATATAGTAACCTAACTCCTCAACAGGAGTGCCTCCATTGTTGGTGTAAGGATTGTTATTATAGTATGGCTGATAATTGTTTTGATTGTAATTATTATTGTAAGGATTTGAAGGTGAGTTAGTATTATTGTAACCAAATCCATAAGGATCGAAAGTATTTTGATTGTTATTATTTGATGGGTAATTTGTTCTATTAGTGAGGTTCACTAAGTATTTTAAATCGGCCCCAACAGTGAAACCCTCAGAAACTACAAGATCAGCTCCAGTTACAATACCCACATCAAATGCTGACGAAGAAGCTGATTGTGGAGTGTAGAGGTAGCGAGTATCTGTATAGTTACGATAAGTGTAAGCAACTAAAGCACCGACATTCGGTTTGAATGATTCAGAAACTCGGAATTGATATCTGAAAACACCAGAAAGAACATATTGATCCATTTCAGTGATTTCAGGGAAGAAATTAACTGATCCTAAAACTTTTCTGATATCAAAGTTTGCATAACTTAATCCACCTTCAATGATCATTTGTGGAGCCACATAGTGACCTACAAAACCTGTGAATGATTGATAGGGGATAATATTAGAAGCTGTTGGGTAGTTACCAGCACCTAATCCAACTCCAAAATAAGATTTTTTAGAAGGCATTAAGGCTTTGATTTCTGGCATTGGAGCACGCATTTCAATAGGTGCAGAGCGAACAATAGGAGCTGCGGCTACCGGAGTTTCATCATTTTCGTTTTCTAAATTAGTGAGTTTTTTGCCAAAGAGCTTATCTTGACGACGTTTTTCATCGACAAGTCGGCTGCTTTCAAGTTTTTCTACGATTTTAAGTTCGGTATCTAATTCAACTTGTTGACGTTTTTTTCTCATCGCATCTGAAGGTGGTTCTTCTAGTGGGCTTGATTCTACATTAGTAGGTTGTTGTTGTTGAATGGCGACAGTGTCATTAATAGAGGTACGACCACCGTTAAGTTCACCATCATCAGGGAGAAATGAATTGTGAACAGTGTCGATAGGTTGAGCGGGAGCAGGTTTTGTTTTGCTGCGTTTTAGTTTAATAGTAGGTTGTGCCGCTTCGTTGGCCTTGGGGCTACCATATATCTGATCTAACTCTTGATTTAGCTCGTCTGATAAGACCCCAGAATCCTGAGCATAAACCTGCATCGGCATAATTGCTATTGCTAGTAGAAAAGTAATGTAGCCTTTCATAATATCTCCCTTAAAAAAGTGGATTCATTACATTGTTGAGCAATATGTATGCCGCCAAGTGTTGTTAAATCAATAGATTTATAAGTTATCGAATTACAATGGTATATTTTTACTTTTTGGGTGGAGAATGCCCTAATTTTTGTCACTTTTCCTGTCAGTATACTGTCATTAAGTGACGTAATTTGAAAAATTTTCTTGGACAAAATGCCTAGTTTGGGCTTTAATGGCGCCTCCAAATATTTGAGGATGACATCTATATATATTTACTATTATTAAGGTGACCTCAGATTTATCACGGCCCTGTGGTGGAATTGGTAGACGCGCTGGACTCAAAATCCAGTGCCCGCAAGGGCGTGGGAGTTCGATTCTCCCCGGGGCCACCATTCGCCTTCGCACTTCGTGCTTCGGCGAACGATGTTCGACATCAAATAGGATGTTCGAATCAAATAATAAGTTCGACATCTAATAAGATATTCGACTCAAATAATAAGTATTAAATTTTATATTGAAGTTAAAAGCAGCTAATTGTTTGGGTCTTGGTTTGTCTCATCTGCTATTAAATTGAACTTTGGTTCGTTTAAGTTTCTCAGATTAAGACTTTATTTTAAAAATGGTTTTGTTTTGGATTGTGATTTCATTGCTTAAATTACTTATATGACTAGTTAATTTTTTGTGCTGAGAATTTAGTTTAAGGCCTTGTTTTGATATGAGAATTTAAGTTTTTCTATGTGTGGAATAAAGCAGGCAGATTAGGTAAAATTAATAGTGAGTTAGTTTTCTTAAGCTTTCTTAATTAGTGGGTGATTGTTTTAAGAATAGGGGAATTGCAATGAAACTATTTAAACGTCATTTTGTAAAAAGCGTGTCGCTTTCTTTGTTTGCCCTTGTTAATATTGTTCTCTTTCAAAATTGCCAGCAGCAGTCTGGGCTTCAACTGAGTTTTCAAGAACCTCAACTGAGTTCGATTGTTTCTAATAAAGTGGATAATACTTTTGTTATTCTCAATGAAAAAGATTCTTATAAACTTAAGTTGTCTCCGGTGGATGAAGAAAAATTAGTTCCACCAGATTTTGTTTTTTCTGAGTACTCCCTTGCAGATAAAAATCATTCTCAAACTCTTAATGGCAACATAGAGTCTCTTGATAAAACTACTGGAGAAATTATTTACTCCACAGCCAAAAATTTTACGGGAGTGGATGATTTTAAAATTAAAAAAGTTTTTAAATTAGAAACAGCTGCAGAAATCAAAAATGCTAAAAAAGGTGAGGATGGCAAGTACTACTTATCTTTTGATGTGGTGATTCCCGTTAAACTCATTATACATGATCATGCGATTCAATATTTTTTCTCTGATGTGAATCGTAATTACGAAGATTTTCAATCTATTAAAACCAATGCAAATGGCGAAGCCTCAGGTAATGTGGCTGGTGCTGAAGAAGAAAGTATTTTTCCTTTAGCATTAGATAAAACGCCTCCCCAAAAACCACTCACATTTAATGATGGTGATTATCCAAAAAGAGAGAACTACACACCGATGTGTTCGTGGACTGATGGTTCTGAGATAGGAACAGGTATTGATTTTTATGAACTCGCAGTGGGTAGCACTCCTGGAGGTGAAGATGTGATTTCTTGGACCAATGTGGGCTTTGTGTTAGAGGCTCAGCTGTCGACTTTAGATAATCCAAATTCAAAAGCTCCCTTTAAATTAGGTGGAGTTTATTACACTTCAATTAGAGCGGTGGATTTTGCGGGTCATAAATCAGAAATTCTCAAAGGGGATGGATGGGTTTATGAACCATTTTTTAAACCCATGGATTTAAAATTTACAAATTTAAAAGATGTGCCTTTATCTCAAAAAATAACTTCTGAAAAAGTGGTGTTAAAAGGTGTGGGTGAAATTGAAGTCAAAGCTTCATGTAAGGGCTGTTTGGTTTCAGTCAATGGTGGTGAGTTTAAAGAGTCAGTCGATAAAGTTAAATTGGGTGACTCTCTAGTTTTGCAAATGACCTCTTCAAATACTTATGAGACCACTCTCTCTGCCAGTGTACAGATTGGTGATCGAGTCTCTAGCATTTGGCAAGTGGCTACTATGTTAGATCCGTATTTTTATCCCTCTGCGATTCAGTTTAAAAATCAAGTGGGCATCTTAGTGGGGCAAAAAATAATTTCAGAAGCTGTGGTCTTAAAAGGTAAAGGCGATTTGCCAGTAAGAGCCACTTGTCAAAATTGTATGATTTCTAAAAATGATGCGACTTTTGCTCCAACAGTAGAAGGCGTAAAAAATGGAGACTCTTTAAAAATTCAAGTGATGTCTTCAGATAAAATCAACACTTCAGTTGAAGGGATTCTTCAAGTTGGAAAAGTCACCGCACAAACTTGGCAGGTCTCGACGTCTACAAATGCTTCGTCATTTACAATAGAGACTCTGGTGGAAGCAGATCTTAATGCTAAGGTGACTTCTATTAAAAAAATTACGGGCAGTAATGGTCCTCTTCCAATTAGTATAACTGGTGATGGCTCTCCTCAAATCTCTTTAGATGGTGGAGCTACTTGGGCTTCTTCTGGCTCGATTAAACCAGATCAATCCGTGACATTAAGAATGAGCGCCTCAGGTAGTAAGGCAACGGCACAACAAGCTCAATTAACTGTGGGTGGTGTGTCGGCAAATTGGAATGTGATCTCAAAATTAAATATAGAAAATCTCACCGGAGTGATTCCAAATACAGTTGTAAATTCCTCTGATGTCACAATATCAAATTTAAAAGATAATCTTGAGTTGAGCGTTTCAGGAGGTGGTGCACCTGCAATTTCTATTGCTGGTGGAGCATGGAACAGCTCGGGAACTTTAAGTCCGGGTCAAAGTTTTAAATTAAGAATTACAAGCAGTGCTAGTTCGTCTTCTGCTCAAGTGGCTTCATTAAAAATCAATGCTGTGGGTTCGACATTAGCAGGCACTGTGAATTGGTCAGTGACTCCAAAAGATTGGTTTCCATCGGGTGCTTATATAGGCAGATGGATGCATGATTGGGGAAATTGCAATGGCGACGATAGAAGACCACATCCTAACACTTCTCAACCGTATGGATCTGGTGGAACTTACGATGCACCTATTTGCCAAACCGGAAAAATGAAATGCACCGTGGATAATAGCAATGGTTGTATTATTGGAGAAGGACCTTGTTATTGTTTATAGGATTTTGATTTTTATTAAAAAGTTTCAGTCCAACCCAAACAAATTTGCATGTAATCTAAATTGATTTTTTCTTGTTCAAAATAAGATAAGCGAGAAATATGATGTGAGACCTCTATAAAAGCGGGGATCTCATAAGCTTTAAAGTTAGCACCAATGGCTAATTTTGTATCGTGAGAGGAGCCAGAGTTAGGGCGCGTTTTGATGCGAGAGACATTCATTAATAAACCGTATTCTACGTAAGGTTTTAATGAGGGAGTGATTTCGCTGAGCGAAGCGAGAGAGTGCTTCATGATGAGTCCATATCCCATTTGAGAGAGAGCTTCTGTGCCTGCAAATCTTCTGTATTCTAAATTAACTCCCAATGCAAATTTAGGGGTGAGGTTGAACTCATAAGTGCCCGTGATTCCAGAACCCGATTCTGCAGTTTGTGAGAGGGTTGAGGAATGTAGAAAGTTTTGGCTGAGCCCGAGGCGGTAGCTTCGATTGAGTTGGTCTTCTGCGTGGGATTGGAGGGAAAGAAATGAAAATAAAATTGTGTATGAGAGAATAAGTTTTTTCATAGGGTGATGTATAGGGGGCTTTAATTTGAGGGGCAAGGGAAAATAGTTTTTTAATGCAGGGGGTGGGAGGAGTGTTTTGCAGAGTCTCAATAACAATTAATTAAATATTAAAATTAAAGGGCTCCTGGTGGAGAGAAATTACCGGTATATTTAGCAATGGAGGAGACGCAGAAGTCGTCAATGAGCCCACTAACTCTATAGGCACTGTCGCCAAGTCCAAGTTGAAAATTTGAAGATGAAAAATTATATCCAGAGGCATTAAAGTTTTTCGCAACGGCTATGCTTGAACCGTTGACAAAGGCCATGCATGTGGAGCCATTTTTAACAAATGCAAAATGAGTCCAAGTTGATAAGGCGCTAGAAACTGAAACAGATGTGTTTATTTGCCATCCACTCTCGTTTGCGTACCATTCAATCGAAAACCCACCAGAGTTTGGACTTAAAATTATAGGAAAAGAATTCATTGTAGAAAAATCGCAAACATATCCGCGCCCAGTGTATCCATTGGGATGATACCAAAACTCAATGGTAACTGCTCCTCCAAAATTGAATTTTGCGTTGGTTGGAAAACTACAGTACGTAGAAGCCAATGATAAGCTTCCTGAACCATATTTGTAAGTTGAAGAGTTAATTGAAATCCCATTGTTGGTGATAGGGAAGTTATTAGAGCTTGAGTCTACTAAGCTGCCATTTCCTCTGAGGAGAATGATAGTCGTGCTTGAGAATCCACTTGATGTTCCTGAAAGATTTAGGGTGGAGGTGCCCGCAAGGATTTTAAAGGGATGTAAGAAGATGGCAGCCAATAATAATTTTGCAGAATTTAAAAACTGAAAAAGAAACCCTCTTTTTGAAAGTGGACGATTTGAATTATAAATAAGATTTTTTTTGTCCATTTGAATTATTTTATATCATTGGAATGATTGGGGGAAGATTAAATTCATTAACTCAAAAATATAGTCAAAAGAAGTGTATCAAATTAAGAAAACATGGGTATGTTTATCTCCCCAATCTTGAGGATCTTTCTATAGGGTAGGAAGTTCAAATTCTTGAAAATCGATTTCTGTTAAAAGGTATGAGGGTAAAGATTCTTGCATTAGCATTTTATAGCTGTCCTTTGGTTTTTTAGGTCATAGATCAAGGTGCTCAGAATGAGCGCTGATCCAATAATAATAAAAAGTGGAAATAAATGTTGATCTTGAAAAACTCCGAATAAAAAGATTCCAAGGCTGGTGACTAAGGATCTCATGATCCGAAAATATCCAAAAAACTCTCCGTATGAATTCTTTTTTATCTGTGCTCTCATTAAGACAGTGTTGGTTGTTGACCAAATAGGTTCGATAATTTGTAAAATGACCTGAATGGCCAATACTAGCCATAATAAATTTATAGAAACAGCAAATGCCAAAGCTAGCAGCAAGAGGTAAGTAAGTGATAATGATAAATGGTGAACTTTTTGTGGTGATTTGTAAGCTAGAAACTTTTCATACAAGTTTGAACCTGCAAAATTAAAAACTGAAAAACCAGCGATTATAATGGAGATATACTCAATGGGTACATTTAATTGTTTGAGATAGAGTATTCCTTGATTGTAATTGTGAGAATCTACCGCAAAAATATAAGCAAAAGTAGCTAGGCAAATGCCTATCAAAACACTTTTATGATCGTGTCCTTTTAACAGGTTGTTAAATTGATTTAAACTTTTATTGATAAAATTTTGTTGTGGTTCTTGCTCTTCAGAATCTTTTGGTTCTGCCCATGTTTTATGAATGATGAGTCCACTCATTAAAAAAGATAATCCATCTAGAGGAAGTAAAATATGGTAAAGATTTTTTTTAATTAGAATAAAGCAAATGAGAGCTGCGGAAAAAGTACCAATTGCTTGATATTTCTCCCATCTAATAAATGATTTGTTCTCTAAATGATCTAAAGTTGGAATTATATATTGATAGAGAACTGAATTGAGTGGAGAGTATAAAAAATTATAAGAAATCATTAAAAATAAAATGATTGTCATTGAGATTGAGCTTGGCTTTGTGAAAAAAACAAAAAATCCTAGAATATTCACTAAAATTGCTAGACTCACTGTGAGCTGACTGTGGAGTTTTCGTTTACAACTTTTATCAACATAACGTCCTAATTTAGGGCCAAAAAATAAATTTGGTAAAATTGTTGCTGAAATTGTGCCAGCTACAAAAAGGGCTGAATAACCTAGTTTTAGTAAAACCGAGGACACAAAGAGTATGTAAAATTGGTCTCCAACATAGGAGAGTAGTAGAACTAAAAAAATTCGTTTATTCAAATTGAACTCCTGTATAAAAATTCAATTCCCAGTATAGCAAGCAGGGTGCCACTCCATATTTTAAATAAGAGCGAATATATGAGATTTGAGAATGATTTTTGTGGTGTGAGTCCGAGTTAAAAGAATATTGTCTTAGATTGTGGACTCGCTAGTTAAAAGTAATTTGTACAATCCGAGGATTCGACTTTACCGAAGATTGATAAATGATATGATTGAAGGGCTATTTGTTTGTGCTGGATATTTATAAAAATCTATTAAGGTGAATCATGAATAAAACTATTTTTACTTTTATATTGAGTTCGATTGTTGTGGTGAGTTCGTTATTGGCTCAAGCTGGAACTGAAAAATCTGAACCTCAGTTAACAATTACTGCAGGCACTCAAAGAGTAGTCTTCACACGATCACAACTCTTAAAATTGCCAAGCGTGCAAAATGTAGTGATTGAAAAAGATCCTGTTTATAATAACGCTCGTAAAACTTATACGGCGGTTCCTTTAACAGCCTTATTTGAAAAGATAAAAAAAGATGCTAAAGCCACCTTATTATTTAATTGCCTAGATGGGTTTTCGGCACCGCTCTCCATAGAGCGAGCCCTTGAGCAAAAAAAAGATGCCTCGCAAGCGTATGTAGCCATTGAGCTGGCTGATCAAGCTTGGCCTGCAAGATCAAATAAAAGCAAAGACTCTGCGGGGCCCTTTTATTTAGTGTGGACAAACCCTGAGAAATCAAAAATTGGTCCAGAGGAGTGGCCTTTTCAGTTGTCAGGTTTTGAAATTGTCCCACCTCTTGAAACTCAATATCCAAATGTGGTGCCGAAGGCTGATGTTTCGGCAACAAGTGTGGTTCAGAGTGGGTTTAAATTATTTGTAAAAAATTGTTTTAGTTGCCATAGAGTCAATGGAGAGGGGCCCTCTGAGTTAGCGCCTGATTTAAATATTCCTCATAACCCGACGGAGTATTTTAAACCTCAATACTTAAAAACTTTGATTCGAAATCCACAAAATCTGCGCCACTGGAGTGGCAGCAGAATGAAGGGATTTGAAGAGAAACTTTTAAGTGATACAGAATTAAATCAGATTCTTGAATACTTAAAGTATATTTCTAAGCATAAAAAAATAAGTCAGAATTAATTAAACGCCCAGGAGAGCTTCCAGTTGTTCTGAATGAGGGTTCTGGATTTATTTTGAATGGGCTCTTTAAAGGTCACAATGTTGTAGATTATTTCTGCAGAAAAAGTTTCTCCAAAATAACAGAGCGGAATTCCGTAACCCACATCCTGATCTGTGTTTGAGATTTTAGAATTAGGGGTTTCAACGGCAGTGCCTGTGGTCATATCAGAGATAGTTCCAGTGGCATCGTATTTATAAAACTGTTTATACACCTGAAAACCGATAAGCCCCTTATCTGAAAATCGGTATCCAAAAACGGCTCCGGCGATTTGTGAAGACATATTGACGGGAACTAAGATGTTATTGGTTGAGGCGATTAATTTTTTATTTTCATTCACAAACTTCACGCTCTCTTCTTTTGATGTGCCTGAAAATGTTCCACCAAAGATCGACATTGAAAAATTACCTTTTTTAGCTTTTTGTCTTTTTTGACCAAAGAGTTGCATTTGTAATCTGTAACCACCAGGTTCGCTGGTGAGGGCCATATTTTTAAAGCTTATGGAAGTCGTTGTGCCACTAGCAATTGCAGATGATTGATATGAACCGTTTTCAAGTAATTTAAGTGAGTTATTGCCCACATCTACTGACTCATTCAGATAGAGTTGTTTGGTGGCTTGTGTTGCAAAACCAATATCAAAAGTTTTTTCTGAAATTTCTGGAGTGACTAAAGTTCCTGAGGGTACTTGGAGAACGCTGCAGCCTAAAAGATTTAAAATGCTGAGAAATAATAGAGCTAAAAATTGTTTAAGATTTTTTGAGTAGAGTTGTTGCTTCATGATGGCTCTCCTTTTGTTTTTTACAAGTCTTAGGATCGCAAAGTTTTGAATGAGATCAATGGATTAAAATTAGATGCTTGATGAAGGTCTAGTTATTAATTTGTACTTTTTAAGTCTTCATCAAAGCGCATTGACGCCTCTGTAAAGTTTTTTTAATTTTATTAAATTAATCATAAATGTTATTAAAAATAATTAATTAGAGGGTTTATGCCAAATATTTCTCAACGTGGTGCTGGTGGAGCTAAGGGATTTGGATTTTCTGGTGGTGGTGTTCCGGGACCTCCAACTAATTTATCAGTAAATGTGGCATCGGGACAGGTCACCATTTCTTTTTTAGCACCAGCAAATACGGGTGGTGTGAGTATTTCGAATTACTCTGTAAATTATAATGGAATTCAAGTTTATGGATTATCAAGCCCCATCGTTGTAAATGGGTTATCAAATGGCACTAGTTATACTTTTTCAGTCACGGTTTACAATTCGGGTGGGCTTAGTGCCACGAGTGGAACTATCTCTGCAACTCCTATGGCTCTAGTGCCAAATGGTCAGCAAGCTTATACGAGTGCAGGATCTTATACTTGGATTGCACCAGCAAACGTAACATCAGTTTCAGTTGTTTGTGTTGGCGGTGGAGGAGGAGGTGGTTATGGAAATTCCTCGAATTGGTGTGGATCTGCTGGAGGTAATCTTAGATATGTAAATAATATTTCAGTAAGTCCTGGAAGCGGTTATTCTGTAGTTGTTGGTGCTGGTGGTACAAATTGGCGAACTACGGGGAATGCTAATGGTCAAACTGGAGGAACAAGTTCCTTTAATGGATCAACAGTTGTAGCTACTGGAGGAGGGGGTGGTGGATCTTCACCTGGCGCATCGACATCTTCTGGAAATGTAGGAACTGGTGGAAATGGTGGGAATGGACTTAATACAGTTGATGGTGGTGGAGGTGGTGCCGGTGGCTACTCTGGAAATGGTGGCCAAGGCGATGGCTCTGCGGGTGCCGGTGGCGGCGGTGCAGGAGGAAGAGCGAGTAGTGGAGGCACGGGAGGAGGTGGAGTTGGATTGTTTGGCGAAGGCGCTTCAGGCTCTTCAGCAGGTGCTGGCGGTAGTGGAGGAGAAAGTACCGTGCAAGGTTCTTCTGGTGGAGCTTATCAAACTGGTGGACGTTATGGCGGAGGTGGTGGATCAGGTTACTATGGTGGACCAGGCGCTGATGGTGCCGTGCGAATTATTTGGGGTAATGCAAGTGGGGCAAGGTCATTTCCGAATACGTTAACGGGAAATTTATAGTTTTTATTAATTCTATTCTTCAAATTTATTCCGAACTTCGAATTTTATAAGAATTTATAAATACATTTTTTTACAATGTTACTAATATTGCTAAAATTATATAATTTTGCTAAAATAGTAACATGAATAAAAAACCAAATGAAAAGTCTATTAAATCTGGAGTTTATAAGCACAGTGAACTAGAGTTGATTTTTGGTTCAAAGATGGCCATCAAAAGAGCTGTTGAAGATGGTCAAATAGAGAAAGTTTCTAGAGGTTATTACGCCACACTTGATGTTCCTATCAATAAAGCCTTCTATTTAATTATCAATAAATTTTATTCAAATGCGGTGATTTCAAAAAAATCATTGTTGTACCATTACAAGCTCACAACTGATCAGCCGAACCTAATTGATTTAGATGTAAAAGCAGATTCTGTACTAAGGAATAATACAGATTTGATAAATATTTATAGGACCAACAAGTTATTTAATACGACCAAACAAGAAATAAATTTTGTAAAACTAAAATGTTATTCAATTGAGCGAGCCTTATTTGAAGTTCTCTATTTTGAAAAAAAAGCAGGGCCACTAACTTCAGAAGTCATTCATAATTACCTCCAAAATTATAGTTATCAACCAGCACTAATTCATAAAATAAGTCAAAAGTTTGGTAAACGTGGAATGGAATTTGAAAACTTGATCAAAGTTTTGGCAGGAAGTAAATTTCGCTAATGCAAAAATTATTAATCTAATTAGGTGTGAGTTAATAGTGGATGCAAAATACGCACATTCATTCGAAATTCAATTTAAGTGAAACTTTTGAGGCAATTTAAGCCTCTGAAATAACTCATTTAAAATTAGAGATTTTGAAGATTTAAATAATATGACAAAATAGACATGACTAATTAGTCATGTAAAGATTAGTTATTTGCCGATACCAAAATTAAACTTACTAAATAGTTGGAGTGTATATGATACTAAGTGAGCTTCAATTAAAAGTCACAAATGAAAAAATCAATAAATCAAGGGATTTCTTAAAATCTTCGCCTCAAAAAAAAGTAAAAACAGTTTTTGTGAAAGCAGCAAAAATCCAGGCTGAAGCTTTGATTCAAGAATTAGAATCACTTGTGCAAGATTATAATTTATTAAAATCCAAAGGCATCAAAGCTATAAAAATTAATTCACCCTCAGATTGGTTATTGCTTCCGATAAAATTTCGGATTGCTAAAAATATGACAAGAACCACTTTTTCACAATTAGTAGGTGTGAGTGAGCGGCAAATAGCTCGCTATGAGGCTGAGGAGTATCAAAATATAAACTCAGATACACTTAAGCAAATACTTGATAAACTCCCGATTTCTATTTCTAATGTTATTATAATTGAAAAAAAGAGCGGGTATTATGGATGCAAAGTACGCACATTTAAAAATTAAAATTTTAAAAGAGGATTATCAATACAGTTTACTAAAATCTAATGAAGACCTTTTGCAGGTGAATTCCTTTTTTAAATCCATCAAGGAGCCTGTGGCGATATTTTTATCAGACGAAGAGTTATCGCTGATGGCTCCCACCCACCTCAGTCAAAATTTAAATACGGAGAAGGCGGAGCCAGGGTGGCTCTGTTTTAGAATCGTGGGTCCAATGCCATTTGGAACGGTTCAAGGCTTGATTTCGAACATTTCAAATGTTCTTTTTAGGGAGCAGATTGGCGTTTGTATTGTTTCAACTTTTAAATCGGATTGGTTTTTTATCAGAAGTAAATATCAAGAAAAAGCGGTTGTGCTGCTTACCAATGAGGGGTGGCGGGTCGAAAAAGAATCCTAGACTTAATCATCGACAATAATTTTTTTAAATTAGGATTTTATGAAAACTGAGAAACAACTTATTGGAAGTTGGTATGAAGTTCAAGAAATTGCTCCGGATGTTTTTTGGATCAAAGAACCAGGCTTAGTCAGTTTTTATTTGTTCAAGGATAAAAAACAGGGGCTTTTTATAGATACCGGGTTAGGTTTGAGTGAAAATGCTTTTAAAGAATTACTCTCTCATTTTGATTTGACTCAATTTGAAGTAATTTGCACCCACGCCCATTGCGATCATATAGGTTTCAATAGTTTTGCAAGGATTTGTTTTATTTCTCAAATTGAATTTGAAAAATTTAAATATCAAAATGAAGATAAACAACTTAAATATTTTTTAGAGAATCTTAATGAAAATGCATTAACGCCTTTAATTTTACAAAGGCAAAATAACAAATTGATTGGAGAGTTAAGTTGGAATCCAACGGGTTACTTGAGCGCAGGAGACATTTATAATTTTAGTAAATGGTCTTTTGAGGTGATAGCGACTCCGGGGCATACTTCAGGAAGTTTGTCTTTTTATGAGAGAAGTTTGAATTATATTTTTGTTGGAGACTTGGTATACTCTGGAACAATGTATCTTCATCTAAAAGACAGTGATAATGATGATTTTGCAAACTCACTTGATTTAATTTTAAGTATTATTGATAAAAATCCAAATATTAAAATTTGGCCTGCACATAATGAGATTCCATTGAATGTTCAGTTAATTGAGGAGACCAGAGAGGTTTTTGAAATGATTCAAAAGGGACTTATCTCGAGTTCAAGGATTATTCCAAAAGATAAGATTTTTGAAGAAGGTCAATTATTTATAAGTGGATTGGTTAAAATAATAAAAAAAACATAAATATCTAATTAAGAACAAACGACAACGGGCAATTTTTAACTAGGCCCCCCTTAATTCTGTTAATAAGTTCGTCAGCTGACTAATAATTAACAGCCCACCCAGTGTCCGAATTCTCGGACGCTGTTTATTCTTTAGAAGAGCCCAATTTTGTTAGTCGAAATCAGGATAAATTATTGTGATTTTTGAGGGTTCAAAGTTCATTTGCCTTGTGAATTTAGACCCAATTATGATAGATTGGGACCTTCGCAGCAAGGGTACATTTTTATTTAGACCCTACTTTATTTTTAGGCATGGTTGCCAATAAACATACATGGACGAAATTTTGAATTTTGAGGTTCATTGTTTGGGATTAAGTAAGCTGCTTGAAAAAATAATTTTAAAATTTATTGCCCCTTCTCGGGAGCTGCCTCTTCAAATTGATATTACAAATGCTTGTAATTTAAATTGTTCACATTGTTACCATTCAAATCACATTAATAAAAATACTTTAGATCTTTCACAATGGAAGACTGTTTTAAAACAGTATGAAGAAATAATCAAAACAATGGGATATCAGCCCAATATTTTAGTGTGTGGTGGTGAACCATTAACGAGTCCTATATTTGTGGATGTTTTAAAATCCATTAAAGAAACTGAAAAATCTTTGGGTAAAGAGTGCCGCATAGGTATTTTAACAAATGGCACTCTTGCTCATAAATTATCACATGAAGCAATTGAGACTTTGCAAAGTTTTAAAAATGTTTGCTTTCAAGTAAGTCTTGAAGGTCCAGAGGCTTCATCTCATGATTTAATTCGAGGGCAGGGAGCGTTTGACAAAGCCATTAATGGAATTCATTTTTTGCAAAACCATGGTTTTAAAGTGCGCATAGCTTCGGTGCTTTCAACTCAAACAGTTGGTCAAATTAAAGATATGTTTGAACTGGCCTTAAAGTTAAATGTTGAAGAAATCAACTTTGCTCGTTTGATTGAAGTTGGCACCGCTAAAACACATTCTTCGGATAATTCCACATTAAAGCCTCTTGAACTTAAAGAAGCCTATGAAAAAATTTTGATTGCCTCATCCACAACGGGGGTCAGAACAGATTTACACAAACCACTCATGCATTTGATTCAACAAGGTTTAGGGAGAAGTGGGCGATTTTTTGAAGGATTAGTTGTAGATCATCAAGGTAATATTTTAGCGAGCAGCAGATCGCGATTAAAATTAGGTCATGTGTTTAAAGAAGGTCTGACTGGTGTGTTTTATGAAAACCCCATTTTAAAAAGTATTCGTAAGGGTCAAATTGAAAAGTGCGGTGAATGCAAGTTTTCAAAAATTTGCGGTGGAGATCGAAACGCAGCATATGCATCTACCGGAAATTATTTAGGTCCAGATCCTGGCTGTTGGCTAGGAATCCAAAATTAAAAGTAAATATTAAAATAAATTTTAAGCCCCTAAGGGCAAGGAGACAGTATGAAAATTTTAAAAAAAGCAACATTGAGTATTTTAGCAGCTTTGCCAGTTTCAACGATTAGCATCGCGGCTCACTCTGAACTTTTAATATTGCAGGAGAGGAACAAAATAGCACTTTAAGAGTTGAAATTATGAAATCTAAATCGATGCTTTTTCCTGAAATGGCTATTGGGACAACTTTTGAAGATGCAAGAATGAGAGTTCAAAAATTAACAGGAATTAATGATTCTGAATTATTGAATCAAGAAATGTTAAAACATGTAAAAAATTTGATGGAAAAGGGTATGATTGAAATTAATGAAAATATGATGGTGTCAAGAGTTCCAAGTGCCGATTAAAATGCGGATTTCAAGAATGAATCTTCTCTATTTTGTGGGCGGATTCTCCATATTAGTTTTTCTGATAGGAGTTCATATGTTGAAAAATAAATTTTTATCCAAAACTGAATTGGTAAAATTCACCCTTGCAGCTCACTGGCAAACATTGCATCCAGGGTTGCAACATACTCTAAGTGGTGACTTAGTTTTGAGTAATCAATTCGATTCACTTGTTGGAATGGATGAAAAAGGTATTCTTGTACCATTAGGTGCAAAGTCGTGGACAGTGAACGATGATTTTACAGTTTTTGAATTTAAAATTGATACTTCAAAAAGATTTTCAGATGGAAGTTATTTAACTGCTTTAGATTATAAAAAAGCCTGGGAGAGTTCTGCAGAACTGGTTGCAAAATCCTCAAATAATAGTCTTTTAGATGTCCTATATAAACTTAAAGGGTTTTCTGAATTTGATAAATCTAAAAGTATCAGTGGATTAGAAATTCGTGGCGCAGACACTTTGATTTTACATTTTACGAGTCCCTTTAGAATGGCATTAGATCATTTAGTAGGTAATAGATTTGCCTCGCATAAGAATGGACCCAATGAGACTTTTATAGGTACTGGAAAGTATATCATTTCTGAAGTTGATAAAAATAAAGTTCTTCTTAGTCCTAATCAGTTTAATTCAAATCCTCCAAAGTCTTCGGCAACAATTGAATATTTAGAAGCAGATAAAATATTTCAAAAATTAACAGATGGTGAAGTTGATGGGATTCCATATATTGCTGGAAATTTAGTGGATGAAAATCTGTTAAAAGAGGATTCTATTTCTGTTGTGCCTGGGCAAGATGCTTTGCACCTCTCTTTAGGGTTAAATTTACTTTCTGGAAGATTTTTTAATAAAATTTGTTATAGACAAGCAATTCAGCAATTGATGTTTGATTTTTTTAAAGAAAATCAAGACCAATCTGCTGGAAGACTTTTTACATTAGATCAACAAATTTATTTACCAGGACAAAGTGGAAGACTTTCAGATAATGAACTGAATGATACTTTAAAATCAATGAATCCTTGTATTGAGGATTTTAAAAAAGCTAATCAATTGCATCCGTTGAAACTTGTGGCACATGCTTCAGGTAAAAGGGTTGTAGATATCATTAAAAAAAGTGGAATTAAGTTAACAAATGATTCAGGCGTGATACCTCATAAGGATTATCTAGAGATATTATATAAGTCTTCAGATGCAGATATTGTTGTTTCGGCATTCAGTATTGCGAACGGTGATCCAGATGGAATTTATCATCGTTTGGGAAAAAATGGTGCGATACTTTCTCCAATGAATTTCAATGAAAGCGTTGGTGATTTACTAGAGACTGGTCGTAAAATAGTAGATATTGCTAAACTAGATATTCATTATAAAGAAGTCTCAAAATCTACGCTTATTAATGTACCTATCGTGCATTTAGGTTTTTCAAAAGCTGTCGCGCTCATCAGAAAAGATAGGCTTCAGTTTAATACTTTAACCCTCCGAAGGAACGAAGGTCATTTAGAAGTGTTTGAGTTAAAATGATCACGCTCAATGATTGGTTCACTAAAAAAGCTAAAAGACCTCTGGCACTTTCTGTTTTGTCGGCAGTGTTGTTTTGGTTTTCTTCCGTGGTTGTGGTGGTGGTTCTTCAAGTGCGAGAACGGAATTTGATTTTGTCGCATTTGAGTGGTTCCATCTCCATGGCCTACGCTCAAAAAAATAGAGTGGCTTTAGAAGCCCTCACTAACTCACTAGTGATTGCTCTTAAATTAAAATCGGGTGCCATCTGTAATAAAGACAATCTTGTTGTGGGTATTAATACTAATTTTTCTGAATGTAAAAATACTGAACTCGCTCCGCTCTT